>CBDBGZ010000001.1:0-14366 GCA_965205425.1 Candidatus Nitrosopumilus sp.
TGTGTCCCAAAGTAGGTGCTGGAACTGATCAAAGTATTGCACTTGCTACATCAATTGCATCATCTAGACCTGACACCTATTATTCTCCAAACCAGTATGCTAATGAAGCAAATTTCAAAGGACACTATGTTGGAACTGGGCCTGAAATTTGGAAACAAACTGAAGGTAAAGTAACTCATTTCTTTACTGGTGTTGGTACTGGAGGTACCATTACAGGAATAGGTGCCTATCTAAAAGAAAAAAACCCTGGTGTTAAAATAATTGGATGTCAACCACAACAAAATCATTTGATTCAAGGATGGAGAAATTTTGAAGAATCTGCAAAACCTGATTTATTCTTAAAAAGAGAAAATGTTGTAGATGATTGGGTATCTGCTGATAATGATGAGGCATTTTCAGTTGTAAAGGATGTCTTTGCTAAAGATAAACTCTTGATTAGTCCTTCCTCTGCTGCAGTATATGCATGCATGAAAAAGTATTCTATTGAAGAGGATGCATGTGTTGTGGGAATTTTTGCTGATGATGGACGTAAATTCAAAAGTGTTTATGCAACTCAACATGTAATGACTGAAGAAGAATTTGATAATTGCCTCAAAGATGCAAAACACATGTCTGAATTAGCATACTAGTTACTCAAGAATACTTTTCAAATGTTTTTCATAAAATTCTCTAAATGATGCATTCATGTCCATTTCATGTCGTAAACATTGGTTACTTTGTTCTGTAATTTGATTTTTAATTTCTTTACTCCATAAACTTTGTTGTTTATCTTTTGAATCAATTATTGTTGGATTCTCTTTTATTTTCTCCATGGTCTCTGATAGCGTTGTACTTAATTGTCTGAATTTACTAACACGTAAAAGGAATCTTTGCGCTTCTTCTTTATTTGCCAAGTCCATCATTGCGTGAACTTGATTGTAATATTCTAAACCTTTTTCGTTATATTTTTTAAAATCATCCATTCTTTGATTCCAATATTCTTTGGTTACTTTTTCTTCAATTCTATAACTGAATTGAATCTCTCCCAAATCCATTCCTAATCTAGCTAGTTTGTCACTGTGTTCTTTAGCTAATTTTTTTAGATTTTCTGGATCTTGGCTCAACACTCTTTGATTTCCTATCTCACAATAAAGAGTTTATATTTTTGACTCATTCCATTTTTCTTCAGATTTTTTTGAATAATCTAGCATACATGCCTCACAAAATGAATCCCACTCTGTAATTCCTAATTTTTCAAAATATTTTACAGACCATTTGTATGAAGGCACTTTCCTGTATTGTAATTGCTGAATGGTGTAGATGTCTTTTTGATGAAATTTATTCAGGCATTTTTTACATTGAGCATTTTTCATTACTGTTTATCTGCACTTTCAGTGAGATATTTATCTACATCAATTGCTGCCATACATCCAAATGCTGCAGCAGTAATTGCTTGTCGATAACTTCTATCATGTACATCTCCTGCAGCAAAAATCCCTTCAATGTTGGTATGAGTTTTATTTTTTAATACGATATATCCTTCATCATCTAAATCAATTTGACCTTTGAACAGTTGTGTATTTGGTTCATGACCAATTGCGACAAACAATCCTCCTGCATCGAGTGTTGTTTCTTCATTTGTTTTTAGATTTTTTAAAACGGCTTGTTGTATTTTTTGATCTCCTGTAATTTTTGTTACTGCTGAATCAAAATGGAATTTTATTTTCTCATTGTTAAATGCTCTTTCTTGCATAATTTTACTTGCACGTAATTCTTCTCGTCTATGAATCAAATGTACATTTGTTGCAAATTTAGTAAGAAATGTTGCTTCTTCTATTGCTGAATCTCCTCCTCCAACTACAACTATTTCTTGATTCCTAAAGAACGGACCATCACATGTTGCACAATATGATACGCCTTTTCCACTGAAAGTCTCTTCACCCTCTACATCTAATTTTCTTGGATTAGCACCGGTTGCAATAATTACTGCCCTACCTTCAAATTCTTCTGATGCTGTTAGAACTTTGAATGGTTTACGCCTAAAATCTACATCTACTGCTACATCGTCAATAATTGTGGTTCCCATTCGTTGTGATTGTTTTCTCATATCAATCATCAAATCTGGACCCATTATTCCATTTTCAAATCCTGGATAATTTTCAACTTCTGTAGTGTTGACTAGTTGTCCTCCTGGAAGTAAGCCTGATAAAATTAAAGTGTCATAACCTGCTCTAGAACAATAAATTCCTGCAGTGTATCCTGACGGACCTGCACCAATAATAATAACATCATATTTTGTTTTAGTTTTATCTGCTATTTTGATTTCGTCATCTCTTGTTTCAAGAACTGCTGAACCTTCATCTCCTCCTGCCATCATGATGTTAATGGTCTTAATTTCAATAATTTAAGTGAATATCCCTTTTAATTTCTTATTTTATCTAAGATCTCAGAATGTTTTTGACATATTTTTTTATTTTCTAATTGTGTATAGAAAAGATCTTTTTGCCAATGAGCATTGAATAATCTACATTCTTTATTTTCACAAAATGCATCTCCTGTAGTGTAATACATGATAGCTTGCATCACATATCCTTCTGTAATTTCACTTAGTCTTGAATCATGATATTCTAAAAATTCACCCTTGAATTTCTCTTTAATATCTTCTATCTTTTCTTCTGAAAAATTTGTCATTAAATCTAAATAGTATTGTTTAGGTTTTGCTGGAGCTTCTATAATTCCAGTTGTTGAAATTATTGTAGGATTGGAACTAATTAGTGCTCTAGCATGATATCTGAAATCCCCATTGTCAAATGTTGCAGTAAGCTTGTTTGTAAAAATTATATGTAGTGTGTTATCTACAATTGGAATATTCTCTGTAATGATGTTTTGTAGTTCAAATCCATCATACAAAATCATTATATCTTGCTCAGATGTATCTTGATTTTCTTTTTCAATTAGGATTTCTTCTTGTGTTGGAATATGTTTTTTAAATTGTTTTTTTAAATCAAAAATTCGTGTTGATGCTATTCTTTCAAATATTTTGTTTTCCAAACCTTCAAAAAAGCTATCTTGTATCTCAACTTTGATTTGAAACGTGTTTGTGATGAATTGTTTTATTTTTTCTATCTGAATTTCAGGAACTGCAGGTTCATTGTATAGAATAATTTTAGAAATCTTCACTAGAGAAAGACTATCTTGATTGCTTATCTTTCTAACTCTTTGATTTTATCTGCTGCAATTTGTGCTGCTCTCTTTCCAGAGTATAGCATAGAACCAAATGTTGGTCCCATTCTTGCCAGTCCATGAGTTTCTGTGACTGACATTCCTGCAGCAATTAATCCTGGATAAATTTCACCTGTCTTGTGTACAACGTGTTCTTCTCCATCATTGACATACATTGGCTCCATGCCTTTCCATTCTGCTAAACCTCTATCAACTAGTCTTTTTACTGCAACAGAATCGTGACCTGATGCATCAATGATAACTTTAGCTTCAAAAGCAACTGGATCTACACATGTAATGTTACGTGGTAGTGCTGAAACTGGCATCCAATTAACAACAATTCCTGCAACTCTTCCGCCCTTTAGTACTAAATCATCAAACTTTGTTAATTGAAGAAATTTCACTCCTGCATCACATGCTCCTGCAATTAATTTTGAAACTGCATGTGGCCCTGGTGTCATGTATAATCCCTCTTGTACTTTTTTGTATGGGACTCCTAATTCATCCCAAATTTTTTGGGCTGGTTCTCTTACTGTAACTGGATTCATCATGTATCCTCCTAACCAATAACCTCCTCCAAGGTAGTTGTTTTGTTCAATTACCAAAACTTTGTAACCCATGTTGGATAATTCCCTACTTGCTGTTAATCCTGCAGGACCTGCACCAATAATGATGACATCTGATTCTGCTCTATCAATTAATACATCGTGAAATTCATTTGCAATTGCACGTGTAATTTCAACTTCTCGTACATCTGTAAATATTTTTTCTGTTTGTTCTGCAACAGTTGCTTCTTGCATGAAAATGATGAATTTTGTTAACAATTAATACTTTCCCACATCTAATTTCTAAAAAATTAGTATCCCCTAATTTTTTCAAACATTTTTCTCTTCATAGAAATAGGAAAATTTTGTACTTTGAGGAAATATCTCTCCTAAAACCTCCAAATTTCAAAAATTTATATCCAAACTAAAAGGAATTTCTTTGTATTAACCATGTCAGATCTTAAACAATCTCCACCTAATTCTGTAAAATCCAAAATAAATTGGTCCCGAATTGAAGAGGCTGATGATTTTGCAAATACTGTAAAGTTATTCCGTCAAGGAAAATATGACGAAGATAGTTTTAGACGATATAGATTACAACATGGAGCATATGGAACTAGAATGACTAGTGACTATGCTATGGTTAGAGTTAAACTCCCAGCTGGTGAAATTTATCCTGATCAAATTGAAAAAATATCTCAATTAAGTGAACAATATTCTATAGGTAGTGCACACTTTTCCACTAGGGAGAATATTCAACTCCACTGGGTAATTCTTGAAGATGTATCTGAAATATTTCGAGGTTTAGCTGAAGTCGGATTAACATCTAGAGAAGCATGTGGAAACTCTGTAAGAAATGTAATGTGTAGTCCATTGTCAGGTGTTTGTCCTGATGAAGAATTTGATGCGACTCCATACGCACTTGCAACTGCAAGATTCTTTTTAAGAAATCCTATGGCTCAAAACCTTCCTCGCAAATTTAAATTCAATTTTACATGTTGTGAGAAACATGGCATGGTAAGAATGGTTGATGTAGGATTGATTCCTCAGATTAGAGAACTAGATGGAATCACTCAGAAAGGATTCAAAATTTTCCTCGGTGGTGGTTTAGGAAACAAATCTTTTGTTGGACATCAGTTAGAAGAATTTACTCCTGAAGAAGATTTACTTTATACCTCAATTGCTGTTATGAGAATCTTTGATAGAATGGGTGATAGAAAAAATCTTGCTCGAAACAGAATGAGATACTTGGTAAATGATATGGGTTGGGACAACTTCCAAAACCTTGTACTCAAAGAAAGAGCTGTAGTTCGAGCTACTCAATCAGTTATCACTCAATTAGAAGTTGATCATACTCCAGATGTTATCAAAAGACCAATTCGAATCAGTGATGAGAATGGTGGGGAAACGACTCCTGATGGATATGCTAGGTGGCTCAAGACCAACACTGTAAAGCAAACACAAGAAGGATACCATTCAGTATTCCTTACACTTGAAGCCGGAGATATTACCGCAAGTCAATTGTACGGATTGGCTGATATTATTCGTAACTTTTCGTCTGAAGGTAAGGGAAGATCTGGTTTTTCGCAAAACATTGCTTTACGATACGTACATGAAGACGATTTACCTCGATTATATTCTAAACTTCTTGAGACTGGACTAGCAAAATCAGGTGCTTTGACCATGACTGCTCCTATTGGATGTTCTGGAACTACTTCTTGTAATCTTGCACTAACTAATTCACATAGATTGGCAAAAGAAATCCAAAGAAAATTCTTGGAACTAAAGTTAGATGAAGATGAAGACCTTAGTGATTCTTCAATTAAGATTAGTGGATGTCCAAATTCATGTGGACAACATGGTATTGCAACTTTGGGATTCTTTGGTGGCGGTGGACGTGTTGGAAAAGACATGTATGCAAATTACCAAATGTCGGTTGGTGGTCGTTCTGATGGTGATACTATGTTGGGACAAACTCTTCTTAGGGTTCCTGCAAAACGAGTAATTCCAGTTATTCTAAAAATCCTTGAAATCTTCAAAAACAATAAAAAATCTGATGACACTTTAAAATCTTGGATTCATAGAGTTGTAAATGGAAATGAGGATTCAGATATTAAATCAATTGCCGATATTAAAAAAATTCTAGAACCATTAATTGTTCCACCAACAATAGAAGAGGATCCTGACTTTTACTTGGATTATGGAAGTGATTCTAGCTATCATACAAAGACTGGAAAGGGTGAATGTGCTGCTTGACAGATTCTGTTAAAATTACAACTGATGTAGATTCTTTACGTTCAGAAATCCGAGACAAAAGTGTTAGAGTAATTGATGTTAGACGAGAAGCAGATTACAAACAAGATCATATTCCAACTGCAGTAAATTTACCCCTTGCAAATCTTTTGTCTGATGATAGTCCGGAACGTGTTTTAAAATTAATTAATTCTATGGGGATTGATGATGAAACTCCTGTTGTAGTTTACGATGATACATTTGGTGCTTTAGCATCTCGAGTTGCATGGACATTGGAATACTTGGGACATTCAGATGTTACTTTGTTAGAATCCACTTATGGTCATTGGAAATCTCTTGGATTAGAAAATGACTCTATTGCTCCTGAAATTCAAAGTAAGGAACACTCTCTGAAATTACAACCTGATATTTTGGCAACTTCAGATTATTTAGAAACTGCCAAAACACGCGATGATGTAATTTTAATTGATAATAGGGAGAGATTAAATTTCCTTGAACAACATATTCCTGGTGCCATTAGCTTACCTTATCGTACTTTGGCCTCAAATGATAAAATTTTACGCTCAAAAGAAGATATGAAACGATTATTAGATAATCGTGGAGTTACTGGAGATTCTGAGATTATCACCTATTGTGGTAGTGTGGGTACGCTTTCTGGTTTGGCATATTATGCACTAAAATCTGCTGGATTGCCAAATGCAAAACTATACGTTCGCTCCTTTAAAGAATGGAAAAATCTGGAAAAACCTACGGAAAAACAAGAAGATGCTAGTTACTGGGATTTATCTGCTGAATAATTAAGAAATTTCACTTCTAAGTTTTTTTGTTACTGTTCCTTCAATATTATCAAACAGTACAATCATTTTCTCTTTATTATCAATTAAGTAATCCACTCCTCTATCTTTTAATCTAATTTTCCATAATCTAATTTCTCTATGTTCATCAAAGAAATTTTCAATCATTTGTTCTCCTGATTTCTTTGGGTCTATGAAAACATCAAAGGTATCTATGGTTTTATCGACATCTTCTTCTTCAATTGCTTCTTTGACTGATTGAATTGCTTGACTAAGCTCTTTCAAATTCTTTACTGGTCTTGGTAATGTTTTCTTGGTGATACCAAACAATCCTTTTTTCTCTTTACCTAATTTTTCTGCAATATTGTCCGCAAGATCATAAATTGGAATTTTACTTAGACCGTCTCTTTTTTCATTTTGTACTATCAACCCCTTTTCTAATAATTTCTTCAAAGCAGTTTCAGCATCAATTTTATCTAGAAATGTTGTCCATACTATTGCACCTATAGTGTGGTATCCTTGTCTAACTGATTCTAAAACAACCACTTCTTGAATTCTTTTGAATCCTTCTTCAATTCTTACATTCATGAAATCTTTATCTCTGATTGATTTTCTAGCATTCTTCACATCGATTTCAATTGAACGTTTCAATGCTTCTAATGCTTCAGGAACTTGATTTAGCAATGATAAGAAACATGCTTGGTTATACCATGCCATACCATATGTTGGGTCTGATTCAATTGCTTTTTGTGCTGCATCTAGTGCTTTAGCATAATTTTTTTGTTCATAATGAACTAATCCTTTGAGATTCCAAGCTTCGGGATTTGTAACATCAATGTCTAAAATTTTATCATATACTTTCAATGCTTCTGAATGTTCATCTAAGTGAAATCTTGCATATCCTATTTTCATTAAAGTTTCAACATTATCTGGTTCAATTCTTAATGCTTGTTCAAAAATTTCGATGGCTTCTTCAAGTTTTTCATCTGCCATCAAATTGACTCCTTTCTTGAATAATTTCTTACGATTATAATCTACATCTACTAAACTTCGTTCTCTTGGAATTGTCTCATCTTGTTTTGATATTTCTACATCCTTTGATTTTCTACCAAATGGTTTCTTCACAGCTCAATTGCCATTTTATCTAGATAAATACCAATCTTAATTGAGCCTATTGATGTTCAATTCACACTTGAAATAGGTACAAGCGATCTAAATACAGAAATACTTGAAATATACACAAACGATTGTGTCATCTCAGCCACGAATAGAGATTCAAGGACAGGCACCTTTCAAACAATCAGGTGTATATGAAGCTCAAATTGCAATTACCGATAGTAAGCCAACTGATGATGCCATTAGAACAAAACAATTTTCATCCTTGTGGAGAGGTAATTTTCATCTTAGAGTAAAGGATGGTATATTTTCTGAAACTATTGGTTCTCCTTCAAATCCTCTTCCGTCATCAATATCTAATCTTGATAAAATTTGGGTAGTTGTTACTGATTTATTTTCTTCATTACATACTGTATTTGATGTTCCTTTAGCAAAATCAACATCTACATCTCAAACAAAAACTGAAACAATTTCTGATAATCTAAAACCTAAACGTTCTTCAAAATCAAATGTTGTTGGTCCTTCTGGTCCTGCCGGTTCTCCTGGCGACAAAGGTCCTTCTGGTCCTGCCGGTTCTCCTGGCGACAAAGGTCCTTCTGGTCCTCCTGGTCAACAAGGACCAATGGGAACTAAAGGTCCTGAAGGTCCTAAAGGTCCAACTGGTGACAAAGGTGCAACTGGCGACAAAGGTCCACAAGGTGACAAAGGAATTTCTGGAGATAGAGGATTAACTGGAGATAAAGGAATTACTGGAGATAAAGGAGATAAAGGTGACAAAGGAATTACTGGTCCTCCTGGTGACAAAGGAGAAAAAGGTCCAACTGGTCCGCTTGGTGACAAAGGTCTATCTGGATTAAAAGGTCCGCTTGGTGACAAAGGAGAAAAAGGTCCTACTGGACCTGTTGGTGAGAAAGGCGCATCTGGATTACGAGGAGTCCCTGGAGAAAAAGGTGACGGTGGTCCACAAGGTGTATCTGGCGATAAAGGATTAACTGGTCCGACAGGACCTCCGGGAGAAAAAGGTCCAACCGGATTATCTGGTGTTCAAGGTGAAAAAGGAATTCAAGGTGGCCCTGGACCAATTGGAGAAAAAGGTCCAATTGGTTCACAAGGTGACAAAGGTCCTATTGGTCCTCCTGGTCCGCTTGGTTCTAAAGGATTAACTGGTCCTGTAGGTCCAGCTGGCGGCTCTGGTCCTATTGGTCCTCCTGGTCCGCTTGGTGACAAAGGGAACAAAGGTCCTGAAGGCCCATTGGGAGAAAAAGGTCCACAAGGTCCACAAGGTCCAGCTGGTTCTAAAGGATTAACTGGAGTTCCAGGTCCACAAGGCGAAAAAGGAGAAAAAGGTGCTATTGGTCCATTAGGAGAAAAAGGTCAAACCGGTCCATTAGGTGCTCCTGGAGAAAAAGGTCCACAAGGTCCACAGGGTTCACAAGGTGAACGTGGAACAACTGGTCCATCCGGAGAAAAAGGTCCACAAGGCCCACAAGGAATTCAAGGTCCACAAGGTGAACGTGGTCCAACTGGTCCTATTGGTTCCATAGGTGAACAAGGTCCTGTAGGAGGACAAGGCCCTGTAGGTCCAGCTGGTCCAAAAGGTCCGCCCGGTCCTCCTGGAGAAAAAGGTCAAGCTGGTGGAATGTCTTCAGAACAAAAAGCAATTTTCAAAGATTTGTTAGAAATACTAACTAACAAAAATGTGATCACAACTGAAGAACAAATCAAATTGATGAGTTATCTTTACTAGTAAATTGTAATTTATTTTAAAAATTGATTTCCTGTTTCAGGATTTGAATATGATTTTCTTTTCTTAATTCTATTATTAATTTCATTCATCAATTCTTCTTTTTCTTTTTTTAACATCTCTGACATTTTTTCATTGGCAGTGTTATCTGACATGCTTCTCATGTGGATTTTTTAATAATATTAATCAATTCTTTCTTGTTTGGTAAAAATCATAGTTAACACTATTAGAATCAGAAAAATGAAAACAATTCGTCGTCTTTCTGACGATTGTTAGTTTACTGACGAGATTATCGTCTTTTTGCTGCTTTTCTCTTTGGAGCTGCTTTTCTCTTTGGAGCTGCTTTGCGTTTAGTTGCTGCTTTTCTCTTTGGAGCTGCTTTTCTCTTTGGAGCTGCTTTTCTCTTTGGAGCTGCTTTTCTCTTTGGAGCTGCTTTTCTCTTTGGAGCTGCTTTTCTCTTTGGAGCTGCTTTTCTCTTTGGAGCTGCTTTTCTCTTTGGAGCTGCTTTTCTCTTTGGAGCTGCTTTTCTCTTTGGAGCTGCTTTTCTCTTTGGAGCTGCTTTTCGTTTAGCTGCCATTACTGATTTCGGCATTTTCATCGTTTTTCAGTGGTTAAACTAAAGAAATTTACACAAATTGATTACAATTTGTCAAGTAATTTTATTTTTATTTTTTTTATTTTGATCGTTATTTTTCATTTATTGTAACTCAAAACAAAATTTGGAGCCTATATGATAATCTGTTTTAAAAAAATAAAACAATTGTAATGTATTTGCGCGTAATTAAAATGATTTTTTTAAAATTAATTGCTTGAAATTTGTTTTTGATGTATAAACAAGAGTTATTTTTTTAGATTATTGATCTATTTTGGATTAAATGCCGCGTCTTTTGATGATTGTTAATACATCTTCATCAATTAAAACGTGGGTCAATCCGACTCTTTGTCCTCCAAACTTTACACTCTTTCCCCAAACCAAACCGTATCTAAATTCTCTTCTTAACCTTCTATGCATTTTATTACAAATGTCCTCAACTGTGTCTCCTTCTCTTGCAATAAACGGTTCTTTGAAATCTGTCTCTCCACCTTTTGGTCTCATGTAAATTCTGATGAACTTTAATTTTTCATAAATTTTTTCTTTCAATAATTCTATATTTACATCTGAATTTGCTGATACTTCTATAACGTCTGCTTTGATTTTTGTTTTTAAATCTGTTAGAAATTTTTTATCTACCAAATCTATTTTGTTTAATATTGTTAGAGCTTTTGAATAACTGATATTTCCTGCAATGTGATCAGCTAATTGTTCAGATGTAATGTCTTCTCTGACTACTACTCTGGCACTAACTAATCCGTATAGATGTAAAATATCTTTGAGATGTTTTTCTGTAATTTTTGTTAATTTTACTTGTTGTGCAATTGCAATTCCGCCCATTGATGCTTTTTCAATTGTAATGTTTGGAGGTAATTGATTTAGTCGAATTCCAATATTTCCCAATTCATTAGTTAGCACATCTTCGTGATATGGTTGGAAAACATCTAACACCAATAATACTAGATCTGCAGTTCTTGCAACTGATAAAATTCTCTTTCCTAATCCTTTACCTGTTGATGCTCCTTTGATGATCCCTGGAAGATCTAATACTTGGATATTTGCTCCTCTATATTCCATCATTCCTGGAACTACAGTTAATGTTGTAAATTGAAAAGCACCTACAGTTGATTTTGCACTGGTCATTTTGTTTAGCAGTGTTGACTTTCCTACACTTGGCAATCCTATGAAAACAACAGTGGCATCTCCAGTTCTCCTAACATCAAAACCATCTTGCTTCATTCCTGATTTTTTAACAATATCTGATTCTTGCTCTCTTTTCAGTTTCGCAATTTTTGCCTTTAGTAATCCAATATGGTGCTCAGTCGCTTTGTTAATCTGAGTTTTAGCCATTTCATCTTGAATGGCTTTAATTTTTTCAGGAATTCCCAATATTGCTCATCTCTTTTGGTATTCTTTTCAAATAAAACCGTATTACTTCACTTAGTAGCAAATATTATTTGGTTCAAAAAACAATTTTTGTGAAAAAGAGAACATTTGCAGTAGATATTGATGGAACAATTACTGAAAATGGAGGTGGAAGAATCCATCTTGATGCATTAGAGGCCTTACGACGTTTAACAAATATGGGTCATGATGTAATTTTTGTCACTGGACGTTCTTCTGTTGAAGGATTTTTGCTTTCAGTTTTTGGTGGAACCACAAAAATTGTTGTAGGTGAAAATGGTGGGTGTATCACTACAGATTCTGATGATCATATCTTATTGGGAAATCTTGATGAATGCAAAAATGCATTCCAAGTGATTAAAAACAATATTGATAATGTGAAAGAAAAACATGTTTTTCCTAGAATGACTGAAGTTGTTTTAGAAAGAACTTTTGATTTAGAACTTGCAAGAAAATTACTTTTAGAAAAAAACATTGATGTTGAATTATCTGATAGCCAATATGCGTATCATATCAATTCTCCTGGAATTGACAAAGGAACCGGGTTTACTAATATTATGAAAAAATTATCTATTTCACGAGATGATGTGATAGCTATTGGGGATAGTGCAACTGATATTCCATTGTTCAAAGTGGCAAAAACAAGCATTGCTTTGGGAAATGCATCTGATCGTGTAAAATCTGAGGCCACAATGGTGGTATCTGCAAATGCTGGAGATGGTGTTCTTGAGGCATTAGATAAATTAGCACCTAAGTTATCTGAATTATAGAGATGACTTTCAAATCAATACTTGATGAAATTGAAAACAATCTCAACAAAATTTTATCTGATCTATCTATATCTGGTATAAATTTCTCTGTAGAGCCTGCAAAACCTGGATTTGGTGATGTCAGTTCAAACATTTCGTATTTACTTGCAAAACAACTCAAAAAAAGCCCTAAAGATATTGCTGAAATGTTATCTGAAAAATATTCTAATTGTGCAAATACACTTGTGTTAAAATCTGAAGCCCATCCCTCTGGATATCTTAATTTCTTTGCAAACTGGGAAAAATTAAGCCAACTAATTCTCTCTGAATCATATCTTGAGACTTGTGGAGATGTAGATATTGGTAAAAACTCATCAATTGTAGTCGAACATACCAGTGTTAATCCAAACAAAGCTCTCCATATTGGTCATATTCGTAATATCATAATTGGTGATACCGTATCTAGAATTTTAGAAAAAGCAAACTACAAAGTTAATGTATTAAATTACATTGATGACTCTGGGCTCCAAGTTGCAGATATTATAGTTGGATTCAACCATTTTAAATTTGAACAAGAGCCTCCTAATGGAAAGAAGTTTGATCATTATTGTGGTGATGATGTTTATGTGAAAACTACTGAAAAATATGAATCTGATCCTACTTTGGAAGATATTCGAAAAAATGTTCTCAAAGAACTTGAGGATGGAGATTCTGAAATTGCAAAGTTTGCTGATAAAATTACTAGAAGGGTTCTTGCAGGGCAACTTGAAACTTGTTGGAATTTAGGAGTCACTTACGATTGCCTAAATTTTGAATCGCAAATAATTCGTTCAGGACTTTGGAGTAAAATATTTGAAAAACTCAAAGAAATGAAATTAATTGAATTTGAAAATGAAGGAAAAAATGCTGATTGTTGGGTAATTCGTGGTGAGGGCAAGGACGAAGATAAGGTAATAGTTCGTAGTAATGGCACTGCAACATACATTGCTAAGGATATCCCTTACGCTGCTTGGAAATTAGGTTTACTAGAAGATCCATTCAATTATGAAAAATATAAAAAAGAACAGTCAAAATCCCGAGAATTATGGCAAACTACTTTGAATAAATCAAATCCTGTCACTAAAAATTTTACTGGAGAAAAAGTTGTCACTGTAATTGATTCTAGACAAGCTAGATTACAAAAAATAATTACCATGTTAATGGGTAAATTCAAATCTATTCCAGATGCATATAATCACCTTGGGTATGAATCCGTAACTCTGAGTTCAGAAACTGCAAAGACCCTTGGTTTGGAAACTGATGGCAAACAAGCCCAAATGTCTGGACGTAAAGGATTGTATGTTAATGCTGATTCTGTGTATGAGATTCTAAAAGAAAAAACAAAAGAAGAAACACAAAAAAGACATCCTGAGATGGCTCATTCTGAAATTGAAACAATTTCACATTTTGTTTCAGTTGGAACTATGAGATATGAAATGATAAAACAAGATCTAGATAAAATTATTACATTTGATCTAACAAAATCTCTTAGTTTGGAAGGTGACACTGCTCCATATATTCAATACACTCACGCAAGGGCATCCAGAATATTGGAAAAATCTGGACGAACTCCAACTATTGATGTTAATTTTTCATTGTTGACAGAAAAATCCGAATTAGATTTAATTAAAAATATTGGACTCTTTAATTTACAAGTTCGAGATGCTGCAAAAAATTTATCTCCAAAAGTAATTGCACGATATTGTCATGATTTAGCAGTATCTTTCAATTCTTTTTATGAAAAATCAAAGGTTCTTGATTTAGAAGATCCGTCTCTTGAAAATTCTCGTTTATGTCTGGTGAATTCTTTTAAAATTGTTTTAGAAAAAGCATTAGATCTTTTGGGTATTACAGCCCCTGATAGAATGTAATGTCCTAGGAAGAAAACATGTCTCTCCCTAGGGATACTTTACTGAGCCGAAACTCTGT
>CBDBGZ010000002.1:0-55019 GCA_965205425.1 Candidatus Nitrosopumilus sp.
TTTTTTAGCATAATCTGAAAAAACTGTTTTTTCAATATCTCCTTTTGTTGGTAAATCTTTGATAATTTTTGATTGTAGGTGATAAATTCCGGCATTCATCCATAAATCTGAAATTTCTTTTTTTTCTTTAAATTTTGTAATTTTGTCCTCATCTACTTCCAAAATCCCAAATTTTGTCCTCAATTCTACTGCAGCTATTGCATTTTCAGTTTTTGATAGTTTTTTTAAATCAATATTTGTAATTGTGTCCCCGTTAATTACAAAAAATGTCTTGTCTTTGATCATTTTTGCAGCTTTCTTAATTGCTCCGCCCGTACCTAGTGGAGATTTTTCAATAGAATAATTAATTTTTATTCCAATTTTTTTTATATCTAAATAATCTTCTATCATATCTTGTTTATACCCTGTACAAATTATAACTTCATCAATTCCAAATTTTTTAAGATATCTTAACTGCCATTCAATTATTGGTATATTTTTGATTGGTACTAGGGGTTTTGGAACATAATCTGTAATCGGTCTTAATCTTTTACCTCTTCCTCCAGCTAAAATTATTGCTTTCATTATTTGTTGTCAGATTTTTTAGGTTTTATGTTTTCAGATTCTACTAAATCTTCCATCTTTTTTGCAAATTCATTGTATATTTTTTCAAGATCTTTTAAAGGCATTTCAATTCCCAATAGTTTCATAGTTTTATTCCAAGACTCGATATATTTTTCATCATCTAGTCCTTTTCCAAGAGTTTCAGCTATGGAATGGACTCCTTCTGTTTTACCTAGAGCATAAATTGCAATGTCTTTGTCAGTTAACATAATTATTCATTCTCCGTCAGATAGTAATGTAATTCTGTATAGCATTCTACACAATATTCTTCAAAATCTGTGTGATCACAATCATATACCTTATTCACATCATTTTCACATTTTGCACAAGTTGGCATGGTATTTTCATTTAGGATTTTGCTATTTTGATGCCGCCTAAAGCCAATTGAATTGCGGCTGGAACAAACATCATTGCCATAGATGCTATTGGATCTCTATCTGAAGATTCTGCTGCAGGAGCAGGGTTTACTAAAACTACAATTCCTCCAATAATGATTAAGATCCCTGAGATGATTATTAAAATCCCTAATCCTTTTGAAGGTTCTTTTCTAGAAATGAAAAATGCAATTATTGGTAATACTAATGCCGGTCCACCAAGACCCATACCTCTTTGCATATGATCAAGGGGTAAAAATCCATGATCACTATCTGATGACATTGCAACTGCTACATCGGCAGCATAAAGTGAAAGTAACCCTACTGCAATTCCAGCAAGGATCAATGATGCAGTTAATGCCATGAAAAATTTTCTTCTTCACAATTAATAAACCTAATCAGATTGATTGTATTGCCGCCTTCTCTTTGAGGGCATTTAGTTTTTCAATCAACTGATCAATTGTTTCACCATTGCTCCCTACTAGGTTGAAATGACCTAATTTTCTTAGAGGTTTTGAAATTTTCTTTCCATACATTTTCAAATATACATTGTCAGTGGAAATTTCTAGAGGCTTATACTCACCTTGAAATTCTTTTGAGCCAAGTATATTGTACATTATTGTATTGTAAACTAGTTTGGTACTGCCTAACTCCAAACCTAAAATTGCTCTAAGATGTTGTTCAAATTGTGATGTTTCACTTGATTGCAATGAATGGTGACCAGAGTTATGAACACGAGGTGCAATTTCATTAATTACTATGGAGTCATCTTGAGTAACAAACATTTCAATTCCAAATATTCCTGCCCCCTTTAGAACAGTCATTGTTTTCTCAGCTATCCCCTCTGCTTTTTTTGTGACATCCTTAGAAACCCTGGCAGGAGCAATGGTTTCACGAAGAATATTCTCTTCATGAATATTTTCAACTAAAGGATATGTCTTGATTTGTCCTTTTGTGTTTCGAGAAGCAATTACAGACACCTCCATTTTAAAGGGAACAAATTTTTCTAACAATAATTTTTGTCCTTTGAAATAATCATATGCTATTTGAATATCATTTTCAGAATCAATTTTATAATTTCCTCTTCCATCATATGCATCTCTTCTAGCTTTTAGTAATGCAGGATATCCAAATTTTTGTAATGTGTTTTTTACATCCTCAATATCTTCAATTTTAACAAAATCTGGAATTGGAATATTATTTTCTTTCAAAAATGTTTTTTGCAAATATTTGTCTTGGATTATTCTTAACGTTTCAGGGGAAGGATTAATTTCTGCATTTTTTTCAACAGATTTTAAAACTTCACTATCTCCAGATTCTATTTCATATGTAATGATATCTGATTTTTGAGACAGTTCAATTATTGCATCTTTGTCTTTAAAATCAGCAATAATTTGTGTGGCTCCAACCTGTGCTGCAGGACAATTCTCAGTAGGGTCTAATACAATGATTTCAGATATGTCCTCAGGTAGTTTTTTAGCAGCTTCTGCAATCATCATCCCTAATTGACCTCCACCAATAATCCCCAAAATTTTTCCCATACTTCAAGGATATTTTTCGATTAAAAAAATCTAATGTCGATATACAAAACAGATCTGTATTTTTGTAATAGAATTGTTAATTACTCTCTAGTTTTTTCTATTATCATGGCATATTCTAAAAAACCCCTTGTTGGAATTATCATGGGATCTAGTTCAGATACTAGAATAATGCAAGGTGCTGCAGAAATTTTAGACGAGTATAAAATTAAACATGAAGATCAAATTGTATCTGCACATCGAACTCCTGCAAGATTAGCAGAATATGCAAAACATGCTGAAAAGATGGGTTTCAAAATAATTATTGCAGGAGCTGGAGGAGCTGCCCACTTACCTGGAATGATTGCATCCCATACAACAATACCAGTAATTGGTGTACCAATCCTAGTATACAATGACAAACATCACAAAAAAACAGATACTGAAAAATTTTCAGCTTTTGGAGGTTTAGATTCATTATTATCAATAACTGAAATGCCTTCTGGTTCTCCTGTAGTTGCAGTTGGAGTAAACAAGGCAGGCAACGCAGGAATTTATGCTATGAAAATACTTGCAAATGAATTTCCAGATTTAAAAAAGAAGTTAAAACAACATAAATCAAATCAACATAATTCTGTTATGAAAGAATCAGATCAATTAAAAAAACAAGGCCTTTCAAAATTTGCAAAAAAGAAATTCAAATGATCTAAGTTAACAAGGTAAATTGAATATTTTTCTTTTTTAATGAATCAATCAATAATTGAGCTTGTTCCATTCCCTGTGTTTCTAAACTTAATGTAACTCCTGCAGAACCTGCATTAATTTCAGAACTTAATCTGTCATGTACAACCTCTACAATATTTGCATTGGCTAGAGTAATTTCATCAACAATTTCTTTGAAAGCCCCTGGCCTATCAGGCAGTAAAATAGATAATTTTAGTAATCTTCCCATAGCTGCAAGACCTTTGTCTACAATTTGGCCTAAAAGATACATGTCTACATTACCACCAGCCAAAACTGCAACTACTTTCTTCCCAACTGCAGGTTTTTTTGAAATTAAATATGCCAAACTTGAAGCACCAGCTGGTTCTACAACAAATTTCATTCGTTCCATTAATAGAAACATTGCTTTAGTAATTTCAACATCATCAACTAGAACTATTTCATCAATGAGTTCTTTGATTACGGTAAATGTTAATTGCCCAGGTACTTTAACAGAGATACCATCAGCTATAGTTCTATCTCCTCCACTTGAAGTAACAGAACCTTGTTTTACCGAATCATACATTGATGGGAATGATTTTGATTGCACTCCTATAACTTTGATATTGGGATTTTTTTCTTTAATTGCAATTAATGTACCTGCAGCTAATCCCCCACCACCTATGGGCAAATAGATTTCATCTACATCTGGCAAATCTTCTAGTATTTCTAGTCCAATTACACCTTGAGCTGCAATTATTTGGGGATCATCAAATGCATGTATCATTGTTGCACCTGTTTCTTTTGCTATTTCTTTAGCTTTTGATGAGGATTCATCATAATTTATGCCCTTTAAAATTACATTGGCCCCATAACCTCTAGTAGCAGCTACTTTTGCAGGAGATGCATTTTTGGGCATTACAATAGTACAAGGAATTTTTTCTAAGGATGATGCAAATGCAACACCTTGCGCATGGTTACCAGCTGATGCTGCAACAACTCCCTGTTTTTTTTCTTCATCGGTTAATGATTTTATTTTAAAATAAGCTCCACGAATTTTGAATGAACCTGTCTTTTGTCTAAACTCTGCTTTTAGATATACATCGGAGCCAGTTATCTCACTAAATGTGGGAGTATGTATCAGAGGTGTTTTTTTAATTTCATTTCCTCGTAATGCATTTGCAGCTAGTATGTCATCATATGTAGGGTTCATTGGAAATGATGCTAATGATTTGGTGTATTTTACTTCTTCTACAGAAAAGTTACATCATTAGTCAAATTTTATGTGTAAAATTTCAGGAATGCCTAAATACTTGGGAATTTTCATGCTGTGTTTCCCAACATGACTAGTTGATCCAATTAATTTCATCACCCAAGCTTTAGATCAGAATATTCTGTATTATTCCATGAACAGAAACTGGAAAAATTACAACAAAACACTAGTTAGACGTGGAGAAATCATGTTGTCCTTTGACGCAATGGAATCATGGAGTATGGAACTAAAAGAGATGAATCACAAAAAGGAAGGTCATCGATTTGTCTATCCTGAATCCTTCATGGAGGCACTAGGATACTGTCATCTCTATTTGCATCTTCCATTCAGACAAACAGAAGGTCTGATAAAATCACACCTCCAATCCAAAACAAAGACTCCCACATATTCTGCCATTTGGAAACGTGTCAACAAACTTGACATCAAGATGAATCCAAAACTAGGAAAAGACATTGTCATTGCAATAGACTCAACTGGAATCAAGGTTGCAAACAGAGGTGAGTGGATGAGACAGAAATGGCAGAAGAGAAGAGGATTTCTTAAAATTCATGTGGCAGTAGATGTGAAATCTAAACAGATCACAGGGATTGATATTACAGATGACAAGTCACATGATTCAAAACATTTCATATCGCTAGTTGAGCAATCAAAACAGTTTGGCAATGTCACTAAAACTTTGGCTGATGGTGCATATGATACAAAGGATAATTTTTCATATCTGTATTATGATAATGATATTCTACCTGCAATTAAAACAAGAAAAAACTCATCAGTTGTAACTGATTGTTATCCTCGGAGAAAGTCCGTTTTGGCACAATTGTATAACTTGGATCTATGGAAGCTCAGCGTAAGCTATGGGGATAGATGGATTGTAGAGGGAGTATTCTCTGTATTCAAAAGAATATTTGGAGAGCATGTGACATCGCACAAGAGAGAAAACATGATTCATGAATTGAAAATGAAAGTTTGTCTGTACAATAAAATGATTGCAATGCAATAGAATCAGAAATGATTTCAAAGCATCAAAGAGTGTTGATGGTTATTTGGGGTTGGGAAACAAAGTAAATTTTCATTAAAATTATACACAGGGATCGGATCTCCCCTTTGAGATAATATCTCATTTTCCGGTTTCCTGGGTTTTATAATTAAGATTGAATTACTGCTTCAAGTTCAGATAATCGATTTAAAATATTTTCTTTAGTAGAATCAGACATTTTTCTAGGATCAAACACTCCTTCACGATTTTCATTTTTTATGAATTCTAAATCTAAGGATAACAAACATCCTTCTTCGCCCCCGACCAACTTAGGATCATCAATTAATACCGGGGATGTTTGATATGTTTCTACCAATAGTGAATCAAGTTCAGAAAATAATTTAGTCTTTTTTTCAGATAGTTCTTGGAAATCAACTCCTGCATCTTTTTGTATTTCTGAAAATACTTTTTCTCTAAATTCATCATTTTCATAAAATACTTCAAATAATTTTTGATGATCAAAATCCTTGTACCCCATTTCTTTTAATTTATTCAAAACTATTTGATCACTATTATCTGAAAGTTGTTCTTGTTCATTTTTTGTTAAATCAACAATTTCAGATAGTTCTTTTTGGCAATCTATAACTCTTTGATCTGGTTTGTAATATAATAACACGTGAAACTGTAAAGATAAATGCCCTGAAATTAAATAATTCCCTTTTTTAATTTCAAACTTTGTAAAAATTCTCCTTACATCTTGATTGTTTGTAATTGAAACATCTTGTAATGACCAATTTTTTAATGAATCATTAATTTTTTGGAAATAAGATGATACAAGTTTAGGATCAAATGTTTTTTGTTCAGTGATGGTAGAATCCCCCATCATCACTTTAACATTAATCATTTTTGTTAAATCAACCATTTTGGAAAGATAAGATTGTTGAATTTTCTCATTTTTTTCATTAAGCAATTGAATGAATTCATTAGATGATCTTGAACCTAATCTCACATGAAATATCGAGGAACTGCTCTCCTTAAACCTTCATGATTAAATCTAAATAGATTGAATCGTCGTTATAGGCATGGAGTCATCCAAAATTGCTTGTGATAATTGTAATGAAGATATTACAGAGTATTATCATGGTGGGTATAAGGGAAAAAGAGGTAAATGCCCCAAATGTGGAGTAGATTTTCCCCTGGAATGAGGTAAAATATGACTGAAGAAGAAAATGAACCAAATCAAGAATCTGAAAAAACAGAGCAAGACAATATGGTTGTAGACATGTTACTTAGCAAGAATCAACAACAAACATTAGATTCCGAAACTATGATTTTAGAAACACAAAAACGTGTTTGGGCTGCCCTCAAAAAAGGTTATGAGTATTCAGGATTAATTGACGAGTCCGACGCATTTCTAAGAAAAAATGTTTTTTCAAAATTAGACATGGTTGTACTCTATGTAGATTTAGTTGGATCCACCACAATGACTTTAGAAATGCCTCCAGAAAAAATTGCGATTATTATTAGTTCATTTTCTCAAGAAATGGCAGCAGTGATCAGACAACATCATGGTTATGTTTTAAAATTTGTAGGTGATGCCGTTATCGGGTATTTTGTAGGAGATAAAATGCAAACAGGAGATAATGCTGTAAATTGTGCAAAGTCAATGATTTCAATTATACAAAAAGGAATCAACCCAATTCTAAATCAATATGATTATCCAGATTTAATGGTGAAAATTGGAGTAGATTTTGGTCAAAATATTGTAGTAAGGTATGGCGCAGATGTTGAAAACTCTCATGTAGATTTAATGGGACCTGCTATGAACATTGCAGCAAAAATTCAAAACATGGCAAAACCAAATCAAATTTTGATTGGTAGTGATGTATACCAAAGATTACACCCTAGTTCTCAAAAAGATTCTTCACAAGTAATTTGGACTAAAGATGAATGGAAGTATCGTTCTAGAACTACCGGTGAAACCTACAATGTATATGAATTCAAAGGATGAACATCAATAATATTTTTAAACTGTAAAATTATCTGGACATTCTACATGCTCATAATGATGCTCTGTAAATTTTTCTTGAACAACATAAATTACAATTTTGTGAAGATCTTTCTCTCCAATATCTTTTTTACATTTTAAACATGCTTTTTTTGATGCGTCCATGTGTATCAGCGATCCAAAGTGGGAATCTATAAGGATCTGCGATCAGCTCAAGTTGAGCTAAAACGACCGACATTTAGCTTCATTGTTTATCAAATGACTAAAGCAAGCCACAAATATAGCAAATATGGATGATAATTATGGATAATATGGTAGCAAATCACCTGCGTGACTTGTATGGATTAAATCCAAACATACCACACATAGCATTCCAATTCCCAAGATTGCCTCCAGGATTATCAAACCCAATGTTCAAAAATCATGAAAATCCAATGAAAGAACAATTTTTGAAAAATGCTGAAACAATAAATCAAAAATTGCAAGGATTTCAGCACATGTATCAACAATATGCGGCAGGTTTACTTTCAATGAATTCTACTGTAATCCCACCAGGACATCCAGCATACACAAGACAGAATTCCATAGAAACACTCCAAACGGAAAATGATAAGCTGATAAAAGAAAACTTGGAATTAAAGAAAAAATTAGAAAAAGAATCAAATTCTAAATAATAACTTCTAGTTCTAAAAATTACAATTAGACAACATCCTTATTAATTTGAAAAATTAGTTTGATCATGGTAAAAACTCCTGCAGAGAAATGGAAAGATACAGTAATAAAATATAGAAAACAATGTCAGAAAATTTTAGAAATCTCCAATAATATCAGATATGCAGGAGTGGTAAATGCATATGGTAGAACGTTAACTGGAATGATCAAACCAACTCTAAAACCATTATTACAATCAGAGGATTTCAAAAATGAGTTATTTGTAATTTCTACCTTAATTTCATTAAGGAAAGACACTGTTGGAACTGTTGGAAAATTAGAACATGTAGTTTTACAACATCAAAAAATTACAATTGTAATTTTACATAAAAACAATGTGACATACTATGTCTCAATAAATAAAAAAGAAAAAGGCTTAGAGAAGATTGTTTCTTTAATTAAAAAGACAATCTAAGCTGGTGTAAATCCTTGATATCCGCCAGTTTGTCGATCTTTATCTTCGAAAATAGGTTCAAATAATGAAATAAGATAACCGTCAGGATCCAACACTATTGCATTTTTTCCTGCATCTTTTTCAACTATATCACGATGAATTGTGACACCTTTTTCTTTTAGTTCATCAACGGCAGATTGTACATCGCCAACAAGAAATCCAATAGTAATCCCATTATCAATAGAATCGCCAATATGTTGTGCTGTTAACGATGCTGGATGTAAACTCAATAAAGCACCAGAAGTACCCAAATCAACCCATGATCTTCTTTGATTTTTAATTGGAAGACCAATGATTTCATGGTAAAATTGTAGGGATTTATCAATGTCTTTAACTGCTAAAATTACATTGCCCACTTTTTTGATGTTCACAGATATACTAGCTAGAAGTTCTTTAAATCCATTGCGTCATTGCACTTCAACCATAGTTTCGGTTCTATCAACCCCACTAATTTTCTGAATTTGGTTTGCTACTTCTTTAATCTGGATTAGTTCTTTGACATCAATTATTGCAACTGCGTCAAATTGCCCACTAGTTGGAAATGAATCTGCAACAGATGTAATTTTTCTCAATCTTGCAGCAATGAGTTTTTTGGGAGACTTTACTAATATTATTGCTCTTACCATCCCATATTTACCTCCACTTCAATCAATGTTTCAGTTGTAACAATGTCTTTGATCTTTTTAAAATCAATTACCATATTGTTAATTTCATCAATATTCCCTTGTAATAGAACACTAATGTCGGCCCTACCTGCTACTACCATAATCTGTTTTACTATCTTTCGTTTTTTCTTTAAAATTCCAACAACAGAATCTACCTTACCGGGTTTTACAGTAATTAAACATAAAGCTCGCATGAATAGTATACGTCACCGGATCGGATAAAGATTCCTAGTCAGATGCTTCTTGTGAACGGGCCTCTTCAAGATATGCTCGTCGTTCTTCATTGACTTGCTCTTGATCAATCTCAATATCATCATCAACTATGACAATACCCATATCTCCTGATGGTTCATCTTTTACTTTTTTGGTTTTTGCTTTAGATTTGGCACCTTTAGCTTTTGTTATTTTAGCTTTAGAGGTAGTTTTTTTTGCAGGTGTTTTTTTTGTAGTTTTCTTTGCAGTTTTTTTCCCAGCCATGAATCTCGAAAATCAAGAGGTGGGGTGGTTTTTAAAGATTATGCAGAATATGATTTAGATCTATATGTGAAAATATTATCGATCTAGTAGACCATCTGAGTCAAGAATTAACTCATGATGGGCTTTATCATTGAATAATTTGTACATGTTCTATTGGAGGTGAAAGGACATAGCAACATTAGCAGATTACCAAATAATTGGAGATAGTGCATCACTGGCAAAAATAGGGGAACAGTCATTTACAATAACATTTGTAGAAGATTCAGACTATACTCAAGGGGAAATTGTTACAAAAGGAGTAAAAATTACTACAAAAGAGATGTTTGAAGTTGATGGAAATCATATTAACAAATTCCACACTACTCGTGTAGCAATCGTAAACAGATTCAAAAACGAAAAGTTACGTGAAGATGTTAACCAGAAACAAATTCCACTTGGACCAGTCAAATGCATATCTGAAAAATCATCATCTGGGAAAAATTTTTTTAATCTAGTAGACGCATGATTAATGAATGTCTAGAAAGGTTTTCCACCTTCTCTTTATTTTGTTAAAGAAAAGGGAATAAAATGAAAACCAAATCTATTACGTCAATAATCTACTTAACCCTATTGTAATTTTAAAAAATGACGATGTTGATGATAAGAATATTGTATGGGATTACTGCAAAGTAGTGAAAAGTATGTTTCCACACTAATGATTAAACAGTGCCGCGGGCGGGATTTGAACGCGCGACAGCCCGGTCTTCAGCCGAGTGCTCTCCCAGGCTGAGCTACCACGGCACTTAGAAAAAAAGGATTATGATGAGGAATTAAAGTTTGTCTTTTTAGATCTTCCAAGGGATATCGTCGATATTTTTCCGTTTATTGATCAATCTACCCATTACAAAAAACAAATCAGACAGTCGATTGAGATATTTGATGCAATTAGAGTTAATTTCATCTTTTTCACTCAATTGAACAGTTTGAGATTCTGCTCGTCTGACTACAGTTCGAACATAATGTAATTTGGCAGCAGATGGATCTCCTCCAGGTAAAATAAAATTAGTCAATGGAGGTAATTCTGATTCAAATTTATCAATATGTTGTTCCAATTTTTCTATCATTTCAAGAGAAACTCTATTTTTGACATCATTGAGATTTGGGTTGGATAGATCTGCCCCCACTAAAAAAAGGTCATTTTGAATCTCAGTTAAAATTTTAGTAATATCATCATCTAATGGTTCTGATAGAACGATACCCAGAGATGCATTAGCTTCATCTACCGTACCATATGAAACAATTCTTGGATGGGATTTGTCGATTCGGTAATTTCCTTGCAAGCCTGTACTTCCATCATCACCAGTTTTTGTGTATATTTTCATAATGTACTAATTTTGAAATAACTATTATGTGATTCGTAATGATAAAACATCATGATAATAGATTTTTTCATAACTGCTGCTAATTTGAAAAAAATCCAAAGACAAGGGTGGATTGACAAATTAGATATAAAAAATCCTGAATCAGTAGCAGACCATTCGTATTCTATGGCAATGATGGGGATGATCATATCAGACATGGAAAATTACAATTCTGGAAAAATTCTTAAAATGATATTACTTCATGACTTGGCAGAATCAAAGATTGGGGATTATACACCAGGAGGAATTTCGAAGGAAAAGAAGATGGAATTAGAAAATGATGCATTTTCTAAAATTATAAAAAATTTACCCAGTAAAATAAAAACACAATATGAGATATTATGGGATAATTATCAAAAACATAATTCATCAGAAGCCAAAATAGTACATCAACTAGACAAATTGGAGATGGCCCTTCAAGCTAAAATATATCAAAAAGAAGGTCATTCCAAAGAGAAATTAAATCTTTTTTTGAAATCTGCAGAAAATGAAATTACACATCCTAAATTAAAAGAATTATTTAGAAACATCATTGAAGATTAAAAGATATGGAAAATAATGAAAAAGACCAATTAATAGATGCACAAAAACAAGTGATTGGTATCTTGTTTGAAGTAATCAAAAGATTACAAGCAAATAATGATTTAGATGAAGAGTATTTTCAAATACTATCTCAAGAGGTAAAAAACGATGTTCGCATTACTGAAATTCAAAATGAAAGAACAGAAAATGCAAAAATTGTCGGCAGATTATTAGAACAGTTAGAGAACTAATTCCCACAACTACAATCATCATCAGAAATAATTCTTAGATGAGCTGTTTGTTGATATTTATCTTGAATATAATTAGCAAGATTTACAATTCGAACTCGAGGTTCTTTTGTTGTCCAATTACCCTCATTTTCAAACCAAAATTCTATTTCATCAAGATCATATCGTTCACTTTGTTCAACTAAACCTTTGAAGATCAACTTAATTTCGTCAATTTCAGATTCAGATAGTTTTGATTTGTTTTCAACCATTGTTGTAATTTCGTTTAGTTTGATTATTACGGGATTGGTCAAAGGCATGTTTTTTCTAACTTTAAGATTCTATAACAATCTTTAGAGGAAAATTGTTATAACAATTAGGTATTTGTGAATCATGCAATATTTCCAGGCTTTGAAATTAGGTCAAAAAAGAGTTGCAGAAGCAAGAGAATATCTTAACACTTTAACAAATGGAAAAGCCATGCCAGCCTTAGCACTTGCAGATTCGAAATCCAATGTGTGGGCACCCGTAGGCGAGGAAAACATGTATGCATTTGTAGATGAATCCGCAGGGTTTGTTTTGACCGATAATAGTGGATACATTCTTGCTCTAGTAGACAAAACGGGTTCATCAAAAACCATTGTCCAAGGAGTAACAAAACAACAAAAAGAGCTTTTGGAAGAATCCTTCAAAAAAGACAACATTCCAAAATTTGAAGGTAAAGTAATCTTACCTGTCTAGTCTCAAGAAAAAAACGTAAGCTTTAGTTATGATATAATATAGAATAAGAAAATGAGCAAATTTTCTCAAGAAATTGAGGTTGGAGGACATTTAATTGATTCTTCAATTTTAACTAAGATCTTTGATAAAATAATGGACTTGCATGGAGAATTTCAAGTTCAAGAAATTGAGATTGGTAAAAAGAAAAGAGATCAATCATTTGCACGATTATTAATTACAGGTAAAAATCAAAAACACCTAGATGAGATTTTAGAGATGGTTTATCGTTTAGGGGCCGTATCAAAGATTCAACAACAAATCACATTAAAAAAATCTCCAAAAAATTATGTAATGCCAGATAATTTTTACAGTACAACAAATAATCATACCCATGTATTTCATAAGGGAAAATGGATTCCTGTAGAAAATATGATGATGGACAAGTGTATTGTTGTCAAAGGCAATAGAGCATTTTGTGTTCCAGTAAGAGATGTAAAAAAAGGTGATCAAATTATTGTGGGAGAAAAAGGTATCAAAATTACACCACCTGAACGTCCAAGAGAAGGAGTCAATGTTTTTGAATTTATGGGAAGTTCAAGTTCCAGTGAGAGACCAACTCAGCATATTGCTAAAAAAGTAGCTGATGATATTTACAATACCAAAAAGAATGGGGGTAAAATCGTCATTGTAGGCGGTCCTGCAATAGTACATACGGGAGCAGATGATTCAGTTTCAGAATTAATCAGAGCGGGGTATATTGATGGAGTATTGGCAGGAAATGCATTAGCAGTTCATGATATTGAATATGCAACACTAGGTACATCTCTAGGAATGAATGTTCATGATGCCACTCTAGCATATCATGGTCATAGAAATCATATGGATACAATCAATGCAGTTTTCAAAGCAGGTTCAATTGCAAATATGGTAAAAACTAAAAAATTAACAAAAGGAATAATGTACGAATGTGTAAAAAATAAAGTGCCATTTGTATTAGCAGGATCCATTAGAGATGATGGACCATTACCAGATGTAATCACAGATGTTGCCCAAGCACAAAGAGAATACAAAAAAGTTCTAAAAGATGCAAGTATGGTAATAATGATTTCGACGATGTTGCACTCAATTGCAACAGGTAACATGTTACCTGCAAATGTCAAAGTAATTGTAGTAGATATTAGTCAACCAACAGTTACAAAACTCATGGATAGAGGAACATGGCAAGCCCTGGGAATTGTATCTGACGTAGGGGCATTCTTACCTATGGTTGCACAGCAAATTAGAAAAAAGAAATAATCAATGCATTAGTCTTGGATGCAACAATTGCAAACCATCTGTATTAAGATCAATTGGATGAATTTGTTCACTGTGTTTTATTCCACGCATTTTTGTGACTTGAATAGTTCTCTCCATAGTATAGCGAGAAGCATAAGTTCGTGAGTTATTTTTTAGGTGTTTCAATTTGTTTATTCGTATTTACCTATAGGTAAGATCAATTGATTTCTAGTTTTTTGAAATTATTTAGTTCATGAACTTTATCTTTTCGCTATACAAATGCTTCAAAAAGAAAATTTCCTAGGGGATTTAAATGAAGGACAAAAAGATGCAGTAGATGAAATTTATACATCAACAATTAGACTAGAAAAATTAATTGGGGATATTTTAACAACACAAAAATTAGATTTAGGAAAATTAGTTTTTAATGAAGAAGACATCAATGTTTCAGATTTACTATATGGATTAATGAAAGAATTTGAACCAATTGCAGTTGAGAAAGAGATTTCAATTACTGCAAATTTCAACGAAGAGATTCAAATTTTTAGTGATATAGCGAGAAGCATATGTTCATGAACTATTTTCAAGGTGTTTCAATTTGTTTATTCGTATTTACCTTAGGTAAAATCATCTAATCTCTAGTTTTTTGATGATTTTTAGTTCATGAACTTTATCTTTTCGCTATAGAGATAGAATCAATCAAGTATTTTCCAATTTGATTAAAAATGCAATAGACTATGTTTCTCCAAATTCAGGATGTATAGAAATAGGAATGAAAGATGGTTTAAAGGATGTAGAATTTTTTGTTAAAGATAACGGGGTTGGAATTTCAAATGAGCATAAAAAGGAACTATTCAAAAAATTCTATCAAGTAGACACATCATCAAAGAGGAAAAAGGGAGGAAGTGGTTTAGGTTTAGCAATATGCAAAGGTATTGTCGAAGGCTTAGGGGGTAAAATCTGGGTTGAAAGTAAAGAAAATGTTGGCACAACATTCTTTTTTAAAATTCCAAAAAACCTATCAATTTATCCAAAAATAATAGATCAACTGAAAAACAAGAAATTAGCATTTAACTTTTACGTACAATAAATCCGGATGAATGCTACGCTTATCTTAAATTAAAAAATAAACATTTTATTTTATTGGACAAGAATAGGTATGGGCCTTATTCTCTAGGAGTAATGGTATTGTTAGGATTAATTGTAAATCCTGCATTTGCAGAACTTACCACACTGAATGTTAATGAAAACTCATTTCTCAAAGGTGAACAAATATTATTTTCAGGAAGTGTTGAAAAAGGTGCATCAGGATTAGTGACAATTGTTATTAGAGATCTTGATGATAAATTTGTTTTACTAACACAGGCAATAATAAACCACGATGATACATTTGAAAAAAGTGTAAGAATTGAGAATAAATTTACAGAGTATGGAATGTACACAGCAAATGGATTTATTCGTAATATGACAGAAGGAATTTCAACTGAATTTATTGTTTCATTAAATACAGTCTCTAATGAAAGTATTACTGACATAAATGAAAATGAACAATTAGTTGAGGAATCATCACCAAAACAACCTGAGCCAATACCAATTGAAAGTAAATCTAACTATGCAAATTTTGTAGACCCTAGTAAGGAACCATCATATTATGTTGAAAGATACTATTCTGAAACAACATACAAGAGTTGGTTTGATAGGAATTATCCAGGTCTTACAATAGAAGAAGCAGTTGGATATACAGACAATATAGAAGAAATAAAATCTACAGTTCAAGAGATAATTGATAACGATATCATTCCAGAAGCACAGGCTTCATCAATTGTAGAGCCTGCTCAAAAAATTACAAATAATTCAGATATTGCCCAAATGTCATTAGCAATAGCAGCTTTAGGCATACTATTCGGGGCAGTATATGGAGTAAAAAGACAAGTGGATAATAATTCAAGGCAGATTTCAATCAACAAAGATGTAATTCGGAAAAAAATTATCCATCCAATTATGGGTTCGTCCCCATTAGATATTCTTCAAATAAGACTTGCTAAAGGGGAAATATCATTAGAAGAATTTGAAGATTTAGAAAAAAAACTAAAATGAATTCTAATTAGGGATTTTTACATTATTTTTTAAAAGAAGCAATTCATCTACTGCATCTTTTTTTAACGCATCAAAGAATTTTTCAATCATTCCAAGACCTGCAACCACTTTAGGGGCATTCTGTTTAACAAATTCTAATTTATCAGAATGAGTTTTAGGTTTTTCAGATTGATAACACTCATAGACTTTGGAACCATCATAATCTACATATGCAATTCTTGCACTAAAATCAGTTCTCTCTAGAACTAAGCTATCGCCACCTACTATTGCAGTATGATAAGGATGAACAATGAATGCTTCAGATAATTTTTGAGAAGTTCTAATCTTTGCTTTTTGTAATTCTGGAGCATATGCATTAAAATCAGCTAGCAAATAGAATGTTGCTTCAGGTTTTGTTGCTTTGACACCATCAATGGCAGTTAATGTATTGTAAGTATATTCACCCATAATTTTGTGAATATTTCTAGTAATTTCAAAATATTTATCCATCTCATGACTAATTTCAAACCCAGGAATTGCAGCATGTTGTATTGGAGTTGATACTGCTGTGTATTCAGTTGCAAGTATTTTTTTAAATTGAGATTTAAGATCAGTTGCATGTTGTGGGAAAATTACATATCCCAATCTATATCCCCCAGCTGCATGGGATTTTGATAATCCATTTGTTACAAAAGTTCCTTCAGGATAAATTTTTCCCATACTAACAAATTTAGAAAAGTCATAAGTTGTTTGGGCATAGATTTCATCAGAGATTACAGTAATGTTTAATTCTCTACATACATCTGCAATTTCTTCCAACTCTAAACGATTGTATAGCAAACCTGTTGGATTATGAGGATTATTTAAGATCAATATTTTTTGTCTATCCTGCAATCTTAATGCAAGACGTCGAAGGTCATTGGGTGCGATTTTTTTATTTGCGCGTGTTGGTAACATATGATAATTTTTCTTTAAAAATCTAATTTGAGGAAGATAACCTAGCCAAGCAGGAGTAGGTAGAATTACAGTTCCATGTAAAATTTCTAAAAGATTGAAAATTAATTCCTTTGTTCCTGGACCAACATAGATTCTATCAGGAGATACATCCATGTGGAAATAATGTTTATTGTATTTTGAAATTGCATTTCTTAATTCAGGAATACCTGGAACGGGAGCATATTCTCCCTTGTTTACGTTTTTGATTAGTGCTTCCTGAATGAGTCGAGGTACAGGGAAAGGAGATTGGCCAAAGGCAAATCCATAGAATCCAAATCCACACTCAGGATGAGTACAATCCGAGTGGAATTCCTGAAGAAATGTGTTCAATTTTAGATTTTCAGGCATCTCAATATCTTCTACTTGTTGATCAACTACAAATCTCATGCCTGTTATCAAGAATTTTGATTATTACATAAAGCGTGAAATAGAAAAAATCAAAAAGTTAGTAAATGTTAACCAATTTTTGAAATTTCATCCAAAATTTGAGGGTTTTCTAATGAGGATAAATCGCCAAGATCTTGACCCAAAAGTTTTGATTTTAACAATCTTCTCATAATTTTTCCAGTTCTAGTTTTTGGCAAATCAGGCAATTGGAAAACAAATTTAGGTTTTGCAACTTTGCCAATTTTTTTACTGATGTAATCAGATATTTCAGATTCTAAATTCACATCATTCTTCTTATCTGAAACAAAAAAAACAACTATTGCTTCACCTGTGAGTTCATCAGGGATTGCAATTGATGCAGCATCAGATATTTTATTATGGGAAATAACTGCATGTTCAATTTCTGCAGTACTCATTCTATGACCAGATACATTAATGACATCATCAGTTCTTCCACGCATATACCATAAATTATCATCATCTACATAGACATAATCACCATGAAACCAAATATTTTTAAATTTAGACCAGTATGTATCAAAATATCGTTCATCATCATTTAGTAATCCACGAGTCATTGCAGGCCAAGGGGATTTTATTACTAGATAACCATTTTGTGTTCTAATAGAATTTTTATCATCATCAATGACATCCAAATTCATTCCAGGTACAGGTATTCCAACAGTAGAGGGTTTTAATTTCATTCCAGGGAAAACAGAAAGCATTGCACCACCAATTTCAGTACCACCAGATAAATTTATTATTGGAATTTTTTTGTTTCCAACTTTTTCATAAAGCCACCACCAAGAATCTTCATCTAATGGTTCTCCAGTTGTAGGAATATTTTTGATTTTATCTAATGGAAATAATTTTAATGGTTCAACATTATTTTTCTTAAACAATCTTACAGCAGTTGGGGAAATTCCAAAAATTGTAGCTTGGTAATTAGAGAGCATTTTCCAAAGTCTGTCATATTTAGGGAAATCCAATCCGCCGTCATAAATTACAGCACTAGCACCCATTATCAAAAGCCCATAAACATTCCAAACTAATCCTGTAATCCATCCAATATCAGCAGGCCAAAATAGTATATCTTGTGCCTGAGTATCAATCAAATATGCAGCCTGATGACCTGCAAATACAGAAAAACCGCCATGAGTATGAACTACTCCTTTAGGCTTTCCAGTTGTGCCAGAAGTATACAAAATAAACAAAGGATCTTCAGAGTTTAAAATTTCAGTATTGCAAATATTGTTTTGAGATGACATTAGTTCATCATAAAAAACAAGTTGTTCAGATTTTTCATATCTATCAACTCCCTTGTAGGGAATGACAATAATTTTTTCTATAGAAGTATTTTTAATTGCAACATCAACTGAATTTTTTTGTGAAACAGGTTTACCTTTTCTGTGAAATCCATCTGAAATTAAAAGAATCTTAGCATTACAATCTTGCAATCTAACATGTAGTGATTCAGAACTATATCCCGAAAAAATCACGGTTTGAATTGCTCCAATTTTAGCAGCTGCAAGTATTGAAATTATTGCCTCTTCAATCATGGGTAAATAAATTGCAACAACATCACCTTTTTTTACACCCAATGATTTTAGTCCATTTGCAAGCTTAGATACTTTAGAATCTAGTTCAAAATAGGAGATTTTTAATTTTACTCCATCTTCGGATTCAAAATAATATGCAGTTTTATCAGGAGTTAATTTAACATATTTTTCAACAGATGATTTGTAGATGTTTGTTTTACCATCAACAAACCATGTAGTCCAGGCAATTCCTTTGGAAGTATCTAAAATTTTTGAATAAGGCGCATCCCAGACAATACCAAGATCATCATCAACTGATTTCCAAAACCATTCTAAATCATTTTTAGATTTTTTAGATAATTCTTCTAATGAGGATATGTTATGTTTTTGCATAAATTTGTAAATATTCGATTCTTGGATTTGTTTTTCAGATGGAATAAACTCAAAATTAGACAAAAGATAACTTTTCAGTTTCATTAAAGGTAAAAAGATTTTTTGTTATGAAATATCAATACCCAAACGTCTTGCACATGCTATAGCTGCTTTGCCTGCATCTTCATCAATACCCACATCAACTAATTTTTTAGTCCAACCAGTTTGTGTGCCCATGGTATTTTCACGATAGTATTCTCTCAAAATTATGCCTATTTCTGCATCTAATTTACGCCTGGTTGCATCATTCATACCTGCTTGAAGAATTGTAGCATCAGATGTTGCTAAAATTTTGATAAATTCTATATTTTCTAAAGAAAGTTCAGCCATCAGATTCCAATTTGTTTTTTAAGCAAGTCTAATGTCAAAGCTGGATCTGCCTTACCTTTTGTTTTTTGCATTACCTTGCCAACTAAATAATTAATTGTTTGTGGATTTGATTTTGCTTGCTCAACAGCTTGTGATTCTTCTGAAATCACTTGTGTTATAATATCAGATAATTCAGATTCATCAGAAACATTTCCAAGATCTAATTCTTTAATTACCGTAGACAAATCTTTTCCTGTTTTTAATATTTCATGTAATGCATTTTTAGATGAATTTCTAGCAATTTTTCCAGATTGAATTGAATCAGCTAGTTCTTTTAAATGAGTTGAAGTAAATTTTGAGGCTTCTCGTTTTTCTCGGGTATCAACCAAACCCATAAGATCAGTAGTAATTATGTTTGCCACTTCTTTTGCATTAGATTCAGTGTGAGATTCTTCAAACAAATCAGAATAATATTTGTCTGAAGATAGTACATCAGCAACTTGTGCAGGTATGCCATATTTTGAAACATATCGTTCTTTTTTAGAACTAATACTTTCAGGCATTTCAAATTGTAATTTTGTATGAATTTCAGGATCCATCTTAATCCAAGGAATATCTCCTTCTAAGAAATAGCGATAGTCAAGTTCTTCTTCTTTAGAACGTGATGAAACAGTAATTTTTCGTTTATCATCCCAATGACGAGTTTCTTGGATTATTTCTATATCTCTTGAATGTAAACTCTCTTGTCTTGTAATTTCAAAATGAGTTGCTTTTTCTAAATCATGAAAAGAACCGATATTTTTTATTTCAACTTTCTTTCCACCTTCAATTGAAACATTTGCATCAGCTCTCATTGCGCCTTCTAAACTAGGATCTGCAACGCCAAGATTAGTAAGAATGTCTGACAAAATATTTAGAAAATCTCTTACTTCTTTAGGAGTTTCAAAATCAGGTTCTGTAACAATTTCTACTAAGGGTGTACCTGCACGATTGTAATCTACTAGTGTAATTTGATTTTTAGAGGAACTTCCTTCATAAATTAGACGCCCAGGATCTTCTTCAAGTTGAATTCTAGTAATTCTAATTTTTTTGTCCCCAACCATAATAGAACCAGTTCCCCCAACGCTTGTATCACCATAAATATTCAATTGGGTAATTTGGAAATTTTTTGGAGAATCAGGATAAAAATAATTTTTTCTAAAAAATGCAATTTTTTCAGGAGTTGAACAATTTAATGCCATTGCAATTATTGTTGCTTTTTTTACTGCTTCTTGGTTTAATCTAGGTAAACTTCCGGGCAATCCCATACAAACAGGACATATGTTTTCATTAATTTCAAATTCTCTATAATTTGCCTTACATGAACAAAACAATTTACTATTCAAATTAGTTAATTGACAATGAATTTCCAAACCAATCATGGTCATGGTGGAACCTCCGGCAGGTTGACAGTTTGTTCTAATGCATATGCGGCTTGTAACAATAATTTATCATCCATTGAATTAGCCATTAATTGAATACCAATAGGCAATCCATTTGAAACAGCATATGGAACTGAAATTGCAGGTTTTCCAGTAAGATTTGCAGTAACTGTGTTGATATCTACCAAAAATAAAGACACAGGATCATCAATCTTTTCTCCAATTTTAAATGGAAGAATTGGAACTGTTGGGGCAATTAATAAATCAAATTTTTTGAATGCTTCATTGATTTCTTTTGTGAGTTTACTTTTTACTTTTAATGCTTTTAAGAAATATTTACCTGCGTGTCCTGCAGATGGAACAAACCCGCCAATAATCATTCTTCTTGTTACTTCAGGGCCAAAATTCCGTCGAGCTTTTGAAATGTAAGAATTGAATTCGTATCCTTCAAGAGGGAAATCATAACCATATCTTAGGTTATCATATCTTGCAAGATTACTACCTGCTTCAGTTGCAGTAATTGTATAATATGCTGCAACAGAATATTTTACCATATCAAGGGATATTTCCTCACATATTGCACCCAAGCTTTCAAGTTTAGAAATGGCATCTTTAGTTGCAGAAAGAACTTCAGGATCAATTCCTTCGCCAATCATTTCTTTGATTATGCCTATTTTTTTACCCTCAACGCCAGATTCTATGCCTAAAAGGTAGTTTTCATTTTTGTTATCAATTGTAGTATTATCATTTGGATCAATTCCTGCAATCATGTTCAACATGAATGCTGTATCCTTTACAGTTCTAGTGAGTGGGCCAATTTGTTCAATACTGTTTGCATATGAAATCAAACCATACCTGCTGATCAAACCATAGGTTGGTTTGTATCCAACTGTAGAACAAAAACTTGCAGGATTTCTCACAGAACCTCCAGTATCAGACCCAAGAGATGCCACACATTCAAAAGCACTAACAGAAACAGCACTACCACCGGATGAACCTCCAGGTATACAATCAACATTCCAAGGATTTCTACTTGGCCCATATGCACTAAATTCGGTTGTTAGTCCCATGGCAAATTCATCCATGTTTGCTTTTCCAATAAATATTGCATCTTCTTGTTTTAATTTTGTAATTACTGTTGCATCATATGGAGCAACAAAATCTTCAAGCATTTTTGATGCACATGTAGTTTTAGAATCTTTAATGCACATATTGTCTTTAATAGAAATAGGCATTCCAAAACAATCACCAATTTTTTCGCCAGATTTTATTTTTTTATCAATGTTTCTAGCTTGATCAATTGCTTTGTCATTTACAGATAAAAAAGCATGTAATTTTTCATCTACATTTTGAATTCTTTCAATTGTTTTTGCAACAAAATCTTCTGCAGACATATTCCCAGTTTTTACTTCTTGAATATAATCAAGAGCAGAGATTTTTAGATTCATGAAGACATCTTTGGTGCACGAACGTATGTCCCCTTGTAGTGGTTTAGTTTTTCAATTAGTTTATCATCAAATGGAATATGTTCATCATCTCTTAGGTCAGATATTAAAATTTCAGGCATTGAAATTTCTTCAGATTCAACACCAGCAGAATCTAAAATATCAAAGTAATCTATCATGTTATGGACTTTTTCAACATATTCTTTATGGTTATCAATATCAATTTTCATTAATTTTGAAACAAGTTCAATTTCTTCTTCAGTAACCATATAATTCACCTATGGAGTTAGTCTGTCCACATCTCTTGGGTAAAATGTAGTATCACGAATGTTTTCAGTACCTGTTAAGACCATAATTAGTCTCTCAAGACCAATCCCACAACCTGCGTGAGGAGGAACACCATAATCAAATGCCCCAAGATGATATTCAAAGGCATCAGTTTTCATTCCTTTATTTTTCATTCTCTCAGCTAATTCACCTCGTTTTTCAATTCTTGTACTACCTGAAGATAATTCTAAATCACCATACATCAAATCAAACGATTCTGAAACTTTTGGATTAGATTTACTATCTTTAACGTAGAAAGGTTTTGGTGCAAGTGGCCAATCAGTAATAAAATAAAAACCATCTAGGCCTATTTTTTTCAAATTGGAAGGATACAAGTCATCACCCCATTCAGTCTTTGCTCCAGCTTTTTGAATTTTATCTACTAATTCATCATAAGTATATCTTGGAATATGTTCAGGTATGTCTATTGTGGGAAATTCAGATGAAGGGTTATCCTTTACATATTCATTAACAGATTGAATTGAAATTTTGATTATTTTTTCAATTCGATTCATTACATCATTATAATCAACAAATGCTTCCTCTAAATCGATAGATATCGCTTCAGCTAAATGTCGATTAGTTCTAGATGGTTCGGCTCTAAAAATAGGAGCAATCTCAAAAACTTTTTCAAAACTCATTGTTAATTGTTCTTTGTATAATTGGGGACTTTGAGCTAAGAATGCTTCTTTGTTATAGTAAAATATCGGAAATAGTGCAGCTCCACCTTCAGTTGCAGTTGCAATCATTTTAGGAGTATTAATTTCTACAAAATTTTGTTTTCCAAAATACTCTCGAATTGATTTTAAAACCAAACTTCTAGTTTTGAAAACATGTTGAAGGACATCACGTCTAAGATCAATGGGTCTTACTTCTAATCTAGTATCGATGTTTTTTACAGTTTTAACAGTAGGCTCAAAAGGAGGTACTTTTTCAACTTCTGAAAAAATTCTTAATTCAGTTGGAATTATTTCAAATCCACTAGGTGCTTTTTCAGATACTTTGACATTACCAGTAATTGCAATTGAGGAATGCGCTTTTAGTGAAGAGATTTTTTCACGTATTTCATCAGGACAATCTCCTTTTTTTGCGACAATTGAAAGATCACCGTTTTTGTCACGAATAGTACCAAAACTGATGTTTCCATGTCCTCGAATTGTCAGAACCCAGCCCATTACAGTAACTTGAGTACCGTCCATTGTGGAGTTTATTTCATTAGAATAATGAGATCTACGTAAAGATCCTAGTTCAGTTTCAATCATAATTTACTTTATTCCTGATATCATGGTGTAATTAATTTTTATATAAAATAGTGAACCTTTACCTTAATTTTCATAATGCTTATAGCCAGTTAAAATTCCAAAAAAACATGATGATATTGATGGCTCTGGTAATTGCAATGTTTGTAATTGTAGGAGTTTATGTAGGATATCACGCTTCACAACAAGTAGAAGAGGAAGGAGAAGTACACAATATCAACATAGATTTAGAAATACTTGATCAAGACTCAGGACTAATACAAATTCTTCAAAATCCAGAACTTAGAAAAGCAATACTGTAAGATAGTACCAGATTAAATTATAGCAAATTATATGAATATTCATGACACTTTCAGATAAAGAAAAGATCATAGCAATCATTTCAAATGGAATTGCAGTATTTTCATTGCTACAGGAAAGAGATGAATTACCAAAAAATACAACAATGTATGATTTTGTATTAAAAGTAATTCCAGAAAATATCAAGTCAGAATTGAGTGTTGAATTGATTGATGAAATATTCCAATATGTCACAACTGCACATAATAGTTCATAAAGTCCATTAACATACCCAAAATGTCAATGACTTCAATTGCAACTTTAGGCTCACATTGTTCTTTACAGGTTCTAAAAGGAGCAAAAGATGAAGGATTAAAAACAATTCTAGTATGTGAAAAAAAACGTGAGAAACTGTACAAAAGATTCCCATTTATCGATGAATTAATTATCGTAGATTCTTTCAAAGAAGTACTTGATCAAAAATGCCAATCAATTCTTGAAGAAAATAATGCAGTGTTAATTCCTCACGGTACACTAGTTGCACAAATGAGTTCTGAAGAAATCGAGTCAATCAAAACTCCAGTATTTGGCAACAAATGGATTCTCAGGTGGGAGTCTGACAGAGAAATGAAAGAGCAACTCATGAGAGAAGCAAAACTTCCAATGCCAAAACCAGTTACGGAACCAAAAGAAATTGAAAAATTAGTAATTGTGAAAAGACAAGGAGCAGCTGGAGGTAAAGGTTACTTTATGGCAGCAAATGAAGTGGATTACAATAATAAAAGAAATCAATTGATTTCAGAAGGAATTATTTCTAAAGATGAAACTCTATACATTCAAGAATATGCCGCAGGTGTTTTAGCTTATTTGACATTTTTCTATTCTCCATTAAAAGAAGAGTTAGAATTCTTTGGAGTTGATCAAAGACATGAATCTGACATTGAAGGATTGGGAAGAATTCCTGCAGAACAACAAATGAAATCTGACAAAGTTCCATCTTTCAATGTAATTGGAAATAGTCCGCTAGTTTTACGAGAATCATTATTAGATGAAGTATACAAAATGGGAGAAAATTTTGTAGAGGCAGCTAAAAGAGTAGTTAAACCTGGAATGAATGGTCCATTTTGTATTGAAGGAGTTTATGATGAAAATGCAAAATTCACATCTTTTGAATTTTCAGCAAGAATTGTAGCAGGTTCAAATATCTACATGGATGGTTCACCATACTACTCACTATTATTCAATGAAACAATGAGTATGGGGAAAAGAATTGCTCGCGAAATTAAAACAGCCTCAGAATCAAATCAACTAGATAAAATTACTACGTAAAATAGCAAATTCTATTTTGTGATAACTTCCATACCATGTTGAGATTTGATAATGTATTTGTCACGTATTTTTACACTAACCCAATCAATGAAAAGAACAGTTACCAATACAACTAACATGAATATTGCTGCTTTTCCATATTCAAAGAATTTGATATAGTTGATGATATAAAATCCAATTCCACCTGCACCAACCAATCCAAGTATACTGGTTTGACGTACATTGTAATCAAACATGTATAATATTTGGCTTAACAAGTGAGAAGCAGATTCAGGTATTACCACATATCGAATCAATTGCCATTTGGATACGCCAATAGAACCAACGGCATCCATAGGATCAGAATCGATAGTTTCTATTGCCTCATATTGTAATTTTGCAACAAATCCAACTGTATACATAACAATTGCCAAAACACCTGCAAATGTCCCCAATCCAACCATTATTACAAATAAAATTGCCCAGAGAATAGAAGGGAATGTTCGAATTGCTGCCAACAATGCACGAACTGGAGCATAAACATACTTGCTGTTTAGATTTCTTGCGGCAAACATACTAAGAGGTAGAGCAATTGCAGTTCCAACTACAGTTCCAATAAATGCCATTTGAATAGTTTCAAACATTGCCCAAAGTGCAGTAGGAATATACTTTGGTTCAACAAGTAACATTTCCTCCACAACAATAGCAAGATTTGGTAAACCTTCAGCAAATTCCAATGGATTTGCATCTACATTATAAGACGCAACTACTACAAGTGCAACAATAATTCCAATTACAATATTATTTTTTGGAGTCATCAGAATACATCCTCATGATTTCTTCAGTGTTCATGTCACCGGTTTGAAAATCAACTATAGTGTCACCCTCAACTCCAATTTCAAGTATTTTGTGACCTTCTTTAATTACTGCAACTCTATTTGCGTATTCTAAGGCTAATTGCATGTCATGATGTACCATAATTGCAGTCAAATTCATTCTTTTTTGAGCATCTGCAATCAAATTCATTATTTCACGTGCAGTAACATGATCTAATTCTGAAACAATCTCATCAGCTAATAAAATTGTAGGTTTTTGCATTAATGCCCTAGCAATTGCAACTCTACGTTTTTCACCACCACTTAACATGTAGGCCTTTCTATCTTCTTTTCCAGTTAAACCAACAAGAGACATTATTCTTTTAGCTTCTTTAATTTCAGGTTCAGGGAATTTTTTTAATAATGATTGAATTTTATTCAATCTAGGCAAAGCGCCAATCAAAATATTTTCTAACACTGTAACATTTTTTATCAATCCAAGACTTTGTGGAATGTAACCAATACTATGCATCATTTTTTTAAATTTTTTGTTATTCATATTAGGAGTAACATAATCAATTTTGATAGTTCCTTTGCTAGGAATCATCATCCCGTTCATTAATTTTAATAAAGTAGATTTTCCAGAACCAGATTGACCTACAATTGCATAATTAGTTCCCCTATCAATAGATAGATTGATTCCATCTAGTGCAAAATTTTTAGAATCATATGATGTCCATACGTCACTCATCTGAATAATTTTGTTTGTAGAAATTAATGAAAAAGAAGGGTTTTGGGTCATCTGAATTTGTTTCATTTCAAGAATCCCGGGTTTTATTTGCTCTTGTTATATTTATCAAGAATTAATTGATCAAGTCCGGTTAAAGCATCAATAAAGTCTCCAAATTCACCAATGTGCATGGTAGTTGTAGTTGGGACTAGTGCTTCTGCACCATACAAGTCGGCCAAAATATGATTATTTTCATCATAGTTGAGTTCAACTAGTGCATCAACAAGTGCATTTTTGGTAGATTCTGACATGTCAGCACTTACCATAAACACATGTGATGGTACAGGTCCAATTGTGGTAACTGGACGGAGTTTTACTTGATCTTCTAATTCAAGATATTTTTGTGGAGCAATATCTGAACCAAATGCAACATCTACATTCTCATTTAGAAGCAATTGTAATGCAGCCTTGTATCCACCTGCAAAAGTATAACTTTCAAAGCTATTTGCCAATGCAGATTCCAAAGCAACAATATCATCACCTTCAATGGTAACATGACCTTCAGTAACTAAAGTTCCCATAGGTCTAACAAAACCAGATGAACCAGTAATGCTAGTAAATGCTACTTTTTTGCCAACTGTATCTTCCAATGAATTAATAGAATCATTTTCAGCTAATGTCCAAACGGTTGCTTGATAATTTATCTTACCTTTGACAAGTTCTGCCATTACAGCTTCTGCACCAGTTCGTTGGTGAGTAATCCATGCAGGACCAGTATCCATAAAAGCAGCATCAATGTGACCAAATCTCATTCCTTCGATAATAGTCTCATAATTTGTTGGGACAACAATTTCAACATCTACACCAAGTTCCGATTCAAGAAATGTTTCTAATGCTTGAGCTTTAGGAGTTAGTTCATCAGCTTTTTCAACTGGAATAAATCCAATGGTAAGAGTATCGACATCTACAGTGTTAGATTCAGATGAAACATTGATGACGCCATTTTCTAACAAGAATGTAATTCCATTTAGAAAAGTTTCGTCATCCAAAGTACCATCAGCCCACCAGCCAGCATTTGTTTTAATCCAATCCGGGACCAAACTTTCAGCTTGAGCAGTTTGAGATAATGGTACAGACAATACACCAATTGCAAATACAGCAATCAATGAGAATGTAATTTCTCGTTTCATGATTAACAAAAAATTAGGTTCAGCTAAATTATTTAAATCATGGTTTCATTCCAAATTATCATTCCAAGTCTATAGAATGAGAATAATATCACTCAATAGGCTTTATTGATACAATATCATCAGGGGTACCAAAATATCGTTTTTCGTGACAACTTTCACAAACTAACCATTCAGGTTCATAAACACTCCCTTTAGCACCCTTGTAAATTATTTTGAATGTAGGAGTATGGACTTCACTGCATATGTTCATTTTACAATCATAAGAAATCAGGAATTTTTACTATATAATACAATAGACCTCTTGCGTAATTATAGAGATTTTTTCTCAAATTTTGTATTTTAACAGAATTCATACCTGAAAATTCAAATTTCTCAACCAATTTGAAAAATCCTGCAGCAAAATTCACGCCTAGAAATAATTACGCAAGACGTCTAATCATGAAAATCTCAAAAATGGAATTTTATGAAAGTTGTAATTATTTTTTTGTACAAATATTATGAATTAGATTTTGGGTTTACTGTATTTGAATACAGATTCAAACTAGGCTCCAAGTTATCCAAGGTGATTTCAACCTTGCCAATTCTACTCCGATATAATTTAATTTTTTTACCCTCAGCAGAAATAACATATTTGTCCACTTCAGCAAGGGCAAGATCTTCTAATGTAGACAAAGTTTTGTAAACAGTTGAAAGAGATATTTTTAATTCATCTGCAATTTGCGTGGCATCTTTTGATTCATTTTTTACTGAAAATAAAACTGAACGTGTACACACATTACTAAGAGATTCAATAATTTTTTGTGTAATGTCAAACTCTGAAAGCTGGATTATTGTTGGGGATTTTTGCAAAAATATCACTTAATTTGGTATTAATGTAAGTACAGGTTCAGGTTTTCTAATAGATATATCGGCTTTACTGATTCGGCTTCGATAAACCTTGTATTTTCGTCCTTTATCAGATAGCATCCATTTTTCAACTTCAATTAAGGTTAATTCTTCAAGATCTGTTAATTTTTTGTATACTGAACTAAGAGGGATTTTGAGTTTGTTTGAAAGTTCAGCTGCAGTATTCCCTTTTTTAATTATGGAAAATAAAATTGCTCTAGATTCTGAATCAGCTAATACTTCTATTACTTTTTGAGTGATATCATATTTTTTTAATTGTGGTAATGTTAATTTTCGAGACATGTAAATACAAAAAATATTGTACGTATATTTAAACGAGATGCAATAATTCTCATTCTATAGATTCAGAATTATTATGAATATGGAGTTGTTTCTTTATGAGATTCAAATTTATTCCAGAATAATCCCAAAATTATACCAATTGAAATCCAAAAGGATGAAATTCCTAGAATCGACATTAATCTAAATTCATTTACAAGATTCACAGGAGCTGTGATTTCATCAGGATTTTCAGGCATTACAAAGAAAACTGCAGATATGAAAATACCATAGCCGATTACAGATACAAATTTTTTATTATTTTTAAATTTCTTAGATAATTTGTAAAATGCAAGTGCGCCCACTCCAGATATTGCAATAAAAGAAAGATACAAGATTGCCCTCAACACAATGGTTTCCGCATCACCTACGGTTGGAGGATTTGCAGGATATTTGATAAAAGGTATCAGATACATAGTAAACCACATCATTCCAGATAATATGATGGATTTTTTTACAGTGTGATTGCCAGGTAGTGAATTTTTGGATAATGCAAACACTATTCCAAAAAGAGATCCTACAGAAGTTCCTAAAATAACACCTGCAAGAACTTGTCCGCTTTTCTGCCAAGTTCTGTATCCATCATATTCTGCCCAAAATTGTGGGGTGTCTTCTGCTTCTCCAGAATCAAATAAATTTTGATTTTCAATTCCTATGGCTTGATCAAGATATGGCTCAACGATTGCAAAGTTTACAGTTCCATGAATTAGGCCTGCAAGTGCACCAGAGAGCAAAACAATTGTGATAAAAATAATAGTTTTCAAAAGAGAGAATGCCTAATGACAAGGAAAGCCTGCTGCATGTCTCATATCATGAGTGAACTCATGAATTACCAAAGGATCAAAACCACCATTAGTTCCATCTGCAGCAAATACTAAATTTACAATATGACCATTATCAAATCCAACAACAAATAATCCTGCAGTAAATACAATAGCTAATGCAAGAATTGCCAGTTTTGATACCCCAATTTTTGAGACAGTAATTTGTCTTGATTCAGACATGAAAATCATCTTTCTCTGAATATATTTAAGCCCTTGGATGATGATTTTACTTATAAAGAAATCAGATGTTCTTTACAAAATCTGTTTGTATAAGATCTAACATACTGGTCTTTTTGATACATTTTTTCCATAAAAAATTGTAAAATGAGCACATCAAATACAAATACAAAAGACGAAAAGTATGAAAAACAACTCTCGGAGATCATACAAGGAGAATTAATTGATCTCTATGGAGCTAGTGGATACAAATCAATTATGCAGACAATGGTAAAAATCAGTGGAAGGGATGAACAAGAAATTATTACAAATTACGAATTATTTGCAGAATTATCTGAAGGAGTATTTGGTAGATTAGCAGAGACAAAAATATTGGGCACAATTAAACTTGAAATGCTCAAGATTGGAGAGAAGAATATTCATCAAATTAAATCATCTAAAGAAAAATCTTTGAGAATACTAATTGCAGATGATGAAATTGATATTTTGACTCTTTACAAAACATTCCTAGAAGCAAAAGGTAAAGAAATCACAACTGTGACTGATGGTCGTAAATGTGTTGAGATGTACAAAAAGAAAAACAATACCGAAACATCAGGAAATTATTTTGATGTCGTAATATTAGATCAAAAAATGCCAATCATGACAGGATTACAAGCTGCAGTGAAAATTCTAGAGATTAATCCTCAACAAAAAATTATTTTTGCATCAGGATATCTTGAAAAAACATTACTTGATGTATTAACAGTATTAAATAAAGCAATTGCAGTAATTGAAAAGCCATTTTCACTTGACGTGTTAGACCACATGATAAACAGTACAGAAATATTTGAAAAATTAGAAAAAATTTCAATAAATCAAGAAGAGAAAGAGATCAAACAAAAAATATCAGAAATAGTAACAGTTTTAGAAAATCAAATTTAGATTAGAGAAAATATTTACTTGAAATAAAAGTAATCTCAGCATGACAAGATTTGTTTTACTAGGAATACCAGTAGTAATTGGAATTATTACAGGTGGGTTTTTGGCATTTTATCCTGAATCTGAATCGGGCTCAGATTTTCTTACTGTAAAAAAATTAAACAATGGAGGTTCTCTAATTATGGGCAATGAAAATGCACCAATTACAATCTTAGAATGGGGGGATTATCAGTGTACATTTTGCTACAAATTCCATCAGAATACTCTAGATAAAATTAATGAAGACTTTATCAAAACAGGGAAAGTCAAACTTGTTTTCAAAGATTTTCCATTAAATGGGTTGGATTCACTACTTGCGGCAGAAGCCGCATATTGTGCAAATGATCAAGGGAAATATTGGCAATTCCATGATGAATTATACGAAAACTGGGGAGGTGAAAGAACAGGTTGGATTACAAGGGATTCTTTAGATGAATTTGCAACAAGTGTTAGTTTGGATTTAGAGGAATTCAACAAGTGTATAGATGATGAAAAATATCAAAACAAGGTTATTTCACTCCATGAGTTTGGAAAAGAGATAGGAATTGACGCCACTCCATCATTTTTAGTATTTAATGATGAAAAAATTATCAAAATCAGAGGGAATCAACCATTTGAAGTATTTCTTAAAACATTTGATGAACTATAATTTTCAAAGTTAATCATTCAAAAAGATATATTCGCAAATTAAGAACAGACCATAATGCCTAAGATCGATATTGAAAAACAAGATTCAGTAAAAATATACAAAATTAGAAAAACCTTAGAAGAGTTATCTCAAAAATCAGGTCGAGGTACAGAATTAATCACAGTGTATATTCCAAAAGGAAAACAATTACATGAAATAATCAATTCACTCCAGCAAGAACAAGGAACAGCTGATAACATAAAATCAGATTTAACAAGATCACATGTTGTAGATTCTCTAGGAAAAGTTGTCCAGAGATTAAAGTTGTATAAAAAAACACCAGAAAAAGGACTGGTTATATTTTGTGGTGCACTACCACCAGAGGAAGGTGGACCATTAGGAAGTGAAGTTGTCACAATTTGGGAAATTGATCCTCCAAAAGATCTGAATCAATATTTGTACAGATGTGATGATCACTTCCACGTAGACATCCTAAAGGATATGTTAAAGGATGACAATTTAATTGGATTTTTAGCTATTGACGCAAAGGATGCAGGTTGGGGATTATTACATGGGGATAAAATTGAAGTATTGTCACAAACAGGTTCGGGAGTTGCTGGAAAACACAGACAAGGAGGACAATCTGCAAAAAGATTCCAGAAATTAAGAGAAATGGAATTAAGTTATTTCTATAACAGAGTTGCTCAAACTACTAGAGAATATTTTATCGACATTTACCCAGTAAAAGGATTAATCATTTCAGGTCCAGGACCTACAAAAGAAGATTTCATAAACGGGAATTATCTAGAATACAGGTTACAAAATAACATTATCAATACAATTGATGCATCCTATTCTGGAGCTGAAGGGATTAGAGAAGCATTTGCAAAATCTTCAGACATTTTAGGTAATTTCAGACTAGTTGAAGAGAAAAAAATGGTAGAAGATCTTTTCAGAGAAATCAACACAAATACAGGAAAAGGGTCTTATGGTTTACAAGAAGTAATAGAATTTTTAAAAAATAATGTTGTTCAAATTTTGTTAATTACAGATAATACAAATCTACACAGAGTTGAAGGAAAATGCAAACGTTGTAATCACATCCAAGAAGAGATAGTTGAAAGACCATTAGTCATTCCAAAAAAGACAGAATATTCATCAAAACCATGTCCAGGATGTAATGCTATGGAAGTAGAAGTTAATGAACAAGACATTGTAGATTATTTGCAAATATTAGCATCTAAAACAGGATCACAGCTTGAAGTAGTTTCTGGAAGTGCGGAACACGGGAATATGCTTGCAAGTTTAGGGAAAATTGGTGCAATTTTGAGATACAATCCAGGTCATTCTAAATAAGACCGAATTTTTTTAGATAATTCTAATAATTCATCATCACTAGAAATTTGACGTTTTGTCCATACAGTTCCTTTACTATTGTATCTAGGAATGATATGAATATGTACATGAGGTATGATTTGTTTTGCTGCTCTTCCATTATTTTGACCCAGACTAAATGCATCAGCACCGGTAGCTTCCAAAATTGCTTTTGCTATTTTTGGGACTATTGAGAAAACATTTCCAACATCATTAGAATCCATGTCAGTGATTTTTTCATGGTGTTTTCGAGGAATAACTAAACTGTGGCCAACATCGATTGGATATTTATCTAAAAATGCCACATGGGATTCATCTTCATAAAGGAAATAACCATCTCTTTTGCCATCTAAAATATCACAAAAGATACAACTCATAGAGAACAAGATTTAGTGATTTTATTTATTACTTTTATTCAATTTAAAATGAAATTATTTTTTTGTCAGGCACAGATTGTCAACTGTGAAAAGTAAAACCCAAAGATTTAGTTTTCTTCTTTTCCACAATGCATGCATCTTTTTGTGGATAAAATCTCAAACCACACAAAATCATGAATAAATCCCTCTTTGCAAGTCACATGTACTGTAAAAGAAATAACATTACAAAGAATCTAGTCAAAAACAGTATCGATCAACATGAACAATTTTTGGGATTTCAATATGCTCATACTCGACATGTGACACAACAGATAGTTACGAATGGTTAATTAGGGCAATTTTGTGAGTTGAATTAATCCAATGGGCCGAAAAGAGAGACGAGAACGTGAAGTAAAACGTGAAAATTACGCTACAAAACATTCTGCAGAAAAAAGAAAACAAACCCTAATTGCAATTGGTGTGTTAGCTGTAATTGTAGTAATTGTCGGATATGCAGCATACCTGTTTTTGAATATGACAGAAACTGCACCTGGAGGACCAGAAAATGCAGGGGCATTAGGTAGTGAGCACTCACATGCAGCACTGTTAGTAAAGATTTTTGGAGATACATTTGAATTTTCTAGTCCAGCATTTCAAATCAAATCAAGTTGGATTCATTTTGAAGGAAGAGACGGGTCTACAATCCACAAACATGCAACAGGAGTAGATTTAGGATATCTCTTTGACACATTGGCAATTGGTCTTGATGAACAATGCTACATTTTCCCAGATGGAAAACAATTTTGTTCTGATGAAGACTATAAACTGAAATTCTTCATCAACAGAGAACAAGTTTCAGATATTAGGGATTATCAAATCATGGAAGATGATAGAATTTTGATTGTATTTGGATCAGAAACTCCTGATGAAATTGAAGCATATCTATTACAATTAGATAATCAAGAATTAGTAAAATAGAATCCTCAAGATTCTTCTTTTGTAGTAAATGATGATGCATTTTTGTCAAAGAACATGTAAAAGCCACATTGTACACATCTTAAAACAGTCAAATCAGTAGTAAGAAATTCCTTATCTTCAAAACGTCCGCTAAGTTTAACATTGTCTCCAGCAATCTCAGCCTTGTTGCTCTTACAGACTGGACATTCTAATGCTTTTTGTTCCATAAAACGGTTCAAAATATTTACAATTTAAACTCAATGAAAGATTTCAATCACATAATTGCAATAAAGTCTCAATTTGATGGGATTATATCGCACTGAAATATTAAAAAAGACATGATTCCAAAAGGAAACATACCAGGCGTATGTGAAGATTGTGGTGAACACATCACATATTCTAAAAATAGCATGCAAACTCATGCAGAACTTTTGAAAAAACATCGATGTCCAAAATGTGGGAATTTTGCATTAAAAACACTAAGTTCAGATATTTAATTAGATAGAGGCAGAGACTGGTTTTCTCTTTTTTAATTAGTCAATTATGATATTGACAATATCAATAAAGTCTAAATTATACCAATCTAAATTTGACATGTTATGGAAATATCTAGTCAAAACGTTGTAGGAGGAACAGCTCGTTCACCTCATAGAGCAATGTACAAAGCTATGGGATTAGATGATAACGATCTCAGTAAACCATTCATCGGAGTTTGTCATACGGGGAATGAAGCAACTCCATGTAACATATTATTGCCAACATTAGCTGAAGAAGCAAAAAAAGGAGTTGTAGAAAACGGAGCAACCCCAAGGATATTTTCAACAATAGCAGTCAGTGACGGAATTGCCATGGGACATGAAGGAATGAAATCATCTTTGATATCACGTGAAGTTATTGCAGATTCAATTGAATTGATGGTAAGAGCCCATCAATACGATGGAATTGTAGGAATTGCAGGATGTGATAAAAGTTTACCAGGTACAATGATGGCAATGGCCAGACTCAATCTACCATCAGTCTTTGTATACGGAGGAACAATCATGCCAGGGATTCTAGATGGGAAAGAGCTAACAGTGGTGGATGTTTATGAAGCAGTTGGCGCATATGATGCTGGACAAATTTCTTTAGAAATGTTAAAAAATATTGAAAATACAGCATGTCCTAGTTCTGGTTCATGTGGTGGAATGTTCACTGCAAACACAATGGCATCAATTTCAGAAGCTATAGGATTAGCATTACCAGGAAGTGCAAGTCCACCTGCAGAAGATGAACGACGAAACAAAATGGTTTACGATACAGGTGCTGCATGTGCAAAATTATTAGAATTAAACATTAAACCAAGAGACATTATGACGTATGAAGCATTTGAAAATTCAATTGTAATGCTTAATGCAGTTGGCGGTTCAACAAATGGAATTTTACATTTACTATCAATGGCAAATGAAGCTGGAGTAAAATTAACTTATGATGATTTTGAAAGAATTAGAAAAAGAACTCCACACATTGCAGATATGAAACCTGGAGGAAGTTATGTAATGAATAGTCTAGATAAAATTGGAGGAATTCCATTTGTTCTAAAAAAATTAGCAGACAAAGGATTACTTAATGGAGATTGTATTACAGTCACAGGAAAATCAATTCAGCAGAATTTGGATTCAATGAGTATTCCTGAACCAGAACAATCAATCATTAGACCAATTGAGAATCCAATACATACAGTAGGAACTGCAGTTGTACTCAAAGGTAGTCTTGCCCCAGAAGGAGCAGTAATTAAAACTGCAGGAGTAGAAATGACAAAATTTACAGGTAAAGCCAAAGTCTTTGACAGAGAAGAATACGCTTTTGATGCAGTTGCCAAAGGCGATGTTGAAGAAGGAGATGTTGTTGTGATTAGGTATGAAGGTCCAAAAGGCGGTCCAGGTATGAGAGAAATGCTTGCAACAACTGCAGCGCTAGTAGGTCAAGGTTTAGGTAAAAAAGTAGCAATGGTAACGGATGGACGATTTTCGGGAGGAACCAGAGGATTCATGGTAGGACATGTTGCACCAGAAGCATATGTTGGAGGTCCAATTGCACTCGTCAAAGACGGTGATGAAATTACAATAGATACAGAAACTACAATTATTGATCTTCATGTTTCAGAAGAAGAATTAGCAAAAAGAAAAGAATCTTGGAATAAACCCCAACCAAACTATACATCAGGTGCATTAGCAAAATATGCAACACTTGTAGGCTCAGCTGCGCAAGGTGCAATTACAACAGCCAACCCTTAGAAGAACAAATTGTCTGTTGTATCCCAAAATCAGTTCGTCCCTTATTTTACATCTTTTCTTCTTTTCCTGTCTGTTCATCAATAATTATATGAGACTTGGGCATAATGATTTACAAAATGTTTTCATGATTTTGATGGCCTTGTAGAAACCATCTGATTTTAACCCAATTGTGATACATTCTAGCTAATTTAGATCCATTAGGATTGTATTTGCAGATTACAGTATGGTCTCATCATACGTCAAAATGTGCAAAACACTACTCAATATAATCACCAGATGCAGAATTCCCAGGTTCTTACATCCAAAATCAAATCATATCTATTCTGTTTGGACACATCTCATACTCTTGGCAATACGACAGTACGAATCAAAGAGTTATAGAAGATTTACAGAATTTTTAGAAGAATGTGTAGGAATTCAGGAATATCTTGGTTTGTCTACCATTCCACATTACACCACACTACAAAAGGCAGCTGCAAGACTGGAAGGAAATCTGTTACATAAAATGTTGCAGGAATTCATTTTGTACAAAAAAGTCAGACTGGTTCTAGCTGGAATTGATGGTAGCGGATTCAGTTACAGTACAGCATCATACTATTATACAAAAAGAGTACAGTTACGCAGGAATTTCCTAAAAGTTGTTGTTTGTGCTGACATGAATACACAGCTTGTTTGCTGTGTCATGACACACCACAACATGCAACATGATAATCCTGATTTTCCAGTAGATGGGAAAGTACATCAAATTACACATTCTAGGAAATAATTATTTTTGTTATTTCTAAAGTAATGAATAATTATCTTTACAAAGAAATATTTGAGAATTTCAATTGATATTATTGGTTTGTAATTTTTTACATTGGTTTCTTCTGAGATAATCAAATTAGCAATTATCCATGCATTGTACAAAATCAATGAATAGTAAAAATACAACAATCTTATGGATTGGTTTGAACTGGTGGTTTTTGGTCTGAACCTTCCCACACATGCATATCCTGTTTCAATTCCCCAACGTTTCTTGTAATCAGTTGGAATGTTTTGTATGTTATATGATATTTCTTTTGGTGAAACGTTTGTTGCAAACACAACATACTGATCAATAATATTTGATTTTTTTCTTGCATTTTTGTTTGGCAGAATAACTAGATTAAATGATTCTACATGTCCTGATGATGATTTTATTGTGTATGGCGAGATTGATTTTCTATCTCCATTAACGTATTGTAAAATGGCATCTTTGATTCGAGAATTCTTTTTTGCAGGCATTAGAAATTTTAAATTCTTTTGTTTTATTTCTGAAATTGTTCCAGCTGTGAAAAACTCCCTATCCACTAGCAATAGTTTAATCTTGATTCCATTATTGATGCCATCAGAGAGTAATTTACGCACAAAATCGGCATTTGATATGTTGTCATACAAAGGATAACAACCTAATTGAGCCCTGATTCTTTTTTCAACGCACTGCATGGTGCAGTAACTCTCAAAATGAGTAGTACTGTTTTTTGATTTTGATTTTATTAAAGAATGGTTTGGCAATTTGTCATATCTTGGGATTAGATGTTTGTCAATTGCCACAGTAACTGGTTGCTCCAATACTCCCAATTCTTGTAATTTTGATATGGTACTATCCAGTGAACGATGTAATTGAATTTGCATTGTTTTTTGTGATATTTTTGATATAATTTTTCTCAACCATGAAACCCGTTGGAGAAGCATTATCTGATTCCATTGCCAGTCTCTTTAATCCAGATTCAGAATATGAATTTCCCAAACACAATGACATGATAGAATTATGTGCATCTGCATTGTGGAACCGTGAGTTATTTTTACTAGAGCATGGAAACAACAAGATATTGTACATTATTTTAGTGATAATCTCAAATGCTTTAGATAGTATCACGCCTTGGTGTGTCATGGTATCAAATGAAGTACAATGCATATTTGATGGAGTGACATACTTTCATCAAGCTTTTTCTATCTGAATAGATTGATTGAATAATTGATAGTTTTTGATCTAAATTGAGTTACTTTCCCATCTACTGGATTTAAACAATATGAAAATTAGACAATCCTAATTAGCTTATTCTAATTAGTTTGCACTAATTTTTACCCACAACAAATCAGTTATTGACAATTAAATTTTCAAGAGATAACCCATAATACGAACTGTCTATAGGTTTCAATGTTTGCATTAATTCCATTTTTAACAACTTGATTTCTTTTTCAGTTTTCATATTATTAGACAGATTATCTTTGTGATAATCTTCTCTTTTCAAATACTACAAACCTATAGCTAACAAAATACTAATTTTAGAAATTCCAATTATAGAAAATAGTCAATATGCTTAAGTTTAGAGATCATAGAGGGAATAGTCATGGATGAACCAATAGTAGAGATTTCAAAGCAGTTGATATCTGCAGATTATGAGATCGGTGCAATATCAAAACAATGGGCAGTACTAAAGCATGAGTATCGAAGCAGTAAAGATCCCACAATCAGAGCAGAGATTAAAGAAAAGTGGGACAAACTGGAAACCAAAAAAAAAGAATCTTGAAATGAATCGTAGGAAGATAATTGAGAAGAAAGAAGAGATCGAATTCAAAAGTAGATGGAAGGACTGGAAATGAAATTATCAATAAGCTTAAGTTCACAGAAAATTCAAAAAATTATTGAGTTTTGAACCTAATTACAGAGCAACATTAGTGATTTTAGACGACATTGAAGTAAACGGACTAGTTCAATTCAACAAAGAATATGCAGATGAAGAGTTTTTCAGAAATTTTATAAAATTTAGAAAAGCATTTTCTCATTCAATGAGTGAATTAATTAGTAAACTAGACACATTTGAAACAAAAAGTAATGAAATGACGAGTTTAATTATTTATTCAGAGTTATCTTTTATCAATTCTCACTTAGATGCAATAAAAAATTTCTTAAAATTATCATCAATCCAATAAAACTAGACGAGGGATTTGGTAAAGATACTACGCTTCAACAAATGATTAAAAGAATTTCCAAAAAGATGAATTATAATCAAAAATTGCAAAATTCAATTGAAGGGTTATTTTACTTGATTTCAGAGAGGCCACAGTACAAGAATTATTTCTGATTAAAAAAACAGATCATTTAACCATTTACCCAAATAACTCAAAAATGCAAAAACAACTAGACATTAAAGATTTGGCAGACTATGCATCGCAAGCAATGGAGATACTTTCTGCAATGTTTGATTGGTCAAATGGAAAAACAAAAAACCAAAAGAAAAATCCTGATAAATTAGATGGCATTGTAAATGATTTGGCAAAACAAGTACAAGAACTAGATAAAAAACTTGAGAAATTTTCTTAAATTATTCTAAATTATTCAAATAGTATTTTTCAACACGTTCAGCCATGGGGTCAATGTAATCATCACAGGTTTTGACAAATTCCTGCCTAGTGTTTTTTTCACTGCTGACTAGAATTACTACCTGATTAATTGATTGTCTTGTAACTTCTTTAAACATTTGAGCATAACAGGTAGTTTGTAAATAATACTCATACATGTATTCATCAACTTGAGGTTTTCTTTTTGTTTTGTAATCGATAATAGATAATTCGCCATTGTATTCAGCAATTAAATCACTAGTCCCTGCAACTTTTAGTTTATCTGAATACATTCGTTGTTCAATACTAGTAACATTTGAAATATTTTCAAGGAATGGTTTGAGATTGTTAAAATGAGCAATTGGTAACAAATCAAATTCTTCCATAGACAAATTATTACTCAAATAATCTTCAATCATTTTATGGGATTGAGTACCAATGTCTTGTGCTTGTTTTGTAATGTATTTATGGGCGGGTTCATTTTCTTTCCATCGAGCCAATCCATTTTTCTTATGTTCAGGAGCAGTAGCTGATAATATTGTACTAATTGATGGATAAACTTGGTTAAATTTTGTTTGATACCAATGACCATCCTCTCTATCCAATAATGTAGGTTCGCGTGTCTTTAACATCTGTGTAAAGTTTGTCACTAAAATTTTTAGTAAATAGCAGTTATTGAATGATTTGGAGAGTCATAGATCATGTCATCATTTTTTTAAATTTATTGAATTCAGATCTAGTTTTTACAAATTGATCCGTAACAATTTTTTTTAACGTAAATAGATTTTCCATTCTTTCATTAATTATTGAAATTGATTCATTGAAAATTACAGTATCAATAAACTCATCATTAGGATATACGGTATATTCAAAAAAATTAGAACTAGTTTGAATTTGTAGTTTAAACCCCATTAGTAATCCCAAATCATCATGTTTGTTCAAAAATCCAGTAAGACCAGCCTTCAAAGAAGAATCATTTGGGAGAGATTGATATCCAAATTCTAATCCATTTTTATCAATTATGCATGCAACAGGCTTGCCTTGAGTGTGTAAAACTGTAGAACTATGAGTGAGTACAAATTCTTCAGAGTCAGGCATTTTATCTAACGGCATAATCAGATTTCAGATATTTGATTAATAATTTTTAAATAAATTATTCTTCTTCAGGCTCGTTTGCCTTGTCTCTAACTTTTTTCATTACACAGAATTTACCCAAGGTCTTTTTCCATCCCATAATTTGACAATACAGTTCAGAGTCTTAAGTGTGTTTGATAAATCCAGTCAACACTTGGGTAATAACACAGTCTCATATGTTCATTAATGGTAAATTTACCTCAAATCTTATTCATGAAGTTCTGCTCTAATTGCGATACTAGGCTCGTACAAAGTTATGAAGATGTTGGAGGTCCATGGGTTTGTCCTAAATGTAATCCTGAAAAAATACTGGTCAAAGCCCCAACATATGGAGTAAACTATTCTGGCAGAACAAAACAATGTTCCAAAGGTTGTGGTGCAGAGATTTACTGGGATGAAGGTTTCAAATCAGATAGTGGAAAGTTTATCCCGATTGATTCAAGAACTGATGAACCACATAGATGTGACGGACCTACAGACGCAGGGGAATATTTCCCCGATGTAATTAAAAAATATTCAAAACCAAAACCAAAAGATCCTACACCAAGTATTCCAATTCCAGAAAATATTCTATACAATATTAATAAAATTCCAAAATCATTGATTGACAATGACAGTATAATTCGAGAAATCATTCAAGGGCACAAAGAAGAATCACTTGCATTAATTCACTACGAACGATTGATTGCACCAGAAGCAGAAAAAATTCCAATTGAATCACTAAAAGATGTATTATCAGAAAATATTCTAAAAGGATTAACAAAATATGGATTTACAGGATTTCTACCATTTCAAGAAGAATCTATCAGAGAAATTCTAAAGGGGAATAATTCAATTATTTCAGCACCTACAGGTTCTGGAAAAACAGAGGCTTTTGCCATTCCAATTTTACAGAAAATTTCAGAAAATACTACTCCAGGGGCATTTACATTACTGGTATACCCACTTAATGCACTAATTGACGACCAAGTTTCAAAAATTTCAGATTTAGTTCAGAAATGTAAACTTGGAGACAAAGTAGGAGTGCATTCAATTCACGGAGGTCAGAGTACAGAATACAAAGATATGATCATATCAGATGCAAGCAGTAAATCATTAATCATTGCAACTAATTTTGATTTTATCAATTATCATTTAATTTTACAAGATAAGAAATGGAATGAGTTATTCAAAAATGCAAAAATTATCGTAATGGATGAAGCACATTCCTATACAAGCTTTCATGGCTCTAATGTGTATCATGTTTTAAAAAGAATGAAACGATTTATGAATAAAGTTCAGTTTGTAGGCTCATCTGCAACTCTAGATAATTCTAAAGAATTTTTTTCAAATATGTTTGATTTACCTGAAGAGTCTTTTTCATACATTAAAAGTCAATTCAGACGAAAACAAAATATGCATATGTTTTTCATCATGCCAAGAAAATTCAGACAAAGAACTACCATGGAAATGTTATCATCAATTTGTTATAAAAATAAATCAACTCAGTTGGTGTTTAGTAATTCTCATAATGATGCAGAATTTCTTGCCTCAAATGTAGAGACAGCAAATGAAGGAATTAGAATTCAGATTCACAGAGGAGGCTTGGATCAAAGAGACAGAAAAATGTACGAATCTCAAATGAAAGCAGGGGAACTAGACATATTATCATGTACTCCAACATTAGAGCTTGGTATCGACATAGGTCATGTAGATGTAGTAATATCTGCATTCAAAAATGAATTTGATTCATTTATTCAAAGAATTGGAAGGGCAGGCAGAATGGGTCAAAAATCATATGCAATTTGTGTTTTTGATCCTGATGATGCAGCATGTCATTATTTCGCACGGCATATAGACGAATACCTAAAACAGGATCACATTATTCCAATCAACAAGAAAAATCCAATTATTTCAGATAGACATGTAGAGTCAGTAGAAATTGAAGACCAAGCTGCAAATGAGTCAGACAAATCACAGTTCTTTGATTTTGCAAATAGTGTGAATCTTAGAGGAGCATCAGAAGAAATTGCCATTTATTACAATTCTAGAAAAATTGGAACCAGAGGAGTGCCTGTAGGATATTATCAACTACATCAAAAAGCAATCTATCACTTTAACAAGCAAAACTATGAGGTAAATTCTCTCATAAAATCTCAAAAGGGTGCAAGGGCATACCTTGTAAGATCAAATGAAAAAGGAAAAAGAACAATCCCCATAGTCAAAACATCCATAATTCAAACCTTAGAAGGCAAGGCAACTCATAGAGAAATCGAGATAAAATCTAAAAAAATATCATTAAGATATGGAATGATTTCACTAGATAGAACCATTACAGGATACATGAAAGGAAATTACAATGAATCAGCAGACAAGTTTGCAATGTATAATGGTAGCAATATTTCAAGCTGGAGAAATTTCCATTGGAAATCAAAGCATTCCTCAGTGAGCATAACAATACCACCAGAATTTATCTCAAAAGCAATTTCCGATTCTAAAAGTTCCATAGTTAATGATTCTAGAGTTCACACAATCGCACATATCTTAGTTAACGCAAGTAAAATTTTAACAAAATCAGAATCAAGCGATATTGATGTTTATTATGAAAAAGGAGTAATCTACCTTTATGATAATTCATCAGATGGATTTAATGGGTGCAGTAAGATAGCATTTGATGAATTTGAAAAAATACTAAGTACCGGGTTCTCTCTTTTACAGGATTGTGATTGTCCTACAGGTAAATCCCAAATAGAAGATGAAAAAAAATGGGGAGGATGTCCAAAATGCACATTTACCACAAATTATTGTCAGACCAAAAATAAGGAATTATCTAAAAAGGGTGCAAAAGAATTTTTTTCTGCTTTTCAATCATTATCTTTTCCGGAAATTATTTCACCCCTTAACTAGGAGAGCATCATTCCCATACTATCGTATGCGTGGGTATCGTGGCATACCTATGGTAAAGTTAGATGAGAATAAGATCAGGTGGATTATACAATCTAAAAATGAAAAAGTCAAGAATTTAGATATTTCAGTAATCCTCAAGATAACGCCTAGAAGAGTACAACAAGTCTACTCTCAGTACAAAAAAACCAAAAAGATTCCCACACTCAAAAGACCAGGGCGTCCAAAAAAGCCAGTCACTGTACACGAGATAGAGCTAGTCAAACAAGTTCAAGAAAAATTTCATACAAACGCACTATACCTTGAGAAAATCATATCAAAATTGTACAATACCAAGATAAACCACAATCGCATCCACAAGATTATGCTAGATGAAGGATTATCAGTTGAGCAACCACGGAAAAAGATGAGAAGAAAGTGGATCAGGTATGAACGTGAATATTCAAATTCACTGTGGCATACTGACTGGCACACAATACATGATTCACGCTGGGCAGGAAAACAACTAATTGCATTTGAAGATGATGCCTCACGATTTATCACGGGTTTCGGAGTGTATGATGAGGCAACATCTGTGAATTCTTCTGAAGTACTATCTGATGCAATAAAGAATCACGGTAGACCAGCATCTGTACTATCTGATAATGGAAAACAGTTCACATCAAATGTCAATACTCTTGATCATAACAAGCCAGTAGACTTTGAGCAGCAACTAATGAGACATCACGTAAAGCACTCTCGTACAAGAGTGAGACATCCACAAACAAATGGTAAGCTAGAAAAGTTCTGGGATATCTTTGAGTGTAAAATAGAATACTTTGAGTCAGTGGAGCAGTTTATGCATTGGTACAATCACATTAGAGTTCATGGCGCACTAGACTTGGATAACATGGAGACACCATCTGATGCGTATCACTCCAAGATGATAACAAACGAAATACTCATAGACCCAAGCATTCTATGGAGGAATTACTCATGAAAGTGACACGAAATAATTTCTGGAAAGAACACTGCTTTTCAATCATCATAATATTTAAAAAATATCTTTTAAAATTATTTATGGATTCTATTAGTTCATTGAGTATTTTCAGATATTTTTTTCAATTCAGAAAGAATCAAAACTAGTATTTCTTTTTCACTTAATTTCAAAAGTTCTACTGTCTCTTCTTCTGTGAATTTAATTTCTTCATTTATTTTTTCATATGTTTTAAGATCTGTCATATCACAGTAGAATTATAGCAAGTGATTAAACTTTTCCAAATCAATCTTGCAGTGAATAGTGAACATCACAAAACAATACAATGCCATGAGGTAATGTTTTGGCAGTTATGGAATGTCCATCTTGTAGTCCTTTCCCACAAACATAACACTCCACTTTACTTACGGATGTAGAAACAGCATGTGATTTTAAAATCTGGATATTCTGAATGGTTGTTTGATTTACCCCCTGCATGGTAATTATATTACGTCCAACTAGACTATAAAGGTACCGTACCATACCGTAATCAATACACGCCTAAAAAATCAACATTTTCAGACAAAAATAGACAGATCAGAATCATCTCATCACTTTAAATAATAAACCATCAAAATTTTGTCTATGGGTGGACACCTTTGGAAAAACACAAGCAAAAGTAATACCTCTAGATTTATCTGAAAACCAATTTCAAATTTACAATAAAATTTCAAGAAACTATTCACATTCATTTCTATTTGAATCATTAACAGGCCCAGAAGTTTTAGCTGAGACATCTGTAATGGGTTTTGATCCCAAAATAATTCTCAAAGGATATTCAGATAAAGTAGAAATTATCCAAAATGGAGAAACACAAATCATTCAAACCATAGATCCATTTGCAGAACTAAAAAAATTACTAGAGAAATCTGATGATCAAAGCTATCGGTATTTGGGAGGAGCAGTCGGAGTAGTTAACTATGATGCAATTAGATTGGTTGAAGAAATAAAAGATTCTCATAACTCACCACAGCCACTAATGGAATTTGGAATTTATGATGACGGGATTCTGTACGATAAAATACATGAAAAGTTATTCTATTTTTATCACGATGAGAATAGGTTTGATAAATTTGTAATGGATAGCGTGGAGTTTGGAGAATTTCATGCAAGTGAAGTAACACCAAATATGGATAAAACAAAATATTCTGAAATAGTAAACAAGGCAAAAAAATACATTCATGATGGAGATATTTTCCAAGCAGTATTATCTAGAAAATTTGCATTTGATACAAATGGAGACAATCTAACATTATACAAAACACTAAGAAAATTAAATCCATCACCATACATGTATCATCTAAAACAAGATACCAAAACAATAATTGGAGCATCCCCTGAAATGCTAGTTAGAATCACTGATGACAAAGTAGAGACATTTCCAATTGCAGGTACCAGAAAAATTACAGATGATGAAAACAAAAACAAGGCATTGTCTGAAGAATTAATTCAGGATGAAAAAGAATTAGCCGAACATACAATGCTTGTAGATTTGGGAAGAAATGACATTGGTAGAGTTTGTAAATATGGAACTGTGCATCCAGAATCATTAATGGAGATAAAGCGATTTAGTCACGTTCAGCATATTGTAAGTCATGTTGTTGGTAATTTAGATCCTGAAAATGACATGTTTGACGCATTTCAGGCAGTATTTCCAGCAGGAACAGTATCTGGAGCACCAAAAGTCAGAGCCATGGAGATTATTGATAAATTGGAAACAGAGGCAAGAGGGCCATATGCAGGAGCTGTAGGATATTTCTCATACAATGGATGCTGTGATTTTGCAATAGCAATTAGAAGCATATTCATTGAAAACAACAAAGGGTTCGTTCAGTCAGGTGCAGGCATAGTATCAGATTCTGTTGCAGAAAATGAATTCAAAGAAACTGAACACAAAGCAGGGGCCATGCTTCAAGCATTAAAGGAGGCATCAAATTGAAATTTTTAATTATTGACAATTATGATTCATTCGTGTACAATATTGCACAGTATCTTGGAGAATTAGGAGTAGAATGCGATGTGATTAGAAATGATAAAATCACATTACAGCAAATCAAAGAAAAAAAATATGATGCAATAATTATTTCTCCAGGGCCAGGTACTCCTGAAGACAAAAAATACTTTGGAGTATGTTCTGAAGTCATTAAAGATATGGGACCAAACGTTCCAATTCTAGGAGTATGTCTAGGACATCAAGGAATAATTGATGCATTTGGAGGTAAAGTCACCAATGCAGGGTGTGTAAGACATGGAAAGACAAGTCAAGTTGATCATAGTAATTCAAAATTATTTACAGATGTAAAGAATCCATTTCGAGCAACAAGATATCATAGTTTAGTAGGAGACAAAACAATAATCCCAGATGTGTTAGAGGTAACTGCAACTGCATCAGATGATGGAGAGATTATGGCAATCCAACATAAAGAATATCTAATTCAGGGAGTACAATTTCACCCAGAATCCATTATGACAGAAGACGGAAAAAAGATTCTGGGGAATTTTATCAAACAAGTAAAGGAGAAACAAAAATGATTTCAGAATTAATTTCAAAATTACAAGAAAAGACAGATCTCACATATGATGAAATGAATCAAGTAATGACAGATGTACTATCAGGTAAAACAGATGATGTTCAAAATGCAGACTTTCTATCATCATTAGCAGAAAAAGGAGAAACAGATGATGAATTATTAGGAATGCTTGATAAAATGCAGGATTTCTCTCTCAAAGTAGAGGCCAAAAATCAAGGTCCAGTCATAGATATGTGTGGTACCGGAGGTGACAAACTCCAGACATTCAACATCTCCACTACAGCATCATTTGTGGTTGCTGCAGCTGGTGGAATTGTAGCAAAACATGGGAATCGCTCCAGTTCAGGAGTTTCTGGAAGTGCAGATATTTTTGAATATTTTGGATATGATTTGAATACAGAACCAGATAAAATCTCAGATACTTTACAAAAGCACAACATCTGTTTTATGTTTGCACAAAAATTCCATCCAGCAATGAAGCATGTGTCAACAGCTAGAAAACAATTGAGAAAAAGAACCGCATTTAATCTTCTAGGACCACTATCAAATCCAGCTGGGGTAAAAAATCAACTAGTAGGAGTATTCTCCACAGAATATCTAGACAGATTACCACTACTTCTAAAAAGAAAAGGAGCTGAAAATATAATGACGGTTCGTTCAGATGATGGAATGGATGAATTCTCTACAAGTGCTATAAATCGAGTTTGCATATTAAAAAATGATAAAGTATTGATGAACGCAATAGATCCAGAAGTAGTTGGATTGCATAAATCATCACTAGCAGATATTCAAATTAAGACAAAAGAAGAAGCAATCAAATCATTTGTTACAGTATTAAACAATACAGCAAATCAAGCAATGATTGAAACTACTGTGTTAAATGCAGCTGGGGGTTTAATAGTTGCTAATATTTCTAAAAACTTTGAAGAAGCAGTAGAATTAGCATTAGACACAATAAAAAGTGGTAAAGCATTTTCATTGTTGGAAAAATTTGTTCAGGATACAGGAGACATTTCAAAATTAAAGGAGATGGATGATGGCTGAAAATATTTTACGAAAACTAGTGAATAATTCCCAAATGGCAATTGATGATGGAGTTTATGATGTAGATACAGATTTACAAAAATCAAGCAAAGACTTTATTCAAATTATCAACACAAATCCTCATCCAACATTACTTACTGAAATAAAATTTTCATCACCATCATTAGGTAAAATCAAGACATTAACGGATCCGGCAAGGATTGCAAAACAAATGATTGCCGGAGGCTCAAAGGCACTGTCAGTTTTGACTCAACCACACCTGTTTCAAGGCTCACCAGAGTATTTCATGAAAGTACGAGAAGCAGTAGATGTACCTATGCTCATGAAAGACATCATGATTGATAAGATACAGATTGATGCAGCAAAGAAAATAGGAGCAGATTACATGTTGGTAATCCAGTCTTTGTTTGATCAGAAATTCCTTTCAGATATTGATGAATTCATAGGATATGGTCACAAGCAAGGATTGCAAATTTTACTTGAAGTACATACAAAACAAGAACTAGAAAATGCATTAAAAACAAAAGCTGATTTAATTGGAATAAATAACAGGAATCTAGATACATTAGAAATCGATATTAAAACCACAGAATCAATACTTTCAGGAGTAGAAATATCAAGACCCATTTTATCTGAAAGTGGAATAAACACTCCTAAGGACATTCAATATCTAAAAAAATACGGGGCTAATGCATTCTTGATAGGTTCAAGCATAATGAAAAGTGATAACATTGAAGAACAAGTAAAAAAATTGGTGAGTGCATATTGAAATATCCTAAAAATGGTCGATTTGGAGAGTTTGGTGGAAAATATATTCCTGAAACACTAGTTCCAGCAGTTGAGGAATTAGAAGAAAATTATCTTAAATTCAAAAATGATAAAAAATTCAAAAAAGAACTAAATTATTATCTTAAAGTCTATGCCGGAAGACCAACTCCATTATACTATGCAAAAAATTTGTCTGAAAAAATTGGCGGAGCTAAAATCTATCTCAAACGAGAAGACTTGCTTCATGGAGGAGCTCATAAAATAAACAATACACTAGGCCAAGCATTACTTGCAAAAAAAATGAACAAGAAAAGAATTATCGCAGAGACAGGTGCAGGACAACACGGAGTTGCAACTGCAATGGCATGTGCAGCACTTGGAATGAAAGCAGAAGTGTACATGGGGTACAGAGACACAATAAGACAAAAACAAAATGTATTTCGAATGAATATGCTCGGATGTGAAGTTCATCCAGTAAAATCAGGCTCAAAAACACTCAAAGATGCAATTAATGAGGCAATTCGTGACTGGATAACAAATGTTGAGAGTACATATTATTTGCTAGGATCAGCAGTAGGGCCACACCCATACCCTGTAATGGTTAGAGATTTCCAAAGTGTAATTGGTAATGAAATAAAAGTACAAATGAAAAAAATTAACAATAAAACACCAGATACAGTAATAGCATGCGTTGGTGGCGGTTCAAATGCAATTGGAACATTCTATCCATTAGTTGATTCAAATTCAGAAATTATAGGAGTAGAAGCTGCAGGTCACGGATTAAAATCAAAAATGCATTCAGCTACATTGTCTGCAGGAAGTAAAGGGATCTTACACGGTATGATGACATATTTGTTACAAGATAAGGAAGGACAAGTAACTGAAACTCACAGTATTTCAGCAGGATTAGATTATCCAGGAGTAGGTCCAGAGCACTCTTACTATAAAGACACTAAACGAGTAAAATATCATGCAGCAACTGATGCAGAAGTGATTGAAGCATTTCTCACACTAACAAGAACAGAAGGAATCATTCCAGCTTTAGAATCATCGCATGCAATTGCTGAAGCAATGAAGGTTGCAAGAAAGAGTAAAAAATCAGAATCAATCGTAGTAACTCTTTCTGGAAGAGGAGACAAAGACATTGAAGAAGTACAAAATTATTTGAATAAACATGACAAGAATTAAAGAAAAATTTGTAGAGTTGGAGGCAAAAAACCAAAAAGCTCTGATTTCATATATCATGGTAGGGTTTCCAAATGAAAAATCAACAATCCCCACAGTAAGAGGGTTAGTAAAAGGAGGAGTAGACATTATTGAATTAGGATTTCCATTTTCTGACCCACTAGCAGATGGTCCTGTAATTCAAAATGCAAGTACCACGTCTTTAGAAAAAGGTACCAAGATTGCAAAGTTTTTCACACTTGTAAAAAAAATACGAAAGGAAACAGATGTTCCACTAATCTTAATGACGTATACCAATATTTTGTATCATAAAGGGTATGGAAAATTTATTCTTGAAGCTAAAAAAGCAGGAATTGACGGATTTATCCTACCAGATATGTCCATTGAAGAATCAAAAGAATATCTAAAAGCTGCTAAAAACAATGCAGATACAATATTTTTGATTTCTCCAAATACAAGTAATAAAAGAATTCAAAAAATAGTCAAAGCATCATCAGGATTTTTGTATCTTGTTGCAGTGTTTGGAACAACAGGAATAAAAACAGGGATTAAAAAATACACTCTGGATGCAATCAAACAAGTCAAAAAACAAACCAAAGGAAAAATTCCAATAGGGATTGGGTTTGGAATTTCAACACCAGAGGATGTAAAAAAATACATCAAAGCAGGAGCAGATGCAGTAATTGTTGGAAGTGCATATTTAAAATTAATTGAAAAGACTCCTCAAAACAAACTTGAATCAAAGATTGCATCGTTTACAAAAAGTCTCAAAAAACAAACTGTACTCTAAAAACAATATCGTCTAAGTTGGCGGTCAAGTATGCAAACTTTCATGGAGGAGAACTCAATTTCAGTAATGGCCGCCAAACTAGAGGTTCTCAAATTATAGTACACATAGGAGAATAAAACAAAGACGGTATCAATGATTAAAATTTATTTGAAAAGTTGACAAATAATTCACAACTGTAAAGATCGCAATTATCTAAAGAGGGAGAATTTGGAACGAGTCAAAAACAATGTAGAAACAAGACCAATACTCAAAATGCCTAATGCTAAAAATCCAAATTCAGGAATTACTTTAGTACTCATGATTTTAATTTCATTAGAATGAGAAGAAATAAGAATTACAAGTTTTGTACCTGAAGATGTAATTTCAGATTCAAATTCAGTTATTTCATCATCTACTATAGTTTAGGCATATAAATTCTGAATAAACTGTCAAGTATTTTAACCCAAAAGATCTAGATCGTAGAATCAATTCATGAAACCATGTCAAAGAGTACAAGACAATCCAAGGTTTCCTCTGGGAATCAATTCATGAAAGGTACAAGCATTAATTTTTTGAGAAAAGCATGTAAAAATGAACGTAATGCAAAAGCAAAGATAAGACTAAAGGCTGCAATTTTACGCAAACAAGACATGAGATATTCTCAAATATGCATCAGTCTTGATATCATACCATCAACTCTTAGTAATTGGTTAAACCAAATGAACCGAGAGGGAATATCTGCATCACGCCGCAAGGAATATTCTGGCTCTAGATGTTTCTTAAATAAAAAACAACTAGTGTCATTAAGAGATGATCTGATTTCAGGTCCAGAAAAGTTTGGATTTAACCAATTCATGTGGAGTACAAGAATGGTAATTACACATGTGAATAAAAAATACAACACACTATACTCTGCAAGAGGAATGCGTGAATTGCTGCACAGAATTGGATTCTCATCTAAAAAACCACGTCCCACACATCATAAATCAGCCTTAAAAGAGGAACAAACCCGTTTTAAAAAAACGCAAAAAGGAGTATCAAAAAATATTCCAAATTGGGATACACCACACTATGTCTGGATGAGTCAACAAACAAGATAGCTCCAAATATCAAAAAAGGCTGGTATCTAAAAGGAAAAAATACACAAACCAAAATCAACTATACTCGAGAAAAGTTTCAATCATTTGGCGCATTGGGCAATAACGATGTATTTTTTTGCAGGTTCTATGATAAATCAAACACAGACTCATTTCTTGATTTTTTAGAATTACTGCAAAAACAATTTGGCAAGAAACTGTTATTATTTGCAGACAATGCATCATACCACAAAAGTGTTAGAGTAAAAGAATTTCTCAAAGCACCAAAAAATAAAGGTAACCATATGTGAATAAACAACGAAATTTAGATGGTACTGCTGATTCTATAGTTTCTAAAAGATACACCTCCAAGAAAAAACCAAAGAAAATCATTAGGACTAGAAAGACAAAACCCATGACCTATGTCGGAATTGATTTGCACAAAGAATTCTTACAGGTCGAAACAATGGATGATAAAGGACATACATTATTCAATGAAAAAATTACAAACACCAGAGGGGATATCAAAAAAGCATTTTCTGCAATCCCAAAAAACTCAAAATGTGTAATGGAATCATCATCTGTCTGGTATGGCGTGTTTAGGTTTCTGCGAGACGAACTAGGATTTGATGTAATACTATCAAACCCATATCACACAAAAGCAATTGCAGCATCAAAGAAAAAAACTGACAAGATTGATGCTCACATCTTGGCAGATTTGCTAAGAGGAGGATACATCTCATCTTGTCATGTACCAGAAAAAGATACCGTGCAAACAAGACAACTGGTGAGATATAGAACCAAACTAGTCCGCAACAGGACAAGGATGAAAAATTTGATTCACAGTATAACCTTACAAAATGCAATCAAGATACCAGGAACTGCATTTTCTGATTCATATGTGCACAAACTGTTGGGATTAGATGACTATCGAATAGATGGATATCTCAAGATGATAATATCAATCAATGATAGAATCGCAGAGTCAGACATGAGAATCAAGGATGCTCTAAAACATGATTCTAACGCACAACTCTTAGAATCAATACCTGGTGTTGGAAGATTTACTGCATTAACCATATCCTCTGAAATTGACAATATCGAAAGATTTTCAGATTCTCACAAACTGTGTTCATATGCAGGAATTGTACCATCGGTGAGAAACTCAGCTGACACCATACGCCATGGGTCCATAACAAGAAGAGGAAGTAGCATGTTACGCTGGGTTCTGGTGGAGGCAGTACATTCTCATGTAAGATATGCAAAAAACAGCACCATTACAAATTTTTACAAACGTCTTGCAAAAAAGAGGGGGACATCAAAAGCTGCAGTGGCAGCAGCATCCAAACTGTTGAGAATAATTTACTGGATGTTAAAAAACAACATGACATTTTACCAGTGCATCAAAAATGCATAATGAAACATTATGATCAGAACTATAATCCTCGTTAAACACATTGAGGGAGATCCTCGTTTTGTAACTGCGGCATGGTTCTGATAAATGGATGAAGAATGGTACTGAGGGAGATCCTCGAATAGATATGTGTCCGGTTTCATCTTTTGAAAATGAATGGGATCATCTCTAGCGGTAGCCATTCTCATGTGTTGCAAAAGAGTGCAAATGTTTTTAAAGATTTCACATAGATATGTGTTTAGGTCACGCCTAGATTAAACCGAATAATTTAGATCAGAGAAGAATTTTCAAGAAATAATGGACTCTAAACCGTGCAAAAACTGTGATGATTTGGCAAGAAAAAACATCGAATTGGAAATCAAAATCATGGAATCTTTAACCTAGCCCCAAACAATGAGGGACAATCTGAGATATTTGCATCGTTTAACTTTTAATTCTAGATTTTTAGAGCATTTTCAAAAATAAAAAAAGGCTAGTTCAAAGGCGAACTAACTCGACTGCCAATCACACTTTATTGTATTGTTTTCTAATTAAACTTTATGTGGACTGGCTGGGAATCGAACCCAGACCTCTCAATTGACAGTCGAGAACTCGACCTTCAAGCTACCAGCCCACAAAACATATTAAAAAATACAAAGTAATAAT
>CBDBGZ010000003.1:0-43012 GCA_965205425.1 Candidatus Nitrosopumilus sp.
TAACATTACCACACCAATTAATTACACTCGAGAAAAATTTCAATCATTTGGTGCATTGGGGGATGACGGCGTATTTTTTTGCAGATTCTATGATAAATCAAACACAGACTCATTTCTTGATTTTTTAGAATCACTGCAGAAACAATTTGGTAAGAAACTCGAACGTCTCCATTATCTAGTCTCTTCTGCATGTGTTTTCTCATCTCAGTTCCATTTGCAAAGAATGTATTGGCATTACCATTTTTCTCTTCTCTCCACTGTACCTCAATTGGATTGAGTTCTGGGGTGTATGCAGGAAAATATCTTATGATTACATTTCTTTTTGATTTCTTGAGAAATTCTTTTACTCTGACACTTTTGTGGTATGATGCATTGTCTGCAAATAATAACAGTTTCTTACCAAATTGTTTCTGCAGTGATTCTAAAAAATCAAGAAATGAGTCTGTGTTTGATTTATCATAGAACCTACAAAAAAATACGCCGTCATCCCCCAATGCACCAAATGATTGAAATTTTTCTCGAGTGTAATTAATTGGTGTGGTAATGTTATTGCCTGCAAGATACCATCCGCGCTTTATGTTAGGTGCTATCTTGTTTGTTGACTCATCCAGACATAGTGTGGTGTATCCCAATTTGGAATATTTTTTGATACTCCTTTTTGCGTTTTTTTAAAACGGGTTTGTTCCTCTTTTGAGGCTGATTTATGATGTGTGGGACGTGGTTTTTTTGATGAAAATCCAATCCTGTGCAGCAATTCACGCATTCCTCTTGCAGAGTATAGGGTGTTGTATTTTTTATTCACATGTGTAATTACCATTCTTGTACTCCACATGAATTGATTAAATCCAAACTTTTCTGGACCTGAAATCAGATCATTTCTTAATGATACTAGCTGTTTTTCATTTAGAAAACATCTAGAACCAGAATATTTCTTGCGGCGTGATGCAGATATTCCCTCTTCATCCATTCGATTTAGCCAGTAGGACAGAGTTGATGGTATGACATCCAGACTTGCACATATCACAGAATACGGAATATTTTGTTTTCTTAGTATTGCAGCCTTTAATCTTATCTTTGCTTTTGCATTTTTTTCATTCTTGCATACTTTTCTTAAAAAATTAATGCTTGTACCTTTCATGAATTGATTTCCAGAGGAAACCTTGGATTGTCTTGTACTCTTTGACATGGTTTCATGAATTGATTCTACGATCTAGATCTTTTGAGTTAAAATACTTGACAGTTTATTCAAAATTTATATGCCTAAACTATACAGTGGAGAGAAGAGAAAAATGGTAATGCCAATACATTCTTTGCAAATGGAACTGAGATGAGAAAACACATGCAGAAGAGACTAGATAATGGAGACGTTCGAGTTGTGAAATTATTCAAATATTTAATGCCTTAACTATATCAAAGAAAATTAAAAACGCAGTTCAGAGTTCAAAAACAGAACAAGAACTACACAACAAGTTGTCTTCAATTTTGAGTGAAGCAACAAACTAGAATTTTTTTCAACCTAGTTTTTTTATTTTTTATACTTGCAGTTACAACCAATCTCACAACTGCATTTACAACCATCTTTGCATTTATCAGAACAAGTACAGCATTCATTTGTCATACAATCTTCACTCATTTTTTCTCCAAAAGTTTGTTTAGTTTTTCTGCAATTTCCTTGCTGTTATTTAATTCTAAAATAATTTTAGAATAAAAATTTGATTTTAACACCAACACTAGAAAATCATGTTTTCTTTTCTTCGTATACCAGAATTGTTTCTGTTTTCCCACAAGATATGTCCCAAGTTCCAATATTCGAGGAAGATTAGTCCCTGCAATCTTGAATCCCAATTGTCTGTGAGGAGATTCTGAAAATACCGATACTATGTTTTCATATGGAATGTAAAATGAGCCTTTGGCTGCTCCAATTTTTTCAAATACGTTAAGATTAATCCTCAAATGATCATCAAACAGAATTATTTTCATTTTCTATGAAATCCATTGATGTAAACTAAAGTATTTTTCTTTGTATTTTACCAAATTAGATTGAATATTCTCACCCATCCAATTTGTGTAATAGTTAGTTTCTGCAGTAGACATAGATATCATAATGCGCAATCCCGTGCCTTCTTGATTAAACCAGTAAGAGTTTAAAGATTCATCAAACAATGTAAAGCCATCCTCTTCTAATGGTAGTTTTTGTTTTAATGCCATTTCTAGCATACCTTTGATTCGGGGTACGTCTTTGAGCTCCTCGTCAGTTAATTCAGTAATTGATTGAAAACTTGAATGCTCAAATATTTTATTAGGCTCAGTTTCAGCATAATAATTCAGTCCGATGCCCTCAACATATGGGGAATAGCCGTTTGCTACAATGTAGAGATAAAATAATCCTATTACTACAACAGGAATTATCGGAATCAGTATTTTGGTTCTAGTTTTCATTGTTTTTTCCCACTTGCAGTGTTACGCCTCACAAGCTAGAATTTTGCATAGGAAGTTCATAAAGTGTTCTGCTCTTTACAAACAATAAATACAGATGTAAAATCGTTAAATTGATGGATACATTTGATGCAATCAAAGAGCGTCGTTCTGTAAAACACTATGATGTAAACCACAAACTTACAGATGACGAAATAGATCAATTAATGTCATTAGCAGTTTTATCACCAACTTCATTTAACATGCAAAACTGGAGATTTGTTACAGTAAAGGATACTGAAACTAGAAAACAAATACGTGCAGCAGCATGGAACCAAGCTCAAGTAACTGATTCATCATTATTACTAGTAGTTTGTGCAAATTTGAAATCATGGAAGGATAATCCTGCACAATACTGGATAAATGCACCAAAAGAAGCTCAAGACTTTCTAGTATCTGCAATGGGTCCATTTTATGAAGGAAAAAACCAGCTACAAAGAGATGAGGCAATGAGATCTTGTGGAATTGCAGCTCAAACCATAATGCTTGCTGCAAAATCAATGGGATATGATTCTAATCCAATGATAGGATTTGATCCTGACAAGGTAGCAGAGATTATCAAATTACCAGAGAACCATGTAATCTCTATGCTAATTGCAATTGGAAAACAAGTGAAACCTGCAATGCCACGTGGAGGACAACTACCACTGGAAAAAATAGTCTTTACAGACAAATTCACATAAGAACAATGATCACAAAATGAAATCAATAGAATCTCTAAACAAAAAAATTGCTAGCTGCAAAAAATGCCCAAGATTATCAGTGTACATTAGAGATGTTGCAAAAAATAAGGTAAGACGATTCAAAGAAGAGAAATACTATGGTAAACCACTATCAGGATTTGGAGATGTAAAAGCAAAATTGCTAATTGTTGGATTAGCACCGGCAGCTCATGGTGGAAATAGAACAGGGAGAATGTTTACAGGGGATTCATCAGGGGATTGGGTAGCCAAAGTAATGCACAAACATGGATTTGCATCGATTCCAACCAGCCAAACATCAGATGACGGTCTAGTTCTCAAAAATGCATACATTACTGCTGCAGTTAGATGTGCACCACCTCAAAACAAACCAACACGTGAAGAGATGGATACATGTTTTAGTTATTTAGAGCAAGAAAAACAAATTCTAAAAAATGTAACAATAATTCTTTGTCTAGGAAAAATTGCATATGATGCAGCATGCAAGTTGTATGGAGTAAAGCCTGAAAAATTTGGACATAACAAACTATATTCCTATGAAGGATTCAAAATACTCACATCATACCACCCATCAAAACAAAATACCCAAACAGGTAGACTCACTTGGAATCAGTGGTCAGCAGTATTTTCAAAGGCCAAAAAACTGTTAAAATAATTCATGTAGTATATTGAATTTTAACACATCTCTTTATTAGATTCAGGAATACAGCAAAGAAAGTATTGAGAACAAAATCGTTGATTATTGTAGGATTTGCAATTATCTTTGTAATATTTGGGATGTCAAGTTTTATGCAGTGGCAATATTCTCAGGAAATCAAGGAAATTTCAGAATACCATAAACTAATGAGCATCCCATCAATTACAATTCTTCAGCACATCAAGATGAGTTTCCAAGAAATGCATATGGCAAATATGGAAATTGCCAGTGGACATTTATCAGAAATGCAACATACAGAATTTGAAGCAAAGTATCAAAAATCAAAAGCTGAGCTAAACAGGAATATTGAGAGTTATTTTGCCATAGCATATTCTACAAATCCAAATGGGGATTATCTTGCATCATCAGAAACTCAAGAGCAAATCATAGATTGTGTATCAATGATTAGACAATCAGTAGATAACCATGATAAAATCTTTGTACAGTATCAAAATAATGAAATAGATAGTACTGAAATTATACAACTATTAGAAGAAGCAGAAATTGATTTTCATAAAGTCATAGACAAAAACTCTAGAATGGAGATTACTGGAATGGAAAAAATTCAAAGTAATGTAGACGAAATTGAAGAAAACATGAAAAGTGTATTTGTTGGATCATCACTTGTTGCTGCCATTACTGCAATCATAGTAATATCTTTCACATCACGATTTGTTTCAAAACCTATTTCGGAATTAATTGATACAACCAAAAAAATTGGAACAGGTGATTTTACTAAAATGGATACAACATCATCAAATTCAGATGTTAATGAAATTGCAGATTCATTAAACAAAATGTCAGCAGAACTTGAAAATTACAAATCAAAAATAATTATGCAAGAGAAATTATCATCAATTGGAGAACTTTCATCTCGTCTTGCACATGACATTAAAAATCCACTAACAGTAATCAAAGTGTCTTTGGATGTGATAAAAGCAAAGAATCCAAATTTGTTACCAGAAGATCTTGAAAAGTTTGAAAGAATTAATGCTGCAATGTACAGAATTACGCATCAAATTGACAATGTACTTGACTTTATCAAAGGAAAACCCATGAAATTTGTAAAACACCCAATTAAAGACATACTTGAATCAGTACTTGCAGATTTACCAAAATCAGACAAAATTACAGTGGAGATAGTATCTGAAAATGCAGAGATAGAATGTGATTTTGAAGCAATGAAAGTAATTTTGATCAATCTAGTAGTAAATTCCATGCAAGCAATAGAAGGTATTGGAATTATCAAGATAACATCCAAGGTTAGAGGCGATAAAGTAACTATTCAGGTAGAAAACAATGGACCAGAAATTCCTGAAGACAAACTAGAAAAAATCTTTGAGCCATTATACACAACAAAGGAAGAAGGAACAGGATTAGGACTTGCTAGTTGTAAATCACTTGTAGAGCAACATCAAGGAACCATAATTGCTGAAAATAATCCAACTAGATTCATTATTGAACTTCCTTCAAAAATTAAACATTAACAAAATAGAAGACAGAAATTTTCGAGTTATCCTTTACGATATCAAGCGGGTAGGCATTGACATGTAACACGACAATAGGATATTGTGGTTGGATATCCTATATTCTGTCTTCACTACTAGTAAGCGAATCAGAATAATAAACTAGATCAAAAAGATCATGTATATTTGTAAATATTTTATAAAAAATCTAAATGAATTTTAAGATTGGCTGTACGGGATGGAGCTACCAAGGATGGTCTGGAACATTTTATCCTAAAAATCTAAAAAGTTCAGAATGGCTAAAATATTATTCTCAGATTTTTGAGATTACAGAGGTTAATTCTACTTTTTACAGGATTCCTGCACAAGAAATTGTTAGACGGTGGAATGCAGATACCCCAAGACATTTTAGATTTACAGCAAAATTTCCATCAATCATAACACATGAAAAAAGACTAGACCGAGTAAATTCTGAAGTATTTTCATTTTTGGCATCACTCTCTCCAATTCATGATAAAGTATCAGCACTTGTTTTACAATTACCACCATCTCTGTCATTTAAAGAGGCAAAACCGAGGCTAGGAGAGCTCTTTGATATGTTACCAGATGATTTTCTATATCCAATTGAAGGACGACATGAATCATGGTTCACTGATGATGCCATTAAATATCTCAAACAAAACAAGCACTGTCTTGTATGGAATGAAGTTGTAGGAGTGAATAATCCAATGCCAATAACTTCAGACTATCTATATGTTAGATTAATTGGAGACCGTTCTATTCCAGATTCAGAGTTTGGTAAAGTTTCAAAAAACAAATCAGAATTGATTTCCAATTGGGTAAAAAAACTACAAGAAATAAAAAATATTCCATTAGCAATGGTGATGACAAATAATCATTTTGAGGGATTCAGTCCAGCTACTGTAAATTCTTTGAGAATGCAGCTTGGAATGCGGGAATTAATTTGGGAAGAAAAAAAGCAAAAGACATTAGGTAATTTTTAAAACAGAAATTCTCCAATTACAGGGGAGTAGTGAAGAATCTCTGTCATCATCCAGCCAAAACAATGGGATGTTACCATAAGTAGTGTGTTTTTAATATTTAAGGCAATGGTGTTGTTGTACTAGCGGTAATACCAATTGCCTCACCAAAATAATATCCAGCTAAAATTGTTCCTGCAGACCAAACACAAGAACCTGCAAATGTGTATGTTACAAATTTTGGTATTCTCATTTTGAGTAATCCAGCTGGAATTGAAATCATTTCTCTCATTACTGGAACCATTCTACCCAAAAATACTGCCTTGTCACCATATTTTTCAAACCAAATTTCAACTCGTTCTAATTTGTTTTCATTTACTTTGACATATTTCAAATATTTCAGTAAAACAACTCGTCCAAGTTTTAATGCAATCAGATAGATTGCAGATGTTCCAATGGTTGCACCAATTGCACCGAGGATAATCATTGGGATTAATCCAAGTAGGGTAACTCCTTGTTGTGATGCTAGAAACCCAGCAGTTGGAAAAATTGCCAAAGTAGGAATTGGTGGAATTATAGTTTCAAGTAGTGCTGCCAAAAAAATTCCTTCGTAAAGATGATCTCCTAAAAAATCTGCAATCCATACAAGAAAAGAATCAAAAGGTTCCATTTGTTTTTGCCAATGAAATCGTACTAAATTACCTTACGAGTAAATGATTACAGGCATATTTTATGCCTAAAGATTGGGGTGAAAACTGGAAAACGCGCTATATACCAATACGATATCATTCAAGCATGAATAAACTAGTACCTGTTATAATGGCAGTGATTATAGTTGGAGTAATCTCAACATTTGCGTTATCTCCATACTTTACAGAATCAACTATTGATGAGGCATTACCAACTGGTGCAATTACTCAATCAACAATGGAAGACAAAGAATCCATGATGATGAAGGATGATGCTATGATGATGGAAGAAGAGATGATGAAGGATGATGCTATGATGATGGAAGAAGAGATGATGAAGGATGATGCTATGATGATGGAAGAAGAGATGATGAAGGATGATGCTATGATGATGGAAGAAGAGATGATGAAGGATGATGCTATGATGATGGAAGAAGAGATGATGAAGGATGATGCTATGATGATGGAAGAAGAGATGATGGAATCTATTCCAATGTCATATGCAGGAGCATTTGTAGGGGTTGGTGATGGAGTTCATGATGCTCAAGGGGATGCATACACCATACCATTAGAAGATACTAGTAATGTGTTAAGATTAGAGAATTTTAAATCAACAAATGGTCCGGACTTGTATGTTTACTTGTCAACTGATGAAAATGCATCAGACTTTGTTAATTTAGGAGCACTAAAGGCAAGCAGTGGTAATCAAAATTATGATATTCCAGATGATACTGATCTAAGCAAATACAACAAAGTTTTGATTTGGTGTAAAGCATTTGGTGTTTTATTTGGTAGTGCAGAATTATCTACACAATAATACTAAAAATCCACAAAAGGAATTTTTTATAACCAGTACTAATTCTGAAAAATCAGTGTTTACTGCAACAATTGCCTTACCGATATTTTCATTTTCAAGTTTGATTCCAAGAGGGTTATTTTCTTTTTCAGGTACAGATAATGGCCAATCAAGCCCAAATCCCAGATTCAAAATGATACTTTGGTCAATCATTGCAGGTACACGAGGAGGCATAAACAGAGCAAAAATCCTCAATTTAGTCAAGGATACTCCAATGAATGCAAACAAGATTTCTACAGTACTAAATTTAGATCACAAAACAGTAATTCATCATGTAAAAATTCTTGCAAAAAATGAGCTTGTAATTAAAGCTGAAAAAGACTATGGTGCAGAATATCAATTAACACAAATTATGAAAGAGAATCAAAATGCTTTAGAGGAGATAATGTTAAAAATTGGAACAAAGTAAATTAACGAATCAAAGGAGTAGTATACATTGGTAGACTTTATGTTAGCTGCAGTTGTATCTGCATTTCTCAATATTGTATTGTTACTAGTTGTAATTGCAACTTATGTGCAAAACATGAGAGTGATTAGATCATACTATACTTCAGGTCTAGTACTAGTTGCAGCATTACTAATGATTCAAAATATTGTCATCGTACTATTTTGGTCTACACTATACATGGATGACAAAGCATTGATGATGTCAGCTGATATGGTATCTCACTATCTGTTTGCAATTAATGTAATTCAAACAATTGGATTATCAGTTCTTGTTTGGATTACTAGAAGATAGTTACAAAAAAGATTGGGGTCTAAAGTGAGTAAATCCTTAAGTAATTTTTCAGAATCACTAGTTTAATGAAAACAAAAAAGACAAGTATTTTTGTCATAACTGCAATAGTTGCAATGTTAGCTGTTGTAAGCGTAGCGGGAATACCTGAATCTAGTGCAGCAAAGCCACAGATGTATGAGGTAACTGTAACCAACATTACTCCAGGCCAGCCAATAACTCCTCCATTGTTAGTTACACATTCCAAAGATGTTAGCTTATTCACTGTTGGAAAGATGGCATCAGAGCAGCTCCAACAACTAGCAGAGAATGGAAATTCTAGTCTCCTAGTTGAGAAGCTAGAAGGCAAATCAGGAGTCATGGATATTGTTAAAGGTTCAGTTGGACATTTAGTCCCAGCAAATGATCCAGGAGATACAGATTTGCAATATTCTGAGACATTTACAGTTTCAGCTGATGGAAAAAATAGATACCTCTCCTTTGCAAGCATGTTAGTTTGTACAAATGATGGAATTGCTGGAATTGATTCAGTAAAGCTTCCATTCTACAAAGAAAAAACAGTCTATGCCAAAGCATATGATGTTAGAACTGAGATGAATACTGAAGACTTTGCAGACATGGTTCCTCCATGTGCTGCTGAATCGGGAGTAAGTTCTAGTGACAAAGGAACAGGAGCTACCAATTCAGCAATTGCTGAAGACGGGGTAATCATTCCACATCCAGGAATCTTTGGAGATGATGATTTATCTCAGAGAGCTCACGGATGGGATGGTCCAGTTGTCAAAATTGACATTGTACGAATGAAATAATTTCCAACTCTAGTTGGATTTTTTTCTTTTTTTATTTATCAAAATTTACTTCAACGTCTTTTCGATCATCTTCAGAGATTTTGAACATATCAAAAGGAGTAGTGTTACTTGATTCCTCTATAATTATTCGTGCACAAACACAATCTTGATTTGAAAATGGACTTTTTATAATTCCAGATTTACTTGGAACAACTTTTCTATGAATTTCAGAGACACCAACTGCTAAAGAACGAATTTTTGAAGTAGGTAAACTTTGCATTAGTTTTTTTCTTTTCATAGTTTTAAAACCTCTAAAAAATAATATCAAACCAAAAATTACTCCAACTCCAGCATAACCAAGAATTCTTGTATCCATGAAAAGAATGGAATGTACGGGTATTAGTTAATTTTTACATAATTTTCATGAGATTATGAATTTCACATGAAGTAAAATTATGGTTTTAAAAATACCTTCATAGTATCAGGCTTCTTTGCATGCTCTATTGCGTCTGAAAATTTTTCCAATGAAAAAGTAGAGTCAATCATAGAATTTACGGAAACAATTCCTGAATCTAGTGCATCTATTGCAGGTTTGAATAAACCACATCTAGAACCAACTAAAGTTATTTCATTGACTACAGTTGGGGTCAAATCAAGGCTCTCCTTTGATGCAATTGTGGATTTTAAAACTACAGTTCCACGAGGTTTTATCAATTTCATAGTATCTGCAAATCCAGAATTACTTCCAGTAGCTTCCACTACCAAATCAAATGATTGTTCATCAGATGATTCAATGCCAATTTTTATTTTAACTCCAATGTTTATCAAACTCTCAAGTTTGCTTTTGTGTCGACCAAAACAGGTAATGTTTGGGCATGTTAGTTTTAGAACTTGGATAATTAATTGAGCTAATCGCCCATCACCAACTACAGCTACACTCCATTGAGGTTGCAAAGTTACTTGTTCTTTAATCTCAAATGCAGCAGCTAAAGGCTCAACAAACACTGCTTGTTCATCTGTAATTGAATCAGGAATTACATGAAGGTTTTTTTCAGGCAATGAAAGAAATTCTGCAAATGCGCCATCACGTTTCAAGATTCCAAGAACTGTTCTGTTAGGACAGTGTCTATCCATTCCTTTTTCACAAAAATCACATACGCCACATCCCGCATTAATCTCACCTACAACTCGTTTACCAATTAATTGTGGATTTTCAGATTTTTCTACAGTTCCAACAAACTCATGACCTAAAATTCCATTATACTTCATGTACCCATCTAAAATTTCTAAATCTGTTCCACAAATTCCAGCTAAATTTACTCGAACTAGAGCCTCACCAGGTTTAGGATCTGTATAGTTTTCTTCATAGTTCATATTTTTTCCATCAAAACATGTAGCCTTCATGAAATAGATGATAATGTATTCTAATTTTAAAATAGTGAAATTCCAAAAAACAAAAGCTTACTTTTAAATAATTTATCCAAGTAAAATACACATGCCAAGAGTTTCATGGTTTGATATTCCAGCTGATGATCCAGAAAGAGCACAAAAATTCTACAAGGAAGTATTTAATTGGGAATTTGAGAAATGGGATGGACCAATGGATTATTGGATGGCAAAAACTGGAGATGAACAACCAGGAATTGATGGAGGGCTATCAAAAAGAATGCCAGGGCAAATGGGATAACCAATACAATTACAGTTTCATCAGTTGATGAATATTCAAAAAAGATTGTTGAAAAAGGTGGGCAAATTATAGTTCCCAAAATAGCAATACCAAAAATAGGTTGGATTTCAAACGCAATGGATACTGAGGGAAACATCTTTGGATTCATAGAAATGGATGAGAAAGCAGAGTAATACCACCTAAATTAATAATCAGCAAGATTACAAATTTTTAATTGAGTTACAAGTTTTTAGATCATGCAACTGATGCAATTATAGAGGTAAATGCAAAAGACCTCAAAGAAGCATTTTCTGTAGCAGCTGATGCAGAAATTAATCTAACATTAGATCAAGACAAGGTTAAGGAGAAAGAACAAAAAGAATTTTCAGCGAGTGGAAAAGATGTCAGATATCTTTTGTTTAGTTGGTTAGAAGAGATTCCATTTGTTCTAATAACAGAAGGATTTGCAATCAAAAGAGTAGAATTTGATATTAAGCAAAACAACGGCTATACAATTAATGCAATAGCATATGGTGAACCATTAGATGTTAAAAAGCACAATTTCAAGGTAGAAATCAAAGCACCTACATTTTACGATATGGAGATAAGACAAGATGATGGTGTCTACATGCGATTTTTACTTGATTTGTAGAGTTTGTGAATAATTATTCTCAAATCTATAGAAGAAATTAGTCGTATTTTTTAAAAGTCCTTGTTGTAAAATCAGTATTGTGAGAACAAAAATAGGATTTTTGGCAGTATTTTCGCTGTTTGTACTAATGTTATCCCCAGCTTATGCATCAGTCTCTTCAATGTCACTTGAAAAGAACTTTTACACAGAAGATGAGAATTTAGTGTTTATCGGAACTCAAAACGCAACAGATGTAATTTTTGTTATAATTCGTGACAGTCATGGAAATTTTGAAGGAATGCTCTCAGATCCAACACCTCAACAAGGAGAATTTTCTGTAATACCAAGACAAGCGTCAAATTTCTTCCAAAATACAGGAATCTATAATGCCACTGCCTTTTCAGATACTGAAAAAGAACATCAAGGCTTTACAATCAAGCTAGAGTTTGATGGAGACAAAGTGTTTGTAGTTCCAGATGCAATTTTACAATTAAATTCAATTTCAGATAGAACTGTAGAAGTAGAAAAAACAATTACGTTTACTGCTAGCATTACTGATAGTTCAATTAAAGATCCAATTTTTAGTTTAAAGAATGAACCAACAGGTGCAACAATTAATTCAAGTACAGGGAAATTTATTTGGACTCCATCAAAGTCACAAGGCAACATACAAGACGTGGTTTACAATTTTGATGTCATAGTAAATCATGGAAGTCAAGAAGACAAAGAATCAATCAAGATCACCATAAAACAAGCTTATGTTGAACCAGTAAAAGAGCCAGAACCTGAACCAAAACAAATTACTCCTGAACCACTACAAATACCAGCATCATTTGTTGATGAAACCAAAGATCCGCAAAGTTATGTTGATAGATATACCAATGAAGCTAGTTACAAGAAATGGTTTGATGATAACTTTGCAGAATATGATTCAATTTATCAAGCAGTTGGATTAGAAGAGCCACTACAAATACCAGCATCATTTGTTGATAAAACCAAAGATCCGCAAAGTTATGTTGATAGATATACCAATGAAGCTAATTACAAGAAATGGTTTGATGATAACTTTGCAGAATATGATTCAATTTATCAAGCAGTTGGATTAGAAGAGCCAAAAGTATTAGCATCATTTGTAGATCCTGATTTAGATCCTCAATACTATGTTGATAGGTATACCAATGAAGCCACATACAAAGAATGGTTTGATAAAACATATCCAGACATTACAATTTTTGAAGCAGTAGGATTAGAAGAGCAAGAAATTGAAGAAGAAGAATTTGGAGAATGTGGAACAGGCACTGATCTTGTTAATGGAATGTGTGTAATTGTAAATAATACTGAAGGCGGAGGTTGTCTAATTGCAACAGCTACCTATGGTTCGGAAATGGCACCACAAGTACAACTACTTAGAGAAATTAGAGATAATCAATTAATGAGTACTGATTCAGGTGTTTCATTTTTGACTGGATTTAATTCATTATACTATTCATTCTCACCATATATCGCAGACATGGAAAGAGAAAGTCCAGTATTCAAAGAGATGGTAAAAATTGGAATTACGCCGTTGCTATCAACATTATCTGTCATGTCACATGCAGAATCAGAATCTGAAGTATTAGGTTACGGAATTGGCGTGATTTTGATGAATTTGGGAATGTATGTAGCAATACCAGCAATTGTTATTATCAAAACTAGAAAATACATCAAAATCTAGAAAAATCGGTAAAAATTGTAAATCTCAATTGATCAAATGGGTAGTGAAATTTATTATTGGATTTATTAAATTTGAATCAAGGTGGATAGTTACGCATTGAAAAATAAAATAATTCTTAGTTTCCTAGTCACACTTTGTATTGTATCTATTCAAATAGCATACGCTGAACCAGAATTTTCTTTCAAATTTGGTTCATCAGGAGCAGATGATGATGAATTTGATAATCCCATAGATGTAATATTAGATAAAAATGCAAAAAACATCTACATCGTAGATAGCAATAATGATAGAATCAGTGTATTTGAAGACGATGGGGATTTTAATTTTGAATATGGAACATTTTGTGATATTGTAGAAATCGAAAATTGTAATGACAATGCAGATGGAGCAGATGATGATGGAGATGGTCAATTTAACAAACCACTTGCAATATCTCGCGATGCTTCAGGCGAATTTTTTGTAGTAGATTCAGATAATGAACGAGTTCAAATATTTGATGATGATGGGAAATTTCAATCAAAATTTGGTTCATCAGATAGTGGACATAATGAATACTTGGGTACTGCTAAAGGAATAGTAATACAAGAATCAACTAAAGAAATCCTAGTTTCTAACATTGAAAGGGATTCAATATCAGTATTTGATTCAGCTGGCAACTTTATGTTTGAATTTGATTCATTTGATGGTAATGATGATTTTCAAAATCCAACATTCATGGTAATTGATAATTCTGAACAAATGTTGTATGTGTCAGATTCGGGTAATGATAGAATTGTAATTTTTGAATTAGTAATTGGTACTACTTGTCCAAATGGAACTGATGAAGTAGTTGATGGAGTTTGTTTTGTTGAAGAATTTGGATCTTCTGGAAATGATGAGGGGGAATTTGATGATCCGGGAGGACTAGCATATGACCCAACAGATGATTTACTTTATGTTGCAGATTCAGATAACAATCGAATACAAATTTTTGAAATAGTTAGTGGTAATACTTGCCCATCAGTAACTGAAGAAATAGTAAATGGAGTTTGTTTTGTTGAAGAATTTGGATCTTCTGGAACAACAAACGGTAAATTTGATACTCCTATGGGAATAGCTCTTGATACAAAAAATGATTTGCTATTTGTTGCAGATTCAGACAATGATAGAATTCAAGCATTTGATCTAAATTCAGGACCCACAGTCTTAACTCCAGATAAACCAGATAATCTAGAAACAGAACCAGTGTCACCTACTTCAGTAATAATTACATGGGATGAGCCTGAAATGGATGAAAATATTCCAAAAATTACAGGTTACAAATTAGAATATAAAATTGGTTCAGGGGATTACATTACAATAACTGAAAATTCAGATAGTACTTCAACATCATTTATTCATCAAGGACTAAATTCAGATGACACACATTATTATCGAGTATATTCAATAAATTCAGAAGGAACCAGTGTTTCTACATCAAGTGTTTCAATAAAACCTGAACATACAACAACTCCAACAGCATTAACTGCAAATGCAATTGCACCAACTCAGATCAAACTTTCTTGGTTACCACCATCTGAAACTTTTGGTCAAACAATTAGTGGTTATAATATCATGAGAGAAGTAATTCCAGGAGTATATGATTCAGTAGGAAGTACAAATTCTGGAACAACATCATTTGTTGTCACAAGTTTACAAACAGACAAGGAATACTTCTTTGCAGTTAGTGCAAGCATTGGATATGGAGTTACTGGTGAATCACCAACAGCTTCTGCAACACCAAGAGATGATTCAACCAATACAATTGAAGATCCATTATCATCAACTGCAGTTCAAGTGACTGTTCCTTCATCACCAATAAAATTAACTGCAACAATTGTTTCATCATCTCAAATTAATTTAGCATGGAGTCCCCCAGTAGAAGATGGGAATACTCCAATCCTAGGCTACAAAATTGAATTTAAGAAAGATGGAAGTTCATACAGTACGCTAGTTGCAGATACTAAAAGTGACACTAGAACATATTCTCACAAGAATCTATCAGTTAATTCAATGTACACTTACAGAGTTTCAGCAATTAATGATGCAGGAACAAGTGACCCATCAAACGAATTTTCGGCTACTCCAAAATCAACAAATATCCAACTTAGTCCATTAGGCAAATTAACTATTGACGAGGGGAAATTGTTGCTATTTACAGCCAAATTGGCAGATAATTCAGTTAAAGATGTAGTTTTTAGTTTAGCAAATAGTCCACCGGCAGGAAGTAAAATTATTTCAAATACAGGTGTGTTTTCATGGACTCCAACTAGTTCTGATGGAGGAAAAACATATGCCTTTGATGTAGTTGCAAAAAAAGATGGGCTTTCAGATAGAGAGACACTTACCATTACTGTCAATGATATATTGGATAGTCCACTAATAATAGAACCAGACCCAATTACAGAGCCAGAAGAATTAGGAATAGCATCATTTGTTGATAAAACCAAAGATCCACAAAGCTATGTTGATAGATATACCAATGAAGCTAGTTACAAGAAATGGTTTGATGATAACTTTACAGAATATGATTCAATTTATCAAGCAGTTGGATTAGAAGAACCACTGCAAATACCAGCATCTTTTGTTGATAAAACCAAAGATCCACAAAGCTATGTTGATAGATATACCAATGAAGCTAGTTACAAGAAATGGTTTGATGATAACTTTACAGAATATGATTCAATTTATCAAGCAGTTGGATTAGAAGAACCAAAAGTTGAAGAGAAGAAATTTGGCATTTGTGGCCCTGGAACAAAACTAATTGATGGTGTTTGTACAATTGTAGAAAGACCAGATGTAAAGCCATGGTGGCAGTTTTGGTAAATTATTTTGAAAGCTAAGTTTTAATCACAATACTTTTTCATATTAAATTATGGGAAAACTTGGTAGAAATCTTAGAATTTGCGGAGAATGTGGAATTGCATACACCTCTGTTAGTTTTACAAAATATATCGACCAATGCCCAATTTGTAAATCAAGGAGATTCGAAGCAATTCCAGTAAAATCACTTGATGAACAACCACAACCATCAGTATAGATTTTTTAGTAGAATTAAACCTCAAAGAGCATTGTCTGAAGATCCAGAAATTGCAAAAATTATGCAAAAAAAGATGGAAGAGATGCTCAAACCAAAACCAGAGCCTAAAATCGAGCCTGGAATCATAGATTTGAACGACTCTAATTTTGACCAGACAATATCTGCTGAAAATCCAACATTGGTCGATTTTTGGGCAGAGTGGTGCGGTCCATGCAAATCAATGCACCCAATATTTGAGAGTCTCTCAAAAAAATATCCAAACGTAAAATTTGCAAGGGTCAATGTTGATCAAAATCAAAATATCTCAATGAAGTATGCAGTACAATCAATTCCAACTTTTATCATGTTCAAATCAGGACAAATTGTAGATAAGATGATGGGAGCAGTTGGTGCCCCTGGAATTCATATGATTTGTAAAAAGCACTCTAGCTAGTAACCGTATACTGGTTCTAGTTCTCTTTGAATTCTAACTATATCATTGAATATTTCTTGTTCTTCAGGACTAAGTTTATGCATGAATTTTTTTAGAATTTGCTTTGCCTCATGTGATGGTGGGAATGTATAGTACACTTCTTCTTCAAAGATTTGTCTGCCAATGGTTACATCTTTTACAGAACATGCTACTTCATCTCCAGTTTTTGCAGTAGATACAGTTTTTTTGTCAAGTTGAAGTTGGTGAACATATCCTACTTTACGTCCAGCCATATTCATAAATGGAATTTTATGTTTTAGATTTCCAACATCTACATGTACACCAAACACTGCAGGATTATTATTTCTAAATACCATTCCTTTCATGAATGTGAATTTAGAAATTGGTGTCAACTCTGCAAACATTGCATCTTCTTCATTTGCAGAATCTTCTTCTACCCAAGCGTTGTAGTTGTCAATTAAACTGTAAATTACTTTGTCTTCAAATAATTTTATGTGACTTGTTTCGGATTCCTCTTTTGCATCAGGTAAAACTTTGACATTAAAAGCCAAAACAATTCCTAAATGTCGATCTTTTTCTTTGATAGCTTTTGATTCAATTACATCACGTCTAGTTACAGGACCAATGTCTGCTTTTGCAACAGGAACTTGTGAGCGTTTAAGCATCTCAACTATTGCCTCAAGTGAGCCTATAGTATCACATTTTAAAATAACCCCATTAGTCTCAGTATCAATAAACACAGATTTCATTTCAGACTCGATGAGTTTGGTGTATTTGGCAATCTCCTCATCATTTGATGCAACATAAAGAGTACTTCCGGGAAGGACGCCTTCAAGGTCAGGTGATGCAATTTTCAGACCAGCTGCTGCTTCTACTTGAGGAACCGGTTTGAATTTATCACGAGGATCACGCATTTCATCAAGAGGTTTTGGTAAGAGTAAGGCCTTAGGTTTTGTTACTATAACTGAATCTCGTTTTGCAACAACGATACTATTTTCTTTTTTGATTATACCATCAATCAAGATAACATTTGCAGTTTGGCCCAATCCAACCTCATCTTTTACTTCAAGTACAATACCACGAGGTTCTTTTTCCACTTGATCTAGTCTTTTTTGGAGATATTGTTGTGTCAAACCTACCAAAACACTGAGTAATTCAGGAATTCCAACCCCAGAACGTGCTGAAATTGGAACGATGGCAATTTCAGATTTGAAATCTTCTATACGATAAAATGCTTCAGATTTGTAACCTAGAATAGATAAAGTCCCTACAACATCATAGACTTTCTGATCTAGATCAGTCTGAATTGATGTATCTTGCTCTTTAATTGCTTGTGAAATAAATTTTGTATCAGATTTTCTCCATCCAGAGATTTGATCACATTTGTTTAGTGCAACAACAAAGGGAACTTTTCTGCTTTGTAAAATTTTCAAGCTTTCATTTGTTTGAGGTTGAAATCCTCGATTAACATCAACTACAAGTATTGCAATATCAGCTGCAGAGCCACCTCTAGAACGAAGATTTGTAAAAACTTCGTGTCCTGGTGTATCAATAACTAAAAGTCCAGGAACTTTATTTTCTGCTTGCTCTAGTTTTTTGTATAGTGGACCACACATTTCTTTGATTGTTTCAGTTGGAAGAAAACTTGCACCAATATGTTGAGTAATTCCACCTGCTTCTCTGCCTTGAACACCTGTTCCACGAATTCTATCTAAGAGAGATGTTTTTCCAGAGTCTACGTGACCAAGAACTGCCACTATGGGCTGACGAATTTGCAAATCAGATCACTCAAATGCTACCCTCGATTCGTGATCAAAACTTTCTTGGGAATCTGATGCATGAATAATATTTTCACTAAATCCTAATCCAAAGTCTCCTCTAATAGAACCAGGATCTGCTTCAAATGATTTTGTTGCACCAATCATTATTCGAGTAGTTGCAATGGCATTATTTCCTTCAATGATAGCAGCAACTACAGGTCCTGATGTGATAAAGGATGTTAATTCACCAAAGAATGGTTTGTCTTTGTGAACGCCGTAAAAATTTTCTGCTTGAGCTTGAGTAAATGTAAACATCTTTAGTTTCAAAAGTTTGAATCCTTTTCTTTCAAATCTTGATACAACTTCACCAACTAGATTTCTAGCTACGGCATCAGGCTTTACAATGAATAAGGATTGTTCAGTCAATTCTACTTCTTTCTAATTCCGCCTTTAACGTATTTTTTTGTCCACTTTAGTTTTCTTGGATCACGTTTTAGGACTAGTGTATTCTTTTTACATTTTGCAGAACAGAACCATAGAACTGTTCCATCATTTTTTGCAAGCATAGTACCAGAACCTTTGGCTACTGGTCTATCACAGAAATTACATGGTTTAACTAAAAGACTCATCTAAACACCTATTTGATTTTCTTTGCTTCTCTCTCAGTTTCTCTTAGCATTAGAATTTCTCCCATTCTAACAGAACCTTTGACGTTTCTTGTAAGAATTCTACCTTTATCCTTACCAGTAAGAACTTTAACTCTAACTTGAATTACTTCACCAGCAATGCCGGTTCTACCAACAATTTGAATAATTTCAGATTGAACTACTTCTTCAGCATTTTGACTCATTCTTCAGTCTTACCGCCTTTAATTTTAGCTATGGATGATACAACTTGGTCTACAATGTGTTGTGCATCACCTGCATCCAAAATTGCTGCAGCGGCAGAAGTAATATCAATACCTAATGATTTGCCTAATTCCTCTTTGTTTGGAACAAATGCATATGCTGCACCTTGTTCTTCACATAGAATTGGAAGATGGGCTACTACCTCTGGTGGTTCAACATCTTCAGCGATTACAATTAGTTTACTAGTACCACGTTCAATTGCCTTTGTTGCTTCGTTAGTTCCTTTCTTGACTTTACCGCTAGTTGATGCTACTCTAACAGCCTCTAAGATTGGATTAACAAGGTCCTCTGGCGTCTCAAATTTAACATAATATGCTTTTCCCATACTTCGTCACCCTAGGGGTTCATTCTCCATTCTATCCATCGCTGGGTTTGGTTTTAAAAGTGTTATCTGGAAATAATAGAGCTGACTTTTTCTAGATATTGAGACATCAAAGTATCTAATTTCTCCTGACTTTCTGCTTCTGCATATACTCTAACAATTGGTTCAGTTCCACTTGGTCTAATCATCACCCAATTTTTGGGATCAATTGAAATTTTGATTCCATCTGAAGTATCAGCATTAGGGAATTCTTCTTTTAGAGAAGAAATCAATTCAGGTACCTTATCAGCAGAACATGGCACTTTGTCCTTAGTAGTAAAAGAAGGAGATAAATTATCAATCTCATCGGTAAGAGATTTTCCAGAAGTTGCTAACAAGTCAAGCATTAATGCCAAAGTCATACAACCATCTCTTACTTGGTTGTGTTTTCCATACATGTAACCACCATTTTCTTCAAATCCAATTAGTGCATCAGTTGGAACCATTTTTCTAGAAACTTCAACACTCCCAACTTTAGTTCTAATTACTTTAGAATTGAATTTCTCAGCCACAACTTCAATGTTTGAACCAGAATTCAAACAAGTTACAACTAAAGAGTTTGGATTTTTCTTTAGAATATGTTGTGTAAGAACTAGCGCAGACTTATCACCAGTTAAGATATCACCATTGTTATCACAAAAAATACTTCGATCACCATCCCCATCAAAAGCAATTCCAACATCAGCATTGTTTTCCCTTACAGTTTGTGAAAGTTCTGAAAGATTTTGTGGGGTTGGCTCTGAACCACGTCCTGGAAAGGTACCATCAATATTTGGATTTACAAGATATGTTTTACATCCAAGTAGTTCACAAAAGTTAGGTGCAGATAATGCTTGTGCACCATTGCCTAAATCTAAAACAACTTTGAAATGTTTTGATTCTATTAGTTTAGAATCAATATGTGAAACTATTCCTTTCAGATATGTTTCAATTGCTTTGTTTTCTGAACCAGTTATACCCCACAAAGTAGGTTTTCCCAACCAATTTTTTTCCAAGTAAATATCCTCAATAATTAATTCATCTTCACGTAAAATCTCTACTCCGTCACTTGCACATGGTTTGATTCCATTGTATTGAGAGGGATTATGAGATGCTGTGATCATTATTCCACCAGAATATCCAAGACTCTTTACTGCAAATTCAAGACAAGGAGTAGGGACAATTCCTGCAACATTACAATCAATTCCAATAGAATTAAGCGCAGAACTTATGACTTTACAAATAACAGGACTTGATTCTCGTCCGTCATATCCAATCAATATAGGTCCTTTTTCAAAATAAGTTCCAATTGCAAGTGTCATATCATGAACAAATTCTAACGTGAAATCTTCAGAGAAAACTCCACGAATACCATTTGTTCCAAAAAATTTTGCCACAATACACTGCAATAATAGATAAATTTGTGTTTAATGGCAAATCCGTTGCGGGAGTCGCCCAGCCTGGTCAAAGGCGTAGGGCTTAGGACCCTATATCTTAGGATTTCGTGGGTTCAAATCCCATCTCCCGCACCATTTTGATTTCTGTGAATGATTAATAATGAGAAAATCTTCAGCAAACAAAGTCATGAAAAAGACAGTAGTAGGAATTACAGTAGTAGGTAAAGACAGAGAAGGAATTGTAGCTACATTTACTAATTTTGCATTTTCTAAAGGTGGAAACATTGAGAAAGTGAATCAGAATGTAATCAAAGGTCTTTTTGGTATGTATCTAGAAGTATCTTTTTCAAAAACAGTTGATGTCAAAAAATTTGATTCAAACATTCAAAGTCTTGCTAAGAAAGAAAAAATGGATGTCAGTACACATCATGAAACTAATTCTCAAAAAAATATTGCAGTACTAGTTACTAAAGAACCACTTTGTCTTCAAACAATTCTTGCAAATTCAAAGTCACTTAAAGGAAAAATCTCAGTAATTATTGGTACAGAAAAATCGTTGGAACCATTAGCAAAGAAAGCAAAAATTCCATTTGTAGCAGTAGAAGACAAAATTCAAACAAATGCAGAAGAAAAAATTATTCAAATATGTAAAAAATATCATATTGATTTAATTTCTCTAGCAAGATACATGCGAATTCTTAGTCCTAACTTTGTGTGGAGATATCCAAATAGAATAATTAACATTCATCCTTCATTGTTACCAGCTTTCCCAGGAGCTTTAGCATATGCACAAGCTTATGAGAGAGGTACAAAAATTGTTGGTGTCACATCCCACTATGTAACAGAAAACTTGGATCAAGGACCAATAATTTTCCAAGACTCTTTCAAAGTAGATCCAAATGACACATTAGAGAAAATAAAAACAAAAGGACAAAAACTAGAGGCAGATACATTGGTAAAAGCAATGAAAATGCATTTAGAAAATAAACTCGAAGTTCGTTGGAGAAAGGTTCACATCAAATCTAAGTGAATTAAATGACAGAAATCAAAAATCAGTTTGATCCAATTCTAAGAAAATCAATCATAAAGAAAAATCAAATTGCAATTATTCCTGTAGGCTCAATAGAACAGCACGGACCACATTTACCAGTATCAACTGATTCAGATATCGTTACTGAGGTTGCAAGAAAAATCTCAGAAAAAAAAGGATATCTTTTGCTTCCTACACTCAATTACGGAGTTTCATTTGAGCATGCACCATTTTTTAATTTGAGCATCAGAGAATCAACTTTACGTACAGTTCTAACTGATTTGTGTACATCATTACTATCAAACAACATCAAAACAGTTTTCATAATTAATGGTCACCATGGAAATCTAAAACCAATAAAGAATCTAGATGTGAAACTCAAGAAAATCTCAAAGAACAAGCTCAAAGTATTCCCATTATCATATTGGCATTTCATGGATAGAGAGTTTGATCATGCAGGATTTGTTGAAACATCCCTAATGCTGGCAATTTCAAAAAATGTTAAAATGAAATTAGCAAAAAGAGGACTCATTACTGATGAAATGACAAAGAAAGAAATTGCAAAGATAGGAAAATTAGCAAACCAATCATTTCCCAAAGCCACCAAAAATGGAATTTGGGGAGATCCTAGAAAAGCTACAAAGAAAAAAGGACAGATGATTTTAGCTGAAATTGTTGAAAACCTTGGAAAAAAGTGTCAAACTTGCCTTACTGGGCATAGCTCATAGTTTCACCAATGGAAATTTAATATAACGCCTCAATATCCAAGTCAATAAGTGATTATTGATGTCCGTTGATATGGCAGTAAAAGTATTGGATGAGAGTATCAGTCAAGTAGTATTGATAAAACTCAAAGGAAACAAGACCATTAGAGGTACTCTTTTAGGTTTTGACCAACACATGAACCTGCTACTCGATTCTTCAGAGGAAATTCCTGCTGAAGGCGATTCAAAAAGCCTCGGTAGCATTGTGGTTAGAGGAGACAATGTCGTAATGATATCTCCTCCACCGGCACAAAATTAGGTGATTTGCAATGACTAAAGGCACAACTTCTATGGGTGGTTTTACAAAGAAGAAAGTTCACATCAGATGTAGACGATGTGGTAAGAACTCACTTCACAAACGTCATCACCAATGTGCAAGTTGTGGATTCCCAGAGGCTAAACGCAGAAAGTATTCCTGGATTAAATGGTATACATAGATGCAAGAGATTGTTCTTATTCTTAGCTCATTAGCAGGTGTTGCTACAGCCGCTGCTGTACGTAAAATGCCCAGAGACAAAAATCAATTACTTAGTCTTGGTGCAAGTTCACATATCAAAAGTCAAGTTAATTCATTAAAAATTGAAAAAGACATTCTTACTAAAACTATTTCAAGATTATATCAAGCAGAATCAGAGTTTTCTAAAATTCAAAAAGACAAATTATTGTTAAAGTATCAACATCAACTAGGAATCGTTCTAGCAAAGTTAGAAAAACTTGAACAAGCAAGTAACCATCCAGACTTGGGCCCAGTTGGAGATGGTTTGATCACATTAATGGATCAGAAATTATCCAAACTAGATGATAGATTGTATGAACTATCATCAAAGATGTCAAGTGCTAAAGTTGAAACACCAAAAATAAAAGATCCTAAAGTAAAACAAGAATCAAAACAAACATTATCCAAGCCATTTAGTTTTGACAAACCAAAAGAAAGTAAAATGGATCCAATTGAAATTCCTCCAACAAAATCAAGACAATCATTTGAATTAACAACTCTTACAAACATTTCACGAAAGGAACCAAAATTCCCATTATTTGAAGAAGCAAAACAAGTTACAAAACCAATGCCACAACCAAGAGTAGTTCCAACAGTTGAACCACCAGTGGTTAAACCAAAAGAAAAGATTGTTCAAGAAATCATTCAACCAAAACCAAAGGTTGAGGATAAAATCGAGATTATCCAATCAGTTACTCCTGAACCTACTATAGAATCAAAACCTGACATTGAGAAAGAAGTAGCAAAAATTACTGAACATAAAGCACTTCCAGAACCAATTAAAGAAAAACTAGTTACACTAGATGATGACTTTGATGATGATGCCGATGATTTAGATAAAATCAAAGGTGATATCATGAAAGTATTATCAAAGCTTGATCAAGCAGAGGTAGAATAATTGACATATGATGATGCCATCAAGGCATTATCAAGTGATGCTTTAAAATTTGTAAAAGATGATTATGTTATTGGATTAGGTAGTGGTAGAGCAGCTACTGCGCTTGTAAAATCACTTGCAAAATTAATCAAACTGAAAAATTATAATATTTTAGGAGTTCCAACGTCATTACAAATTAAATTAATTGCAGAAAAAGGTGGCATACATCTAGTAGAAGCTGATCAAGTAGAACATATCGATGTGGTGTTTGATGGTGCAGACCAAATTGATTCACAAAAATATGTAATCAAAGGAGGTGGTGGAGCTTTACTTAGAGAAAATATTTTGTTTAGTCTTGCAAAAAAAGTTGTAGTTATGGCAGACAAGACAAAGTTTGTAAAAAATTTCACAAGAACAGTTCCAGTGGAAATTCATCCACTTGCAAGAAATTCAGTTGTTAAATCAATAAAAAAACTAGGAGGAGATGCACAAATTCGCTCACTTGATAGAGGATATCCATTCTTTACAGAAAATGGAAATATAATTTTGGACTGTGATTTTGGAACAATAAGAAATCCTAAAGCATTAACTCAAAAAATTAAACAAACTACAGGCGTACTAGAATCAGGCATATTCTTGAGAAAGCCAGATGTAATTTATCGAGCAAAAACAGGCGGCAAATTCGACATTATTTAGAATTTTTCATAAATTCTTTTATTATGATAGTATTAACTATCTGTGTGCGTATTACTTGGATATTATTCATATTTTTTGTATTATCAATAGTAATTCATTCAGAGAATGCATATGCAGTAGAAAAACCTCAAAGTGAACTAGATGTAATTATACTTCCAGAAACAATTAGTACATTTGCAGGTAAAAAAATAGAAATAACAATTATTGTTACAAATAATCAAAAAATAGATGCAGAAATAGGTAAACCAGTAATTATTGGAAATATGACAGAAATTAATTTTGTGGAGAAGTTTGAAACAAAAATATTACAATCAAATAGTTCACTTCCAATTTTTGGCACAATTCAAATTCCAAATAATACAGCTGTAGGATCATACATTCTAACGACATTAATTGAAGACAAAGAAGGAAATACAGGAATTTCGTGGTTTAATGTATCAATAGCAGAAACACCTTCAACAAAACCAGATATAGGTTTGAAACTTGATTCTGTATTACTTTTACTTGCAGCATTTTTAATCCCATCTCAAATTATTGAGAGAATCGTAGTTGCCAGAAAATCATTTCATTTAGGAGACAAAGAACATCGTGAAGAACATTTCAACCCAGATGAAAAAATTGCAGTTTTAACAAAAATGAGAGACAAACTTGCAGAAAAATTGGGAAGTGCACCTCTAAAAACACCAAATATAATTTTAGAATTTAGACAGAAATTCATACTTGAAAAATTAGAAACGACCATAGATGATCATAACAAATATGTGAAAAGACTTAGTGAAGAGGAACAAAAGAAGGAAAAGAAATTTGAAATAACCAAGGAAGAAATAGAAAAAACAATAACAATCGAAGATGAGTATGATAAACTTAAAGAATTATTAACAAAGAAAGGTATAGAACAAAATGAAATTGATAAAATAAACGCAATCTATACAGATTTAAAAGTTACAATACAACAAAATAAGAATTTAATTGAATCATATGCTGAATATGAAAAGAGATCAGATAATGTAAGTAGAGTATAGCGAAAAGATAAAGTTCGTGAACTAAAAATCATCAAAAAACTAGAGATTAGATGATTTTACCTAAGGTAAATACGAATAAACAATCTGAAACACCTTGAAAATAGTTCATGAACATATGCTTCTCGCTATATATGATAAACAATTAGCGGAACATGATGAGCTAATATCAAAAGCACGATCTCTTAAATCCATACATTTAGCAAAACAAGAAGCACTGAATTGGGGAATATCATGTGTGATTGCAATGATTCCAGGAATAATATTATCATCTATAGAAATTGGATTATTGCAAGTTTTAGGAGTAACCAGTGATTCATTTACGTTAGACTTGTTTTGGACAGATGCAATAATTAGTGCATTATTCATTGGTAGTGGAACAAAACCAATACATGAAATTATTGAAGGCATCAGAAAAGTTAGAACAGGTAAATAATTATTTAGAAAATAAGTTAATTTTTCTCTCAACTAGTTTACCATGACCAAGTTTTCCAATTACCTCAAAGTTTTCAGCAACTAGTTCCCCTCTAACCATTGTTTTGACAGGCCATCCTGTTAGATTTCTTCCCTCATACACAATATAGTCAGAGAATCCTCCAAACAAATCAGAAGTCACTGTTTTCTCCTTTTTCAAATCGATCATCACTACATCAGCATCAGAATTTTTCTCCAAAGTTCCTTTTTGAGGATACATTCCAAAAATTTGAGCAGCGTTTGTACTAGTAAAACGAACAAACTGTTCTAGGGTAATCTTGTTTTGATTAACTCCATCATTTAACAAAATAGGGATTACCGTGCCTATTCCAGGAAAACCTGCAAGTGCACTCCAGACATTTTCACCATCTAGTTTGAGTTTGAGTTGATTTGCAACATGATCTGTACCTATAGTATCAATTTGATTATTAGATAATGCATTCCATATTGCCAATCTATCATTTTCTGTTCTAATTGGAGGCATTACTTTTGCAAGATATCCAGTTTGTTTCTCATAAGATAGTGTAAGATAGTGTGGGCATGTTTCTACAAAGATTTTTGTTCCAAGTTTTTTCTCTTCTTCAATTTGTTTTAGTGCACGTTCTGAACCAATGTGAACAAAATAAATTACACAGTCATAATCCCTACCAAACTTTGATACAGTTTTGATTGCTTTAGCTTCAAATTCGGGTGAACGACTAGAAGACCATGCAGATAATCCATCTTGATTTTTTTCTTTTGCAGTTTTAATTCCACAACCACATGACTCGTAATCTTCGGCATGAACTAATACAGGACAACCAAGTTCGGCAGCACTTTTCACTGTTGCTTTAACTAATTCATCAGTAACATTTACTTCAGCTGCAACAAGATCAGGGGAATTTGGCGGCATGTCCATGTATACATGCCCAACTTCACCACCAAGATTCATGTAAATTTTAAAAGATGTAATTCCTTTTTCAACACAAAAGTTCATTTCATTGATTTGTTGTGGTGTAAAAATAGAAGCATGTATTGTATAATCAACATAATGTTTTTGAGATGCAGTATCAAGCTGAGCTTGTAAAGAATTAGTGAATGGATCACCTAACCTTAACATCCTCATCATAGTTGTAATTCCACCTATTGCTGCTGCATGAGATTCAGTTTTTGCGGCTTCATCTATTGGAGAATAAACTCCATAGTGAACATGTGTGTCAATTGGGCCTGGAACTGAAACTAGGCCTGCTCCATTGATTTTATGATCACATGCTGGAATATCAGTTGTAAATCCTACAATTTTTCCCTCATCAATTAAGATATTTTTCTCAATCATTCCTTGAGGGAGAATAACATGTGAATCAACAATTACAGTATCATATGTCATCTGTAAATTTTATGAAATTCTGGCTATTATGCGTTGAGAAAATGAATAAAAGAACAACACAGGGAGGTATTCTGAGGGCCGGTGGTTTAGGAGTATAATGCCTCGTTCGCAACGAGGATGTCGAGGGTGCGATTCCCTCCCGGTCCACTTTTCCAGAAACTATTATACATAAATAGAAAATACCATCGACATGGAAGGTTTTGACGGCAAAAAAGCTGCACAAGATTACATGTCAAAGCATACTCTAGCATTTTCTACTCCAGAATTAACTCTAATGAGATTTGCATTTTGGTTAGGAGATTCAGTTCCAGATCCAAAAAATGATGGAAAAGGAATTCCAAGAATGATGACATATTTAGTAGAACAGGACTTTGAGCCAGTCTTAATTGATGATGAAACATATGTTCCATCAGGGGCAGTAAAAAGTTCAGCAGTTGTTGGAAATGCATTCAATGAACAAATTCCAGATGGAAAGTTTTGTTCTGAATGTGGAACAAGTCTTTCAGCTACTGCAAAATTCTGTCCTGAATGTGGAAATACACAAGAATAAGAAAATAATTTTTAATTATTAATTTTATGCTTTAGCGCCACACTTTGTACAAAACTTTGCACCTGTTCTAAGTGGTGAACCACATGAAGAACATCCATTTCCACTTTGTGGTGGTGCTTGTTGTCTTGGCATCAAAGCAGGATCAGGGGATGGTAAAGTTCCAACATCTCCAAATGCTTCTTGTGCAGATACAATTCCTGGTGGACTTCCACCTACAGGGTTATCTGCAGTTCCAGCTCTTGGGGGTTGACCCATTCCGCCAGCCATCATTCCAGGTTGACCCATTCCTGGCATCAATCCAGGAGATTGTGTGTTTCCAGAACCAGTACCAACAGATTTTTTTAATTCAAAGATTACTTTGATAGCTAAAAATTCTAATGCAGAATATGCAACTGTATAATCTCCTAATTTTTGGAAGAATTCTTTGTCACTGAGTTGTCCTTTCTTGTACATGTTGTTTGTATCAAGAAATGATTCATAGTATCCTTGAGACTCATCAAACAAACTCTGTAGTTTGTCAAATAACATACCAAGAGTATCTACTTCACCAAATGACATAATCTGACTCAATTTTTGGAATATTAATTACTTTAGGATCAAAAAAGAGGAAAAACGTGTAGAAAGTTATGCGAGTGCTCTATCAATCATACCTTGGTATGATTCTTTAGATGCGGCTCCTACTTGCTGACTGACAATTTCACCTTTGTTAAGGAGGATTAAAGTTGGAATACTAAAGACGTTGTATTTTGATGCCAATTCGTTGGCTTCATCAACGTTAACCTTGACAAATTTTACTTTGCCATCATAGTCAGCTGCCAGTTCTTCAACTACTGGACCTACCATTCTACATGGACCACACCATTCGGCCCAAAAGTCTACAAATACAGGAATGTCAGAATTTATGACATCTACTTCCCATGATTTTGCATCTGAAATTTGTGTTACAGCCATTGTAACATTATTTTATTGGACGTACCTAAAAACGTTCACCAGAATTATCACCATATTTTTTGTTGGAAAATTAATTCTGATATATACTTAAATGACGTTTTGATAAATCTGAAATATGAGTTCGGAACTTAGACTTAAAAAATTACGAGGATCTGGAGGTTATGTTATGGCTACCGTTACTGATGAACAACAAATGAAAGGTAATCTAGGCGGTCCAGATCTATTTTTGGCACCAATCGGAAGATTAGATGCTGAAAAAATTACTAAACATTTTTGCAATACTTGTGAAAAAGAATTTGAAGGTCCTCCAAAAATTGAATTTGAGAATCCAAATGAAGAAGTTGCTGAAAATCTAATTCTTGCAGAACGTGGTCAATACATTTGTAATTCATGTAATGCTTCAATTGCAGAATATAGAGATTTTAAGAAAGAAGATGAAGCAGGAGAAGTTGGAAGTGCAAAACCATTAGAACCACAAGTTCAATCTGTACCAGAAACTGCTCCACAACAAACTACAGAACCAGTAGCTCCACAAGAAACTGTAACACAACCAGGTCCAGCAACTTCAGTTACTTCAATTGAAGGAAAAGCAGTATTTGATGAAGGTGCAAATAAGATAGGAACTACAAAACAAGTTGGAATTGATTCTACACAAGCTATGATTTTAGTAATTACTAAAGAAGATGGTACAGAAGGTAGCATACCATGGAATAGTATTAAAAAAATTGGCGAAGTTGTTCTTTTAGGGAATCCTCAAGAGGATGCTCAACCAGGTAAATGCTCAAACTGTGGATTCGGAAATAAAGAAGGCTCTAAATTTTGTGAAGAGTGTGGAAATAAGATCTGATAGTTAGTAAATTTAATCAATGATACTAAGGCGATAAAATAATTGGCAAAAAGATCAATCCCAAAAGGCGTAGTTAAAGACATCATCATTGTTGCCGTAGGGGTTTTAGTGATTTGGATTGGATTACAAGTAGTATTTGGAACACAGAGTCCATTTTATGTTGTAGCAAGTGGAAGTATGGAACCAGTGTTGTACAAACATGATGTAATAATTGTTCAAGGCCATGAACCATTCAAAGATATCGAGGTAGGAGAAATTGTTGTGTTTACACGTCCATCTGATAATAATAAAGATGAAAAGAAAGTAATAGTTCACAGAGTCGCGTCAATTACAGACGAAGATCCTAAAACAATCAGAACAAAAGGTGATGCAAACCCAGGATCAATTGCAGGAACCGACTTTCCTATTACAGATAAAGAGTATATTGGAAAAGTTGAATACATTTTACCTCAGATAGGATACTTTACACAATTACTAAAACCTCCAATCAATTTCATCATTATTGGAGTTGTAATTGGAGTAATGGTATTGAAGCATTTTGTAATGAAGAAAAATGAAAAAGAGATTCCATTTACAGATTCATCAGACTCAATTAATCCTGAAACTAAAGAATTATCAGATATTAACAAGATTGAAAAGGATTCAGAGTATTCAGAACATGTGGAAAAATCTGATAATGTGGAAGAATTAGATGATACTGATGAACCAGAAAATCAAACAAAAACAGAAGGAATTGATGAAACATTTGAAGGGATTGAAGAATCCATTGATGATGAAACTAAAAAGGATGATAAACCAAATAACGAAGAAAAATAACACTAGAGTAAAAATTCAGGCAAACAAGTTCACATATGCTGTATGACAAGAGCAATAGATCGTCCTGTTTGCTTGGTAGTATAACTACGTCAAATTTACTAAAAAAGGATCCTCAGAAATTATTAGTTTCAAGAGTAGCATCACTTATGTAATATCAAAATTTTATCTGTAGAAAAATAAAAAAAGAATTAGGAATTCTTTTTGACTTCACCACAAATGCCTGGAGTACTTCCATCTGCTTGACATTCTAGTGCGAATTCTTCAATGATTGTTATCTTTCTGTTACCATTTCCATTGTTTTCTTGAGATAGATCAAATTTTACCCAAGCTTCATTGTTGGTGTTATCTTCATCAACAAATGCATCTAATGGATTCCATTTATGTACCAAGAAATAAGTTCCATCTTCAACATTGGTAATGTCAATTTCATTTCCTTCAACTGATTGATGATATTGATCAACCCAACCTGGTTGAATTCCTTGTAAATCTAGCTCACAATCCCAATAGATTTTCTGAGAAGTTGGAGAGTTACCACTGTTCTTTCCAAAAATTATTTCGTGTCACTTTCATGAGTAATTCCTCCATAGAATACTTGGGTCTATGAGTATTTCGTTTGTTATCATCTTGGAGTGATACGCATCAGATGGTGTCTCCATATTATCCAAGTCTAGTGCGCCATGAACTCTAATGTGATTGTACCAATGCATAAACTGCTCCACTGACTCAAAGTATTCTATTTTACACTCAAAGATATCCCAGAACTTTTCTAGCTTACCATTTGTTTGTGGATGTCTCACTCTTGTACGAGAGTGCTTTACGTGATGTCTCATTAGTTGCTGCTCAAAGTCTACTGGCTTGTTATGATCAAGAGTATTGACATTTGATGTGAACTGTTTTCCATTATCAGATAGTACGGATGCTGGTCTACCGTGATTCTTTATTGCATCAGATAGTACTGCAGAAGAATTCACAGATGTTGCCTCATCATACACTCCGAAACCCGTGATAAATCGTGAGGCATCATCTTCAAATGCAATTAGTTGTTTTCCTGCCCAGCGTGAATCATGTATTGTGTGCCAGTCAGTATGCCACAGTGAATTTGAATAGTCACGTTCATACCTGATCCACCTTCTTCTCATCTTTTTCCGTGGTTGCTCAACTGATAATCCTTCATCTAGCATAATCTTGTGGATGCGATTGTGGTTTATCTTGGTATTGTACAATTTTGATATGATTTTCTCAAGGTATAGTGCGTTTGTATGAAATTTTTCTTGAACTTGTTTGACTAGCTCTATCTCGTGTACAGTGACTGGCTTTTTTGGACGCCCTGGCCTTTTGAGTGTGGGAATCTTTTTGGTTTTTTTGTACTGAGAGTAGACTTGTTGTACTCTTCTAGGCGTTATCTTGAGGATTACTGAAATATCTAAATTCTTGACTTTTTCATTTTTAGATTGTATAATCCACCTGATCTTATTCTCATCTAACTTTACCATAGGTATGCCACGATACCCACGCATACGATAGTATGGGAATGATGCTCTCCTAGTTAAGGGGTGAAATAATTTCCGGAAAAGATAATAATTTCCGGAAAAGATAGTTGGAGAGTTACCACCATTGTACTTGAATACATCGACAATGCAGAATCCAATTTTAAGAGTACCAGCACCAGGAGCTATTTCACCTGGAGATCCATTATCATCAACTCTTACTGAGAATTCTCCTACATCATCAATATGCCAATGATTATGTGTTGGATGAAAAATGAAATCACCCAAAGGTTCATGATAAACAGTTTGTGTTACATCACCAAAGTTTCCTGCATCATCATATAGATTTTGGAAAGCTTGTTGTGTTTCACCTTGAACTTGACCTTCTTCAAATTCTAAAGCACCTTCACCAACATTAGCCCATACATTTGTGAATCGTAAAAATTCAGTTTGATTTTGGTTGTGAATGTTGAGATGTTTTGGAATTCCTGAAGATATATCAGGTAATAATGCATTCTCAGGTACATTTTGGGGTTCGGCAATAATGCTAGAACCCAATGAAGCAGTTAACATAAAGCCAACTGCTACAAGTATTGGAATCATCATTAGTGGTTTTCGAAAGATGTTGTGTGTGTATGTCATTGATCAAGACAGCAAAATTTGATAATTAAGAAACTGTTAGTTAAAAAATAACAAACTTGATCGCAAGTATAATCAAAAATTAGAAAATAATTTTTATGGAAATATTAGATAATAATTTGTAATGATATCTAAAGAACAGAATCTTTTGTTTTGAAAACGCGTTTAAAATATTCAGATGGTTCTTTTGGTTCTTCTATATCGTTTGTAATTCCTGCCAAATTCTTTGCCAAGTTCTTTTTGTAACCAACTTGCATTTGTCTTTGAATTTGGATTCTTTGAGCCTGTGGAGAGCCAGCACCATGCATAGATTCAGTAAGATAGCCAACTGCATTTCTTCCCAAAGTCATATTTTCAATTAATCTTAGAATTCTCATTCTGTTTTCAACATCAACACCTTTTCTTCCGGCAAGATATTTTTTGAGTAATGGTCCAGCTTCAGGATGTCTAAAGTCTTTTTCAGATGGTAATGTAACTACTAAGCCACCTGCAATGTCTTGAGCTAGTCTACTAATTTCATATGGGAATCTAGTAACATTATGTTTACAAACTTGTGCAAGCATATCATCATTTAGAAATACACCGGACTTCATCTTTTGTCCTTGATGAGATGATGCAATACCTGCAGCAAAAATTGTTTCATTAAGATGAGTCATCTCAATGATTTTATCTTTAATGTGAGAGACTTTAGGAACACCATTGTAATCTGCAATAGTTGCGGCTGCACCAATTAACACATCACCTAGACCTGTTTTGCATACATAACTACGTCTATGATAACATGTGAATCTCTCTACAAGCATTGATGCAAATTCATATTCACCGTTCATGAATACTTTGTCCCACGGAATAAACACTTTATCTAAAATTATCAAGGCTTCTTGGCCACCAAATTTTGCATTACCATCATCAATGTCACCTTCTTCCATACTTCTTGTGTCACAAGATTGTCTACCGTAAATGTAAGTGACTCCTTTTGCATCTGCAGGAATTGCTCCAACAATTGCCCATTCTTTGTCTGTTTCAGTTAGTCTGATAGTTGGCATCAAAAGAATCCAATGTGAATTAATACATCCAGTTTGGTGTGCTTTAGCACCTGAAACATAGACTCCTTTTTCATCAGTTTCGACAATTCTTGTAAAAAGGTCAGGATCATCTTGTTCTGAAGGGCCTTTACTTCTATCTCCTTTAGGATCAGTCATGGCTCCACCGATAACAAGATTTTCTTGTTGTACCATCTTTACAAATTCTAAAAATCGTTTATGATAATCAGTTCCATGTTTTTCATCAATTTCGAATGTGGTAGAATGCAAAGAATTCATTGCATCCATTCCAACACATCTTTGGAAACATGTTCCTGTGTTTTGTCCAAGTTTTCTTTGCATTTTATTTTGTAAAACTAAATCTTCTGCACTTTCTGCAATGTGTAAGAATCTGTTAACTTTCAAACCAGTAATAGATGAATCAGCAGAAGCTAATGCTTCTTCACGTACTGCAAGATCATAGGTTTCTGCAACTGCATTGATTGATGGTCTAATAATTGGATGATCGACTGGTTCTTTAACTAATTCTCCAAAGAGATAAATTTTGAGATCTCGTCCTCTAAGACTTTCAATATAATCATCACCTGTTCTAATTGTCTTCAAGACATTAGCCATGTAACACTATTCATCTTGATGTTGTATAAATATTCTAAATTAGTGCAAGCTAAATTTTAGGAATGAATTGCGATCAGAGTCCAATTCTGACATCAAGAATTCTACATCCCTTACCCTTTTCCATAACAAGTACGGGATTCATGTCTAATTCTTTGATCTCTTTAAAGTCAGAAACTAGTTGTGATAATCTTTGAATACATTCAGAAAGTTTTGTAATATCAGAAGGTTTCTCACCTCTAACACCTTGTAACAATTTTTGAGTCTTAATTGATGCAATCATGTCATCAGCTTCTAGATTAGTTACAGGTGCAAGTTTGAATGTCACATCTTTTAGAACTTCTACATAGATTCCTCCCATTCCAAGCATGATAACAGGGCCAAATCCCGGCTCCAGTTTTGAACCAATAATCAATTCTTTACCGCCTTTTACCATTTCTACAATTAAAACGCCTTTAATCTCGGCTTTCTTATTGTATTTTTTAGCATTTTTGATAATTGTTTTGAACGTATCTTTAATTTCAGCATCATTTGTCAAATTTACTTTAACACCACCTGCATCAGATTTGTGAATAATTTGTGGCGATGCAATCTTCATTACAACAGGATAACCAATTTTTTTTGCAATTTTTATTGCTTCTGCTTCATTTTTAGCTAGTGCGCTTTTAGGTAATGGTAAACCATATGCCTTTAGAACATCTTGTCCTTCTTCTTCTAAAAGATTTGGCCTTTTCTCTTTTTTGACTTTGTCAAAAATTTTCTGTGCTTTAGCTTTGTTTACTTTGAATTTTGTAATTTTTCCATTTGGAGATTTAACCCAATTTGAAAAAGTAGTCATTGCACTAAGTGTTCGAATTGCACCTTCAGCATAGTTGTAATAAGGAACATCGCCCTCTGCTAAGATTTCTCTATTAGTAATGCCTTCATCTAATCCCATTAGACTTGCAAGCATTGTTTTTTTGTATTTTTTAGACATCTCAACAACAACTTCAGCGAGTTTATCATAATTGAGAGTTCCAGATGGAGTACACATTGTAATAACAGAGCCTACTTTTGGATGTTTTAGAACACGATCCAAAACATTGTGGAATCGGTTAAAATCAGCATCACCTACTATGTCAACAGGATTTCTAGAGCTACCCCAAGGTGGAATTACCTCATCAATTTTTTTCCTAATACTTGTAATCTCTGCCATTTTGAGTTTCATTTTAGAACATGCATCAGTGGAGATAATTGCAGGACCTCCAGCATTTGAAACAATTACAAGATCACCACCTGCTGGTAATGGTTGTTTTGAGAATGCTGTAGCATAATCAAAGAGTTCCTCCATGGTATCAACCCGTATAGCGCCTGATTGTTTGAGTAATGCATCATAGATTTCATCTGAACCCATCAAGGCTCCAGTATGGGACATTGCAGCCTTTGCACCTTCTGGACTACGTCCAGATTTGAGAACAAGAACTGGTTTTTTGAGTTTTTTAGTAATATTTTTACAAACTTTTAGGAATTCTTGACCATCACCCATATCTTCAAGATACATTACGATGACTTCAGTTTGTTTATGATTTGCAAGAATTTTTAGAATGTCAACTTCACTCATTACTGCTTTATTTCCAAGACTAACAACTGCTGAGAAACCAATTCCTTGAGCACTAGCATCTTCAACTAATGCTGCACATATCGCACCACTTTGAGATACAAGTGCAATTTTTCCAGACTTTGGTGTAACTTTAAGAAAAGTAGAATTCATCATTGTTTTTGGATCAAGATTCATGACACCAAGACAATTTGGTCCAATGATTTGGATTTTGTATTTTTTAGCAATGTCTTTGATTTGTTGTTCGCGTTTTGCTCCTTCCTCATCAACTTCTTTGAAACCTGCAGTGATTATGATAACGCCTTTGACTTTTTTCTTTCCACATTCTTCTAGAACTGGTGCTACCAATGTATTTTTGATTACAATTACTGCAAGATCAATTGATTTTGGAACATCTAAAATAGATTTGTATGCTTTTTTGTAAAAGACTTTGTCTCTTGATGGACTAATTGGATAAACTGTACCTTTGAAACCATTCATAATATTTGATGTAATTGTGGCACCTACACTTCCTCGCTTATCAGATGCACCAATAACTGCAATCGATTTTGGTGATAAGATAACAGATTCTGCCATGATAATTTGATTTTGAGATTTTGTATAATAAAGTTATTCTCGAAAAATTCTGATCTATGATTTTTAGCTTCCCAGCATTTTACCAGCCAAATTCTCTTTTCTCGGAACCCAAACGATGGTTAAATTAGAAAATTTTCCAATTATTTCCCATGCTTGTCTAGCCAAATTTCTTAATTCTTCATTATTTATTGCAAATTCATGATTTAGTTGATTTACTGTATTTTTAGAATCACTAAAGATAGTAATTTCTTCATTTGAATCGACATATTTGTTTAAAGCAGAAATAATTGCCAAATATTCAGATTGATTGTTTGTAAGATCAGGTTTCCCCCCCATAAAAAGATTCACCTGTTTCCTTGACAAAATATCCATATCCACTATTTGTTCCACCTGAACCGTCAACGTAAATACTAATTCCCATCTTTATACACCCTTGATATCTTTACACTTAGATTTAGCACTATCATGTAAATAATTGTAGATATTCCTTGTGATACAATCGATGCTAAGTAAGGATCATAGTTTATTGTTAGAAAATAGTATTGTAAAGCCCATCTAGCTATAGTATATACAATTTCTGCAATTCCTAAAGACGTAATTAATTTTTTTAAATCATGCTTTAGTTTTGCAGTATCTGTTTTGCCAGAATCTAATCGGTATTTTTTTCTGTTATCCAAATAAAATAGACTACTAAAAACTGAAAAATAAATCACATAATCTGCAATTGTAGTATATGTTGTATTTAGATAATCAGATTGATCAGATAAAACTTGAGCAATAATGGCTGAAATTATTATTGATGCGGCAAATGCAATTAGAATATTTTTGTTTAATTTTAGATATTCTTGTAACACATCTTAGAATGTTGTTTGTTACAAATAAACTAAGATTAGTCTAAAGTGATTTTTAAGAAGATTATCAGTCCAGCAAGTTCGGCAATACCTACTCCTAACATGTATGGGAAAATTTCATGAGAGAAAATTTCTTCCATTGAAAAATAAGCTAAAGCTCCAATTACATTATGTAAAAATAGCATTCCTGCTACAACTATCATGCCTAATGGAAGCTGTGCTCTAGTATTTCCATACATTTTTCCAAATATACAGATTAGAATTCCAAGTATCCCCATATTTGCAATTGAAACAATAGATAATACTAGTGAAGTAGATTCCATTTAGTGTAAAACACCTCGAATGCGTTTATTTACTTTTGTCCAATTTTCTTTCAATTTCTTCAAATGTCTCCATATTAACTTCAAGGAAAGTTGAGATAAAATAGGTCACGTTGTATTTTTCTCCAACTTTACTTATCATGTTATTTTTTTCTAGGACTCTAATATGATGTTGAATTGCCTTGTAATCAAGACCTAATTCTTTTGCAAGTTGATTTGTATTAAACGGGTTTTCCTTTAATTTTGAAATTATCTTTAATCGATTTAGCCCCCCACGCGAACCTGCAAATACAAACCACAAGAGTCTTTTTGCATCAGAATCATTGGCCATAAGTTATGAAATTCCTCCTTATTTACTACTAAAAGGTATTCTGGGACAAACAAAGTAGAAAGTATAAAAAACATAATTAGACAAATTTGAATGAACTAGAAAATGATGTTAAATTATGATGCACCTATGTATAGACCACCATCAGAAGCTAGATCATTAATTTTCCAAGTAACTTTGGGTTGTTCATTTAACGAATGTTCTTTTTGTGATATGTATAGATCAAAAGAATATTCCGAAAGACCATGGGAAGATGTCAAAGCAGAAATAGATATGATGGCAGGTTATCTTCCAGATACGAAAAGAGTATTTCTTGCAGATGGCGATGCATTAAATCTTGATTCAGAATATATGATTAAAATTGTAAAGTACATTAGAGAAAAATTCCAAAACATTGAAAGAATTTCATGCTATGCAATGCCTATGAATATTCTAAAGAAAACTTCTGAAGAATTAAAGAAAATGAATGAAGCTGGATTAGATATGTTCTATCTAGGAATAGAAAGTGGTTCAGATATTGTTTTAAAAAAAGTAACAAAGGGTGCAATTGCAAAGACAATAATCAAATCAGTAAACAAGGCAAAAGAAGCTGGGTATGTAATGTCATGTATGGTAATTTTAGGATTAGGTGGAAAAAAATATTCAAAAGATCACATCAAAGGAACTGCTGAAGTACTTAGTGCATGTTCACCAAATTATGTTGGAGCATTAACACTCTATTTAGAAAATGGAATTAAACAAGAATTCATTGATAAATATCAAGGTGAATTTGTTAGAATTAATGATGATGAATCTTTAGAAGAATTATATGATTTAGTTGATCAAATTAATACCAAAGAGGAAATTGTGTTTAGAGTAAATCATGGTTCTAACGCATATACAATAAAGGGAACATTTCCTCAAGACAAACAAGACATGTTAGATAAAGTAGAATGGATGAAACAACATCCGGAAATTGTACGTCCTCAAGGATTACGTGGATTCTAAATTAGATTTTCTTGGTTAAGATACACTACTTTGAAGATTTTAACTGAATAATCACCATCAAAAATTTTACTTGTTATGCCATCATCAGAATGCAAAACTCTGAATTTATACTCATAATTACCGTTTGAGTTTACATCAGTCTGAGCAAAATGAACGGCATCGTTTTCTTTGAAAATTTGGATAATTACTGGGTAACCCTCAACATGATTTGCAATTTTTCCTTCTACAAATGCCCATGGTAATGCATTATCTTCTGAAGAATGGAAAAGAAGAGTTGTTTTTTCAAGACCTATCATTCCGTTAAATGAAACAATTTCAGTTTGAGATTCATGAGTATGATCATTAATTAGAACTTGACCTGAATGAGGATGCGCAAAAACAGAATCTGCTGAAAAAGCAAAAAGAAAACTCATAGACAAAATGGTTGAAAATAAAACTACTTTATTCATATCAAAATCTTGCATTATAGTAGTTTAAGAATTTTTCAAACTAGAGATTGTCAATTATAGATTTGAGATGTTCTGGAAGTTCAGGTAATTCAGTGTGGCTTTCATTATTTTGAAGATTTTCAGGACCTATACGTCTAACACGTTGGGTTCCAAGAAGAGTATCAATATTTCTTTGAATATCTTTTTCTGACAATATTGTTTTTAATTTTTCAAAGATTGTTTCTTCATTTTCATATTTTTTAATCCCATATTGAACTAAAATTGTTTTTTCTTCAGAAGTATAATCAGTCATGTTTTTGAAAAGAAGTCTATGGCTAATAGTCTTTGTAAATCAAAAAATAGTTAAAATATGATGAATTGTAAATGAACCTACTTGGTAAGTAAATTACAATTAATTTCAAATGTACTAACAACAAAAAGATATGCCTCTATTGCAATTATTAGTGGTACTGGGTTAGGAATAATTTATTATTTTTTGACAATGTCAATGCTGCCTACTCATTTGGGAACCACCATGGAGATCATGCCTTTTTACATTATTACATCAGTTGTATTAACCATTATAATTTCAGCTTTAGCTGGAGTAAATTTTGCAATGATGGCATCTAAAATCAAAAGAATGAAGATGATGAATTCAGTCAAATCAAATTCTTCAGCAATGTTGGGAGGAGCATTTGCAGCATTTACACCAGGATGTCCTGCATGTACAGCACCACTGGCAGTAATCTTAGGTGCAGTTGGAGGGTTATCATTATTTCCAATGCAAGGATTAGAATTGAAATTCATTTCAGTAGGAGTGTTGATTTTCTCTATTTGGTGGATTGCAAGAGGACTACAAAGTAAAAGTTGTTGTAAAATAGGATAATTTTGAATTATTCTTCATCATTATCTCCCCACTGTCTACCAAGATTTGATAAGACTCTAAAAGCAAATCTATCTATGTTAATGTGAGATTCGGCAATGATCATTACCACTTTATCGTATATTGGAAAACTCATTATTACAACTCGCTCTCTTCGTGATGCAGAATATTTTACATGACCTAGTTCAGAGTTGAACTTTTTTCTTTTTGTAACTCGTGATGCCAATTCTGTACTGATGGATTTATGTTGTTCTTCAGATAATCTAGAACAGGTTCCTTCTTTGTAACCTCCATCTAAGAGAGTTCCAGAACCATCAAGTAATCCTGCAAAAAGAATTTCTGGATCTTCTAGAATCTTATTAAGATCCATAAGGAAAATCTAAAATCACCTCATATTAATAGTGAAATTGATTCTCAGCATAGAAATTAGATATTCAAAATTAATCTAAATTCTTTATAAATGAAAGAGATAATTGTTCAAATCCCAAATGTTTGTAGAATTGATGAGAGTCTTTTCTCTGATTTCCAGATTCTAATCTAATTCTATGACAGTTTTTCTCTTGTGCAAGAGTTATACAAGAATGAATTAATTTTTTACCTATTCCCTGTTTTTGATATTTTTCAAGTACAATTAATTCTGGAATGTACATCTCCAAAGTAAGTTGATTTAGTCGCGGTAAAAACATCACACTGACCATACCAACTATTTTCATATCATCAATTTCTGCAACAAGAACTGTTTTGTCTGAATCTTTCACATATTTTGTAACTAATTTACGAAATATTTCAATATCAGAGTCTTTTTTGGGTTTTGGACGTCCAAGATCATATAGTAATCCAAGAAGTATAGGAACATCTTTCTCAGAAGCTGGTCTAACTAATGTAATATCCATAGTATAGATTGCAAGTAATTCTATAAGAAGTACATCTCACAGTATGAATCAAGGTCATCTACCCCATCAGGAACAAAAATGGAAACTAAAAACAAATTCTAGACGTGAGGCTTGATACATACATCTCACATTATACTTAATCAAGATTTTTTCTTCAAAACTGAAAATAATGCTTTTGGGTAAAATTCAAGTGCACCGTGAAATTCGCTATCTTTAATTTTTAAAATATCAAAATTTTCATTAAAAGAATCAATAATCTCTTGCTTGGATAATTTGTGTGGCATGTCATTATCAGGTATACTTTTTTCTTCAATACTCATACATTTTAAAAATAAAATTCCACCATCATTCAATATTCGTTTGATTTGTTGTACATATTGTGGTCTTTGAGAAACATCAAAAATGTGAAAAATACCCCTGTCTAAAATAAAATCAAATTTTTTATCAGGAAGCTTAGAATTTAAGACATCATCTACTAAAAAATTAATTTCATTTGATAGTTTTTTAGCTTTTTCTATTGCATTTTGAGAAATATCAGTTCCAGTTACTTTGAAATTATATTTTGATAATTGTAATGCTTGTGTTCCTGGACCGGTACCTAAATCCAAGAAATTTCCATCATTATAATTATGAGATTTGATTTCGTTTTCAATGTCATGATCTAAGTTTTTCGCATACCAAGGCATTGTTTCAACTTCAGTTTCTTTATAGTAATCATCCCAACCTGGAAAAGTTTTTTTAAAATCTTCTAATTCTTTGTTAGTCATGTATTCAAATCAAACATTGTTACTCATAAAGAATTCGAATATTTTGTACTAATTGAAGGTAAAATGAACCCAGTGGAATTCAATCACTAAATTGGAGATAGATGTAGATAGGTATAGATTTGATTTTATCTAGTTGCTTCAATAGAATTAGTTTTCATCTTTATCCTTGTTTATGTTTTCTTTAAGTCGGTTTAGAATTTTTTTTGCTTTTTTAGATAAATCATCAAAATCAATTTTTTCTTCATCACTCAATTTAAGACACTTAATCTAAAATAATTTTAAGAATACAACATTAATAATAATTCTGAATTCAAAGAATTTTTTGTAAGCTTTAGCTAGTAAAGTAAGGATTCATTTTCAAGATAGATTTTAGGAAATTATTTAGTTTTAATATGATTCTGCCGCACATGCAGTAGAACA
>CBDBGZ010000004.1:0-313681 GCA_965205425.1 Candidatus Nitrosopumilus sp.
ACTGCCTCCACCAGAACCCAGCGTAACATGCTACTTCCTCTTCTTGTTATGGACCCATGGCGTATGGTGTCAGCTGAGTTTCTCACCGATGGTACAATTCCTGCATATGAACACAGTTTGTGAGAATCTGAAAATCTTTCGATATTGTCAATTTCAGAGGATATGGTTAATGCAGTAAATCTTCCAACACCAGGTATTGATTCTAAGAGTTGTGCGTTAGAATCATGTTTTAGAGCATCCTTGATTCTCATGTCTGACTCTGCGATTCTATCATTGATTGATATTATCATCTTGAGATATCCATCTATTCGATAGTCATCTAATCCCAACAGTTTGTGCACATATGAATCAGAAAATGCAGTTCCTGGTATCTTGATTGCATTTTGTAAGGTTATACTGTGAATCAAATTTTTCATCCTTGTCCTGTTGCGGACTAGTTTGGTTCTATATCTCACCAGTTGTCTTGTTTGCACGGTATCTTTTTCTGGTACATGACAAGATGAGATGTATCCTCCTCTTAGCAAATCTGCCAAGATGTGAGCATCAATCTTGTCAGTTTTTTTCTTTGATGCTGCAATTGCTTTTGTGTGATATGGGTTTGATAGTATTACATCAAATCCTAGTTCGTCTCGCAGAAACCTAAACACGCCATACCAGACAGATGATGATTCCATTACACATTTTGAGTTTTTTGGGATTGCAGAAAATGCTTTTTTGATATCCCCTCTGGTGTTTGTAATTTTTTCATTGAATAATGTATGTCCTTTATCATCCATTGTTTCGACCTGTAAGAATTCTTTGTGCAAATCAATTCCGACATAGGTCATGGGTTTTGTCTTTCTAGTCCTAATGATTTTCTTTGGTTTTTTCTTGGAGGTGTATCTTTTAGAAACTATAGAATCAGCAGTACCATCTAAATTTCGTTGTTTATTCACATATGGTTACAAATAAAGTAATCATAAGATATTTTCCTGCATACACTCCAGACCTCAATCCAATTGAGGTACAGTGGAGAGAAGAAAAAAATGGCAATGCCAACACATTCTTTGCAAATGGAACGGAGATGAGAAAACACATGCAGAAGAGACTAGATAATGGAGACGTTCGAGTTGTGAAATTATTCAAATATTTAATGCCTTAACTATAAAACTGCATTTGGGTTTTCAATTAGTTCTGAAGGAAGTACAAAAGTGATTTGCTCATTTCCACTAGTTCCAGAAATTCTAAAAGTTAGACTTTTGTCATCAGGATTAACATGAACAGCTTTTTGCAAATTTGTATCAAGAATATATTTTACCTCAAATCCTAAACCATCTTCACTATATCCTGAACCAATATTATCAATTGATTGAACACTTCCAGAATCTTTTACAACATGGACAACTCCATTCATCCAAGGGTGAAGGCTACAGTAATAGTAAAAATCGCCAAGGTCATCAAATTGTCTAGTATAAGATTCACCCGCAGTGAAAAATTCACTATCAAATACTCCGTCTACTTCAAATTCACCAGTTTCAAAACTGTCTGCTGAAACTGATGTAATAGTGTGAAATGCAGTATCAGCATTATGCCAAGTGATAGAATCGCCAGGCACTATAGTAATTATTCCAGTAGTAATTCCTGTGGATACTTCAGACCAGAAAAAGAGAGCACCAGGATCAGATGCACCAGTAGGAATTTTGATTTCATAAGTTTCAGCAAATGCCAATCCTCCAAAACTAGCAATTAAAGCAACTATCACAGGTAATGCAAAAAAGAATGGTGATTATCAATTATTTACCCCCAACATATAATCAAGCAATAATGAGAAAGTATCCACCATCTCTGTTGTTGTATCTCCATTCCATCTCTTTGATGTACAACAAGAATTTACCTGGACTGACACCATGATGCTTTGCCATGTTCTCTTTTGCAAAACTCCAAAACCCTTCGATTCCATTTATGTACACATCGCCTTTGCCAAACATCTTGCTGTGGTCTATTGAGAGATGCTTGTAGCCATTGAAAATTAACGAATTGTATCCTCTCCACTTGTCCGTATACACAATGCTTCCTTTCTTTACTTTCTTGATAGTACTTGTAAGAAGTGTCTTGGCCTTTACGTTCTTTACAATCTCAACATGAACTTTTCCATTTCTCTCTAAAATTCTAAATACAATAGTTTTGTTTTTAGATCCTCTGCCACGATTTCCCTTTCTTTTTCCTCCAAAATAGTACCTCGTCAGCCTCAATCTGACCCTTTAGAACATCATCTGTTTTGGATTGTTCTTCAAGTATTGAGAATCTCATGATGTCAAAAGAATGCAGTGCGGTAGTATAACTAACACCAACTTCTTTTGCTGCACGTCTTGCACTAATCCCAATATCAAATAGTTTGATTAGAACCAACCATTTTGGATAATCAATATTGATGATGCCAAACTGTGTATCTGAGAATGGTTTGTAATCTATCTTGCCAGTCTTTACATCTCAACTTTCCTCTTGATATAATGTAGTAATTCTCAGAGTTACATGATGAACAATGAATTGTGTTTTTCTTTTTGAATTGATTGCAGAGAAATTCCAATGCAGTTGATTTGTTGTGAATTATTTTAGATAACTCAATTATGTTGATTGTTTTTTCCAATAATTACTCAAAAATAGTTGGTGGTAATAGGTTTACAATCACCAAAAGAATATCTCATGTTGAGGTAAAACAACATCCAGTATTTCAACTGATCATGATCGACAAAACATACAAAAACCAGATACTCGTTAGTTTAATGTGCAGACGAAGTTTATTTTTGTCACAGGTGGTGTGATGTCTGGCCTTGGAAAAGGCGTAACTACTTCCTCGATTGCAAAATTATTACAATTAGCAGATCAAAAAGTATCATGTATCAAAATAGATCCATATCTCAACTATGATGCAGGAACTATGAATCCAGTAGCACATGGCGAAGTATTCGTAACAGATGACGGGGGAGAATGTGATATGGATATTGGAAACTATGAAAGATTTCTAAATCAAAATATTCCTAAAAGTCACAACATTACAACAGCCCAAGTATATTCATCAGTAATTGAAGCTGAAAGAAAGGGAGAGTATCTAGGAGCATGTGTTCAGATCATTCCTCACATTACAGATGAAATTAAAAATAAAATTACAAAAATTGCCGAAGATGAAAAATTAGATTTTTTGATAGTAGAATGTGGCGGAACTGTAGGAGATATTGAATCATTACCATTTCTGGAAGCCCTAAGACAAATGAGAGTAGAAGAAGGACCAGAAAGTGTAATTTTTGTCCACGTCACATTAGCACCATCATTAGATGTAGTAGGTGAACAAAAAACAAAACCAACACAACATAGTGTTCAAGAATTACGAAGAATAGGAATTCAACCTGACTTTTTAGCTGTCAGATGTACTTTGCCATTAGAAGAGAAAACAAAAAAGAAAATTGCAATGTTTACAAATGTAACAACAAAAGATGTGTTATCATGTCATGATGCTAAATCAATTTTTGAAGTTCCACAGATGCTATATGATCAAGGAATTCTAGATGCAATATTTAGAAAGTTTGGCAAAGTAGGAATGGTAAATGCATCTTCTAATTGGGATAAATGGAATGAAATTGCTCAAAATATGGTTAATCATGAAAATGATAAAATCAAAATTGCAATGGTTGGAAAATATGTTACACTAACAGATAGCTATGTAAGCGTAAATCACGCCCTAAAACATGCTAGTGCAAAAATTGGAAAGTCAGTAGACATTGATTGGATAGATTCTGAATCAATTACGGATTATAGTATTTTATCAAACTATAACGGAGTTTTGGTACCAGGGGGATTTGGAACTAGAGGTTCAGAAGGAATTATTCAAACAGCAAATTATGCTAGAGAGAAAAATATACCATATCTTGGAATATGTTTTGGATTTCAATTAGCAGCAATTGCATTTGGAAGAAATGTTATGCATTTAGAAGATGCAAATTCTACAGAGATTAAAGAAGATACTAAAAATCCGATTGTAGATTTACTTCCAGAACAAAAAGATATTTCAGATATGGGAGGATCACTCAGACTTGGAGCTAATGATGTCATAATAAAGGAAAATACTAATGCACAAAAAATCTACAATATGTCAACTATCAGTAAACGACATAGACATAGATATGAAATCAATAAAGATTACATTCCAGAATTTGAAAAAAATGGACTAATATTTTCAGCTTATAGTGACGAAGGAAAAAGAATGGAAATGCTTGAAATTCCATCTCATAAATTCTACCTAGGAGTTCAATTCCATCCAGAATTCAACAGTAGACCAGGTTTTCCCGAAGAATCTTTTTCAGCTTTTCTCAATGCAGCCTCTAAAAAATAATTTTAATATAAAAAAATTCCAAAAATGAGAATTTATGAAATTATGTAAATAGCTTACAAAAAGATCAAATGCAATCATATGGCAGAGTGTAAGGAATGTGGTAGTGTATACGAAGCTGGGGTCAGAGAATTTTGCTCTGAAAAATGTTTTAAAAAAAATTGGTGATTGTAAACCTATTACCACCAACTATTTTTGAGTAATTATTGGAAAAAACAATCAACATAATTGAGTTATCTAAAATAATTCACAACAAATCAACTGCATTGGAATTTCTCTGCAATCAATTCAAAAAGAAAAACACAATTCATTGTTCATCATGTAACTCTGAGAATTACTACATTATATCAAGAGGAAAGTTGAGATGTAAAGACTGGCAAGATAGATTACAAACCATTCTCAGATACACAGTTTGGCATCATCAATATTGATTATCCAAAATGGTTGGTTCTAATCAAACTATTTGATATTGGGATTAGTGCAAGACGTGCAGCAAAAGAAGTTGGTGTTAGTTATACTACCGCACTGCATTCTTTTGACATCATGAGATTCTCAATACTTGAAGAACAATCCAAAACAGATGATGTTCTAAAGGGTCAGATTGAGGCTGACGAGGTACTATTTTGGAGGAAAAAGAAAGGGAAATCGTGGCAGAGGATCTAAAAACAAAACTATTGTATTTAGAATTTTAGAGAGAAATGGAAAAGTTCATGTTGAGATTGTAAAGAACGTAAAGGCCAAGACACTTCTTACAAGTACTATCAAGAAAGTAAAGAAAGGAAGCATTGTGTATACGGACAAGTGGAGAGGATACAATTCGTTAATTTTCAATGGCTACAAGCATCTCTCAATAGACCACAGCAAGATGTTTGGCAAAGGCGATGTGTACATAAATGGAATCGAAGGGTTTTGGAGTTTTGCAAAAGAGAACATGGCAAAGCATCATGGTGTCAGTCCAGGTAAATTCTTGTTGTACATCAAAGAGATGGAATGGAGATACAACAACAGAGATGGTGGATACTTTCTCATTATTGCTTGATTATATGTTGGGGGTAAATAATTGATAATCACCAAAAAATATTCAAAAACGAATTAACGATGCTACTGAAAAAGAAAGTTCACATCCCAATAAATTTTCCAAATCAGATGCTTGAAAAGCTATTCAATTTTTGAAATTTCATAAATTTTCTGCCTAGCATCCCGGATTGAAACCTTCTTTTTGACATATCCTTTTTTCAAAAGATGACTTAGTGCTAAACGTACAGTTCTGTCTGGAAGTAATGTCTTATTGGCTAGATCTTTCTGAGTTAATGCACCTTCATATTCCAATGTCTTCAAAAGTAACTTGGAACTTGGAGGCATACTAAGTAGTTCTTCAGCAAGATGTACTTTTTTAGCAAGAGCAGAAATTGCAGTTGAATCTTTTTTGAGTCGAATAATTTTTGCAGGAGGGAAAAATTGAGTACACTCAACAGTTTTGGTTACTTTGTATCTGTCCAACCCATCTAAAACCACTTCACAATGTAATCTTGCAGAGATATCATCAATTTCAATAGAACTATCATTTGATACAATGATAGGTCTACGAGTTACATCAAGTGAATTTACAGAAATTATTTCAAATACGGCTGAATCTTGAAACAATACTGGGCCACCAGCGGACATGGAATAGGCAGATGAACCAATTGGAGTAGATACAATTATTCCATCACTATTATCGTGCCACACCTCATCACCATTTACTCGGAGAGTATGCTCCATTAGCATTGCACTTTTAGAGGAAAAAACTGCAACGTCATTTAATACAGGATAAACATTTTTGCCATCAATTTTTACTCCAAGTCTTGGAACTTCTTCCACAGTATAATTTTGTTTTTTTAACATGTTGACATATGTAGAAAATTCTCTAAGTTCAATTTGAGCTAAAAAACCACTTGCTTCACCTTCACTAATACCCAATACAGGTAAAGTTGAATCAAAAGTTCTATGAAAATAGTTTCTAACACCCTTATCTCCACCTAAAACAATAATGCAATCTGCTTGCTTACTCTTTGATTTTGTAATTGGAAATGATTTGATTTCAGAGTCATCTAGGATTTTTTTAATATTCTTTGCAGCAGATTCTGTACTTCCAGAACCGTAAATACCTATTTGCATAGAAGAAACAGTCAATTCGGTTCAATAAAAGAATATTCGATGTTTTATACGTATATTATTTGGATCTAGTAACAATATTCAAAAAAATTTTCAATAAAACTGGAAAAATTACTCACCATAAACTGTTTGAAGAACAGTACTATTCATAATTACTTCTTGTGTAAATTGTACATTAACAGTTACTTTATTGTGAAAGTCAATATTCACATTGTCAAATAATGATTTGTATCTATCAACTACACGTCCATTTGAAGTCAAATCAGAACCAGATTTAATCAATAATCCATCTTCAATTAAAGAATTAATTTTTCTATATCCAGATGTTTTTGGAATATCTAACTTTTCTAAAATTTCAGATATAGTCCAAGGTTCGCCAATGGAAGCATTAAGGATTTTTGACATCTCATCATCACTAAATGCTTTCAAAATTGATTGACTAATTGATGAATCAGATATCGTAAATCTTTTTTCGGCTTTATCTTTTTTAGATTTAACACTGCAAATTCCATCGAGGAATTTCTTCTCAAGACCTTCAGCTCCTGCACCAAAAAATTCTCTTAAAACAGAATCAAATTTTGTGAATTCTTTAATGGACTGAGTAATAGAAATACCATATTTTTCAAATAATCGATTTTGAATACTATGATAGGTTGTATCACCAAGATTAGTACGAATCATCTTTTCAATAGATAATGCAAAAAAGGTGTCCATCTCAGTCATCATGTTCACCTAGTATTACTTTCATATTAATTTTCAATGTATTGAAGGTAAATTTAGGAGTCAACTACGCACAACTTCAGATAACTTACGAATATGACTAGTGTCATTTTGAACGGCCAAATCAAGAGCTTTTTGCATTTCATCTTGATAGGATTCTAGATTTTTTTCAGTGTTTACAACAATACATTCAGAAATAATTGGCAATTTTTTGAAATTTCTATATTGCTCATAAGTTACAGTACAAGAGTAAACATCCAGATCATCCTCAAATCTATATTGAATTTCGAAAGGAGAAGGTAATCCAGATTCATCCAAGAAAACATCTGTGAGAACTTGTTTTATTTCATGAGCATCAAAGGGCTTTTGAATTACTGGCACATTTAACAAAGAGAGGAGATTACGATTATCAACGTTTAACTCTCCTGTAATTACGACTATTTTGGCATTAGGGAAAACGTCTTTGGTAGTCTCAACCACATAAACTCCATCAAAGTGTGGCATTTGTAAATCTGTAAAAACCAAATCAGGTTTGACTTGTTCATATAGTTTTAACGCATTTTTGCCGCTGTTATCAGTAGCAAGAATATCTACATTCAGGACGTTTAGTAAATCGGAAAAGACATCAACAATATCTTGATCATCATCAATAATCATGCAACTAACCATGATGACATCTCCTAAATTTTATCTTCATATTATATTCTGATATGTTATTCATACTTTTTATTATTATCTTATCGTATTAATTCCCGTTTTTGGGAATTTTATGACCATCAGGGTAAATAATTCATGCTCAAAATTAGCCATTTATTCAAATTGCTTGTTCCATTCTTTGGCCCATTTATTTACAAAATATGTAATTGTAGGAAGGTAAATTGCCGAAAAAATTAGAATTAGGTGATTATCAATTATTCACCACCAAGACATAATCTAACAATAATGAGAAAGTATCCACCATCTCTGTTGTTGTATAGCGAAAAGATAAAGTTCGTGAACTAAAAATCATCAAAAAACTAGAGATTAGATGATTTTACCTAAGGTAAATACGAATAAACAATCTGAAACACCTTGAAAATAGTTCATGAACATATGCTTCTCGCTATACAAAAAGAGTACAGTTACGCAGGAATTTCCTAAAAGTTGTTGTTTGTGCTGACATGAATACACAGCTTGTTTGCTGTGTCATGACACACCACAACATGCAACATGATAATCCTGATTTTCTGCCATTGTTGTACAAAACCAACAATATTGTTCCAGTTGATATTGTGTTAGGTGACATGGGTTTTGATGATGAGAATAACCATGTTGGTGCAGAACAGATCAACACAGCTGCAATGATTCCAACTCGATATAGAACAGTTCCAATTTACAGAACCAGCGGAATTCACAGAAAGGAGATGAAGAGGAACTTTCCTGTACAATTGTACCATCAGAGAAACAAATCTGAAACAATCTTTTTTGTGATCAAACAGATAATGTCAGGAGATGTCACATCAAGAAATGTTACAACTCAGGACAATGAGATGTTGTACAGGTTAATTGCATACAATGCTTACAGGATTAGAAAATTAGATTTTGTTATTTTATTATGGTTTCTACAAGGCCAAGACAAATATGTGTACGATTATTTCTAGAATGTACAACTCTATTTGAAGATTTTTACTCTGCTCAAAACTGAGATGAATGTTAACATTTCATCAATGGGACTTTTGTAGTATTGTTATTATTTTCTAAATAATCTGCCAAAAAACGATTTCCTCTTTTTAGGTGGAATGATTTCAGAGTCTCTTTCTGGTTTGGATAGTGCCTTATCTACAATCTCATCTAGTGTATCATCCGATATTATTTTCTTAGTCTTTTTCTTGCCTGACAGTGTCTCTAATTTTTTCTCAAAGGTTTCATACTTTTGTATCAGGTATCGCTCATCGGTGTTGTATAGTGGTTTGTTTTTCTCTATACACTCCAGGATGAATTCCAGCCTGCCTTTATCACCAATTCCTGCATTGAGCAGGTCAGTTGCCATGATATGATAATCAGTATTTGGTTTCAATTTCATTTCTAATCCATTTGCAGTTTATATTTTTAATCCTCAATAATCTTACAATCAATGTTTCATGGGATAATTCTTGACTAAAATTACATTCATAGAAGGCAAAGCCAAAAAATATGTGATTCCACTGGGAGCATAACAGAGTTTAACATGACATATTTTTCTTGTTGATCTTAACGTTTGTCCTATCTTTTCCGGAAAAGAAGTATCCATGAAATGATAATACTGTATAAATATTGGTAATTTCGATAGTGGCACAATAACATGAATAACATAAAATATACGCTACCGTTTTTGATGCTAATTTTGTTTGTTCCAGTAGGAATGAGTGATACTTTTGCTCAAAGTGAGCCAGGTGAGGATTCTACAGATGAGATAAGGCCAGTTGGAACTGTAGAGGAATCTGCTGATATTAAATTACAAGAGATAGAAGAAAAACAACAGACTTTAAAAAACAAGCATCATGCAATAAATGAGGAATTCAACAGTACCAATTCAACCACAAAAATAAAAGAATTAAAATCTGATTATATCCAGACTATCAAAGAACTAAACACTTTATCTTATGTTGAACCTGAAAGGGATTATGTTGCAGAATGGAGAATCATTGATTCTCATATACTTGAACTTGAGGAAAAACAATTGAAGAGTTTTTCAGAACCGAGACAAATAGATATTGATGACCTTTACCATGAGGTAGATTTACTTGAACAAGAAAACATATTTTCTATGAAAGTAGAACCAGAACTCAAAAAGAAAGCATTTGATTTAGAAAGACAATACTATGATAAATACATCAATGATACATCATCAAGTTATGTGGGTAAAAATTCTGTAAATACGATGTATTTTGATTTTGCTCAAAAACAGCTTGTTATAGTTAAGGCATTAAATATTTGAATATTTTAACAACTCTAACATCACCATTATCTAGTCTCTTCTGCATGTGTTTTCTCATCTCAGTTCCATTTGCAAAGAATGTGTTGGCATTGCCATTTTTTTCTTCTCTCCACTGTACCTCAATTGGATTGAGTTCTGGAGTGTATGCAGGAAAATATCTGATGATTACTTTATTTTTTGGTGCTTTGAGAAATTCTTTTACTCTGAGACTTTTGTGGTATGATGCATTATCTGCAAACAATAACAATTTCTTACCAAATTGTTTTTGCAGTGATTCTAAAAAATCAAGAAATGCGTCTGTGTTTGATTTATCATAGAATCTGCAAAAAAACACACCATCATCCCCCAATGCGCCAAATGATTGAAACTTTTCTCGAGTATAGTTGATTTTGGTTTGTGTATTTTTTCCTTTTAGATACCAGCCTTTTTTGATATTTGGAGCTATCTTGTTTGTTGACTCATCCAGACATAGTGTGGTGTATCCCAATTTGGAATATTTTTTGATACTCCTTTTTGCGTTTTTTTAAAACGGGTTTGTTCCTCTTTTGAGGCTGATTTGTGATGAGTCTGTCTTGGTTTTTTTGATGAGAATCCGATACGGTGTAGTAATTCACGCATTCCTCTTGCAGAGTATAGGATATTGTATTTTTTATTCACATGTGTAATTACCATTCTTGTACTCCACATGAATTGGTTAAATCCAAACTTTTCTGGACCTGAAATTAGATCATTCCTTAATGACACTAGCTGTTTTTTATCTAAGAAACATCTAGAGCCAGAATATTTCTTGCGGTGTGATGCAGATATTCCTTCTCGGTTCATTTGGTTTAACCAATTACTAAGAGTTGATGGTATGATATCAAGACTGATGCATATTTGAGAATATGTCATGTCTTGTTTGCGTAGAATTGCAGCCTTTAGTCTTATCTTTGCTTTTGCATTTTTTTCATTCTTGCATGTTTTTCTTAAAAAATTAATGCTTGTACCTTTCATGAATTGATTCCCAGAGGAAACCTTGGATTGTCTTGTACTCTTTGACATGGTTTCATGAATTGATTCTACGATCTAGATCTTTTGGGTTAAAATACTTGACAGTTTATTCAGAATTTATATGCCTAAACTATATGCTGATTGAAGATACTGATGATCTAAGTCATGTCTTTAATAACACAGGTGTAGAAATAGCCCAAAACTTTTTGGAATCTAAAGACGATGTTTCTTTCAGAGTAGAGTTTAAAATACCAAAACAAATATCATGCAATGTTACCGATCATCAAGCTAACTGTTCTCCTCTGATTGGGGGTGTGGCATTGACTACTGATGATGCTACACATCTTGAGGGAACATTAGGATACAAGGCAACTGACAGTAATGGTAATGTAGGTTTTATTACAGCAGATCATATAGTAAACTCCGATGGTAATACTGTTATTCATCCTCTAGAAGGCTCAAGCATTGGTACTGTTATTGAATACAGTGGTGCTGCTCCTCTTATTGATGGTGATTATGCATTTGTTCAGACTACTGCTTCAATCAATGATGACATCTATCGTACATCATCTACAACATATGATGTAACCGGATATAGTACTACCCCTATAGAAAATCTTGAAGGAACGTTTCTGTATGCCGTAGGTGCAACTTCTGGTAGAGTTAGCGGTTCTGTTATTGGATATGGTGGTATAACAGGATATGTTAGTACTTCTATTCCTGTATCTGGTGGTGATAGTGGTGGCCCCGTATTTAGTGCTAATACAGCTGCACGTAATACTTACCAAGCTACAGTCTTTGGACATTTAGTTCAAGATCATAGTGGTGCATGGTACATACCAGTGACAAAAATCAATAATCTGTATGGAATTACCCCTGTAAGTTAATAACTTACATTTTTTATTATTATGATAAAAATAATTTTATCTGTTTTTTTAATATGTTCGTTAACATTGATTAGTGGTAATATAGTCTCAGTATATGCAAATCAAGATGATATTCAAAATGGAGAATTGATTGTTACAGAAGAATTTAAAAAAAGTGAAATACCAAAACCAATACTTACTTACAAGATTCCTTATTCTATATCTAATGGAACAATTGTGGATGCTTTGGCAAAACCCAATTGTTCTTTCCAGAAATTATTTCGTGTCACTTTCATGAGTAATTCCTCCATAGAATGCTTGGGTCTATGAGTATTTCGTTTGTTATCATCTTGGAGTGATACGCATCAGATGGTGTCTCCATGTTATCCAAGTCTAGTGCGCCATGAACTCTAATGTGATTGTACCAATGCATAAACTGCTCCACTGACTCAAAGTATTCTATTTTACACTCAAAGATATCCCAGAACTTTTCTAGCTTACCATTTGTTTGTGGATGTCTCACTCTTGTACGAGAGTGCTTTACGTGATGTCTCATTAGTTGCTGCTCAAAGTCTACTGGCTTGTTATGATCAAGAGTATTGACATTTGATGTGAACTGTTTTCCATTATCAGATAGTACAGATGCTGGTCTACCGTGATTCTTTATTGCATCAGATAGTACTTCAGAAGAATTCACAGATGTTGCCTCATCATACACTCCGAAACCCGTGATAAATCGTGAGGCATCATCTTCAAATGCAATTAGTTGTTTTCCTGCCCAGCGTGAATCATGTATTGTGTGCCAGTCAGTATGCCACAGTGAATTTGAATATTCACGTTCATACCTGATCCACTTTCTTCTCATCTTTTTCCGTGGTTGCTCAACTGATAATCCTTCATCTAGCATAATCTTGTGGATGCGATTGTGGTTTATCTTGGTATTGTACAATTTTGATATGATTTTCTCAAGGTATAGTGCGTTTGTATGAAATTTTTCTTGAACTTGTTTGACTAGCTCTATCTCGTGTACAGTGACTGGCTTTTTTGGACGCCCTGGTCTTTTGAGTGTGGGAATCTTTTTGGTTTTTTTGTACTGAGAGTAGACTTGTTGTACTCTTCTAGGCGTTATCTTGAGGATTACTGAAATATCTAAATTCTTGACTTTTTCATTTTTAGATTGTATAATCCACCTGATCTTATTCTCATCTAACTTTACCATAGGTATGCCACGATACCCACGCATACGATAGTATGGGAATGATGCTCTCCTAGTTAAGGGGTGAAATAATTTCCGGAAAAGATATTGGCAAAACCCAATGATGGAATATATATAATCGTGAATGGAACAAATGCTTTACTTGAAATTGATATTCCAAAGAACTACCCTGTTACAAATATTCCACTTGAGTCAGGAGGTGGATTTTATGTATTTGTTAATGATGATGAAATTATATCTGATTGGAAACTTGGGAATTGCTTCTATCATTTTTCAATCCCTGTACCTATCAATGATTTAACTGAAGTAAAAATACTATTTTCATCACGCCCTTCGTTTGATCTTTATTATGCATTAGATGTTTCTAGTAAATGTTTGCCTTTGACTATTGAAAGTTATGAAATAAAGTATGAAATATGGACTAATCTACGAGGAGAATCTGTGCTCATTTTTTCTACCTCTGTTGAAAAACTACTAAAACGTGGATATATTTACAACTCATCCTAAAACAGATCATTTTGTAAACTATTCATGATAATACAGATCTAACAATAACATCTATCAAATCATTTGCTTTATTTGTATGGTTTAGTTTTCCGTTTGTTGGATGCTCTACCAAATTATATGTGAGATAGTCCTTGTCTGTGTCTACTGCGTTTAGAGGTATGGTGTACGGTCTCTTTGTGTTTGTGTTAACTATGATATTTTCAGGAGTTGGAATCTGGTTTCTTGTAGCTATGTTGTTGCAGTCAAGGGACAGTACGGTTCCTGCAATAAATGAGTTGTTTCCACATTTCTTACCGATATATCCCTCAGCAGTACTTGTGACATAAAGAGCATCAATTGTGTTCAAAGTGCTCACAGTTGCACTAGATGGCAAATTCAACCATGAATCGTTTTGTCTTATCTTCATGTCAGTAAACTTGCTCATTGGAATTGAGGAATACTCATCGGTAGCCGAAATTGTTCCCTCTATTCCGTAATCGGCATAGTATGTATTTTCAGGATTCATGCTGATTTGTGCTGTTGGAAATTGACTGGAATAGTCAGGTGTTGTTACAAAGACCTGAATTGAGCTTTTTGGCTGCAATGCTGATCTCTTGATTTCGATATTAATGTCATCACCAGGGTCTACTCTTCCGTTTGGTACTAGGTATTCTTGGTATTTTGGTTTCCCTTCTATCAAATTATTAAACGCATAATATGTGCTTAACTTTGTAACGCAGCCAACGTTTTCAACATGGCCTTTTGTAACGCCGCTTTCTATCCATTCACCTGTTGTTGTAATTAGCCAACCTGTTGAAACTGCAATGTTGACACATTGATTTCTATCAACGTACAAATCCGGAGAATCCAATGTGTATCTGATGCCATCAACAGGTGAGGATCTGCTTGATTGAGATAATGCATAGCAGTGGGGGGATCATCGCATCCCAGTATTCCAAAGGCATCCTGACCAAGTGATGTCACACCCAATGCAAAAATAATTGCAGATAAAATTAGTAATCTGATCATCATTTCATTATGCTGTTAAAGACGGGAATCAGTTCATCCAGTGTGTGGTAATTTGAATGGACATTTACCATGGTATTTTCATCAGGGTGAAATGTAAGTACAACTTGATAATGATTGTAAAGATTTCCTCCTTCAAATGCCAACACTGTTTTCTCATCACGAGTCAGATCACGATAACCGCCATAGTTGCCAGGTTGAGATTCTTTAATCTCTTTAAGATACTCAATACCATCTTCTATGTCATTGAATGGTAAGGTACTGTGTTCTATATTGACTGTAAATCCTTGCGACACTTTCAAGTCATGACTGTTTATGCCAGGATTCAAAACAAATGATGTTGGAACAAACTGGTAAATTGTTTCATGACTCTCATAGTCTCTTCCATTTACCTCAAAAGCGAGATAGTTAGTATCTGCGTATAGTAATTTTTGACCCTCTGGAATGTGTGTTGGCATCCAGTCTTCTAGATATAATCCAACTTTGTGATTTAGAGAATATTTCTCGTGTGGAGTTGTTTGTATCTCTGATGCTCCGGCAGGTCCTGGAACTATCAAACCTGTGGTACTGTTTATGATTTTATCATACATTGGCCATGGTGCAGGTGCTCGTTGTAGTATGGATCGTTTTATCTCTCGTTTATCATCTGCAAACTCTGTATCAGATGTGACACTTAGTGTGATGGTTGTAGATTCTATTGGAGTATCGATAGTGTCTTTTTCTGATGGAATCATTTCTGGCATGAATTCTGTCTGTATGATGTTCCAGAGCTTTTTCTCTGCAGTTGATGGTGAGACACAGGCCATTTTACCATTATCCCTAATTATCAATATTTTGTCTTCATTACACTGTATATCCTCAGGTAATACTCCTGATTCTAGCTGTTTTTTGGGTGAGAGATATTCGGCATGTGCAGGGATTGCAACACTTGTAATCAAGACAACTGCAAATATTATACCTGCAAGGATAATGCCTGACTTCATTAAATTTTTGGCATTATTGTACCTTAAAAACGTCATTACAGAATGGTTCTGCAATGTATGGCTAGTTTCTGTCTTTTGTCCTTGACTTTATGATTATGGTACCAGCTCTGCAATCAACGTCTAGTTCGTCATTTTTTTGCAGGTGCAATTCCCTTACAATGTGTACTGGGATGGTAATCCTTGTGGAATGGTATCTTTGATTCTTGTACACTTTGGTTAACCTCTGTCTGATTTTGACTGGAGTGGAATCTTTTAATTCCTTTTTGTAGAGTCGTATCGTACCAGTTTTTTCTGATGCCGTAGCGTGCAATACCATGCCGTCTTGTACATGCATATCCTCTGCTGTTCTGTAGGGGATTACAACATTATACGAGTCATGTCTTTGTATGCCATAGCTTTCCTTTTTTGTTTTACAGAATACCTGGAGTTTTGGCATCATCATATCATGGGAAAAATTGAATTTAAAGGGCAGAAATCATCATCGTCCTTCTTTGGCTGTAACTTTTACCAAACATTTGGTACAAGTTATTTTTTTAGAGTCATTTGCCACTGGCATCAAATAACCATGACAATACAATGTAAAATCTGTTTGAGGGTATTGGATATTTCCCTAATCTAGCCAGTGACATTACCAATATAGTTCCATGTGATATATGTGGGTTTTAGATGGTGATTTGAAATGATGTAAAGATTGAGAGAATTATTCATTGTATATTGTTAATTTCTCTCTTCAGAAGAGGCGACTGTTACTATAGGTCTGGGCCACTCTCTTCACAAAGATGATTCATTATTTGGAATATCCCATAAATAACATTTAGGATCTACTGGGAATACAATCTTTGGCTATAATTTCCAGCTGTAATTTCCAGCTAACGCCACAACAACAAATGATTGCCCAATTGCAGGATACCCCTATGATTGGTTTTCACCAAATACATTATGAGTCGTATTCATCAGAACATAGCCTGTATGTCTTGCATAAACACATCAAAGATTCATCTTTGAATGGGGGATGAGATACTTTATTTGAATTGTTTATTTTTCCCCAACCACAATTCACAGTATTGTACGTATCGTACAGTACTGTATAGAATCGGCCTTGTAGAAACCATCTGATTTTAACCCAATTGTGATACATTTTAGCTAATTTAGATCCATTAGGATTGTATTTGCAGATTACAGTATGGTCTCATCATACGTCAAAATGTGCAAAACACTACTCAATATAATCACCAGATGCAGAATTCTAGGTTCTTACATCCAAAATCAAATCATATCTATTCTGTTTGGACACATCTCATACTCTTGGCAATACGACAGTACGAATCAAAGAGTTATAGAAGATTTACAGAATTTTTAGAAGAATGTGTAGGAATTCAGGAATATCTTGGTTTGTCTACCATTCCACATTACACCACACTACAAAAGGCAGCTGCAAGACTGGAAGGAAATCTGTTACATAAAATGTTGCAGGAATTCATTTTGTACAAAAAAGTCAGACTGGTTCTAGCTGGAATTGATGGTAGCGGATTCAGTTACAGTACAGCATCATACTATTATACAAAAAGAGTACAGTTACGCAGAAATTTCCTAAAAGTTGTTGTTTGTGCTGACATGAATACACAGCTTGTTTGCTGTGTCATGACACACCACAACATGCAACATGATAATCCTGATTTTCTGCCATTGTTGTACAAAACCAACAATATTGTTCCAGTTGATATTGTGTTAGGTGACATGGGTTTTGATGATGAGAATAACCATGTTGGTGCAGAACAGATCAACACAGCTGCAATGATTCCAACTCGATATAGAACAGTTCCAATTTACAGAACCAGCGGAATTCACAGAAAGGAGATGAAGAGGAACTTTCCTGTACAATTGTACCATCAGAGAAACAAATCTGAAACAATCTTTTTTGTGATCAAACAGATAATGTCAGGAGATGTCACATCAAGAAATGTTACAACTCAGGACAATGAGATGTTGTACAGGTTAATTGCATACAATGCTTACAGGATTAGAAAATTAGATTTTGTTATTTTATTATGATTTCTACAAGGCCGTTATTTTGTTATACTTTGTATTTGTTTTATCCTCTGAAAAGGCTTTAGTGACTACATATGTGACATCCAATATACAGATAGAAATCCTATCATTTAAAAATTAAGTGAATTCCTAACCTTAAATGGCATTTTACATTCTTTTAGAGGAATCTCTTTTCTAGACCCGTCTATTTTTGCATAAAATTTACCCTCATACGTACAAACACAGTCACAAATTTCTAATGATTCATCCCATATTTTGAAATATTCTCGTAACTCTCGATTTTCATACTTGCCAATATCGATTCTTTTTTTGGATAAAAACTTGAATGCCAATAACACATTTCTTTTTTTGTAAATATCAAATGTTTTAATCCATTCCAAACATCGTTCTATTTGATCAGATGGGACTGGTAATGAGGTACTTGTTCCAGATTTTGCCTCAATTGTGAATATTGCACTGTTATCTGTATTTACAGCAAGAACATCCGGTAACGCAATACTAGGTGAACCTAATCTAAATGCCTTCCAATTATCTGCACTGTTAAATCGTTTTACAATGGTATCTTCCCATTGATATCCGCGCTGTCTACGTGTCCTTACAGCTTTTTGATTATTGGTAATTAATTTTTTGTCTTTTTTTTGTTCTGTAACTGTAAATGAAGTAAATTTTCTTCTCATGGGCATATTATTCGTCTATTACATATAGTAAAGTAGGGTATTATACAATAACTTAAAAAATATTATGTAAAAGTCATATTCAACTCAACCTTTTAAAATCGAAAAAAATACCAAAATCTAGATTTGTCTGATTCTGAAATAATTATGGAGAAATTATTGGAGCAAAGAGATTTTTATCTAAATACATTGAAGCATTTAGATTTTGAATTGGTTATGGAGCCTACTGAGAAAGAAATTAAAAATATAGAAAAATTACAATCAGTCACAATTGATCAAATTAAAAAGATTGAACAGGAAATTGCATTTTTGACATCTAAAAAATCATAATAAAATACAATGAGTTTATCAAACCCCATAATTGTACAGAAATTATGCTTGATGAACTTGTAAAGAACTTAGTTCATGTAAAGCAAAGTTTTGCCAAAAGTTACTCTGGGAATGCACACATACAAGAGGTAATCCCATCAAAAGTCTCAGAAAAATTCCCTTTAGATGTACAACATTTGAAATGCATGCATAATTTTGCACTAAAAAATCCAATTTATTTTAATTATTTTGAAGAAGAGATAGATGGTATTTTGTGTACTGTGTATGAAGGCGATATTAACGAATATTGGCTAAATAGTATCAAACATGGTTCAAGCTGTCAACCATTTTATCCAACCTGGGTGATGTCTGCATTTTTGATGGCAAATATTGCAAAAAAATTAGGGTATTTAGAATTAGTTGACATAGGTTCTGGTGATGGACGAATTGCATTTTGTGGAAATGTCGTTGGTATGAACTCTCACAGTATTGAAATTGATGATGTTTTAGTTGATTTACAAAAAATAATTAGTTCTGATACTGATCAAAATTTTAAACCATTATGTCATGATGCTTTGGAGTTTGATTATTCTACATTAAATCTAAAAAAACCAATATTTTTTATCGGCGGTTTAGCTCAAATGGGTGGAGATGTTTTAGCTACTAGTATTATTGATAGAATTAACTCTATTGAGAATTTAAGAAATGATACAGGAATTGTATTTGCAGGAACTAATACTAAACGTCATCTATCTGGAAATTTAGAAAATGGAGGATGGAGTACCTTAATTGAAAAACATGAACTAAAAGTTATAGATACAGTTTCACTACCAACGATTTGGACTTTTGATCAAAATGTTGAAACACCTTACATCTTTACAGAATTCAAGTAACTTGAAAAAAACAATCTCCATCAACTATTCCACAGTTTGAGATTTTTACTTTTCTTCCAATTTCTGGCATTTCTAAGATGTTGGCCATTATTCTGATAGTGTTTTCAAACTCAACTATGCCGAAATATTGATCATTTTGTCTTGAAAATTCAATAATTTTACCCTCAAAATCCCCTTCTCTTAGATGCACATTTCCAAAACAATGATTGCATGTATCAGATGGAGGCCATACAATCTTCTTGCATTCATTACATTCAGGAATACAAAATTTACCTTTAGTTAATTCAAATTCAAAATTCATTTTTCTAATACCAATACTGTTGAAGATGTTGCAGCAGCTGACATGTTGTGAATTAATCCTATTTGTGGATTTTCGGTTTGTCTATTTCCTGCATTTGATTGAAGTTGTTGAGTGATTTCAATAGTTTGTGCAATTCCTGTAGCACCTAAAGGATGTCCAGTTCCGATTAATCCTCCCCTGGGATTTATTTTGAAATTATCTGTCTCGTGTAATTCTTTAACCATGTTTGTTCCTTTCCCATTTTCTGACAATCCAAGAGATTCTAATGCCATGGGTTCACAAACAGAAAATGCGTCATGGATTTCTGCAACATCAATATTTTCAATAGTTTTATTTGCCATTTTTAAGGCAGTTTTACCTGCAAGTTTTGTAGATTCCATAGAACTAAGTGAAATATTTTTTGTGAATCCTGCAGAAATCGTTTTTTGTCCAATTCCTGTAATCCATACTGGATTTTTAGATAATTCTTTAACTTTGTCTTCTGAACCCAGAATTATAGATGCACTACCAATACAAGGTCTTGAACAATCTAGTAATCTAAGATCCGCTGTTAATTTTTTGGAATTAACTACATCTTCAATAGAATATGTTTTATTTGACAATGAATTTGGATTCTCTTTTGCTTGTTTGTGATTTTTAACAGATACTACAGCTAACTGTTCATCAGAAATTGAATATTTTCGTTTGTATGATTTTGCAAATATGGATGCCCAAAATATTGGATGTTTATATTCTCCCCTAGAACTATCCCACTCTAAAATTTGACCTGGACTATCGTATCTTTCGGCACCTGAAATCAGTACCATATCTGCCAACCCTGATGCGATGTAGGAATATGCTGAAACTATTGAATTTGTGCCTGAATTGCACAGACTTTCTATTGTATGAGAGACATTTGGTTGAATTCCTGACATTTCCGATAAAACAGGGGAGAGATATTTTGAATTGTTATTTGTTGATACTAAAACTGCATCGATGTCTTTCCTATCAATTTCAGGGTTGGTCTTGAAAAGTTCTTTTGTAGAGTCTAGTAAAACGGTTTCAATTTTTTGATCATCTTTAGAAAACGGGGTAATTCCATATCCAATTATTCCTACCTTCTGCATATTATTCACCCAAAAATGTTTTCTTAAATAATTGAAAAGAATCTAATGTTTTTCCAATAGGGTTAAATTGTAAAATAGGTTGATCTATTCCAATCTTTATAAAATTTTCAAGTTGTTGTTTACATTGTTCAGACGTACCACATATAGCCAGTGATTGTAACATTGAATCTGTAACTAATTCATGATTTGATTTGAATCCTGATTTTTTAAATTCTTCAAAAATATTTTCTGTTTCAGGGGAATATCCATTTTTTGCCAAAAATTCACGATATATTTCACCTACTGAAACATAGAATGCAATTGTTTTTTTAGCTCTTTGAATTGCTTCTTCTGAATTTTCTGAAACACATGTTATTAATTGACATGAAACATCAATTTTTTTCTTTGATTGCATTTTGGATATAGTTTCTTTCATTTCTTTTAGGGGTCTAAGATAGAAAATAACTCCATCTCCAACATTCCAAGCTAAATCTACCATTTTTTTATTTATTGCTGCAACATAAATTGGAATTTGATTTCTTTGTGGTTTTATTAATAATGTAAAATTATTTAGTTTGAAAATTTCTCCATCATAATTGATTTGTTTTTCTGATAATGCAAGACGAATTATTTCCACACATTCCTTCATTCTCTGAACTGGTTTTTCAAATTTAGTGCCATGAAATGATTCAACAATTGGAATGCTACTGGTACCCAATCCCAAAATTAATCGTCCATTAGATAATGTATCTACTGTTGCAGCTCCCATTGCAATTGTTGATGGGCTTCTAGAATAGATGTTGATAATAGACGAGCCTATTTTTTGAGCACTAGTTTTTGCAGATACTACCCCCAACATTGAAAAGTTCTCCATTCCCCATGTTTCAGGCACCCAAATGGTGTCCGTTTTTGTCTTTGAGATGATTTCTGAGCACTGTAACACTTCATCTATTGAAAGTAATGATCCTAAACTACATGCTATACGCATGAATTTAGTATGACTTTTGGATATTCTAGTGTATCTGTATTAGTCACAGTTTAGATGTTTTCTGTATTTTAATTTAGTTGATTTTGTGCCTAGATTTTATCGTTTTTTTAGATATTTTGACAGAATTTCATCGGCCATATCTGTCACATCAATCTCTTTTTTACCAGCTAAACTGCGCAATTTCCTTGCATTTCCTTTATTCAACTGTATTGTAACTTTTTGTTGGAGTAATCCTGCTCTGGCTCTTTTTAGTAATTTTAGATGTGATGACTTTGGAGATCTACTTAAAGCCTTGAGGTATTCCTTTCGTAGTTTCTGATCTAGCGGAATAATTTTCTCTGCAATGGATACAGCCTTTGGTACATTTGATACAATTTGATATAATCTAGTACAATCATCACGAGACAACTCTTTTGGAACAAATGTTCTTAGTTTGTCTGGAACTGCTGCAAATCCCAGATATTTTTTCAAGGTCTGAGATGAAATCCCTAATGACTTTGCAGATTTACTTTTGCCTATAGATTCACTCAAGAACACACATGCTGCCGTCATATCTTTTGTGTTCATTTTATTTCTATGTAGATTCTCTACAACTGATGCTGCTTTTGCATCCTCTAAATCATATTTGGTACTATTTGTTAACAGTAATACGGGTATCTTTTTTGCATGTTGTATCCCAAAATCAGTTCGTCCCTTATTTGACATCGTATTCTTCTCCTGTCTGCTCATCAATAACTCTTGTTCCTTTCTCTGGCATCTTTCTTGCATATGCCTTTGCAGGGGTCTCAAGATTATCCCAGTCAAGTGACATGTGTGGCTTTATGCTTTGTATAGCGAGAAGCATATGTTCATGAACTATTTTCAAGGTGTTTCAGATTGTTTATTCGTATTTACCTTAGGTAAAATCATCTAATCTCTAGTTTTTTGATGATTTTTAGTTCACGAACTTTATCTTTTCGCTATAGGTACGAATCTATTCTATAACTCTCCAATTTTCCAAGTGCACGTATGTGTTCTGAGGAAAATGGTGTTGCTTTGATATGGATTCCCTCCTGTAGTGTAATACCATGTATGGAATTCTTCATCTTTACAATGATGCGCACAATCTTGTGTCGATGTCTTACAAGCTGTCTGTATTGCACAATTGTGTGATCTGGCACAAATGATTCTGCAATGTATCCTCCTCGTAGCAAATTTGCAAGATGGTACGCATCAATTTTATCAGTCTTTTTGAGTGATGATGCTATTATCTTTGTGTTGTATGGATTAGATAGTATAACATCAAGATGTAATTTGTCTGTCATGTGTCTATAAAGGCCATACCAGACAGATGATGACTCTAAAACATATTTTGCGTTCTTTGGAATTTTGGATGTAATTTTGCTAATAGCAGAAAAATCACTGGAAATCTTTTTGTTAAATAACAATTTGCCAATCTCATCTACTGCTGCCACCTGTACAGAGTTCTTGTGAACATCCAATCCTACAAACATCAAATATTTTTTTTCAGGAAGGGTAGTGTGTTTGTTTGCATTTCTTACTTTCTTGATACGAATGCAAGTACCATCTAATTTCCTAGCTGATTTTGGCACATATGGTTATAGTTATTCAGAAATTATGAAAAATGTCCATGGCAGAGAAAGTAAGTGAATTAAGATATCAAGAATTACTCAAAGAAAAAAAAGAATTAGAAATGAATAGACCACATGAGATTGATGCTATGCGAAGATGGAAGCATTCAATGGGCAAAATTTTACAAGAATTAGAGCTTTACAACAAATAAGCATCAGTAACCCTTAGATCTAAATTCAAATGTACTACATTATTAATTGAAAAGTATATTGAAACCCTCAGATGTTTTTAGAAAGAGGAATCTTTCAAAAGTCAATTTTGAATATGAGGAATTGATTGGACGGGATTTTTCAGATTCCAATATGAAAGGAGTTAATCTAAAGAATAGAGATATCCATAATGCAGATTTGAGTTGTACGGATCTGAGTGGAGCAGATTTAAGTGGTGCAATTTTGTTCAACGTAAAAATGAGGGGTGCAGATATGCAAGATGCAGATTTATCAAATGCAAAACTATGGGATGCGGATTTGTATGGAGCAGATATACAAGGTGCAGATATTCGAGGTGCAGATTTATTTTATGCAGATTTACGAAGTGTTGATTTGAGTGAAGCAAATCTAAGCGGAGTAAATATCAGACATACAAATTTTGAAGGAGCAATCTTAAAGAATACAAATTTTTCTGATGCTAATTATGATTCACATACATTAGATACAATGTCTGAAGAAGGAAAAATAGAATTAAAAAAACAAGGCAAATCATGGTAAAAAAATGATTTTGTAAAAATAAAAAGAAAGGAATTATTCCTCTATGTTTGAATCAGTGGCTAAAGCATCTACAATTGGAATTACAGATTCAACAGTGATTGGGCCATGTTGAAATAGCGTAATTCTCAAACCGTTTTCCATATTTTGAACTTTAGCAGTAGAGAAATCAAGTACAAAAGTACCAGGGGAATCAGCTACTGGGGCATAATGTCCTCTTAGAATAATTCTAAAAGTATCACCACCATCTAAAGTGCCTGTACCATGTAATCTAATTTTTCCATTTACTGCTTTGCCTTTCAATTCTAATGGAATATCAAGTCTATCACCAACAGAAATGTCTGCAGTTGATTTTACTTTCCAAACTCCATTATTTTGATGAACTGCCTTACCATCAAGTGCTATACTTGAAGGAAATGCTTGACCAGCAACAATTGCCCAGCCACTAGTTTTGCCATCAAATTTTACTTCGGCTTGTCTATCTGGAGATGCTACTGCTACATCTGAAAATAAATCAGTAGTTACTGATGAAACGCTAGTAGGGATAAAACCATTGTTTGCATCTTCTGCAAATACACTAGTTGCTCCTATTGAACCAAAAACAAGTACTGCTAGCACGGGAAGTGCAAATAGCAAAGAATGTTTTTTGCTGTTTTGTTTCATAGTGTGGGAAAATGAAAAATTGTACTTAAGGGACAAGCAGAAGTTATCAGTAGTAATTCTCTGTGTCACGAAATGAAGTGACAGTTTATTTCAAAACGAGCCTAAAATAAAATCAAGATTGTTTTGATTTTCCTCGTAGTGCGATAACTGAACGTAAAATTAGACCAGAGATGCCCAAATTTGATGTAAGGAATTCACTTGCCCTCAAAAGGGATTTTTCTCCACGGAATCCTTCATCATACATCATTTCTACAGATCCTTCATCAGTCTCAACAAAAGATGTGATTAGAGAAAAAGTACCTAATTTTTCATCAGTTTGTTCTAAATAAAGTCGTAATTCTACTTTAGAAATTTTGAATTCATCTTGAATGAAATTTCCAGATGAAAATAAGATCTCAACTTTGTCAGGAGTTCTATCTACGCGTTTAGGATCATGTAAATCTACAATATTCATTCTGTATTATTTGGAATTATTCCTAAATAAGTAATAATATCAGTACCGATTCTCAGGTAAAAGAGAATAATTAATCTCGCGTTATTTTATCAAACACACAAGTAGCTGTAAGATCACCTGTAACATTAACCATAGTTCTAATCATGTCCAAAATTCTATCTACAGAAATTAATAATAAAATTCCAACTGGAGGAATACCAACCGTTATGAGTATTGTAGATAAGACAATTACACCAGCTCCAGGTACTGCAGGAGTTCCAATAGAAGCCAAAAGTGAAGTTATGATTATTACTAATATGGATATCATACTCAATTCAATTGAAAAGAGCTGTGCCAAAAAGAAGACAGCTATTACCTGATACAAAGCAGTGCCATCCATATTCACAGTAGTTCCAAGTGGAATTACAAATTTTGAAACTTTTGTATCTACCTTAAGATCTTCTTCTGCAGTCTTTAATGTAACCGGCATTGTTGCCATTGAACTGGCTGTTGAAAAAGCCAAAGTTTGAGGATTACGGAATTTTAAAAATGTGGAAGATATCGGTCTTTTTGCTACAAACTTTAAGATCAATGAGTATACTAGCAACATGATTCCAAGACCCAGAACTACTGTTCCCATGTATACTCCCAATCCAGCCATTGTTTCTATTCCAACTTTGGCAACCATACCTACTATCAAACCAAAAACTGCAAACGGTACAATCTTCATGGAAGTAAGTAGAATGTATAATGTAATTTTTTGAATTGATTCTAATACCTCTAGTAAAGGTTTGACTGATTCTTTTGGAAGAACCGCCATTGACAGACCAACAATGAGTGCCATTATCAAAATACTGAACATCTGTCCTTCAAGATAAGAAGCAATTGGATTTCTTGGAATAATATCTGATACTGCATTTGGAATATCATCTAATGTGAAGGCATCTGTAACTTTCAAATCATCTTCAGAAAGGTCATGGGTTTCTTGGAGTACAGTAAGGTCTAAAATACTTCCTGGAGCTATAATTGATGCCAGAGATACGGCTACAAGTATTGCAATTGTTGTAGTAATTACAAAATAAATTCCAATACCAAGTCCCAGAGTTTTAAGTTTATCTTGTCCTCCTAAATTAGTAATAGCTACTACAATTGATGTAAAAATTAACGGAACAATAATCATCATAATTATACTCAAAAATATGTTGGCTGGGATTTTGAGATACGATGATAAAGAATCTAAAGCATCATCATTTAGGTCAACACCACCATCATCTCCTAAAATCAATCCTACTCCTAGCCCTACAATTAAAGAAATTACAACTTGTAGCCACAAATTTTTAAAAATATAATTTTTAAACGTCATTTGATACATTCTTTGATTTCCAGCATCTATCAAAAAGGATTCGATAGTATTATTTACTAAAAAATTAGTTTTTCAAACATGGATCCACATGAATTTCATGGTAAAGATATTCCCCACATAAAATTAGACCCAAAAATGACTATAGGAGATTTAGTTAATGTATTTGCAAATTCAGGATTCAACGGAAGACAACTTGGAGATGCAGCAAAACTTTATGCAAAAATGATTGAAGAAGATGCAACAATTTGTCTTACAGTTGCAGGTGCAATGACCCCAGTAGGGTTTGGAGGCATAATTAAAACACTCATAGAAAAAGGATTTGTGGATTGGATTGTAACAACAGGTGCCAACGTATATCACGAAGATCATTTTGCATGGGGATTACCAGTCAAACAAGGAAGTTTCAATGTAGATGATATGAAATTGTATGAAAATGAAATTGTTAGAATCAGAGATGTTTATATTAAATTTCACGAGACATTAGAAGCACAAGATGAATTAGTTCAAAAAATATTTGGGGAAGATTTTCCAGACAAGCCATTTACAACTGCAGAATTTTGCAACCTAATGGGAAAATTAAGTAAAGAAAAATCAAAGCATCCTGAAAAAAGTTTCATTACAACTGCATATGATTATGATGTTCCAGTATACATTTCAACTATGAAAGATTCATCACTTGCACTAAATTTAGTAGTTCATAGATTACAAGATAAGACTTACAATTTGGACTTTGTACGTGAGATTATAGAACAAGCCGCAATTCTATACGGTTCAAAAAAATCAGGGATTTTGGAATTAGGTGGAGGTGTTCCAAAAAACACAGCACAACAAACAGGTCCACTATTAGATCAGATATTGAAACGAGAGGATGGAGGACAAGATTACATTATCCAAATTACAGATGCACGTCCAGATACGGGAGGGTTATCAGGGGCAACATTACAAGAAGGTAAGAGTTGGGGTAAAGTTCAAGATGCCCATAATGGAATGGTTACAGTTTATGCAGATGCGACAATAGCATTTCCAATTCTTGCATTATACGTTCTAAGTAATCAAAAAACAAGAAAACCAAAAAGACTGTATAAAAAACTAAATGAATTATACACAAATCTTAGTGAAGATTATTTTAAGAACCCAGATAACAAAAAGAAAAACTAAAACTTGTCAAATCGTGCACGTTCAAGATCACGATCATCTTTAGATTCCTTCTTGTATTCTTTGTAATGTTCCTTACAAAGAACTGTTTTTTTACCAGTTGAATTTACTCGCAAACCAGCATTTTCAACTTTGGCAGTATTAAGAGAACGTGCACCATCTTGATCACAGCCTTCAAAATTACATTTTGCGCCTTTGGATACTATTCCCATATAGAATAGTAATCAAGATGTTATTTATATTTGAGAATATTTTTGAGACTTTTCAATTATTTTCTAAATGATATTAAAAAAGATAGATTCATCGTTTATAAGAGGAATATTTTTTTCTTATCTTATGGGTGGAGGAAAGAAACCAACAACTACAAACAAAGACAAATCAGCAGGTTCCAAAGATACCAAGAAAAAGAAAGACAAAGGCGAAGGTGGACCAAAGAAAGCTGAAATTGTTGTTAAGGTAAATGAAGCTCAAGCTTTGAAAATTATTCAAAATTCCAAAGTTGTTACAGTTCAAGATCTTGCAAGACAAACAGGAGTAAAAATCTCTGCAGCAAATGCATTTCTTAAAGAATCTACCACTAAAGGAATTGTGAAAAAAGTTGGCGGCTATTCAGGCCATCATTTGTATCAATCAATTTCTTCATAGATAGAAAACACATCACCAGATTTAACATCCTTTAATGCATCAACATTATCAGTTAATTTTCCTATGGGAGTCATTGCTTTTGCAAAAATTGCATCATTTAGAAAAAAACATAGACTTCCAGATGAGGGCAAATATGCAACATCGTCTTTTTTAAATTCAGTTCTAGATCTTTCAATTCCAGAATTAACACTTGTTTCAAAATACAAAATACTTTTTCCAAGCAAATGAGCATGTCCTTCCAAAGGCAAAGATCTCATTATAGTTCCGACAGTCCTTGGAGAAAGATGTCGTTTAAGATCACATGAAATTTTTGCCTTACCTCGAATTTCTAAAATTAGTTGTTTTCTGGAGACTGAAGAGGTACTCAATTCGTACTGTAAAATGGTTAGATTATATAACGTTTTAAGGAAATTTTTGTACTTGGCCAATGTTAAAGAACCTGAATTAATTGAAGCACCTCCAGCTGAAGAAGAACTAGAAGCAGAGGTCGAAGAAAACGCAGGATTGAACAAGGCATTAGATACGTATCGAAAACTAATTGATAGAAAAGATCTTGTGGAACCACTAACTGAAAAAGAACAAGATAATCTTGAAAAAAGAATCAAAGAAATTGAAAATAGAGAAGTAGTTGAAAAAATCGAAGAACATGATCCAGTAGAAATTCCATGTGAAAAAAATAAAATTACAATTGGTCCCCCTACCTTGACAAGATTCGAAAAAGCAAGAATAATGGGAGCAAGAGCATTACAATTATCATTAGGCGCACCACCATTCATTCCAATTCCAAAAACGGCAAGAATCTCATTAGATATTTCAATGGAAGAACTAGATGAAAGAGTAATTCCGATTACAATTAGAAGAGTACTACCAAACGGGGATTATCAAAACATACCAATTGATTACTTTGAAAAGTGAATCAATGGTCGATAAAACTTAAAAGAACATAAAATTTCTAAATATTGAATAATGCTCATGGAAGAATCATCTGAACTGAGTGGTCAAGAGCAGACCGAAAAGTCTGAAGCCACAATACAAATTGGAAACTATCCTGTTATGGAATCTGCTCTCGAGGTATTGACAATTTTAGGAAACAAAAAGAAAATTATTTTAAAATCAAAGGGCAACTCAATTCCAAATGCAGTTGCAGTAGCCAATATAATTACGGAGAAAATGCTCAAAGGTAATTTAAAAGTTCAGAAAATTAATTTAGATACGGTAGATGCAGCAGGAATTGGGGATATGACATCTACAATTGAAATTATTTTAATTAAAATTTAGTAAACACTACCAGGGCCTTTGAGAAGCATATTTTCACATTCTTTACATACTTGTTCATCAATATTAGATTCTAAATTGTGATGTATCTCACAAATTAACAAACTTGATTTGATATAATTACAAAGTCCTATGAATTTGGAAAGACTGGATGGGGTGTATGCCATATCAGAAGAAAGACTATCACTTAATTCATCAATCATTGTTGCAACTTGTTTTTCTGCTAAAAGTTTTGCAATCAAAGAAGGATCACCACGAGTTCCACGAATATAATTACTAATTGCAGCTTGTGTTACTCCAAGCATTTTAGAAATTTCATCTTCTCGAATATTGTGATCTTCTGCAAGCTTTTTGGCAAGAATAGCTCGTAATGCAGGAATCAATGTTTTAGATTCTATTTCAGCAGGAAGCAGCATTACCCCTCAAGAATTTGATAAAGGATTTAAAGTTTGCAATAAGACCAAAGATATCTCAAGAGTCTTGTTAGGCATAGCTATTTTAATTTCAAAATTATATTGAGGTCGTTGGAAAAATTTTCTCAAAATCTTTACAATACTTTAGAAGAATCATGTGGAGAATGTAATTCAAATTTAATTTCATTATCGGGAGGACTAGATAGTTCCATAATAGCATATTTTCTGAAACAAAGAAAACTAAATACAGTTGCAGTGATTGCATCAGATTTTGTATCGACTGATTTGACTTATTGTCAAATGGTTTCAAAAGAGATGAAATTACCATTAACAATTTACAATGTTAAAACGGAAATAATTCTTGAAGCAATAGAAGAAACAATAAAAATATTAAAAAATTTTAACGATATTGAAATCCGTAACAATGTTGTCATGTATTTGGCAATAAAATGGGCAAAAGATAAAGGCGAAAAATCAATCATTACAGGAGATGGGGCTGATGAATTATTTGCAGGATATAATTTCCTTATAAACAAATCAGAAGGAGAGTTAGAAAAAGAGATTAAACGAATATGCTCAGTTATGCATTTTCCAACACAAAAGATTGGCGATGCATTAGGGATTACTATAGAATCCCCATTTTTAAATGAAAAAGTGATAAAACTTGCAAATGAAATCCCAGAAAATTTCAAAATCAAAGAAGAAGATGGCAAAAGATATGGAAAATGGATTTTACGTAAAACATTTGAAAAAAATATTCCACGACAAATTACATGGAGAAATAAATCTCCAATGCAAGAAGGATCTGGGACTACAGGATTAACTAATTTGTTTGATTCAATTATAGGCGAAGAACAATTTGTCGAGAAAAAATTAACTGTTGAAAAAATGGATAATGTTGTGATTAGAAGTAGAGAATCAATGTACTATTACGAAATTTTTAAAAAATTGCATGGATCTCCGATTGATTCTAAATCAGATGAGACATGCCCATATTGTAAACATCATGTTGGAAAATCTAAATTTTGTAGAATGTGCGGAGCATTTCCAATCTAAATATTATTTGGTGATTGTAAACCTATTATAGCGAAAAGATAAAGTTCGTGAACTAAATTATTCCAAAACAAAAAACTTTTTGATCACTATGTATGGTAAAATTTGATGAACAAGTTAGAATCACTTGAAAGCAGCATACAAAAAAGAAAACTCCAAGGTTGCAGCAAGGATGCTTGCAGTGTTGATGATTCTAAAGGATGGAAAGGACATACAGTGCACTGCAAAGACATTACACCACTGCACAAGCTGGGTGAGAAAATGGACGAGTCGTTTTGAGATAGATGGCCTCTACGACCACCCAAGAAGTGGCAGGCCAAGAACAATCTCCCAGACTCGAATGGATGCTTATCATGTCAAAAGCAATGCTAACTTTGTTTACCCCCATAATGTTGCAACAAAGTATCTTTTATTCCACTGGAGTAAAATTTCACATAACCCACATCAGAAAGATAATGCACCAATACGGCATGTCTGCAAAAACTGCACAAAAATATCACATCAACCATGCAAGTATATCTGCTGTGAGAAGCTGGCAACAACGCATCAAAAAGAGAATTTCACGCCTAAAAAAGAAAGGATTTGTAATTGCAATGGCTGATGAAGCATTCTTTGTAAGGGATACAAAAACAGGAAAAAAGTACTGGTCACCAGTTGCCAAGAGAATATTTCTTCCATATACAGGACGACATGAGAGTCTGGCAGTGTATGGTACAATTACAGAAAATGGTAATCAACTATTCAGAGTTTATGACAAATTCAACGCTGTAACATTTGTAGAGTACCTAAAGGAATTGCATCAGAAATGTGGCAAGATTGCAATCATTTTAGATAGAGCATCAGTTCACAAATCAAAGAAGGTAAAGGAATACCTTGCAAACAATAGAGATGTCAAACTAATCTGGTTGCCAAAGGGATCACCATACTTGAAGAACATGATAGAGCAGTGCTGGAAGATAAGCAAGTATGCATTGTTGGTTTCAGAGTATTATGCAATGTTTACGATGATGAATGATGCAGTGTCAAAATATTTCAGAGTGACAAAATTCAAGCTTGATGTTGCAAATTATATCTTTAGAAATCCTGCAAAGATGTTTGCGAACTTTTGATCGTCGCTATATGTGAGTTCGTCATGAAAATTTTCCCTTCGGTCTATTTTTTTGAGCAAATTCGATCCTGTATTTTTTAATATGTACAGATCTAACGATGAATCTCATAATATTCTACTGGATGAGTAAATTGCCTATTGTGATCTACTTCTCTCCAAAACTTCTCTTCATTAATATCCCGTCCCTCGTCAACCCAAACATTTAGAATTTTTTGCATAAACATTTGCGTACTATGATCAATTTGGGGTCTACTGCCTGTTTCCTTTTCTATCTTATCTCGCTCGTCTTTGAATTTTTTTAATAATTCTTTGAGTTGTTTGCCATTCATTTGGGCTGCTTTTTCTCTTTTAGCAGACTGGATATCTTTTCTAAAATTTGACAAAAAACCCATGAATCCATAATCCGATTCTATGATTAAAGCGTTACAAATACAATGATGAATGCAACTGTAACTATGACAATTGATATTTTCATAAACGCGGACATGATTTTAGTAATTTCATCAAGATTATATTCGTTTTAAAACTATAATTTTGGCAGGTTACGTAACTGTCTAGAGTTTTGAAGTAAAATCTCCAAGATATTCTAAAGAATAATCATGAAAGTTTAATCCTCGTAATCTGCATGTCTCCTTTATACTCATCAGTATCTTATGAGAATCGGCACCATGAATGGTTCTATGACCGTTTGTAATTTTACGAATTATCACATTTGGTCTGATTGCCCTCTCTGCTGTGTTATTGTGTGAATCAGTTCCAGTAATTAGGAATGTAAAAAGCATTTTTCTCTCACGTTTCAATCTTTTTACAAACCTGATACAGTTTTTCTCTGTGTATTTTTTTGATATGATGTGATTAATTCTCCTTTCAAGATTCTTTTTTGCATGGATTCTTTCTGATTCTGATTTTATTTTTGCCACACCATGAGAGTCATAAATTATTTTCTTGAGATTCTTGGCAAATGGTGCAAATTCTGGTCCGGGATTCTTGTGATTAATGGTATCATTAACCTCTCTGAGATAATGGATGTGACATTTCTGGTGAGTTGTTCCAACATGGTTCCATGCAGGGTACGAATCACTTGTAATGTTGCCATTATACTCCTTGAGAATTCTCTTGGGAACATCCATTGAACGTGATTTGTCAATCTCGTAAATTACAGTCCATTTACTCACAAATGCCCACAACCAGTGGTTCTGGCCATCTATCCTCCAACTTGTCTCATCACCATGTATGTTTAGATCTTCTTTTAACTCTACAATCATTGTATCATATCTGCTCCCAAATGCTTTTGATACTATTGATACTGCATGATTAATTGCAGATTCTGTAATGTGCAGTGAGAAGAGCATCTGCAAAAGATGAGATATTTTACCATACGATAATCCGATAGTTTTTAGTGATGTGATTAGCACCATGAGCCTAATTCCAAACCTTTCATTTGACAGTACAGTGTGAATGTTACCCGAGATTTGTTTTTTGCAGTTTGTGCAGTATCGTCTAACTATCGTATATTTTGTCACAACTGCTTTTGCAGGAATGATGTCTTCTACTATTCTGGTGTATGAATCAGTTGGTTCTGAGAGTGATTTGCCACATGTGTTGCACTCTTTTTGGTCAACTGTAATGGCATCATCAATGTGTGCCCGTCTGCTTCTGCTTTTTCTAGGATGTCTTGATGTTTTCTTCTTTTTTGCAGTTTCAGTCTGGTTTGGTTTTGCTTTGATATTTCTTGCAACAAGTGTAGACACTGTTTGTTTTAGTTCTGCAATTTCTCTGTGTAGTGATTCAATATCTTTGCGTAACTGACGGTTTTCTTGCTCCAACGAGTGACATCTGTTACGATAATATTCCAGCTCATCATATACTGACAATTGTATATTGTAATTTGTCACTGATCAGAAAAGATATAGATAAAAAATATTAAAGAAAGTACTTCAAAACTCTAGACAGTTACCAGGTTACCTGTTTTATCCAAATTTGATTTACAAACTTTGCAATACAGTCTAATCTCTTTTGATGGAAATTCTGTTCCGCAATTCTTACATGTATAAAATTTCTCTTCATCCATAATTTCTTAATACAAATAATGAACTTAAGCTTATTGGAATAAGTTAGAAATTCAAAAATCTCTGTGACTACCTTGCAGGTCTTTTGTATCCTTGTTCAATTTTACTATTTGATGCAGAAGATTTTTCAAATTTTCTGTTTAATGATTTGTTTTTATTTTTTTCACTATCTGTGTCTTCTTCAATTTTAAAGATTTTTTCTACTTTTTCTTCTGTTTTTTTATTTTTCTTATTGGGAATTATGTTTATAGCTGAAATTTTCTTTTTTGTTTTCTTTTTAGGCTTATCTTGATCAATAGGATCTTTTTGTGTCCATTTAATATTTTTAACATCGGATGAGGATGATTGTTCTTTGTTGTAATCCCCTAGTGATTTTACCATTACTAATTACTCTAAATAATCAACATAATAGTATTGATGTATTTCTAAACTATTTTCTATTTTTATTCACTTGATCTTTTATTGACTGTATGCAGTCATGACAAATAATTGATTTATCTGTCATTTGTCGAATTTGTTCATGATTTTGAAATTCTGAATCATATGTTGCTGCAATCACTATTTTGTTATTCCATACTTCGAAATCTTCCTTCTTTTTTGAACATACTAAACAATTCATGATTTTTCTAAATTTTATATCAACTTAAGCATGTTTATGGTTCAAACTAATCTAAATAAATGGGTCAAACAGATGTATTTCATGAAGAAAATCTTTGTTAATGGATATGGTTCCATTGGCAGTAGAATTGTTTCTTTTTTAAAAGATGATCCAGAAATTGAGGTAATTGGAATTGGTAAATATTCACCTGATAAAAAAGTAGAAGAAGCAATTTCCAAGGGTCTTGATGTTTATGTTCCTAAATCAAAACTAGATGTTTTTTCTAATTATAAAATTTCAGATTCTATCGAATCTGCATTAGATTCTTGTGATTTAGTAATTGATGCTGCCCCTGGTGGACACGGATATAAAAATAAAAAAAATCTCTATGAACCAAAGAATATCCCTGCAATTTATCAAGGAGGTGAATCTCCAATTGGTCCAGAAGCTGTTTCTGATTTGTTATTTAATTCCAGAGCTAACTATGATCAAGCATTAGGAAAAGACCATGTTATGCAGGGAAGTTGTAATGTAACTGGAATGGGCAGAATCTTAGAACCACTACGTGACAAATTTGGTGATCAACTAGTTCGATTTGATGTTACACTAGTAAGACGATGGGCAGACATTGAACAAACTGAAAAAAAACTTTCAGATACCATAGAGATGACTGAAAAACCACATCATGGAGACGATGTCAAACTATACTTTGGAAAAGATGCCCCCCTATACGTTCGTGCAATTAAAGTCCCTACTAGACAAATGCACTTACACATAATGGATATTCGATTCAAGAATCTTGCTCCAAAACCATCTGAACTTCATGATATATTCAAAAATGAATTTGGTGTAGCAACATTATGGACTGCAAAAGGAACTAAAGATGTAAGGGATTATGCACAAAACATGGGCTTTAATTTTACTGATACTAATATGATTCACATACATGCTAACATGACTACCTCTATTGGAGATACAGTACAGATGATGTATTCTGATGATCAAACTGGCATTGTAATCCCTGAAAATCACATATTGATGCAAGCAATGTTGTTTGAAAAATCCTATCAAGAAGCATTTACACATACTGAATCAATATTTCATATGGCTGAAAAGAAACAAGAATTACAAGAACACTTTTCTAAAAATAACTAGCTTCTAATTTTTTCAATTCTGATTTTTTTAGGAACATTTTTTGAAACTTTTTCTACAATAATTCGTAGTTCATCAACTTCAACTTTGTCTCCTTCTTGTGGAATATCTTGTAATCTTTCATGTAATAGCCCATTAAGTGATGCATAGTCATCCCCTTCTGGAACTTTTGTTTTAAAAATTTCATTGATTCTATCAATTTCGATGTCTCCATTAGTGATTATGGTGTCTTGATCAATTCTTTCATACCCTGCTTGTCTTGTCAAATCTGTTTCATCTTCAATCTCTCCAACTATTTCTTCAAGAAGATCCTCCAAAGTCACAAGACCTTCTACTCCACCATGTTCATCAACTACAATTGCCATGTGTGTTTTTCGTCCTTTCATTTCCTTCAATAATGCACTAACCATTTTTTCTTGTGAGACAAAAACAGGTTTCCTTGCAATTTTTTCAAGACTAGTCATTTTATTATCATTTTCTAATTCTTTGAGAACATCTCGTACATGAATAAATCCAACAATATCATCACTTGTATTTCCATAAATTGGGATTCTTGAATGTCCACTCTGATTGATTTGTGGTAATGCTTCAAAAAGCAACATTTTTGAATTTAATGAAAACATCTTTGTTCTTGGAGTCATTACTGAACGAATTACTGTATCGTCAAACTTTAGAGCTCCATGTACTAATTCCATTTCTTCTTTTTCTAGAGCTTTCTCTTCTAGTCCTTGATCAATCACTCCTTTGATTTCTTCTTCTGTAATTGGAGGTGGTGTATGACTACTTCCGGTTAATTTTACCACACCTCTAGTAATAATTTCAAAGAATTTCACTATTGGATAAAATACATAACTAAATGCCAGTAATACTGGGGCGTATCTTAATGCAATTTTAGTTGAATTTGCATTACAGTATGTTTTTGGAGTAATTTCACCAAATACTAGAATCAAAAATGTCATGATTCCAACTGCAATTCCTAATCCATCATCGCCAAATAATCTAATTGCTAAACTTGTTGCAAGTGCAGATGCGCCAACATTTACCAAATTATTTCCAAGATTTACACTTGACATCATCCAACTTGGATTCATTTTTAATTTGTGAAGTGCTTTAGAACCTTTTTTACCTTCATTAAATAATTGAACTACCTTTGATTTTCTTACTCCTACAAGGGCCACTTCTAATCCACTGAAGAATCCTGACAATCCTATCAGTACAGCTAACGCTGAAATCTCAACCCATAAATCTACCATGATATTCTCCTAAAAAATTTCTTAGAACAATTAGAACAATTATAACAATTACTCATTTAGTTTTTTTGCACCATCTTTTGGTTGTACTTGTTTTGTAAAACTGGAATTTAAGGCTTGAGATGTTAAAAATAGCATGCGCCTAAAACAAGGCTAATTTTTGGGAGGTTTTGCAAACTTGTTTTCAGGATTTCGGTGATAGTCAACTGGTATCATTGCATCCTTTTGTCTTCCTGTAAGAATACATACTACCACATCATCTTTTTTGATTATTCCTTCACTAACCAATTTTTTAATTCCTACTACTGATGCACCAGATGCCATTTCACAATCAAATCCATTAAGACCTACTACGGACATACCATCTAACATTTCAGAATCAGTTACTGTAGTGGCAACTCCGTTTGTAAATTCTAATGCACGTAAACCTTTCAAAATATTTGCAGGTCTACCTATTTGAATTGCAGTTGCTTTAGTTTTTGGCCTTAATCCTTTTTCATCTAAATGATCATAATACCTTTGAATAAGGCCAGTGTTAGGTTTTCCTTTATTCCATCTGAGTTCTTCCTCTTCAAATTTACCATTATACAAATCTGATAAGGTACTGGCACCTTCAGAATTAATTACTGCGATTCTTGGAATTTTTTTAATCCAACCCCATTCATACAATTCCATCAAAGCTTTACCACAACTTGATGTATTTCCTAAAGCTCCTCCCGGATAAACAATCCAATCTGGAACTTCCCAATTTAGATATTCTATGGCTCTAAAAGGAATTGTTTTTTGTCCTTCAATTCTAAATGGGTTAACAGAGTTTACAGTATATCCATCATGATTTTGTGCATCATCTAGAGATTGTTTTAATGCATCATCAAAATTCCCGTCAACTTCCACAATCTGTGCTCCAAATTGATATGCTTGACTGAGTTTTCCAGGAGCTATTTGACCTGCAGGAATATACACATCACAATTCATTCCTTCATTTGCTGCAAACATTCCAGCTGATGCTGATGTATTTCCAGTAGATGCACAAACAATTTTTTTTGCACCGACCATTTTTGCATGTGTTACAGCAGTTGCCATACCGTTATCTTTGAAAGACCCACTAGGATTGTAGCCTTCAGGTTGTAACCATAAATTATCACTTGAAATCCCAACAAATTCAGCAGCTTTGGACATTTGGTATGGTTTTGATTGTCTACCTTCTGCCCCATCAAGAGATACAAGATATTTTGAACATTCATCTACATCTTCAGTATCTATTTGACAAAAATTTAATAAATCTCTAAATCTCCAAACTCCACTTTCGTTGAAAATACTTCCTTCAGAATTTCTTCTTTTGTAAAAAACTTCTTTGAGTGATGTTGAAGGTTTATTTTTATATTTTACATCTAACATGTGTCCCTTATCACATTGAACATTGGTATGTTCAATTGGATATTCTAATCCACATTGAGGATCAATACACTTGAGATAGGCATCGCCTTGCATCGTAATTACAAATAATTGCTGATAATTTAAAGGAAATCCTGTAAAAATTGTTTGAGTTAAGCTATTTTTGCTAAACTTTAGATTAGATGTATCTTAATTGTATTTATGGTATCATATAATGATCATCTAAAGAGAATTTTATCTCAAATTCTTGATTCATACAATCACCTCAAAGAGATGCAAGTTAAACCGGGAGATCTTGAAAAAATTAAGAAAGAAATGTTGAAAATCAATGGATTCATCAAGGTGTCTACAAACAACATAGATGAATATACCATTAGTGTTTCTGATTTTAAAAAATTAAAATCTAAATTCAATCATTATTTGAAAAACTACTTTTTTGAAAAAGAGATAGATACTATGGCTCCATTGTACTCAGATGATCTAGACCGAGTGAAAAATATGAGATTTAAGATAATCGAAGCATTAGAAGATAGAAAAATGATTAACAGTGTAGAGGATTTAATAGATAAACTATGACTGAAGTAAAAAAATGCATACTATGTGGTTGTCGTGATCATAAAATTTTAGGATGTAATAGGCATATGTCTAAAAAATGTAGTTGTTATAACAAGTAAAATAAATTTTAAAATAATTATTTTCTTTTTGGCCCAGATCTTTCATGGAAGTTTAGACAACACTTGCATTCTTTTTGCAAACATTCGGATTCACTATGATGACCACAAATACCACATTCACAGCTATTTGACATGATATTGAATATTCGATTTAAGCATATAATTTATCCACCAATTTTTTATGAGTTGAGGGTCAAAAATGAGATTATTTTTTAGATTTTGACTTTTTTGCAGGTTTTCCTTCTAATTCTTTTTTGATTTCTTCTGCTTTGTTATCTACAGCTTTGATGATTTCTTGAATAATTCCATCCAAGTCACTATCTTCTGCATCAGGTTCCACAGTGCTGGCTATTTCATTGATTGTAGATGATATTTCTGTACTGACATCTTCAAAACTTTCAGGATCTTCATATGCTGCATTGTAAAGTTCTTTTAGAGAATTGACATGACCAATTACTTGTTCCGTAATCACTATTTTGTAATCTGTTCCATTTACATCAAATTCCTTTGAACTCATAATGCTTTTTCAATTTCTTTTGTTTATAATGCTTTCATGTAAAAATTAATTATGTTACATGTAATTTATGATCAAAATACTATGTAATCTAATGCAGAAGCATCACTGATCAATCTAGTGTGCTTTGAACCTACAACATATCCATTTTTGATATCTTCTGCTGGAATCCATCTGTTTGTAGAAGAATAATGTCTTTTTTCAGCTAATTCTCTTTCTATAGCTTCAATGTCAAATTCAGCTTCTTCTACCTGCTGAGTTGTAAGATGTTTGATGGTAACCATAATTTTTGTTACTTTAACTCGATCACCAAATTTCCATTTTAAAACTGGATTTTCATCTGAAACTTCCAATACCTTGATTTTCATCTGTTTTTTCCCAAATGCATCATGACTGATCAAAACCCGTTCATCAGTAAATTCTTCAAAACTAATTCTTGAATTAACTTCTGCATCTGAAACAGTTTCTAGCAATGATTCTGTACTTTTGTCGATTGCTTCAGTATTATCTTTAGACATACTATTACTTGACATCTTATCCTTAAAAACGATTTGAAGAGTTAGATGGATTAGGCACTAGCTCTTTGTTTTGTTTTAAATGGCATTTTTACGCCAATGATTTAAGAATTGTTTTTAAAAATTTAGTTGATTTCGTGCCTAGATTTTATCGTTTTTTTAGATATTTTGACAGAATTTCATCAGCCATTTCATCTACATCTATCTCTTTTTTACCAGCTAAACTGCGCAATTTCCTTGTATTTCCTTTATTCAACTGTATTGTAACTTTTTGTTGTAATAATCCTGCTCTGGCTCTTTTTAGTAGTTTAAGATGTGATGACTTTGGAGAACGTGTTAAACATTTGAGATATTCTTTTCTTAATTTTTGATCCAGTGGAATAATTTTCTCTGCAATGGATACAGCCTTTGGTACATTTGATATAGCGACGATCAAAAGTTCGCAAACATCTTTGCAGGATTTCTAAAGATATAATTTGCAACATCAAGCTTGAATTTTGTCACTCTGAAATATTTTGACACGTGTGTGTTTAGGTTGTGCCTAGATATATCGAATAGTTTAGATCAGGGAAGAATTTTGCAACAATAATGGGCGATTTTCATGATTGCAAACAATGCGATAACTATATGAGACTTGGGCATAATTATTTACAAAAATAACTCTCAGTCATTTCCTAACAGCAAAGCATTCTCTTTACAGTTCTTGGATTTTCTGCTCCAATTATACAGTTGTAATATACTACAAGTTGATACACCAACACACAAACCAATACAAATGATTTCACGTTGTCAAATCCTTTCACATGTACAGTTCTAATGTTGAACGTATCTTTGAATATTTCAAATAAAGGTTCAATTGAGACTTTTCTTTGTGAGTACAACTCTTGACCTTGTACAGAATTATAAAAATCTGCAAGTTTGATTCGCTCTGGCGGTGTTGATGGATATATTTTGATAGGACAAATCAATCTCAAATGTCTCTCATCACTAAACTGATATAATGATTTATCATCATATGGCACATCACATAAAATATTTTCAACCAGTCCTGCAAGTGGTTTGACTAACGTTTCATACATTTTACCATCAGAAACATTTGCAGTTGAGACATCAGCAGACAATGGAACTATCAGTTTTCCAGTACTGCAACTCATGTGCAGTTTGTATCCAAATATCCAACCCTTTGATTTTGAAAAACCCCATTTTGCATCAGTATCAATTCCTGGGATTGGTAGACGATTGTTCTTTATGTCTGATTTGTGCCATACTGGACCATCTGCTTTTAGCATTGAACTATCCCCTGATGCTGAAACATTTTCCACCAATTCCTCTGAGATGAATTTGTTGCCCATGGTACTAATCATGTCACTAATTGGTAGAAATTGAAATCGTCTGTCAATAGTTCTTCTGTCTGGAATTTGAGTTAATTTGCAAACCTTGAGCAGTTTGTCATTGGAAGGTTTGATTGAAAGGAAATAATGTAATGTATTGTTACTAGGAATTCTCATCCACAACTTTATGATGAACAATTGCACCATCTGGATGGTTGGATACACGTATGGTCTACCCGATCTGAATACTTCCTCATACAAAGACAACATTCCCACCAAATGTAACACGCCAATAAGAAATGATTCCGATAGAATCTTGCCAGGGATTTTCATTTGTTTTGACATTCCAATGAACGAAACATGATAAGATCCTTAGCTTTTTCTATTTGAATAATTTGAGAATTGACTCAAAAATTAGAATTAGTTATGCCCATGTCTCATTTACTTCATATCCATGATCGCGTAAAAATTTTGTTGCAGAAATTATTCCAGTTCTTCTATTACCATCCTCAAAAGGTTGTTCCCAAGCAATTTTACACATTAAATGAACTGCTTTTTCAATCAAATCTTCTATTTTATTTCCTGAATTTCCAACACTATCTACATGTGGAATTACAGTGTCAATGGTACGTGTTGTGCCAATCCACACCTGTTTGCCAGTTAATCTCCTGTGTCTTTCTAGATTTAATAAAACAAGCTGGAACCAAAGTAAACTTTGTAAATAATTTGGGAAAGAGAATAGAAAAAGTGTCAATAGTTAATGAGGGTGATTGTATTAAAGTGACACCTATGGGATGGATTGACAAGAAAATTTGGCGTGAAATCAATGATATTCTAAGATTACATCAGTTTAGTTGGTTATCTAATGGAAAGGATATTTGTTGGTTGACGATGATTTCATAAATCAACACGATATTTGATGATTATCAAAAGAATCAAACTCAAAAATATCTCACAATAACCAAAACTATTATTAGTAAATTTAATTTAAAATTTTCAAGAACATGAAAAATCTAACGACAACAACAAAGACAATCTTATTTGCTTCTTTGATTGCAGCTCTAATTCTCCCATTTAGTGCAATGGACTTAGCTTTTGCAGATGTTTCTCCTGAAATAAAGGAGAAGGCAAAGAAAGGTCATGATACTTGGAAAGAACTCAAAGCAGAAGAAAAGAAAGTAACAAAAGATAGTAAAAAGATAGACAAACTAGAAAAGAAATTTCAGAAATATGTCAAAGAACTTAACAAACATGGAATAGCAACACAGGAACAATGGGATGAAAACCCACAATATTGGAGAAACATGAACATGCCTTCAATACATGAACCAATTGTGGAAAATGATACACACAATACAATATTGGATGCTGATTTATTTTTCAATGTTGATAATAGTGAGATAGAACTCATGAGTCATGGTTGTGGTTGTGCTGGACAAGCTTTGAATGTAATTGCAGGTTTTGATTACTTATTGTGGGGATTTTGGCCAACTAGTGCATATTCTGATGATGGTTGGAAAAAACTAACCTACAATGGAGATGTTGACACAACTGAAGTAGTTGATGACGAAATTCATTCAGAGATGACACCACATATTACTGCTAATATAGATAGAGCAGGAATAGTCAACTATGGATACAATTATGAGGCAAGAGCATGGGGAAACCTTTTGGATTCCAATAATAGTTACAATTTGCAATCCATCGCAGTTGCACCAAGTTCTTTATCCATAACTGAAGATGAATTAACAAACACTCCAGCTAGTACAACTATCAAATATACAGTCACTATTAGCAATATGAGTTAACATACTATTTCTTTTTTTATAAAATAACGATCATGTTTGATTACCATAAACCTCCCCAAGTATCTACCAATAAAGAAATATATGAAAAAGGAAAAACAGTAGGACTTTTTGACATTGATATTTTGTCTGAGCAAGGTGGTGGAAAAATTTGTACTTTTTGGAGAGGGTTTAGAAAATCAGATTTTGAAAAATTCTCAAATCATCCAATTTTGGAAACTCTGAAAAAAATTTATTCCATATTAGAACCAAACCAAATCATAACAAAACCTAGATTCCGAGAATTTTTTGAAGACAGTCCAGATTATTCATTAATTCACAAAATTCAATCAAAGAAACAACATCCCAAAGATACAAAATTTATGGCATATTTACAGCTAAAAATTATTCTTCAACCTTATGACTTTGAAAAAGGAGAGTTATTTTTTGAATATAAGAACTATGACTTTCCTAATGGTATACAAAAAGCTCAAATGGATAAAGTATTGTATAGTCTTCTTATCAACTTATATTCAGCCTTGAAATATAAAGAGAAGTAACATACACAGTACAAGATTCATTTCACTTACATCAAGATTAGAATGGGATTCAGCACCCGCCTATCTTTACACTAATTCAAAAATTGGGAAATTTATCAAAACAACCGCTAACTTTCCAGTGTATGACAACAGGAACTGGTAAGTTTACGATAGATAATTCCTCTTGGAAAGTATCGGTAGATAGGTGTTAAGTTGGATTAACTATTCATTGACTGTAAATTCAAAAATACTCTTTGCAATCGTTTTTCATTTGATTCTCTGGAATGCTTACTCATTGAAATACAAAATCAATTTTGCAGAAAAAGAGGAAACTGATCAGTTTACTTTTTGGCCAGTTTTGATACAAATGATTTGTCATTACGATGCCGGATATAGAATCCGCGTTTTTTAAGAATATTTTTAATTTTATCCATATTTTGTTGATCATCATTATCCTCAGAATTTTGATATACTGACAGCAACATATCTTCAGTCAGATCAGCATATGCGCCATCATCATGGCCGTCGTCTGCCATTTGCTTATCATCAGAAACAATAACTGTATCAGGCATGGTTTCAAATTCCTCAGGTTTTACATCACCTGATTCATTTGAGGGTGGACCAACAGTGTGTTTCATCTCATCAGTACCAGTACCAGTGGCAGCAGTACCGGGTGAGAATTCTGCATCTCGTATCACATCACCATCATTATTATCATTAGGGAATTTACTTTGGGAATATCCTTTGAACATCCACATTTTAACGGTCTTTTTGTCATCAGGATCATTAGGATTTGATGGATTTTGAATGGTTTGTTCTTCACATAAAAGATCATTTTTATTTTCAAATTTATGCAACTCCTCAATAATCTTTTTTTCATCATGCCTCCAAACACTATCTACGACATACTGCTCAGATACCTTGCCTCCTGCATTCATCAGTGTAGAAAATATCTCAGTTTGCAGTACGTTAAACTGTCTAATACGATCAGAGTCTACGCCAATTGATGTCATAATATCGGCATTCATAACAGTTACAGAATAATCTTCTGTATCAATATTTTTATTTGAAAATGCATTTACAATCTTTTCCTTGTCACGATTTGAAAAAACAAAAAACCAAACAAAGAACCCTCGATCCTTACTCTTCTCATAGTTTGTGATGACTTGGCCCATGTGTTTGCCTGGCGCAGTCTCAACTTCAAGTGCAATGACTTTTTCGGACCAATTATTTGGATTATACGCCACATCTTTATTAGCTACGCCTAAATTGATATTCTAATGACAAGAACAAAATATCTAATACCTCTGCTAGCAATGGTACTTCTAATTCCTGGAGTACAAACCTTTGCACAACCTGACATAATACCAGAAGATGACACTATAGGACCAGTTGGTACAATAGATGTAGCAGTACAACAACCATCAGATGAGATTTTAGCACTGTTAGAATTATCTGAAACTGAAACAGACATACAAGAACAAGAAAGGATCAAAGACGAACTAAATGCTTTAGGTGTTCCGACCACTGAACAATTAGATTCTAATTTTGAGTATTGGACATTAAAGTCATCATATACAAAATTAGCTGAAGATCCTTTTGTTGAAAAAACAAATCAAGAAATAACTTTAGCAACCTATCAATCAGTACAATGTCCTGGTTGTAATCCTGAACCAGATAAAGTTGCATATTTTCCTGGTTATTGGTATGATTGTGGTTTGGCATATCAATGCTCAGCATCTGTTTCATCATGGGTTTTAGTTGAAGAACTACAATCTAGATCAATTACATTCCATAATACGTCTCCTGAATCTAATCCATCAGTTCGTGGTTGGTATTATGTTCAAGGACCACAAGATTCTACTCTTGTTGATTGGGATGACATCTACATAGTCAACCCTACAGGATTTGATGAACGTCACTATTATGTTGAAGATGTAAATCCTTCAAAATTGAAATTGATGCCTGTTATTAATAACGTACAGCAATCTCATCAAGTTGGATTTGTGTTTACGGTTCATTCCATTGACTGACTTCAAATCTTCAACTCCTCTTTTTTCTTTTCATAATATAATATTGAAAAAAGGTACATCTATCACTAGAAAAACTATATCAGATAAACTATCCATTGAAGAATTTGAATGTGATTACATACAAAAAGAATAAAATAAAAACAGTAGCCTAGTTGGCTAACGACCTCAGAACCTGTTATATGATAATTTTATAAATTAATTAATGTTGGGGACTGGGAGGGACTCGAACCCACGATCAACGGGTTCTGAGGCCGTCGTTTTACCGACTAAACTACTTTGTTTCCCAACCCCAAATAACCATCAACACTCTTTGATGCTTTGAAATCATTTCTGATTCTATTGGATTGCAATCATTTTATTGTACAGACAAACTTTCATTTTCAATTCATGAATCATGTTTTCTCTCTTGTGCGATGTCACATGCTCTCCAAATATTCTTTTGAATACAGAGAATACTCCCTCGTATATGTTTAGATCCCAACTCACACATACTTTACAATCTCGTACAAAAGATTACAATTCCTCATATTCCATGTCATGATGCAACTCATCAGATTTCCAAACATTCTCATACCCTTCTCATTCCTAACACATCCTCGAATCTTTCTGTGAATGACGGATTCTCTCAACGCGTGTTCTGCTGCATTGTTTGTAGGTTCTATGTTTTCATACAGCAAAAATGTAAACAGATCGTATTTTGTATTATACAATTTGTTTAGGAATTTCTCCAGTTCCTTTTCATTGCAATGCTCAGAAACAATTCTTTCAAAGAGATTCACTGCAGCATCATGTGCTGTATCACTTGGTTGTATGCCTTTGATATCGTAAAATAATCTCTGCAAGGAATAATACAGTGATTTTGAATTGTCTGTTTCTAGTTTTTCTGATGTGTGTCTTGCTTCACGCAGTATGTGTGCCCAACACTTCTGTCTGATACCAAACATATGGTATGGCATCCATCCATCACAGACTGCAACTCCTGCAAATGATGGGAAATGTTTTTGCAATACATTTGCACCCCTGCTTTTCTCAACTGTGATGCAACAAGAGTTCTGATTTACCCCAGTCCATACCCATCCAGTTTTTCCATGTATGGAACATTTTGTCTCATCAAAATGAGCAGATTTTGAGTCGCAAATGTCCTGTCTGATTTGTTCTACCATAGGCTCCAGTGCAGATGATACATTGCACAAGCAGTTGTTGATGGTTCCTGCAGATATTTTCAAATTGTAAAAGGCTTGAAGCATCTTTGCAATGTTTCTTAGTGTAACTCTTGCAGACCACAAAGATAGAATAATTCCTGTAATGTGAAATCCAAGACATCCTTTCTTTGGAATGGGGCAATCAGTAACTGTTGTATTTCCACAATTGTTGCAAAAGTAAGAAGGAATAACATGTTTTGTTATGGTAACTGGTTGCGGTTTTGGGATTTCTGCAATGATTCGAGTTTGTTGTGTAGTTTGAGTTATTTTTTTACTGCCACAGTTTGAGCATTTCTTTGAATCATGATGAATTGTTTTTGTGGGTTTGAAGCTGTGAGTTTTACCATCATGTCCTGGCTTTTGTCCTGGTTTGTTTGGATGAGTTGATTTTCGTTCTTTCTTTTGTTTTTTCCAGTGGAGAGAATCAGATGATGGTGGAGAATTTGGGTTCTCATAGTAGGATAATTTCTTCTTTAGCTCTGTAATCTCTTTTTGTAATTTATCGCATTGTTTGCAATCATGAAAATCGCCCATTATTGTTGCAAAATTCTTCCCTGATCTAAACTATTCGATATATCTAGGCACGACCTAAACACACACGTCCTGAGTTGTAACATTTCTTGATGTGACATCTCCGGACGTGGTGTATTTTGGTGATCTGATCATCTAAATACACCAGAACCATGATTGGTAATAGATGGAAAAGTGATCATATATAGCGAAAAGATAAAGTTCGTGAACTAAATAATTCCAAAACAAAAAACTTTTTGATCAGTCTACACTGTTCAATCTTAGTGGTTCTGGTAAATTATAGTGATCTGTGTTACAAAACATGAAATATGGATCTTCTCCAAATTCGATTTTAGAGAACTTGGTTATTTCTATATGAATAATTTACTCCAAATCATTCTCAGTAAACCCTGCTGTTAAATTTTGGTGATCTCAGCCTAATTTTAGAATTTTCAGAATTATTTTTCAAATATTTTGGACATAAGATTCCAAATTTTATGTGGATGGGAGTAAGTATAGAAAATCAAGATTTTGTTTTAAGAATTAATGATTTGCGCAAAGTAAAATGTCATACACGATTCATAAGTTTTGAGCCATTAATTGGATATGTAGGAAAAGTAAATCTGAAAGGAATTGATTGGGCAATAATTGGAGGTGAGAGTGGACACCATTACCGATCAGTAGAAAAAGAATGGATTCTAGAAATTATTGAACAGTGTAAAAAGCAAAAGGTGGCCGTATTTTTCAAACAATGGGGTGCTAATTAATTATCAATCCACAGTATACACACTTGAAAATTATGTGTTATTTTTTTGATCATTTGTCAATTATTGACCACTTTACATTTTATCAAAAATAAAAAAGTCTGATACATTACGGCTAAAAAATATAATTCACCAATAACTTATCGATTAAAGGAAATTCCTGTAAAACAGATTAAAGTATGGAAAGATGCACAGGCAAGAAAACTAGACCGCGAGGGAATTGCAGAACTTGCAAAGTCTATCAGAAATGATGGGTTACAAAATCCGCCGATGGTCCAGAAAAATGGTAAGAACTCTTATCTGTTAATGTCAGGCCAGAGAAGGCTTGCAGCTTTGAAAAGACTAGGTGCAAAAAAGATACCCGTATTACTGTTAACAAATAGTACCAAATATGATTTAGAGGATGCAAAGGCAGCATCAGTTGTTGAGAATTTACACAGAAATCAAATGAACACTAAGGATATGACTGCAGCTTGTGTATTTTTAACAGAATCTGTAGGAAAATCAAAGGCTGCAAAATCATTAGGGATTTCATCTCAGACCTTGAAAAAATACCTTGGATTTGCAGCAGTTCCAGAGAAACTAAAACGATTTGTTCCAAAAGAGTTGTCTTGTGATGATTGTACTAGATTATATCAAATTGTATCAAATGTACCAAAGGCCGTATCCATTGCAGAGAAAATTATTCCGCTAGATCAGAAACTACGAAAGGAATACCTCAAGGCTTTAAGTAGATCTCCAAAGTCATCACATCTAAAATTACTAAAAAGAGCCAGAGCAGGATTACTCCAACAAAGAGTCACAATTGAATTAACTAAAGGAAATGCAAGGAAATTACGTAGTTTAGCTGGTAAAAAAGAGATTGATGTAGATGAAATGGCTGATGAAATATTATCTAGTTATCTGAAAAGAAGATAAATCCTAGTCATGAAAATAGGATTTTCATAAATCAATACATGTAACTTTCATGCCTAATGGAGAATTAACCAAAGTATTACGGTTAAGGTGTTTTTCTAGATGATTTTAAGAAGCATGTTTTAAAATTATAATTTCACAAGTGTTTTTTCAGATTTATTTTGTGTTATCCAAAGATCAGGATCAGTTTTTTCTCCTTTTTGTTTTATGAACCCTTCAGTGTTTACAGTTATCTGCTCTAATACTTTCTTTGCAATCTCCATGTCTTTTTTTGAAATCTTGGATAGTCCCATGTTTCTTATTTCCACAATGCAATCAATTATTGGATCTACTATGTCTTTGGATTTTTTAGTCATAAAGATCAGATTGTTTCTACGGTCTTTTGGATCAGATTGTCTTGTGATGTATTTTTCTTTCTCCATTCTATCTATTATTGGTACAAGTGTTGGAGCTTCAACAAATGCCATGTTTGCAATATGTTTCTGAGTGATGCCTTCTTTCATAGATAATATAACAATAATTTTCCATTGTGCGCCAACAAGACCAAAACGTTCGTGTAGCTCAATATCTGCAGCTTTTTCCCACGCCTTAGCAGATGTTTTTAGCATTAATCCTATACTTTCTTGTAGATCCAGTGTTTTTATTTCAGATTCCACTCCTGTTTCAAATTCATATTAGTTAATTAGTCTTCTATCGATTAATATAATAACCATTCAATAAACAATGGTTAGGATCCTAATCTTTATTATCTATGAATATTTGAAAAAATATGGGCATGGGATCTAGGCATAAAAATTCAATGATTCAAAATAAATCAGACACATTATTTAGAAATAATTTAAAAATATTGTATTTTGCTGCAATATGCGTAATTTCCATTTCATTAATTCAAAATACATATGCCCAAACAACACCGGAAGAAGGTTCGTTATCAGGAGATTTACAGAACAATCCTGTAGCTCAGGACATTTTAGATAAAATTGAAAAAAGTAAAAGAATGATTAAAAACTTACAAGAAAAGGATTTTGAAGCATCAGAAAGACAAAAAGAACTAGAAGAGAAAAGAATGGATGCATTGGAACATTTGAATGCAGATTTGAAAAAATGGGAAGATTTGTGGGGTTATTATACATTTGATAAAATGCTCGAACGCGCATTGGAGAACAGTCCTGCAAAATTAACTGATACGATTTATGATCATCCTCTAAAGTTTACGGCATCTAAAATTAATGCAGGTCGTGCTGCTTTATCTAAAGTAATTGAAAATGATGGAAGTGCTGAAGAAGCAAGGGATGCTTTTGTCAATGCTGCTCAAATTACAAAAGTTGAAATGATATCAGCTAATGCATTATACAATGTTCTAACCGGAAATGCATACTATAACCAACAAATTCTCTTTGATGCAGACGGACAGTTCAATCTCAATTTATCTGGAGAGCAATTACATAAGTACTACCTTGATTATAGAACCAACCCCGGTTATCTACTAGCAAATCCAAAAGATACGTCTTCATGGAATGAGTTGAGTGAAACTAATCCTGACACAAAATGTAGAGATGAGTATGTTTTGATATATCGAGATCATGCAGAAGATTATGTTTGTGTAACAGAGTATACTGCTGAAATGTGGCAAAGACATGGAATGGGAAGTCCTGTTGATAAAGAAATACAAATTATTCCAGAAGGATTAACACAAATTCAAATGAATCATGATAGAATTGTCGAAAAGGCATTTGGAATCAATCTAAAAATTCAAAAAATCCATGATACTTATGATGATCAAATAGACAAAATGGATAGAAAACATGACCTTTTGTTTGTAGAATTAGAAGAGAAACAGAAAGAGGAAGAAAAAATCGTCTTAAACAAACTCAATAATGATGAAATATCTGTAGATAATTTTAGCACGCAAATTACAGATATTCGTGAAAAATATCATGCTGTTGAAAAAAACATGATTAAAGAAAAATTCCAGATATTAGAGATTATGGAAAAATCTCTAAAAAATAACCTCGACATCTTGATATCAAAATATGAACATGATTCTGAAGTTAAGATTAATTGGAATTCTGAACAAGATACGTTTAGTGTAATAGGGAGAGTATGATATTGACCAATGTACGTAAATTCACTCGATCGTTGATGAGTAGTTTGGCAATCCCAGGAATTGGGATTATTTTTGTACTTTTTTTTTCAATCAATCCTGTTTTTGCACAGATTCCTTTGAATCTTGAAGAGTCTAATGAATTTTCAGGTGATTTATTAAATGATCCAATTGCCCAAGACATTCTAAAGAAAATAGAACAAACAAGAAAGATGATAGAAGAATTAAAACAAAAAGAGTATGAAGAAAATCAAGCAAAAGAAAATCTAGAAAAAATGCGCAACATGTCAATAGAAAGTCTAAATAAAAAACTCATAGAATGGGAAAGAGTATGGGAAAAATATTCCTCCAAAAATTCTTTTGAGAGTTTTGTAAATAAAAAATCATCTTACGTTCAAGGTGTGTTTTGGGATCAATTTCAATTCCAAGAACAAAGAGCTAATGCAGGAAGAGTTGCAATGAACACGATATTAACAAACGGAGGAACCAATGAGAATGCAAAAAATGCATATCATAATGCTGCATCAATACAAAGAATTGAGATAGTCGAGATGAATGCACAGTTTAACGTAAAACACAATCTTGCAGATTATACAGAACAACAAGTGTTCAATTCCACAGGAAAAATACATCAATCCCCTGTGACTCAGAAAAAACTTGCATCTTTTTATTCAGACTATAAAGAGCATCCAAGCTATATCTTGGCAAATTATGATGATGATGGTCTCTCTGAAATAGGTTCAGACACATCATGTAAGGAGGGATTTGTTCTAGTCTCTCGCGTAGTATCTGGGACTCAATCATGTGTTGAAGAAAATCTTGCAGAAAAATGGACAGATGACAGAGTCCCTGGAATGATTATTTCTGGGAATCCCCCACAACCCATCCCAATTAAAACAAATCCAGGTACACAATGTAAGGAAGGATATCTAGTCATTTATCATATTTCCACATTAGAATATCAATGTGTTTTAGAATCTGTTGCAAAAGAGATGATAAATGCCAAAACTGCAGAAATTCATACACTTGTAGAATACATTTTGGACAAAGATGATCAAAAAATAATTGTTGATGAAACATATGAAATAAATCAAAGAATTTTCAAATTACAAACAGAATATGATCTCAAAAGAAATACATTAGAATTAAAATATAACAACATACTTGAAAATGAAAAGTTAGTTGCAAAACAGAAAATGCAGAACATAGTCAAAGAATATAAAATCAATAAGAGCATTACAAAAGAAGAGGTATCACAATTAATTTCAGAAATAAGGTGGATATCTAATCAAAACAAAGAAGAAATTAACAAAGAACAATCAAATGCAATACATGATCTTGAACTAGAATTAAAAAAAGATATTTTGATAATAGTCAAAGGTTATGAAAATAATTCTAAAATAAATGTTAATTGGGATTCTTTGAACAAGCAATTTATTGAATCTCATGAGACAGTTGAAGAAAAGGAAATAGAACCTGTAAAAATATTCCAGTTAAATGAAAATTATCGTAATAAAATATATCTAGATAATTTTGGGTTGGTCAATTCGTTTGGTCATGCAGTTAATGAGATCAAATCTGAACAAGTTTTACAAATTGCTGCAGATATTACAAACATCGATTCTAATCGACAAGATTTCATTTACATGGTTGAAATAAAAGATTATTCAAACACGATAGTTCAACCTGCAAAATGGATGAGAGGTATGTTAAATTCTAATCAAACTCTCAATGTAGGTTTATCATGGATTCCAAAAGAAACTGGCAAGTACACTGCAATTATTTCTACAGGCACTGAAACCAATTCTATTTTACAAATGGTAGATATTGAAATTGATGTAAATCCTGAAGGAAACATCTCGGACGATAATTATTGTAAAAATGGATATGAATTACTTTTCAAATATATTGATAATTCACCCATATGCGCAAATCCAAATACAGCTTCAAAACTAATTAACATAGGATTAGCATTTGCTTAAATCTGTATTTGATGCAAAATAACGTTGTATTATCTTACAACATTTCATAATTCTAGACTCATGGCACTTGCAATTATAACAAATCATATCTGTCTTTATCATGAGATGAAATAGAACACTTATTGATTATAGGATCTAGTTAAAAAAATGGAAAAATCAACTCCTGATGAAATTCGAGAACGTTTTGATAATGATGTTGAACGGTTCTCTAATCTAGAAACAGGACAAAAAGCAACAATTGATGCATCTTTACAAATGGATTTGATTGCGTCGTCTGCACCTTATGTTAATCAAGATGCCAGAAAAATTTTAGACATAGGATGTGGTGCTGGGAATTATACTATCAAAGTATTACAAAAAATATCTGATCTTGATTGTACACTAATAGACTTGAGCCTATAGCGAAAAGATAAAGTTCGTGAACTAAAAATCATCAAAAAACTAGAGATTAGATGATTTTACCTAAGGTAAATACGAATAAACAATCTGAAACACCTTGAAAATAGTTCATGAACATATGCTTCTCGCTATACCAATGCTCAAACAAGCTGAAGATCGAATCAAGAATTTAACTCATGGACAAGTAAAAACAATTCAAGGAGACATAAGAGAAATGGACATTGGAAAAGAAAAATACAATATTGTAATAGCTGCTGCTGTTCTTCATCATCTTAGAGAATATGATGAATGGAAAAATGTCTTCAAAAAAATTTATGATTCATTGATGACAGGCGGTTCTTTTTGGATATCGGATCTTATTTCTCAAGAAGATCACCGTATCCAAAAAATGAGTATGGATAGATATGGAAGTTATTTGACAAAAGATGGAGGAAAATCTTACAAGAACGATGTGTTTGAGTATATTGAAAAAGAAGACACTCCCAGATCAATGACATTCCAGGTAGATCTTTTGAGATATGTGGGGTTTAACAAAATGGAGATACTGCATAAAAATTCAGTCTTTGGCTCTTTTGGAGCCATAAAATAACATATTGTTACAATCTACTCATAAAGAGTATTGTAGTTTTAGTTTAATACCATACTCAATGCATTCAAAAATTTATTAATTTTTGGTGATTATCAATTATTTACCCCCAACATATAATCAAGCAATAATGAGAAAGTATCTTCCATCTCTGTTGTTACATCTCCATTCCATCTCTTTGATGTACAACAAGAATTTATCTGGACTTACACCATGATGCTTTGCCATGTTCTCTTTTGCAAAACTCCAAAATCCTTCTATTCCATTTATGTACACATCATCTTTTCCAAACATCTTGCTGTGGTCTATTGAGAGATGCTTGTAGCCATTGAAAACTAGCGAATTGTATCCTCTCCACTTGTCCGTATACACAATGCTTCCTTTCTTTACTTTCTTGATAGTACTTGTAAGAAGTGTCTTGGCCTTTACGTTCTTTACAATCTCAACATGAACTTTTCCATTTCTCTCTAAAATTCCAAATACAATAGTTTTGTTTTTAGATCCTCTGCCACGATTTCCCTTTCTTTTTCCTCCAAAATAGTACCTCGTCAGCCTCAATCTGACCCTTTAGAACATCATCTGTTTTGGATTGTTCTTCAAGTATTGAGAATCTCATGATGTCAAAAGAATACAGTGCGGTAGGATAACTAACACCAACTTCTTTTGCTGCACGTCTTGCACTAATCCCAAGATCAAATAGTTTGATTAGAACCAACCATTTTGGATAATCAATATTGATGATGCCAAACTGTGTATCTGAGAATGGTTTGTAGTTTGTCTTACATTTACTGCATCTCAAATTCCCTCTGCTCATCAGATAATATTTTGGAGAATCACACTTGGGACAACATACAGAACTTGTGCTGTTGAATCTTTTACACAGAAATTTTAATGATGTTGATTTATCTGAAACTATTTTGAATAGCTCAATGATATTGATAGTTTTTTCCAATAATTACATAAAATTAGTTTGGGGGTAATAGGTTTACAATCACCCAAATTTATTATATTTTAAAAAATATTTAGATGAAGATGTCTGTTTTCTTTTCGACAATTTGTTGTTTGAGTGTATCTGGTACATCTGGAATTGATGATTTGGTTTGTCCAGCAATCACACTGTGAGCTTCTTCTAGAATTGCTAATGTGTCTGCATTTGTTTCAGTAGGCATACTCATACTATCTCCTATGCCAACTGATGATCCTGACATTACATCTCCAAGTATTTGTGATAAATCTTGCATGGATGCATTTGCTTCAGGCATTATTCCACTAAGTGATGGACTTAGACCTTTAATGATTGCCATACATGGACTAAGTGTTACGACTACATCTCCTAATTCTGAAACTGTATCTAATCGAAGTTTGACTTGTTCCATGGATAATTTTGCTCCACTAACCATGTTTTTCATTTTTCTAACTTGAGTTAATTCTCCTGCATATGCTTGAGCATAACCCGTTTTGTTATTTCTTTGTGCATTAACAATTTTTTCAAATATCACATCATGTTTTTTCTGTAATTTTTCATTTATTCCATCTAATTTTGAAATTTGAAATTGTAATTTTTTTTGTGCAAAATCAATCTTATTTTTTAATGGTTCATCAGGCTTTACTTTTCCCATTACTTTTTGAGAAATTGTTTCTCCTTCATTTTTGTTCCAAGAGTTACTGATCATGCCTTAAATTCCTAAATATGCTTGACTTCTTAGTTTTAAACAGATTTGTCACTCTTGGTGGTGTCACTAGAGTTACACTAACTAGCAGTTACACTATCCGAAGGTAAACGTGAATATTTGAAAACCTTCACCTCTAATCTTAATTTCAATCGAATGAGATGAACTTTCATCACTGCTAATGATGTTGTATAATCCAGCTTCTGTGACTTTGAGAATATTCCCGTTAACAATGTCTGTACCTGCATATCTTGCAGGTAATGGCTTGTCATCTAGAAATATTTCTAGTTCTGCATTATTCTCAGTTACTATGTTTACTTCTTTTGCATTATACAATAGTTTGATGGTCCCTGTTTCTGAGATTAACTCCATACTGTCTTCATAATTTTTCCATTCTCCTATTGGATAGAATTTGTGCAAATCAATCTTATTTGGTTCTAAATATGAAATGGTCTTACCTGGTTGAAATCCTTCATCACTACCTAATTGATTTCTATTTTGTGCAAATTTGTAACCAAAATACAATTCAGGTGTTCTAAACAATGAGTGTTGAAACTCTTCAATGTCTACAAGTGATGATGCTGAAGCCATTTGAATTCCTAATGCTAAAGCTCGTTCTTCTAATAATTTCTGAATAACTTTTTCTGTTTCTTGATATCCGCCTTCCCCAATATGATCATATCTGATAAAACCTTCATGGTCTGCAATGTATTTTCTTGGCCAATACCTATTTTCAAAAGCTTGCCATGTTTCCATGTCGTTATCTAGCACTACCGGATAACTAATCCCGTGTTTTTCTATTGCCATCTTTACATTTTCAGGATCTTTTTCAAATTCAAATTCCGGTGCATGAACTCCAATAATTAATAATCCTTGTTCTGAATATTTGTCATCCCATGCAGTAATGTATGGTAATGTTCGAATACAATTGATACAACTGTATGTCCAAATATCATAAAGAACTACTTTGTCTTTGATCTGATCACTTAATTCCTCCGGTGTGGTGTTTAGATAATTGGCAATTCCTACTAATCCCGGTGCTTTTTTAAATCCAGATTTATCGATTTTTGAAAGTGAATCTGATTCAGTAAACGTTGTAGATGATTGCACTTCTTGATCAAGTGTTGAAAACACCATTCCCATTATGCCTAAACCTGCAGCAATTATGATGCCTAAAATTAGTCCTGTTTTAATCTCTGAGTTCATCATGTCACCCTAGCAGTACCAACTCGTTAAGAAGTGGAAAATTTGCAATGTATGCAAGTTGATTTGTAAATACTAAAATTCCCAACACAATGATGAATCCACCTAAAATCACATTATAGTATTTGAGATGTTTTGTCATTGAGTGTATTATTTTTGTAGCTCTTGAGAAGAATACCCCCATGAGAATAAATGGAATTCCCAAACCAAATGAATAAACAAGTAACAAAGTAAATGAAAGTGACGGAGTTGTTGCAGCTAGTGTAAGTATCGTACCGAGTATAGGGCCAACACATGGTGTCCATCCTGCTGCAAAAGATAAACCAAATACAAATGACATTGGATAACTTGACTTTGAATTTTTAGGGAAAAATTTCTTTTCAACATTTAATTGACGAATTTTTGTTGATAGTAACAGAAAAGTCCCAAATGAAATAATGATAATCCCACCTATTACATTTAGAGTTTCAGTAAATTCTCCTGCAGTACTAGAAAGAACACTATTGATCAAAACTCCTAACGTGGAGAATACAACTGAGAATCCTAATACAAAAAATACTGTATTAAGTACAATGTTTACTCGATTAACCGAAAGAACAGTTCCATTTTTAGAACCTAATTCTGTTACTGTAGTTCCAGAAATGTATGCAAGAAATGCAGGAATCATTGGTAAAATACATGGTGCAACAAATGAACCTAGACCTGCAACTAATGCTACTAAAATAGTTGGATCTGCCATGTCCTAAATTTGTAATTTTTCCTTTAAAGGCTTCTTCCAATTCTTTCCCCTATCTTAATTTCAATCCCTTTTTAACTGGGATGGGCATATTTTCATTATGAATAAGCGATTTATCATTGTTGGAATTGCTTTAGGAATTGTAGTTACGCTTGCTGTAATAATTGGCTCACCTGCACTTGGTGGCTTTGATGCTATGCGTTAATTGTAGAATTTTCTATATGCTTTCTCAAAAATATGAAGTGTTTTTTCAATTTCACTTTCAGATAGCCATGCAGTAACAGAAATTCGTAGTCTTGCCTGATTTTTAGGAACAGTTGGGTATCTAATTGGCTGTGCAAATATTCCATTTTTAAATAAAAATTCTCCAAATTCCATCGCCGTTTTTTCATTACCAATTATAATTGGGATGATTTGCGTGGTGGAATTTATTTCAAAACCTAATTGTTTTAATCCTTTTGTTAACTGTTTAGTATTTTTCTCTAGTTTCTTCTTTTGTTTTTCTCTATTTGATTGAAATCTTTTGAATGAATATTCTACCAAAAAAGAAGGTAAAGCTGAAGTATAGATGAAAGATTTTGATTTATTTATACACAAATCTATTACATTATTTTGAGATGAAACATATCCTCCAAATGATCCTAGCCCTTTACTTAAACTACTGATATACAAATCAATTTTTTTTGCTACTTTAAGATAATTTGGAGTCCCTTTACCATCATTTCCTAAAACAAAATCCCCATGTGCATCATCAATTATCGTAATAGCTTTTGATTTTTCTGAAATCTCTGTAATTTGTTTTAATTGAGATAAATCCCCATCCATACTAAAAACTCCTTCTGTAATCACAAACTTGTTTTTTCCTTTTTGTTTTATTTTTTTATTCAAATCATCCATATCATTATGTTTATAAATTGAAATTTTGGCATCTGTTAATTTACATGATTCTATGATGCTTGCATGGTTTAATTCATCACTTAGAATTAAATCTCCTTTCTTTGCAATTGCTGAAATTGCTCCCAGATTAGCCATGTATCCTGTTGGATAAATTAAACTGCTTTGTTGTGATTTGTGTTTTGCAAGTGTTTCTTCTAATTTTTTATATGATTCATCATTACCTGATACTAGTCTTGAACTTGATTGTAATTGTTTGATGGACATTTTTGTAGTAGGAATGCCCAAGTAATCATTTGAACACAAGTTGAGAAGTTTTTTTCTATTTATTGTGACTGTTGAACCGTTAGAAACACCATATCGTAATCTTCTATAGAGGTTATTTTTTTGTAGATTTTTTAATTCTAAATCGATAAAATTTAGTTTATGCTTGGAGGCCAATTCTTTCAATCATTTTGCGGTCTTTTTCAGCATCATTTCCATCCATGGTGAGATACCCTGCAGTAATAATTCCATTTGCTCCACTTTGCAGTAATTCCTCTCCTGAATCATTAAGATTAGTTTCACGCCCTCCTGAAATTTTGATAACTGATTCAGGTAACAAGAATCTGATCACAGAAAACATTCTGACAATTTCAGAATTTGGTAAATCTGCTTGTAATTCTAATGGTGTTCCTGGCACTGGAACTAAAATGTTAATCGTTACCTCTTCGGGGTATAATCTAGCTAACTCTAGGGTTAACTCTAATCTTTGTTTTCGTGTTTCTCCTAACCCGATAATTCCACCAGTACATAATTCTAATCCTGCATCTCTTGCAATACCTAATGTTTTTAATCTATCTTCATATGTGTGAGTAGTACATATTTCTGAGAATTTTGATTTTGCAGTTTCTAGATTGTGATTATATCTTTTTACTTTTAGTTCCTTTAATTTTTTTGCTTGTTCTATTGTTAGAAATCCTAAACTGCATTCAACACTAATTCCAACTTTGTTATTTATTTCTGTAATAATTTGACATACTTTTTGAAAATCAGTAGTAGAAGGTTCTCTCCAAGCTGCAACAAGACAATATGACTCTGCCCCTTCTTCTTTTGCTTTTTGTGCTTTACTTACTACTTCTTCTGGTGTTGGTAATTGATATGATTCTATTCCTGTATCAAAAAATGCAGATTGCCCACAAAATGTACAGTCTTCACTGCATGCATTTTTTTTAATATTGTTTAATTGTTCAACATCAACTTTATCTCCATTAAAATCTCTAGTAATTTCATTTGCGCATCTTGCTAAATCTTTAAGATTCTCATCTGGAATCTCTAGTAATTTTTTTGCATCATCTACTGATATGTGATTTCCAGAAAATACCTTTTCTTGGCATTCTTTAATGAAATCTAGGATATTCATAATTTTGATAATGATTATTCCATTTATAACAATAATGGAATAGTTAACCTTGTACCCTTAGAGTGTTAACAGTCAAACTACCTTTGATTTTGCAGATTTGATAGTGGAAATAGTTCTTTTTATGAGTAAATTTAGCTCTGATTCAGATATGGCCAAAGGAGGCACGAGCATTACTATGTTTCCTAGTGTTCGAAGATAGATTCCGTTCTTTTTTCCTTCCTCGAAAAATATTTTGTTAATGGATTTTTTTGGAGAGATGGGCCTCTTTTTTGATTTATCTATAACTAATTCAATTCCCATAAGCATACCTTTGTGCCGGATATCCCCTACAATGTCTATTTCTGAAATCTCATCATAGAATTTTTCAAAAACTTTAGATGTTTTTCCAATTTTTTTAATCAAATTATTTTTCTTATACATTTTTAGATTTTCATTTGCAACTGCTGCGGAAATTGGGTTTCCCGTGTATGTGTGTCCATGAAAGAGATGTCTCCAATCACTAAATTCTCCCAAGAATGAATCATAAATTTTCTTATTTGTTAACGTTGCAGCCATGGTGAGATATCCTCCAGTTAACATTTTTCCATATGCTACAATGTCTGGAATACTTTTTTGTTCTTCATACTGTGTCATTGATCCTAGTCTTCCAAAACCTGTTGCTATTTCATCTAGAACCAATAACACATCATATTTTTTACATAGTTGACTAATCTTTTTTTGAAATCCTTTGGGATAAATTATGACGCCTCCTGCAACTTGTGCCCCACTTTCCATCACAAATGCTGCAATATTGTCTTTTTTAGAAAATCTTTTTTCAATTTTATCTAAACAATAATTTTGATAGTCTGTTAAAGTAAATCCTTTTGGCATTCTGTATTTATTTGGAACTGGAAATTGTATTGTTGAAAATAATTGTTTTTTAAATTTACCAAAGAATTCTGGAACATACCCTACAGACATTGCACCAAATGTATCTCCATGATACCCGTTTTCTATTGTAGCAATTTCTGTTTTCTTTTTATTTCCAATATTTTTCCAATATTGTAATGCTATTTTGATTGCAATTTCCATTGCAGATGAGCCATTATCTGAATAAAACACTTTTTGCATTTTTGGTGAAATTCTAACAAGATTATCTGCAAGTTTTTCTACCGGCTCTGTTGTTAAATTGAACTGTGATGAATGTTGTAATTTTTTGCTTTGATTTTGAATGATTTTAACTAGTTGTGGATTTGAATGACCCCATACATTACACCACATTGAGGCAACTCCATCTATCATTTTGTGGCCTTTTGAATCAACTAGCCATACTCCTTTGGCGCTCGTAATTTGCGTAAATCTATCCCATTCTTTCATCTGAGTGTTTGGGTGCCAAACAGAACTTTTCAACTAATTTTGTAGGTTCTCAGATCTTAATAATTAACCGATGAATTAATCAATGAATAATTCTGAATCTAATTTGTTGAACTCTGTTTTCATTACTGGTACCGATACTGATGTGGGGAAAACATACATCACGGCAGGTCTTGGTGTGTCTTTACAAAAGATGGGGATAGATGTTGGTGTTATGAAGCCATTTGCGGCAGGTTCTGCCCAGAAAAAAGGCTACAAATCAGAAGACATTGAGATCTTATCACGTGCGGCAAAAGTGTGTGATTCTGAAAATTTAGTTAATCCTCAATTCTTCCCTATTCCTGCATCCCCATACACTGCATGGAAGAAACTAAAAACAAAACCAAAAATTTCTACAATTTTATCTAGTTTTAAAAAATTATCAAAACTACATGACATGATACTAGTAGAAGGAATGGGTGGCATTATGACTCCTATTCTCAAAGACTATTACATCACAAATTTAATTAAAGAAATGAAAATCCCAACTGTAATTGTTACTAGAAGTAAAGTTGGAACTGTAAATCATACTATAATGACAGTAAAAATGTGTGAGAAATATAAAATTCCAATCAAAGGAATCATAATTAATAATTTTGATAAAGGCTACCAAGTCAAAGATTTGACTCGAGACTTGGAAAATTTAACCGGCGTACATGTTTTGGGTTCAATCCCATTCATTAAAGATATGAGTGATGTATCTTTAACTAGAATTTTTAAAAAAAATATTGATTTAAAATTATTTTTAAAATAAAAGACAATTATGGTGCTGTGATTATATCAAAACATTGCTAAATATTACAACTGATAGAACAAAGCCCCATATTCCAACATGAATATTTTTTGTATTCTTGATTTGAATATCTTTTACACTCATGATAAAGTATGAGTATATGTATATCATAATGAATAGTATGTGATTTTCTATAATAACATAGTTAAACAGTATGATTTAGTCGTAATCTTGGGGCTTGTACCTATATTCGTAAAATCTTGAATTTATTTGAACCCCCAACATTGCTAAATTTTGCAATCTCAAAAATAATCTTTGAAAAAGTATTGTTATTTTTTGATAATATGAAGGACTTCTTCTCTATTGGTATTTTTTCAGATAATACTATCCAGATGTTCTCTTTTTCTGATTGAACATTTTCCATTTGCTCAACTTTTTTATTGATTTCTGATATGTTTGATGATTTTGGAATGCATATCAACAATGTTTTTTTTGGATCTTTTTCTAATGTTTTAATGTCTGGAATTACAATATCTAATTCGTTTCCATTGTATTCTATTTTTCTTTGACTAGTTATCAGTGCATTTGTTAGTAAATAGTGTAATATTCCTGTAGCTAAAATTCCTACTGATTCATTTTTTTCTCCCATTGTCAAAATTTTTTCATAACAATTGTCTATTATTTCTTCAATAATTTGATCAAATTTCTTCTCAGTAATTAATTTTGGAATCGTTTCTGAATTTTTAATATATTTGAACAAGTTTTCTTTTATTGGATTTATCTCATCTTCCATAATTCATGAAATAAAGTATGTCTTTTAAGTTAAATTATTTTTAGATTGTTTTAAAAACTATAGCGAAAAGATAAAGTTCGTGAACTAAATAATTTCAAAAAACTAGGAATCAGTTGATCTTGCCTATAGGTAAATACGAATAAACAAATTGAAACACCTAAAAATAACTCACGAACTTATGCTTCTCGCTATAGATTGTATTTTTCTAATCATGGTTATTCGTGGAGATTTAATTGAAGTAATTAATGATAATGATATTTCTGAGATAAAAACTGAAGAAATTGATAATGTGGATGTCATTCCATGGAAATTTAATGGTGATGAGCCTATCCCAATAGAAATTTTTTCACTATATTCTGTAGACACTGGAACAATTACCATTAATGATATCCATAATGACGTGTTTGAAATAATTAAAAAATCTGATTTTAGTCATGTTTCTGCTCGCATCCACGTTTATGAGGAAATGTTTATATTATTTTTTGAATTTGCAAAAGAAAAATATCCCAAAGATTTTGAATTTGTACATTTTGGTTTAGTTCCAACAAGTGATTTTTTTACTACATTATAGTTAAGGCATTAAATATTTGAATAATTTCACAACTCGAACGTCTCCATTATCTAATCTCTTCTGCATGTGTTTTCTCATCTCAGTTCCATTTACAAAGAATGTATTGGCATTACCATTTTTCTCTTCTCTCCACTGTACCTCAATTGGATTGAGTTCTGGAGTGTATGCAGGAAAATATCTGATGATTACATTTCTTTTTGATACCTTGAGAAATTCTTTTACTCTGACACTTTTGTGGTATGATGCATTGTCTGCAAATAATAACAGTTTCTTGCCAAATTGTTTCTGCAGTGATTCTAAAAAATCAAGAAATGAGTCTGTGTTTGATTTATCATAGAACCTACAAAAAAATACACCGTCATCCCCCAATGCACCAAATGATTGAAACTTTTCTCGAGTGTAATTAATTGGTGTGGTAATGTTATTCTCCGCAAGATACCATCCGCGCTTTATGTTAGGTGCTATCTTGTTTGTTGTGTTCTTTCCAAAAATTATTTCGTGTCACTTTCATGAGTAATTCCTCCATAGAATACTTGGGTCTATGAGTATTTCGTTTGTTATCATCTTGGAGTGATACGCATCAGATGGTGTCTCCATGTTATCCAAGTCTAGTGCGCCATGAACTCTAATGTGATTGTACCAATGCATAAACTGCTCCACTGACTCAAAGTATTCTATTTTACACTCAAAGATATCCCAGAACTTTTCTAGCTTACCATTTGTTTGTGGATGTCTCACTCTTGTACGAGAGTGCTTTACGTGATGTCTCATTAGTTGCTGCTCAAAGTCTACTGGCTTGTTATGATCAAGAGTATTGACATTTGATGTGAACTGTTTTCCATTATCAGATAGTACGGATGCTGGTCTACCGTGATTCTTTATTGCATCAGATAGTACTGCAGAAGAATTCACAGATGTTGCCTCATCATACACTCCGAAACCCGTGATAAATCGTGAGGCATCATCTTCAAATGCAATTAGTTGTTTTCCTGCCCAGCGTGAATCATGTATTGTGTGCCAGTCAGTATGCCACAGTGAATTTGAATATTCACGTTCATACCTGATCCACTTTCTTCTCATCTTTTTCCGTGGTTGCTCAACTGATAATCCTTCATCTAGCATAATCTTGTGGATGCGATTGTGGTTTATCTTGGTATTGTACAATTTTGATATGATTTTCTCAAGGTATAGTGCGTTTGTATGAAATTTTTCTTGAACTTGTTTGACTAGCTCTATCTCGTGTACAGTGACTGGCTTTTTTGGACGCCCTGGTCTTTTGAGTGTGGGAATCTTTTTGGTTTTTTTGTACTGAGAGTAGACTTGTTGTACTCTTCTAGGCGTTATCTTGAGGATTACTGAAATATCTAAATTCTTGACTTTTTCATTTTTAGATTGTATAATCCACCTGATCTTATTCTCATCTAACTTTACCATAGGTATGCCACGATACCCACGCATACGATAGTATGGGAATGATGCTCTCCTAGTTAAGGGGTGAAATAATTTCCGGAAAAGATACTATCTTGTTTGTTGACTCATCCAGACATAGTGTGGTGTATCCCAATTTGGAATATTTTTTGATACTCCTTTTTGCGTTTTTTTAAAACGGGTTTGTTCCTCTTTTGAGGCTGATTTATGATGTGTGGGACGTGGTTTTTTAGATGAAAATCCAATTCTGTGCAGCAATTCACGCATTCCTCTTGCAGAGTATAGGGTGTTGTATTTTTTATTCACATGTGTAATTACCATTCTTGTACTCCACATGAATTGATTAAATCCAAACTTTTCTGGACCTGAAATCAGATCATTTCTTAATGATACTAGTTGTTTTTTATCTAAGAAACATCTAGAACCAGAATATTTCTTGCGGCGTGATGCAGATATTCCCTCTTCATCCATTCGATTTAGCCAGTAGGACAGAGTTGATGGTATGACATCCAGACTTGCACATATCACAGAATACGGAATATTTTGTTTTCTTAGTATTGCAACCTTTAATCTTATCTTTGCTTTTGCATTTTTTTCATTCTTGCATACTTTTCTTAAAAAATTAATGCTTGTACCTTTCATGAATTGATTTCCAGAGGAAACCTTGGATTGTCTTGTACTCTTTGACATGGTTTCATGAATTGATTCTACGATCTAGATCTTTTGGGTTAAAATACTTGACAGTTTATTCAAAATTTATATGCCTAAACTATAAATGCCAATCCCATAATTAAAATCAGAACAAAACGTTTCATTTTTTCTAAAAAAGGAATCAAAAAAACTACAGATCTCTTAAATGAATTTAAAAAGAAATATCCTGATAGTTCATTTAATTAAAATTATTTTCAACTCAAACTTTAGATTTATTTCATGTCCCAAATACAAGTGTCGTGATTAAATGAATGGGTATCATTGCCAATATTTTTAACAGGTGCAAAGCCTCCCGGAGTACAAAATTCAACATATGGACTAAGACCTGTATCTGCTGCTTTCTTTTCTACTATCACTTCAGGTTCTATGTACCTCTCTGGTGTATCCATTCTTTCATTTACTGTAATGCCTAGCATCAGTCCTACTGAAATTAAGGCGATTATTGGTATTGCCCAATAGTTTCTAGATTCCTCATCCATGGATTGACAAAAGTGAACGACAGTTATATTTTTGACTGTTAATAAAATCGGATTGATAAAAGATTTGGTAATCCTAAAAAATTAAAATAATTCTTGATAATGGGTTGTACCTTTATTCATTAAAGATATAGCGTCTTTCGCCTCTAGATTCTTTTTCAGTGTCTACGTGTACTAGTACAAATTCTTTCTTTGAATCCACCATTGACTCTTCCGGACTTAATTTATTTTCGTGTAGTTCTTCATATTCATCCCAAGTTAGTCTTCTTCTATCACCAATTTCTGCTTCTAAATTCATATTTTTTACCATCTCTTTGTATGATGGTTGTACTACTCCACTAAACACCATTGCACTACTTCCACTTCCATATGAGCCGAATCCTACTCTTTTACCTTCTAAATCAATTCCTTTTTGGTATTCAAATTCTAAACTACTTCTAAATCCCAAGTAAAGTGATGCAGTATACAAATTACCAATCATACTTGAGGCAATTAATGAACTAGACAGTTTTGATTCATAAACTTCTTGATAAGATTGTGTTTTTGTAAATAGTTTAGTAAATTCATGATCTTTTGCCATAAATTCTTCATCTCCCAATACTGATTCAATAGTTCCTCGAGGATCTTTTGGGATTGGCTCTTCAATTCCTATTTCATTTAGAATGTTTTTCCATCTTGGAAGTTGTCTCCATTCATGTCTTACCAAATATGCTAAAGCCTTCTTTCCCATGTTACTATATGGTAAGTGCATGTTGATGTAATCCATATGATCTAAAATTGTTTCCCCTGATTCCATTTTGATTAAACCTGATGATACTACTTTTTTCTTGTATGCTTCAAGTGCTTTTCTTACTTGAATCATGTAAAGTAAATTAGAATATTGACCGTGTACAATTGGAGTCTCTTTTCCAAAAGGTCTGTAGAAATCATATTCATCCTTAATTGAGGTGGATGTAACTTTAGGATCAAATGCCAATAGTCTTGGGTCGTCATTTAGAAGCATAACTACTGCTCCTGCACCCTGTGTCATTTCACCACTGGAACCCATGTCGTATTTTGCAATATCTGAAACTACTACAAGTGCTGCCTTTCCATCTGCTTCATCAGCTCTAATCCAATTGGCGTTGTCATAAAGGGCATATGAGCCACTTACACAAGCAAATTTGGTTTCTACTCCACCACAATGCTCAAAGGCACCTTGACCGTAAACTTGCTCCAACATCCCAATGACGTAAGAATTCATCGCTTTTGATTCATCAAATGCGGATTCTGTTGAAACGTATAGTCTACCAATATCATCTGGAGATAGTTTGTTCTTTTGCATTATTCGTAAACATGCATTTGCTGCAAGACATGCAGGGTCTTGATTGGCATCAACAATTGCCATTTGTGATATTCCTAGACCTTTTTGTAATTTTACTGGGTCTAACCCTCTATTGTCTGCAAAATCAGCTGCGTCCAAATATAATTTGGGAATGTATATTGCAATGTCGTCTATTCCAGCTGTCATAAGCTAGCTCCCGGAATTTCATTAATAAGGATATTGGGTAAATTCTAAGTAACTAGGAAGGAAGTTTTAGCAATTATTTTGACAAATCATTCGTAAACTGATCGCAATTTACTATTTTTCTAACTCTTCTTGAAATATTTTCTCAAATACCTCTAAAGGTTGTGCTCCAAAAAGTCTTGTTGTTTCACCATCTGGACCAATTACAAAAAATGCCGGAGTCCCTGTTAATTCTAATGTTTTTGCATCTTCGTTACTTCCAATAATTGTTTGTGAGTGTACTCCATTTATCATACACTCTGACCACACATCCATGTCTAATCCAATCTCTTGAGCAAATATTGCTAAATTATCTGAAGATGCCCACCCATTATTTTCTCCAGTCCAATTTGAATACAAAATATCATGATATTCCCAAAACAATTCTTGATCACTATAGCGAAAAGATAAAGTTCGTGAACTAAATTATTCCAAAACAAAAAACTTTTTGATCACTATGTATGGTAAAATTTGATGAACAAGTTAGAATCACTTGAAAGCAGCATACAAAAAAGAAAACTCCAAGGTTGCAGTAAGGATGCTTGCAGTGTTGATGATTCTAAAGGATGGAAAGGACATACAGTGCACTGCAAAGACATTACACCACTGCACAAGCTGGGTGAGAAAATGGACGAGTCGTTTTGAGATAGATGGCCTCTACGACCACCCAAGAAGTGGCAGGCCAAGAACAATCTCCCAGACTCGAATGGATGCTATCATGTCAAAAGCAATGCTAACTTTGTTTACCCCCATAATGTTGCAACAAAGTATCTTTTATTCCACTGGAGTAAAATTTCACATAACCCACATCAGAAAGATAATGCACCAATACGGCATGTCTGCAAAAACTGCACAAAAATATCACATCAACCATGCAAGTGTATCTGCTGTGAGAAGCTGGCAACAACGCAGCAAAAAGAGAATTTCACGCCTAAAAAAGAAAGGATTTGTAATTGCAATGGCTGATGAAGCATTCTTTGTAAGGGATACAAAAACAGGAAAAAAGTACTGGTCACCAGTTGCAAAGAGAATATTTCTTCCATATACAGGACGACATGAGAGTCTGGCAGTGTATGGTACAATTACAGAAAATGGTAATCAACTATTCAGAGTTTATGACAAATTCAATGCTGTAACATTTGTAGAGTACCTAAAGGAATTGCATCAGAAATATGGCAAGATTGCAATCATTTTAGATAGAGCATCAGTTCACAAATCAAAGAAGGTAAAGGAATACCTTGCAAACAATAGAGATGTCAAACTAATCTGGTTGCCAAAGGGATCACCATACTTGAAGAACATGATAGAGCAGTGCTGGAAGATAAGCAAATATGCGTTGTTGGTTTCAGAGTATTATGCAATGTTTGCGATGATGAATGGTATAGTGTCAAAATATTTCAGAGTGACAAAATTCAAGCTTGATGTTGCAAATTATATCTTTAGAAATCCTGCAAAGATGTTTGCGAACTTTTGATCGTCGCTATAAATGGCAGGGAATTTTGGAGAATTCTCTTCTCCTAAAATCTCCTCAACTATTCCCTGTAGCTGTCTGTATGCAGTACCAACGGTGTTTCGGAATAGTGCCATCACCATAAAGCATGTATTAGAATGGACAAACGGTGCTCCAACCTTGTTGTCATTTAGTTGTTTTACACCTTCAGACATTATTGTATTATCAAGATGCAACACATATACCTCGGAGCATAATTCTTTGCAATTTTTCAAAACAAATAGCAATACTTTTTGATCAGTAGTTAGAAATAATTTCATGGACATCACAAATGACGAGTTACTCCAGGCCTACAAAAAAGAAAAGTACGGTAAGAAAAAGGAAAGACTGCATGCAATGTGTAAGATTAAAATCAATAAATCTACAATTGCTGAAACTGCCAACCAAATGTTTTGTACATATAATTCTGTAAGGAATTGGCTTGATTCATTTGAAAAATACGGATTGGAGGACCCCCCCTCGTTCTGGCCGTCCGCCATTAATTTCACACAAAAAATTACAAAAAATAGAGCGTACATTTAAGAGAATTTCAGATGGAATGACTCCAAAGAAACTGGTACAATTCATATTTTACAGAACACGCATTACATATCATATCACTCATGTGCGTCGTTTGATGCACAAATGGAATCTAAAACCAAAGGTTCCACAAAAACTACATGTGCGAGCAGCATCCAAGGATACATGCCGCAAGTGGAAAAACCGCATCATTTCACGCATAGAAAAGGCAAAAAAGAAAGGTTTTACAGTATTCATCCAAGACGAGTCTGTATTTGTAGACGATGTACGTCTTGGCAAAAAATACTGGACAGATGTACACCAAAGAATGATTGTACGTTGGAGAGGATCGCACCAAAGATTTTTGGTTTATGGAAATGATGATAATCAAAGTTTTTTTAGATCGTATGAAAAATTTAATTCAATTGCATTTATGGATTATTTGGAGGCAGCTCGTAGAAAATTCGGGAAAATATTTGTTATTGTTGATAGGGCACCGCAACACAAAGCTAATGATGTAAAAGAATATCTGCGTAAAAACGAAGATGTCAAACTGGCATATCTTCCAAGAGGTTCTCCACATTTGAGTATGATTGAAGAGATTTGGAGACAGTGCAAACATGTTAATGTTGAATCAGAATTTTATGAATCTATTCATGAGATGAGGCATACAGTTATGGAATATTTTAGAACCCACAAATTTAATTTGAATATGTATCAGTATTTTGCAAGAACAGTAAATTGAAAAGACTTATGATCTGGGGTATAGAACTTTCCACGTGAGATGTACTTTCTATCATCGTACTTTTTCTCAGACACATGATATCTCTAACTTTTCAGATCCAAATCTTTTTCGGTTGTATTTTGAGCCTAGAATGAATAATTAGGAAACAAAGTTCTTTAACCAAAAATGTTTGATATTTTTTAATGATGAAAAATAACGCAAAACACCGAACTTTTCTTCTAGCAACTGCATTTGTTATTAGTACAATCTCTATGACATCTGCATATGCACATAATCCTCCATACGAGGACGACTATTGGTTCAATTACAATGGAGATCCTGAAGTCTGTTATCTAACTTCCCAATTAAATGGCATGACAGTAGATGGGTCAACAAATAATGCATCAGATGTAGAAAATGCTGTTGAACTAACTAGAGCTGAATACAATAGTGAAATCGATGGATTAACTATAGCAGCAGATGATGGCAGTTGTGGATACAACAGCATAGAAGTTGGTGCAAAAAGCCTTACTTGGCCAATATTAGCACAAACTACTCCTTCAGTAAATTGGAGTAATGGAGATTATGCAGATAGAGAAGTTGATTTTTCAACCAATATCAACTGGGAAATCAATAGTAATGCATGTGATTGGTTACACGACAAAGATGTAGAATGGCTTGCAAATCATGAATTTGGTCATGCATTAAGCATAGATCATCATTCAGGAAGTGGCACAGTCATGGATAGTGGATGTCATTCTGACTATGCATCAGTAGATTCTGAATCCGAAAATGCATTGGAGGCTAGATACTAATGAATAAAAAATTAGTTTTCTTGAGTCTGATTGTAGCAATTGCGGCTGTAAGTGTAGGAACTTTATCAATGACTGCACAAGAATCTGAAGTACAACCACAAATGGTTCAAAAAATATCCTCAACTGCGTTGGATGTTTCTTTAGAACAATTAATTGAACGTGCAGAATATGCCATAGTTGGAAAAGTGGTCAAAGTAACTCCTGTGATATATGTAGATCCTGACCGTGCACAAAAGAAAGCAGAAATTGAAAATCTACAATTTGCAGTAGGCGGAATCACACCAGTTGTTATGGAACAAGAGATTCTTTCAGATGTAAAAATCAAAGTTAGAGAAGATCTCTTTGGAAAATATACTGAGAATTTCATCACTGTAAGAGTACCAGGTGGGGAAATCCCAACACTAAAAACAATACATGAACGTTCACCAACATTTGATAAAGATGAACGTATAGTTGTATTTGTTGGAAAAGGTCAATCATATGATATTCCTGGACACCATTACACAGTAGTGGGACTAGATCAAGGAACCATAAAGTTAGGTGAAAAAATCAAAAGTCAATTTGCTACTACTGATTCTTCAGAAGATAGCATAAAAAACAAAATTAAATCCTTAAAAAATAAGGATTAGTTTCTTCCTTTTTTTTAATTTTTGATATTCTCTCCACAATCAAACCTATTACCAATACAGACAATGGTCCCACATAAGCAGGAAAATCAATAGAATATGATGCGCCTGTATAGTTAAGGCATTAAATATTTGAATAATTTCACAACTCGAACGTCTCCATTATCTAGTCTCTTCTGCATGTGTTTTCTCATCTCAGAACCATTTGCAAAGAATGTGTTGGCATTACCGTTTTTCTCTTCTCTCCACTGTACCTCAATTGGATTGAGTTCTGGAGTGTATGCAGGAAAATATCTTATGATTACATTTCTTTTTGATTTCTTGAGAAATTCTTTTACTCTGACACTTTTGTGGTATGATGCATTGTCTGCAAATAATAACAGTTTCTTGCCAAATTGTTTCTGCAGTGACTCTAAAAAATCAAGAAATGAGTCTGTGTTTGATTTATCATAGAACCTACAGTAAAACACATCATCATCCCCCAATGCACCAAAGGATTGAAACTTTTCTCGAGTGTAATTAATTGGCGTGGTAATATTATTGCCTGCAAGATACCATCCACGCTTTATGTTAGGTGCTATCTTGTTTGTTGACTCATCCAGACATAGTGTGGTGTATCCCAACCTGGAATATCTGTTAACTGTCCTTTTTGCGTTTTTTTAAAACGGGTTTGTTCCTCTTTTGAGGCTGATTTATGATGTGTGGGACGTGGTTTTTTAGATGAGAATCCGATACGGTGTAGTAATTCTCGCATTCCTCTTGCAGAGTATAGCGCGTTGTATTTTTTATTCACATGTGTAATTACCATTCTTGTACTCCACATGAATTGGCTGAATCCAAACTTTTCTGGACCCGAAATCAGATCATTCCTTAATGATACTAGCTGTTTTTCATTTAGAAAACATCTAGAACCAGAATATTTCTTGCGGTAAGATGCAGATATTCCCTCTCGGTTCATTTGGTTTAACCAATTACTAAGAGTTGATGGTATGACATCAAGACTGATGCATATTTGAGAATATCTCATGTCTTGTTTGCGTAAAATTGCAGCCTTTAGTCTTATTTTGGCTCTGGCATTTGTTTCTTTTTTGCATACTTTTCTCAAAAAATTAATGCTTGTACCTTTCATGAATTGATTTCCAGAGGAAACCTTGGATTGTCTTGTACTCTTTGACATGGTTTCATGAATTGATTCTACGATCTAGATCTTTTGGGTTAAAATACTTGACAGTTTATTCAGAATTTATATGCCTAAACTATAGGATTATAGATTCTAGGTAAATCAGTTATAGAAAATACTAAAGCTGTAACAATCCCAATAACTGCAAACTTTATTCCATTTCTAATCAATTTCTTCCATGTTTTTATTTTCTTGAGTTCCTCTTTATCAAAACCCAAAGGAAGAATTAAGATCTGTTTTGGAATTTTATTATGAGTGTGTTTAATTCCTTTTTTGTGAATTATTCTTTCAGATTTTTCAACTAGTCCAAGTTTTCCTTAGCTATCAACAGTAGATAGGAAAGTACTCAATTCGGATCAAAAATAATGATCATTTTCTCAAATTATTCAGATAGAAAAAGCTTGATGGAAGTATGTCACTCCATCAAATATGCATTGTACTTCATTTGATACCATGACACACCAAGGTGTAGTATAGCGACGATCAAAAGTTCGCAAACATCTTTGCAGGATTTCTAAAGATATAATTTGCAACATCAAGCTTGAATTTTGTCACTCTGAAATATTTTGACACTATACCATTCATCATCGCAAACATTGCATAATACTCTGAAACCAACAACGCATATTTGCTTATCTTCCAGCACTGCTCTATCATGTTCTTCAAGTATGGTGATCCCTTTGGCAACCAGATTAGTTTGACATCTCTATTGTTTGCAAGGTATTCCTTTACCTTCTTTGATTTGTGAACTGATGCTCTATCTAAAATGATTGCAATCTTGCCGTATTTCTGATGCAATTCCTTTAGGTACTCTACAAATGTCACAGCGTTGAATTTGTCATAAACTCTGAATAGTTGATTACCATTTTCTGTAATTGTACCATACACTGCCAGACTCTCATGTCGTCCTGTATATGGAAGAAATATTCTCTTGGCAACTGGTGACCAGTACTTTTTTCCTGTTTTTGTATCCCTTACAAAGAATGCTTCATCAGCCATTGCAATTACAAATCCTTTCTTTTTTAGGCGTGAAATTCTCTTTTTGATGCGTTGTTGCCAGCTTCTCACAGCAGATATACTTGCATGGTTGATGTGATATTTTTGTGCAGTTTTTGCAGACATGCCGTATTGGTGCATTATCTTTCTGATGTGGGTTATGTGAAATTTTACTCCAGTGGAATGCTGTGTTTCCCAACATGACTAGTTGATCCAATTAATTTCATCACCCAAGCTTTAGATCAGAATATTCTGTATTATTCCATGAACAGAAACTGGAAAAATTACAACAAAACACTAGTTAGACGTGGAGAAATCATGTTGTCCTTTGACGCAATGGAATCATGGAGTATGGAACTAAAAGAGATGAATCACAAAAAGGAAGGTCATCGATTTGTCTATCCTGAATCCTTCATGGAGGCACTAGGATACTGTCATCTCTATTTGCATCTTCCATTCAGACAAACAGAAGGTCTGATAAAATCACACCTCCAATCCAAAACAAAGACTCCCACATATTCTGCCATTTGGAAACGTGTCAACAAACTTGACATCAAGATGAATCCAAAACTAGGAAAAGACATTGTCATTGCAATAGACTCAACTGGAATCAAGGTTGCAAACAGAGGTGAGTGGATGAGACAGAAATGGCAGAAGAGAAGAGGATTTCTTAAAATTCATGTGGCAGTAGATGTGAAATCTAAACAGATCACAGGGATTGATATTACAGATGACAAGTCACATGATTCAAAACATTTCATATCGCTAGTTGAGCAATCAAAACAGTTTGGCAATGTCACTAAAACTTTGGCTGATGGTGCATATGATACAAAGGATAATTTTTCATATCTGTATTATGATAATGATATTCTACCTGCAATTAAAACAAGAAAAAACTCATCAGTTGTAACTGATTGTTATCCTCGGAGAAAGTCCGTTTTGGCACAATTGTATAACTTGGATCTATGGAAGCTCAGCGTAAGCTATGGGGATAGATGGATTGTAGAGGGAGTATTCTCTGTATTCAAAAGAATATTTGGAGAGCATGTGACATCGCACAAGAGAGAAAACATGATTCATGAATTGAAAATGAAAGTTTGTCTGTACAATAAAATGATTGCAATGCAATAGAATCAGAAATGATTTCAAAGCATCAAAGAGTGTTGATGGTTATTTGGGGTTGGGAAACAAAGTAATCTTTGTTATCTTTTTCTGCCATGTGATAGTTAAGGCATTAAATATCTGAACACTTTAACAACTCGAAACACTTCATTATCCAATCTCGTCTGCATGTGTTTTCTCATTTCAGAACCATTGACGAAGAATTGGTTTGCAGTTTCCCTTTTTCTCTTCTCTGTATCTTAATTGGGTTTAATTCTGGAGTGTATGCAGGAAAAACATCTAATGTTCGCTTTACTTTTTGATGCTTTGAGAAATTCTTTTACTATGACACTTTTGTGGCATGATGCATTATCTGCAAACAATAACAGTTTCTTACGAAATTGTTTTTGTAATGATTCTAAAAAATCAAGAAATGAATCCTGAATCTGATGCAATCCTACTTAGGATAACGCTTAATTCCAATCAAAAATTATCTGATATGTTGCCTAGTTTTGAGTTAAACTATTTTGCAGACAAAGTACACATTCATCGATGGCCCCAAAACTCACCTATCTGGGATGATTCTACAAAAAAACAATTTGTTGAATCAATCAACTCCAATCCAGGCAAAAAACAGATCATAATTAAAGACAATTACTTGAAAATAGGGGATTTTGAATTTACTTCATTGAAAAAAATTGGGGTTTCTGTACCTTTTTTTAAAAAGGAATGCACCATGATCTTGGAGGCCCAATATGGGAAATTCTTTGCACATGTGCACATTACAACAAAATCTGAGGACTATCTTGAGATTTTTAACAAATTAATTTCCTGGACCAAATCTTTTTCAAAGACTTGAAAATACTCATCTTATCATTTTTCTGATATCTGCCTTTGTGTGCGCATTTGATATGGCACCTAGTTTTCCTGGCAAAAAGAAAATTCCGTCATGTGCTATCATTTTAAAATGATATTCATGCAGAGCCTTGACATCACACATTGCTGCTTGGCAAGCATTGGTAATCTCTGAAATCCCGTCTTTAACAAAATGAGTCATAAACAAAGACCCCTTGCCTGTAACTATGACTTTGCCATCAAATGACTTTGTTAGTTCTTGTCTTGCATATTGCCCCAAATCGTTAATCTTAGAATACACTGAACTGTTGTTTTTTAATGCCAATAGAGTAGCATACCCTGATGTCATAGAAGCTGGATTTGCAGAAAACGTACCTCCTCCCACATAACTTCGCTTTGACTTTTTCTTATCTGTGGTGTCTGCATGCTTCATGATTTCTTTTTTCCCACACATTACTCCAATTGCCATTCCGCCTCCTACAATCTTACCTAATGTAACAATGTCTGGTTCTAACTTCATTGTAGGGTATAGACATCCGTATCTGAATCTAAATCCTGTAACAATTTCATCTAAAATAAACAATGACTTGTTTTTATGAACAAACTCTTGAACCCCTTTGAGATATTCTGGAGTAGCTGGAATACATCCTGCACCTCCCAATACTGGCTCTATGATTACTCCTGCCAAATCCTTTGCATGTTTTCTAAGAATTTTTAGCGAACCTTCTAAATCATTGTAAGGCATGGAAATAATCTTCTCTTCATTTACCATTCCGCTACTTTCTGATTCACTAAACGGCCAGTTTACACTTTTGAGCAAATCCGATGTGTATCCGTGCCATCCCCCATCAATCTTTGCAATAATTTTTTTCCCAGTTACTGAACGTGCCAGTCTTACTGCATACATTGTGGCTTCAGTTCCTGATGTGACATAGCGAATTTTCTCAGCAACTGGAACTGCCTTTGAAATTAATTCTGATAGTTTTATTGTCTGCTCATTTACAGTTCCATACATCCAACCTTTTTCAATTTGTTTTCTCAGAGAATCCTTGACATCTTTTGGAGCGTGTCCTAAAATTAAACTCCAATGACCCATCCAATAATCTGTATACTTGTTCTCATCTACATCTACAAGATTTTTTCCAGAAGATGATTTTACTACAAATGGATATGGCTCATAATATCGTATATTGTGAGAAATACCATTTACATGAAGTCTCAATGACTTTGCAAATATTTTTGCAGAATTTTTTGTCTTTTTTTTATACTCTGTAATGTAACTCAAAAGTAATTTTTAAAACAAAATCTGTCATTTTAACTATCAAAATAACCCCCTCTGGTCAATCTCTAAAAGTAAGGCATATCTGAGTGGATGATATGGAGAATAAAATGTGTAATTTTTACAATTTTTTGGCCCGATCAGGCATAATTTCACGTATGGTTTATATGGATTCTGGTTTTGTTGGCTTCTGCATACGTAACGCAATAGGCGGCGCTCGTGATGAAGTATGGCAAGATGCCACTTTGTGATTCATGGGCCTCCAGTTACGCATACAAGTATGAGGATTTGATTGCAAGATCAATATCTGAAATGTGAAGATTATGTGCATCCGTCAATTCCAATTAAAGTACAAATGTACTTCAATAATCAAAACAAAAAAATAATTCAGAATCCGGTTGATCCTGCCGGACCTGACTGCTATCGGATTGATACTAAGCCATGCGAGTCATTGTAGCAATACAAGGCAGACGGCTCAGTAACGCGTAGTCAACCTAACCTATGGACGGGAATAACCTCGGGAAACTGAGAATAATGCCCGATAGAACACTATGTCTGGAATGGTTTGTGTTCCAAATGATTTATCGCCGTAGGATGGGACTGCGGCCTATCAGTTTGTTGGTGAGGTAATGGCCCACCAAGACTATTACAGGTACGGGCTCTGAGAGGAGTAGCCCGGAGATGGGTACTGAGACACGGACCCAGGCCCTATGGGGCGCAGCAGGCGAGAAAACTTTGCAATGTGCGAAAGCACGACAAGGTTAATCCGAGTGGTTTGTGCTAAACGAACCTTTTGTTAGTCCTAGAAACACTAACGAATAAGGGGTGGGCAAGTTCTGGTGTCAGCCGCCGCGGTAAAACCAGCACCTCAAGTGGTCAGGATGATTATTGGGCCTAAAGCATCCGTAGCCGGCTCTGTAAGTTTTCGGTTAAATCTGTACGCTTAACGTACAGGCTGCCGGGAATACTGCAGAGCTAGGGAGTGGGAGAGGTAGACGGTACTCGGTAGGAAGGGGTAAAATCCTTTGATCTATTGATGACCACCTGTGGCGAAGGCGGTCTACCAGAACACGTCCGACGGTGAGGGATGAAAGCTGGGGGAGCAAACCGGATTAGATACCCGGGTAGTCCCAGCTGTAAACTATGCAAACTCAGTGATGCATTGACTTGTGGTCAATGCAGTGCTGCAGGGAAGCCGTTAAGTTTGCCGCCTGGGAAGTACGTACGCAAGTATGAAACTTAAAGGAATTGGCGGGGGAGCACCACAAGGGGTGAAGCCTGCGGTTCAATTGGAGTCAACGCCAGAAATCTTACCCGGAGAGACAGCAGAATGAAGGTCAAGCTGAAGACTTTACCAGACAAGCTGAGAGGTGGTGCATGGCCGTCGCCAGCTCGTGCCGTGAGATGTCCTGTTAAGTCAGGTAACGAGCGAGATCCCTGCCTCTAGTTGCCACCATTACTCTCAGGAGTAGTGGGGCGAATTAGCGGGACCGCCGCAGTTAATGCGGAGGAAGGAAGGGGCCACGGCAGGTCAGTATGCCCCGAAACTCTGGGGCCACACGCGGGCTGCAATGGTAACGACAATGGGTTTCAAATCCGAAAGGATGAGGTAATCCTCAAACGTTACCACAGTTATGACTGAGGGCTGCAACTCGCCCTCACGAATATGGAATCCCTAGTAACTGCGTGTCATTATCGCGCGGTGAATACGTCCCTGCTCCTTGCACACACCGCCCGTCGTTTCATTGAAGTGAGCTCTTAGCGAGGTGACGTCTGATTGGCGTTATCGAACTTGGGGTTCGTGACAAGGGAAAAGTCGTAACAAGGTGACCGTAGGGGAACCTGCGGTCGGATCACCTCCTTAGACATGGAAAGTGTACGGGTGTACATAATCTTCACATTGAAATCATCGATGCAATGCATCACTAAAGTGATGTATGAAGGATGTAGTGGGTTCCTGCCAAGGGACTTGCAATGATCGTCGTGCATAGTCGTGTAATATGTGGCTGAATATGCCGGTGTAAAGACGGTAATAGGTGGATTGCTAGGCTTGAGGAGAGATGAAGGACGTGGCAAGCTGCGATAAGCTCGGGGTAGGCGCACGCATCCTATGATCCCGAGATGTCCGAATGAGAATCTTGTGCTTATGCACATTCCAGTACACTAGTATTGGAAGTCGAACCGTGGGAATTGAAGCATCTTAGTACCACGTGGAAAAGAAATCAATTGAGATTTCCCAAGTAGTGGCGAACGAAAAGGAAAGAGCCCAAACTGAATCCTTCGGGAGATGTGGTGTTTTGGTATGATAATATGGAATTTTGAAACACAGCTGAAATGATCTGAAAAGTTCTGGCAAAGAGGGTGATACCCCCTTAGGCGAAGTGGGAAGAATCCTATTCATACCCGAGTAGTTGTCCTTGGTAGTGGGCAATGAATATGGGTGAAAGTAGCATCCGAGGCTAAATATTTCTCAAGACCGATAGTGGACTAGTACCGTGAGGGAAAGCTGAAAAGTACCCCGGAAGGGGGGCGAAAAGTGCATGAAACCTATTACTTACAGACGTGCGTGGCATGGAAGGTGATTTTTTCAGATTAGAGATTCTAGCAATAGGGTTGAAGATTTGATGTTCAAATCATCAGTGTCACGCGTTCCGTCTCGAAACACGGACCAAGGAGCTAACTGTCATGGCAAGCTTAAACTTTCAAAGTGTAGGCGAAGGGAAACCGAGTTCTCGCAGCTTCGCAAGAAGTCAGGAGAAGCGTGTGAAAGTGCGTAGAGTCATGACGGCTAGGCTAGAAGCCAGTCGATCTATTCCTGAGCTAGATGAAGGCGGGCGAAAGCCCGCTGGAGGTCTTAAGACGTTCTGACGTGCAAATCGTTGTTGTGACTTGGGAATAGGGGTCAAAAACCAATCTAGACTGGCGCTCGCTAGTTCCAACCGAAGCGTCTCGCAGGGCGTGGTTTGTGGAGATAGCGTTTCCGGTAGAGCACTGATAGAGGGGCGCGGGGGAGAAATCCCTCACCCCTCATTCAAACTCCGAACGGATACGCATCGTAGAAGCAAGCACACGGGCTCGTGTGGCGTAAGGCTCACGGCCGAAAGGGGTTTAACCCAGACTGAAGTTAAGGTCCCCAAATTTTTGCTAAGTGTCAAGCTAAAGAGCGTGTTCTCGCCAAGACAGCAGGGAGGTAAGCTCAGAAGCAGCTATCCTTTAAAAAGTGTGTAACAACTTACCTGCCGAGGGGGGATGCCTCAAAAACGGACGGGGCTAAAGCAAAATACCGATACTTTGGATAATCATCAATGGATGATTCGTGGTAGGTTGGCGTAGTGATTGGGCCGAAGCAGGGCGATGACGTCCTGTGGACCGATTTCTATTGCAGATCTTGGTGGCAGTAACAGCATAGTATTGTGAGAACCAATACCACCGTAAGCGCAAGGGTTTCCAGGCAATGCGTTATCAGCCTGGAGGTAGTCGATCCTAAGATGTACCTCAACAGAGTACACCGAATGGGAAACTAGTTAATATTCTAGTACCTTGCATCAAGCGTTTGAGCTATATGGTTCGCTTCCGGATAGGGGTTGTACAACCATCGTTGTATCTAACTATTCGAGGGTGGAGGAGTGTCGTAATGACGAGAACTCACCCGAGGTAGGAATGGCTTCGCGTTAGCGAAGTTTTCTCGAATCCAGGAGACCATGAAAGATTGTGTAGTTAGTTAGATGCAAGTTCGTACCCAGAACCGACACAGGTGCGCTGGCTTAGAAAGCTAAGGTGCTACGGGTATACCGTATGGCGAGGGAATTCGGCAAATTAGTCCTGTAGCTTAGGTATAAGGGATGCCTGCGGTCTTCATGAGGAATGGGGATCGCAGGTTGCAATGACAAGGGGGTTTCGACTGTTTAATAAAAACACAGGCGACTGCTAGTCCGAAAGGATTTGTATAGTCGCTGAATCCTGGCCGGTGCCGGTACCTAAAACTTGGGTTCAACCGAGCTAAGGGCCGGTTAACGCCGGGAGTAACTCTGACTCTCTTAAGGTAGCCAAATGCCTTGTCGGGTAAGTTCCGACGCGCATGAATGGAACAACGAGAGCCCCACTGTCCCCGCCTACAACCCGGTGAAGCCACATAAGGTGGACGAACAGTCCATCAACTTCCATCGGGGAGAGAAGACCCCGTGGAGTTTTACTGCAGCTTGTGCTTGTGGTATAGTAAGAATTGCACAGGGTATCTGGGAGCTATGCCTAACATTCCCCGGGATGTTAGTGAAGCAACGATGTAACACCAGACTCTTTTTGCAGTACCACTTATCCAGTGAAGACCGGAGACACGTGCAGGTGGGCAGTTCGGCTGGGGCGGCACCCCTTTGAAAAGATATCAAAGGGGCCCAAAGTTGAGTTCAAACGGGGCAGAAATCCGTTGAAGAGGGCAAAGCCAAAAACTCGACTGAATGGATTTCCAAACGCACGGAATTCATAGACGAAAGTCTGGCTTAGCGATCCTTCGTGTGCCCACTATTGGGGCCCGGAGGTGACAGAAAAATTACCCCAGGGATAACAGGCTCGTCGCGGGCGAGAGCTCCTATCGACCCCGCGGTTTGGTACCTCGATGTCGGCTTTTCCTATCCTGGTCCTGCAGCAGGGGCCAAGGGTGAGGCTGCTCGCCTATTAAAAGGGAACATGAGCTGGGTTTAGACCGTCGTGAGACAGGTCGGTCTCTGCCTGATGGAAGCGCGAATAACTGAGGGGAAGTTGCTCCGAGTACGAGAGGAACAGAGCAGCGTGGCCACTGGTTTACCGGTTGTCTGATAAGGCAGGCCGGGCAGCTAAGCCGTTTAGGCTAAGTGCTGAAAGCATCTAAGCACGAATCCTATCCCGAGACAAGTTATTCTTTCGTAAGATGAAGGTCGGCAGCAAAATACTGCGTTGATAGGAAGGTGGTGTAGATCACAAGCTTCGGCGAGTGGTGAGCCAGCCTTTACTAATAGACCAACACATCGGTTCAGCCACTTACATAGAGACTATGCGCGATGATTTCATTCATATCATCAAGTGGATAACATATACACGACTTGTACGATGATTTTATTTTTTAATCATACATAGCGTAAGCTATACTGCCTAACAAATATTCATGATCCAAAATCTTCCAAATTATACTAATTCCTGAAATTTAAACTTGAATCTACAATGTACGTAAATCTAGTTCAGAATAGGGTGACGAATTTTTGTTATTGAGTACATGTGTTTTTATTTTTTAATCATACATAGCGTAAGCTATGTGTTTTTAGCTCTTTGATATTTTTTACATCGATTAATTTTTTTACAAATGAATTTAATTTGCAATAAATATTTTGTTTTGATGCTTGTATCTATTATCCTCAAATTAGTTCATCCCATTATTTCCAGACTAAAGTCAAGATACGTTTGGAAAAGAGGAAAGAATCACAAGATTATGCAAAAGTTAGATCCAATCCAGATATCCTGGATAATCAAGTCAAAAGAGGACTGGTGCCAAAAACGCAGACGTAGCCTCATCCATGAAGATATCTGTTGGGTGGGTGCAGAAACTCTACTCACGGTATCGCCGTACCGGTACAGTTCCGATTCTAGGCAAGCCTGGAAGGCCAAAGGGAATAATCACAGAGCAGATGGTGCAGACTGTCCAGTCAGCATTTGAAAAGTTCAGGTGTTCTGCAGTATTCCTGGAGAAAATAATTGATACTACTGGAACACACATACCTCACAATACCATACACAAAATTATGAGAGATGAAGGGTTGGCAGAAGCTCAGCCAAAGAAGAGGAGAAGACGAAAGTGGGTTAGATACGAGAGGACATATTCAAACTCCATGTGGCATACTGACTGGAAGAAGCTAGATGATGGCAGATGGTTCTTATGCTACCAGGATGACGCATCAAGGTTTATCGTCTCTCATGGAGTGTTTGCAGAGGCAACAACAGATAACGCACTTGTAGTATTACATGAGGCAATTGCAAAGCACGGTAGGCCTGCATCAATTCTAACTGATCATGGCTCCCAGTTTTATGCAAACCAATCAGAATACAAGAGAAAAGGAGCATCACAGTTTGAGCAGGAACTGGTAAAATTAGAGATAAAGCATATCATGGCAAGAGTGAACCATCCTCAAACCAATGGCAAGCTCGAAAGATTTCACGGCGAGATTCAGAGAAAGCAGAAATGGTTTGGCACCATTGATGAGCTGGTCCACGGGTACAATCACATAAAGCCACACATGTCACTTGACTGGGATAATCTTGAGACCCCTGCAAAGGCATATGCAAGAAAGATGCCAGAGAAAGGAACAAGAGTTATTGATAAGCAGACAGGAGAGGAATACGATGTCAAATAAGGGACGAACTAATTTTGGGATACAACAAATTAATTGAGACTTGGGCATAATGATTTACAAAAATAATTTCCAATATTTCTCTAGCAGCACAACATTCTCTTTACAGTTCTTGGATTCTCTGCTCCAATTGCACAGTTGTAGTAAACTCTCAACTGGTACACAAGAACACAAACCAACACAAATGATTTGACATTGTGCAATCCCTTTACAGGCAATACTCTGATGTCAAAAATATCTTTGAGATACTCAAATAGAGGTTCAATTGAGACTTTTCTATCTGCATACAGCTCTTGCCCAATTACAGAATTGTAAAACTCTACGAGTTTTATTCTCTCTGGCGGCGTATGCGGGTATTGTTTTATTGGAGTAATTAGTCTCAGATTTTTCTTGTTGCTAAATTGATGCAGTGAACCATTGTCATATGCAGGATCACATAAGATATTCTCAACAAATCCTGCAAGAGATTCAGTTAGTATTTCATACATCTTGCCGTCATGAACATTTGCAGTTGAGACATCAGCAGATAGTGGAACAACCAGTTTGCCAGTACTACAACTCATATGCAGTTTGTACCCAAATACCCAACCCTTTGATTTTGAAAAACCCCATTTTGCATCTGTGTCAATTCCTGAGATTGGAATTCTATTCTTTTTCATATCTGATTTGTGCCATACTGGACCTGCAGCTTTTAGCATGGAACTATCCACTGATGCAGATATGTCATCGACTAGTTTCTCTGATACAAACAGACTTTTCATATTACTGATTATATCACCAATTGGCAGAACTTGGAATCGTCTGTCAATGGTTCTTCTGTTTGGGATTTGAGCTAGTCTGCAAACCTTGAGCAATTTATCATTGATACCTTTAGTCAAAAGAAAATAATGTAATGTATTGTTACTAGGAATTCTCATCCATGACTTTATGATGAATAGTTGCACCATTAGAATTGTAGAGTATACGTACGGTCTACCGGGTTTTCAGCATCTCTTCATACAAAGACAACATTCCCACCAAATGTAACACGCCAATAAGAAATGATTCCGATAGAATCTTGCCTAGGGATTTTCATTTGTTTTGACATTACAATGAACAAAACATGATAAGATCCTTAGCTTTTTCTATTTGAATAATTTGAGAATTGACTCAAAAATTAGAATTAGTTATGCCCATGTCTCAATTAATTATCAAACCACAGTATACACACTTGAAAATTATGTGTTATTTTTTTGATCATTTGTCAATTATTGACCACTTTACATTTTATCAAAAATAAAAAAATATGATACATTACGGCTAAAAAATACAATTCACCAATAACTTATCGATTAAAGGAAATTCCTGTAAAATACATCAAAGTTTGGCGTGATGCTCAGGCAAGAAAACTAGATAAAGAGGGAATAGCAGAACTTGCAAAGTCAATACAAAATGACGGATTACAAAATCCTCCAATGGTCCAAAAGGATGGAAAGAACTCTTACTTGCTCATGTCAGGCCAGAGAAGGCTTGCAGCACTGAAAAGACTAGGTGCAAAAAAGATACCCGTATTACTGTTAACTAATAGTACCAAATATGATTTAGAGGATGCAAAAGCAGCATCAGTTGTAGAGAATCTACATAGAAATAAAATGAACACTAGAGATATGACGGCAGCTTGTGTGTTTTTAACAGAATCTGTAGGTAAATCAAAGGCTGCAAAGTCATTGGGAATATCAATACAAACTTTGAAAAAATACCTTGGATTTGCAGCAGTTCCAGACAAACTAAGAACATTTGTTCCAAAAGAGTTGTCAAGGGATGACTGTGTGAAATTGTACAGGGCAGTTCCAAATGTTACAAAAGCAGTATCTGTTGCAGAGAAGATAATCCCATTGGATCAGAAATTAAGAAAAGAGTATCTCAAATCACTTGCACGTTCCCCAAAATCATCACATCTCAAGTTGCTAAAAAAAGTAAAGAGTGGGTTATTGCAACAGCGAGTTACTATACTATTGAATAAGGGAAATGCCAGGAAGTTACATAGTTTGGCTATGAAGAAAGATGTAGAAGTTACTGAGATGGCAGATGAAATATTGTCAAGTTATTTGAAAAGACGTTAAATCATAGATACAAAAGTAATGCAACCTTATTTAAAAACAGACAAAGTAGTAATTCATCCCACAGAATAATCTTTTTTCTTATATTTTTCTTAACTTGGATACACCAGTTGTAATATGATCTATGATTGTTGGTAGTGGTGTACCTGGACCAAACACGTGGTCTACTCCTGATTTTACTAAATCTTTATGATCGATTTCTGGAATTACTCCTCCTCCGACTACTAACACATCTTTGATTCCTTTCTTTTTGAGATTTTTAACTACTCTTGGGAACAGTGTTCCATGTGCTCCATTAAGCAAACTCATTGCAATTGCATCCACATCTTCATCTTCTGCAATTTGTGCAATTCTGTCTGGAGTGGCAAAAAGTCCTGAATAGATTACTTCCATCCCTGCATCCCTGAATGCTCTACATAACACAAGAGCACCTCTATCGTGTCCATCTAATCCTAGTTTGGCAACTAAAATTTTGATGCTGCGTGATGCTGCTTTTTGCTTCATGATTATAGTTAAATTTGGGATATTTTAAAAGGTTTAATTCATCTCTAGTTTTTGTTCTTTCCAAAAATTATTTCGTGTCACTTTCATGAGTAATTCCTCCATAGAATGCTTGGGTCTATGAGTATTTCGTTTGTTATCATCTTGGAGTGATACGCATCAGATGGTGTCTCCATATTATCCAAGTCTAGTGCGCCATGAACTCTAATGTGATTGTACCAATGCATAAACTGCTCCACTGACTCAAAGTATTCTATTTTACACTCAAAGATATCCCAGAACTTTTCTAGCTTACCATTTGTTTGTGGATGTCTCACTCTTGTACGAGAGTGCTTTACGTGATGTCTCATTAGTTGCTGCTCAAAGTCTACTGGCTTGTTATGATCAAGAGTATTGACATTTGATGTGAACTGTTTTCCATTATCAGATAGTACGGATGCTGGTCTACCGTGATTCTTTATTGCATCAGATAGTACTGCAGAAGAATTCACAGATGTTGCCTCATCATACCCTCCGAAACCCGTGATAAATCGTGAGGCATCATCTTCAAATGCAATTAGTTGTTTTCCTGCCCAGCGTGAATCATGTATTGTGTGCCAGTCAGTATGCCACAGTGAATTTGAATATTCACGTTCATACCTGATCCACTTTCTTCTCATCTTTTTCCGTGGTTGCTCAACTGATAATCCTTCATCTAGCATAATCTTGTGGATGCGATTGTGGTTTATCTTGGTATTGTACAATTTTGATATGATTTTCTCAAGGTATAGTGCGTTTGTATGAAATTTTTCTTGAACTTGTTTGACTAGCTCTATCTCGTGTACAGTGACTGGCTTTTTTGGACGCCCTGGTCTTTTGAGTGTGGGAATCTTTTTGGTTTTTTTGTACTGAGAGTAGACTTGTTGTACTCTTCTAGGCGTTATCTTGAGGATTACTGAAATATCTAAATTCTTGACTTTTTCATTTTTAGATTGTATAATCCACCTGATCTTATTCTCATCTAACTTTACCATAGGTATGCCACGATACCCACGCATACGATAGTATGGGAATGATGCTCTCCTAGTTAAGGGGTGAACTAATTTGAGGATAATAGAATCATGGCACGTTACAGACTCACTTAAAAAGACCACGAAAATCAATACTATTTGTGGATAAAATACAAAAAAGAATCAGACTGATGAATGCCTACACATCACAACTTGATGATTTGATATCTAACAGCATAGATACTGTAGAGTCTGCTTATGAGGATATGAAAGAAATGTACGAATCAGACAAACTGCAAGACATGGATTTGGCAAAATACCAAATGTTCTGCACACAAATGCATCAAATCCACCTAAAACGGATATCTGATTTTTCTACCCAGTGTGAGGTGATTGCAAAGTTTGCACCTGATCTTGGAGAGCATATCAAAGAGCTCATTGCAAATCTAGAACAGGCAACATCAAATTTTGTAGATATGATAAAATATGTTCCTCCAAAAGACAGTGATGAATTTCCAACAAATACATGGCTTGCAGATTTTCAGGTATTGTTACTTGATATGCAACAAACATCAGATGACATTGAAATTATGCTCAATGTAACCTCAGATGTAGCTGAATCTACATTAAGATTCATTGAAGAGAAATAATCTCAACTATACCACACACATACAAAATACAACTAAAAATAACATGATAAACTATTCGAATATTATAATCATGTCAGGAAGCCGTACTAGTACAATCCGCACACATACACAGAAAAAGCACTATAGTACCATGTCCTGTCAAAAGTGTGACAAATCATTTAACATTGGAGACTCTCTGTACATTTCCCAGTCAAAGTCACACAAGAGATACTATCATGAGTCCTGCTGGAATGACACATTCTGTTTTTATCTTCAGTTTATTTGCAGTTGATTCAGAATAGCAGTTACCAAGACAACATTCCATGATGAAATGATGTATGTCCTCTGAATTGTATATGGCATTACTTTTTTGTGAGCAAGAAAACGACAACGTTGTGCATATTATTTTAGCAATATTTGCAAATGCTTGAGTTGTTGAATTTCTAATGTGTGCAAAATCAAGATTATGATTCACATTTGATGGAGCAGTACACCTCCTTCAAGCTTTTTCTATCCAAATTTATTGTTTATAGTTAAGGCATTAAATATTTGAATATTTTAACAACTCTAACATCACCATTATCTAGTCTCTTCTGCATGTGTTTTCTCATCTCAGTTCCATTTGCAAAGAATGTGTTGGCATTGCCATTTTTTTCTTCTCTCCACTGTACCTCAATTGGATTGAGTTCTGGAGTGTATGCAGGAAAATATCTGATGATTACTTTATTTTTTGGTGCTTTGAGAAATTCTTTTACTCTGAGACTTTTGTGGTATGATGCATTATCTGCAAACAATAACAATTTCTTACCAAATTGTTTCTGCAAGGATTTTAAGAAATCAAGAAATGAGTCTGTGTTTGATTTATCATAGAACCTACAAAAAAATACACCGTCATCCCCCAATGCACCAAATGATTGAAACTTTTCTCGAGTATAGTTGATTTTGGTTTGTGTATTTTTTCCTTTTAGATACCAGCCTTTTTTGATATTTGGAGCTATCTTGTTTGTTGACTCATCCAGACATAATGTGGTGTATCCCAATTTGGAATATTTTTTGATACTCCTTTTTGCGTTTTTTTAAAACGGGTTTGTTCCTCTTTTGAGGCTGATTTGTGATGAGTCTGTCTTGGTTTTTTAGATGAGAATCCGATACGGTGTAGTAATTCACGCATTCCTCTTGCAGAGTATAGGGTGTTGTATTTTTTATTCACATGTGTAATTACCATTCTTGTACTCCACATGAATTGGTTAAATCCAAACTTTTCTGGACCTGAAATTAGATCATTTCTTAATGACACTAGCTGTTTTTCATTTAGAAAACATCTAGAACCAGAATATTTCTTGCGGTGTGATGCAGATATTCCCTCTTCATCCATTCGATTTAGCCAGTAGGACAGAGTTGATGGTATGATATCAAGACTGATGCATATTTGAGAATATCTCATGTCTTGTTTGCGTAAAATTGCAGTCTTTAGTCTTATCTTTGCTTTTGCATTTTTTTCATTCTTGCATGTTTTTCTTAAAAAATTAATGCTTGTACCTTTCATGAATTGATTCCCAGAGGAAACCTTGGATTGTCTTGTACTCTTTGACATGGTTTCATGAATTGATTCTACGATCTAGATCTTTTGGGTTAAAATACTTGACAGTTTATTCAGAATTTATATGCCTAAACTATAACTGATGAAATAATGGTTAGTTTCTGATCTAAATTGGATTACTTTCCCAAGTACTGTTTTAGAAAGTTAGGACATGATGAAATATCCCAAATAATAAAAAACCAAGTAAAGGACATAAATAACAAATACAATCTCAAGGGAACCGTCAAATCAACAATAATAAATGATGAATCAACAATTATCTCTTGTAACATAGTTGGCAAAACTAGACAATATGAAAATAAAAAAGCAGATAATGCATATGAATAAAATACCATCAATGTTCAAAAAATAATGGAGATTGAAAATTACAAAATGACATTAAAAATTAAGGATAAATTACAATGACCTGCAAGGGAACGTGCCAAAAGTACAAATCAACTGCAAAGCCAAGTGGCGGATTATATCGTAACGGAATAAAAAAATGTCAGATATGTGCAATTTACATCAATTGGGAAGGATCCCACTGTACCTGGTGCGGATACATGTTGAGATCAAAACCACGCAACAGACATTTCAAAGCAAAACTTACAGGAGATGTTCCAAGAATTGAATAAATTACTAATTACAAAAAATATGGAATGTGATAAAAAATAATGAATGTTTGTAGCGGGGTGTGCTCAAAGTATGTCTCAAGAAAAACCAAAGACGGCCTAAACTATGGGTACAACAGAAAGAGGTGCAGTATATGCGAGGTATTTCTCACCTGGAAGGGTATTCGTTGTCCCTGCTGTTCCACAAGATTGAGAAACAAGCCAAAAAACAGACTTGCAAAGCAGAGACTGCAAAGGAGAAAACAGTGATTAGAAAATACACGGCAACACATGATTCCCTGCGAAGAAGAATAACGCATGGTTCATCAATTGTATGTAACACTTGTGGGCAAGATATTATAGTCGGGGATGCAGTAGTTACAAAAACAGGTGCAAGATTGGGGAAATTTATCAGACATGAGCAATGTGCCAGGAGAATCGGACTAGTTGACTGATTGTACCATCACCGATGAATTAAACGGTGTTTTGCACAATAATTCTTTTCAGGAAGATACGATCACATGTTTGACATGGCTGAGAAAAGACATGATCTGCTTTGCTAAATAAAAACACAAATCAAAGCTATTAAATGACAAAAACACTTCCTTTATCACAAAACCAATTCCTAATTATAATTGAAATCATGACATTTGTGTTGAGTTTGGTTTATCTTCTGCAGAATGATTCTGATGAAATGACGTTGCTGAAAATAATTGCAATATTTGGTGTCATAATTCCCGGATTTTTTGGAATGTTGGTTATGGCTACGGGGATTTTCTTTTCTTTACAGAGATATAGCGAAAAGATAAAGTTCGTGAACTAAATTATTCCAAAACAAAAAACTTTTTGATCACTATGTATGGTAAAATTTGATGAACAAGTTAGAATCACTTGAAAGCAGCATACAAAAAAGAAAACTCCAAGGTTGCAGTAAGGATGCTTGCAGTGTTGATGATTCTAAAGGATGGAAAGGACATATAGTGCACTGCAAAGACATTACACCACTGCACAAGCTGGGTGAGAAAATGGACGAGTCGTTTTGAGATAGATGGCCTCTACGACCACCCAAGAAGTGGCAGGCCAAGAACAATCTCCCAGACTCGAATGGATGCTATCATGTCAAAAGCAATGCTAACTTTGTTTACCCCCATAATGTTGCAACAAAGTATCTTTTATTCCACTGGAGTAAAATTTCACATAACCCACATCAGAAAGATAATGCACCAATACGGCATGTCTGCAAAAACTGCACAAAAATATCACATCAACCATGCAAGTATATCTGCTGTGAGAAGCTGGCAACAACGCATCAAAAAGAGAATTTCACGCCTAAAAAAGAAAGGATTTGTCATTGCAATGGCTGATGAAGCATTCTTTGTAAGGGATACAAAAACAGGAAAAAAGTACTGGTCACCAGTTGCCAAGAGAATATTTCTTCCATATACAGGACGACATGAGAGTCTGGCAGTGTATGGTACAATTACAGAAAATGGCAATCAACTATTCAGAGTTTATGACAAATTCGGCCTTGTAGAAATCATAATAAAATAACAAAATCTAATTTTCTAATCCTGTAAGCATTGTATGCAATTAACCTGTACAACATCCCATTGTCCTGAGTTGTAGCATTTCTTGATGTGACATCTCCTGACATTATCTGTTTGATCACAAAAAAGATTGTTTCAGATTTGTTTCTCTGATGGTACAATTGTACAGGAAAGTTCCTCTTCATCTCCTTTCTGTGAATTCCGCTGGTTCTGTAAATTGGAACTGTTCTATATCGAGTTGGAATTATTGCAGCTGTGTTGATCTGTTCTGCACCAACATGGTTATTCTCATCATCAAAACCCATGTCACCTAACACAATATCAACTGGAACAATATTGTTGGTTTTGTACAACAATGGCAGAAAATCAGGATTATCATGTTGCATGTTGTGGTGTGTCATGACACAGCAAACAAGCTGTGTATTCATGTCAGCACAAACAACAACTTTTAGGAAATTCCTGCGTAACTGTACTCTTTTTGTATAATAGTATGATGCTGTACTGTAACTGAATCCGCTACCATCAATTCCAGCTAGAACCAGTCTGACTTTTTTGTACAAAATGAATTCCTGCAACATTTTATGTAACAGATTTCCTTCCAGTCTTGCAGCTGCCTTTTGTAGTGTGGTGTAATGTGGAATGGTAGACAAACCAAGATATTCCTGAATTCCTACACATTCTTCTAAAAATTCTGTAAATCTTCTATAACTCTTTGATTCGTACTGTCGTATTGCCAAGAGTATGAGATGTGTCCAAACAGAATAGATATGATTTGATTTTGGATGTAAGAACCTGGGAATTCTGCATCTGGTGATTATATTGAGTAGTGTTTTGCACATTTTGACGTATGATGAGACCATACTGTAATCTGCAAATACAATCCTAATGGATCTAAATTAGCTAAAATGTGTCACAATTGGGTTAAAATCAGATGGTTTCTACAAGGCCGACAAATTCAATGCTGTGACATTTGTAGAGTACCTAAAGGAATTGCATCAGAAATACGGCAAGATTGCAATCATTTTAGATAGAGCATCAGTTCACAAATCAAAGAAGGTAAAGGAATATCTTGCAAACAATAGAGATGTCAAACTAATCTGGTTGCCAAAGGGATCACCATACTTGAAGAACATGATAGAGCAGTGCTGGAAGATAAGCAAGTATGCATTGTTGGTTTCAGAGTATTATGCAATGTTTACAATAATGAACAAGGCAGTGTCCGAATATTTCAGAGTGACAAAGTTCAAGCTTGATGTTGCAAATTATATCTTTAGAAATCCTGCAAAGATGCTTCAAGCCTTTACAATCTAAAGATATCTGCAGGCACCATCAACAACTGCTTGTGCAATGTATCATCTGCACTGGAGCCTATGGTAGAACAAATCAAGCAGGACATTTGCGACTCAAAATCTGCTCATTTTGATGAGACAAAATATTCCATACATGGAAAAACTAGATGGGTATGGACTGGGGTAAATCAGAACTCTTGTTACATCACAGTTGAGAAAAACAGGGGTGCAAATGTATTGCAAAAACATTTCTCATCGTTTAATGGAGTTGCCATTTGTGACGGATGGATGCCATACCATATGTTTGGTATCAGACAGAAGTGTTGGGCACACATACTGCGTGAAGCAAGACACATGTCAGAAAAACTAGAAACAGACAATTCAAAATCACTGTATTATTCCTTGCAGAGATTATTTTACGATATCAAAGGCATACAACCAAGTGATACAGCACATGATGCTGCAGTGAATCTCTTTGAAAGAATTGTTTCTGAGCATTGCAATGAAAAGGAACTGGAGAAATTCCTAAACAAATTGTATAATACAAAATACGATCTGTTTACATTTTTGCTGTATGAAAACATAGAACCTACAAACAATGCAGCAGAACACGCGTTGAGAGAATCCGTCATTCACAGAAAGATTCGAGGATGTGTTAGGAATGAGAAGGGTATGAGAATGTTTGGAAATCTGATGAGTTGCATCATGACATGGAATATGAGGAATTGTAATCTTTTGTACGAGATTGTAAAGTATGTGTGAGTTGGGATCTAAACACATACCCGACACTTACCACTAGAAAATAGCTCTCGTTAACTTACCAGTTCCGTTTTTCCTATTCATGGAGACCAATCTCCAACACCACCACCATCATTCCAAATATCATCTTCAATAATATTATGAATTTTAAGACGATTCAAAAATAAACAAGTATCAGGATCTAAACCAATAATGCAAAGATTAGTAATTAATGGCAAACTGAAATAAAAAACAACAAAACCAACTATCCCAACAAAAATAGTTTTTCTATTAAAAATAAAAAAAGAAGGGTGATTAAAGACCAACTACAATAGAGCTATACACAGTTCTATCAGCACCAGAAGCTAATGGAGAACACACAAAGAATGTTGCAGATTGATAGTTGTAATTCCAAGTGAAAGTAGGATCACTATGACAACTTGCAACCCAAGCACCATCAGAAGTTTTTATAGAAACCCAAGAATCAACTTGTTTTGTTTGAGGTGGATGTTCGCCAATATACTTTATTTTGTTTGCTATTTCAAGATAACCTGGAGATGCAATTGATGGTAAAGTTGCAGAAGGTGTAGAAACTAAACTACCATCTAATGCATTACTATACAACCAACTAGAATTACAGACAAGTAATCCAGTATGACAACTATAGAAATATTTCACGCCGACATTAAAGTCGTAAATTCTGTGCGATACATTTCTAATTGGATATTCACCTTCATCCGTTTCAAACTCTTCTAAGAGCTGCTTCCAAACTGTAGGATCTTGTTCATATTTTTCTGCAATGACAACTCCAGCTCGTAGCATATCAATTGTCATTAAATCTAACTCATGTTGTTTTCCAGCTTTTGTTTCTAGATTTACATCTTCGTTGATTGAAACAATCAACTTGGATGCTTTCTCGCCAATTTCTTTTTGATTAATTGGTATCGGTACTGGTATCGGCTCAGAATTTTGTAGATTTTCTAAGATTTGATCTTTTATCTCATCAGGTACGTTTGAATCTGGGAATAATAAATCATACAGAGCATATGATTTATCATCTTGTTCTTCGTTTACCGTGATTGGTCCTTGATTTGTGTTTTCGTCTCCTGGAGTTTGTGCAAATGAGTTTATCATTACAATTGGAATTAACAAAATCAATGCTAAGAAAGGAATTGTGTATTTTGTTTTGTTCATGTTATTAGATTAATAAAATTAGTCCTAGCTAATAAAATGATCCTTGATTGGTTCTGTGTAATCTTCGGGATCTGAAATATTGATCTTCTTCAGATTGAATAGTAGAACTTAGAATATATAAAAATTGGATTTAGATTATGAGTAGTATTAACTATTCCAATCATTGACTAATTGTTTTTCTAATTCAGATAATACATCGTCCAATGATTTATTCCAATTCTTTATAGAAATATTATCTATGGAGCAATTTTCATCAGAAGGTATTAAAAATACTATGTCTACAAAACCTGTTTTATTTGAAATTTCGACTGGCAGTTTTTCAATAAATATGTCAATGTCAAGTGAACCTATAAGCGTATTATAAGTAACTTCAAGTCTAGTAGAAATTAAAATGTCCTCATGTATAAATTCAATATGTTCTAAATGTTGTGTATTACCTGCATCTATCTTATTTTTTACTCTATCCCATAAAATTCTCTTGATGGATTGTAATTTAATACTCTATCTTTTCCGGAAATTATTTCACCCCTTAACTAGGAGAGCATCATTCCCATACTATCGTATGCGTGGGTATCGTGGCATACCTATGGTAAAGTTAGATGAGAATAAGATCAGGTGGATTATACAATCTAAAAATGAAAAAGTCAAGAATTTAGATATTTCAGTAATCCTCAAGATAACGCCTAGAAGAGTACAACAAGTCTACTCTCAGTACAAAAAAACCAAAAAGATTCCCACACTCAAAAGACCAGGGCGTCCAAAAAAGCCAGTCACTGTACACGAGATAGAGCTAGTCAAACAAGTTCAAGAAAAATTTCATACAAACGCACTATACCTTGAGAAAATCATATCAAAATTGTACAATACCAAGATAAACCACAATCGCATCCACAAGATTATGCTAGATGAAGGATTATCAGTTGAGCAACCACGGAAAAAGATGAGAAGAAAGTGGATCAGGTATGAACGTGAATATTCAAATTCACTGTGGCATACTGACTGGCACACAATACATGATTCACGCTGGGCAGGAAAACAACTAATTGCATTTGAAGATGATGCCTCACGATTTATCACGGGTTTCGGAGGGTATGATGAGGCAACATCTGTGAATTCTTCTGAAGTACTATCTGATGCAATAAAGAATCACGGTAGACCAGCATCCGTACTATCTGATAATGGAAAACAGTTCACATCAAATGTCAATACTCTTGATCATAACAAGCCAGTAGACTTTGAGCAGCAACTAATGAGACATCACGTAAAGCACTCTCGTACAAGAGTGAGACATCCACAAACAAATGGTAAGCTAGAAAAGTTCTGGGATATCTTTGAGTGTAAAATAGAATACTTTGAGTCAGTGGAGCAGTTTATGCATTGGTACAATCACATTAGAGTTCATGGCGCACTAGACTTGGATAATATGGAGACACCATCTGATGCGTATCACTCCAAGATGATAACAAACGAAATACTCATAGACCCAAGCATTCTATGGAGGAATTACTCATGAAAGTGACACGAAATAATTTTTGGAAAGAACAATGACTCTAACTTTGCACCGTAAATATTAAGGGCAAATTATCCAAAAGAAGAGTGTCTGAAGAATCAAGTATCACTATGGTTACAGAAACATACTTGATTGAAACCAATAAAAAAATTCTAGAAAGACACAGGAGATTAACTGGCAAACAGGTGTGGATTGGCACAACACGTACCATTGACGCTGTAATTCCACATGTAGATAGTATTGGAAATTCAGGAAATAAAATAGAAGATTTGATTGAAAAAGCAGTTCATTTAATGTGTAAAATTGTTTGGGAACAACCTTTTGAGGATGGTAATAGAAGAACTGGAATAATTTCTGGTTCTATAAAGTACATTATGTTCAACAATAACTCAAATGCCAATATGATTAATTCAGGTAGTTGTGCTTGGCATCAAAATGATAATATCGAATATGTGTCAAATCATGAGTTTGGCCATTATGCTGGAATGATACATCAAAGTGGTAGCACTAGCCATACAATGATGCATTCTGCATGTGATGTTGGATATGCTGTGATTAGATCTGGGGATATAACCCAAATCAATGGATGGTATTAATTATGAATCGAAAAATTACCTCAATTTTTGCCACAGTGGCAATATCTGCATTAAGTGGAGTGTTGATGACAACTGTTTTTGAAGAAGAACCTATTTCTCAACAACAAACAGAAATGCACTATATTCCATCGGATATGGGAAAATATTTTCCAGACTATGAATTGAGTTATTCTGAGGCAACATATGGTTCTATAGATATGAAACATTTGAACAAAGATGTAATACATACTGTTAAAGGAACTGTAGTTGACATCAGCGATATACAATATTGGGATGGCATAAATCCAAATGATGAAGCATTTGATAATGTTGATCTTGAAACAATCAAGGTAGAAGTCGATATTAAAGTGCAGACTGTTGCTAAATCTAAAACAGATCTTGCAAAAGGTGACATTATTACAATAACTCTTACGGGATTCAAATCAGGAAATCAGATCTGGTTTAACAGTAATGATCAATATGAAATTGGCGAGGTAGTTATTGTTCACTTGGGTGAAGATCCAAATGATATTGTTGGTGAAGATATCAAATTCTCAATCGCAGGAGAACATACAAAATACACAGTACAAAATGGCAAGGCCTATAATCATGACAATGGTAAAGGCAAACATGTCAAAGAAATATTAGATCAAGGCCTATAATCATGACAATGGTAAAGGCAAACATGTTGTATCCCAAAATCAGTTCGTCCCTTATTTGATATCGTATTCTTCTCGTAACCATAACCATATGTGCCAAAATCAGCTAGGAAATTAGATGGTACTTGCATTCGTATCAAGAAAGTAAGAAATGCAAACAAACACACTACCATTCCTGAAAAAAAATATTTGATGTTTGTAGGATTGGATGTTCACAAGAACTCTGTACAGGTGGCAGCAGTAGATGAGATTGGCAAATTATTATTTAACAAAAAGATTTCCAGTGATTTTTCTGCTATTAGCAAAATTACATCCAAAATTCCAAAGAACGCAAAATATGTTTTAGAGTCATCATCTGTCTGGTATGGCCTTTATAGACACATGACAGACAAATTACATCTTGATGTTATACTATCTAATCCATACAACACAAAGATAATAGCATCATCACTCAAAAAGACTGATAAAATTGATGCGTACCATCTTGCAAATTTGCTACGAGGAGGATACATTGCAGAATCATTTGTGCCAGATCACACAATTGTGCAATACAGACAGCTTGTAAGACATCGACACAAGATTGTGCGCATCATTGTAAAGATGAAGAATTCCATACATGGTATTACACTACAGGAGGGAATCCATATCAAAGCAACACCATTTTCCTCAGAACACATACGTGCACTTGGAAAATTGGAGAGTTATAGAATAGATTCGTACCTATAGCGAAAAGATAAAGTTCGTGAACTAAAAATCATCAAAAAACTAGAGATTAGATGATTTTACCTAAGGTAAATACGAATAAACAATCTGAAACACCTTGAAAATAGTTCATGAACATATGCTTCTCGCTATATCAGAACTTAGTTTTCTTTCTGATTTACACATGGATAGATCCTTTATCTTTTGATAGACTACTGCATTTCGCATGACTGCTTAATCACATTTTGATAAATAAACATGACTAAAACCATTTAGTAAATTCTCCTTTAGCATGATTCTCTTAAAGCATGAATTGAATTGATTCTCATGGTTAAACCCACTATTGAATTGCCTATTTCAAAAAAACCCACTGATGCTGAATTAAAAAAACTAAAAGATTATTTCAAAGAAATGCCTGTAACTGAAATTCTTACTGGTCTGAAATTTGCAAAAAATAGATGGTCTGCAAAAGATGCTGGCACTCTCAAGGTAGGACGGAAAAGCATAATTCAGAAAGAAGTTCATTCTGTTACCACTGAACAAGCTCAGTGGAGATTAAAAAATTGGAAGATGATGATTGCTAATTATCGTAGACGTGGGTATAGTTATCCTACAATATCTAGAATAAAGAAAATTTTGGTTCAAAAAAGTAAAAAGAAATCAAAATGATTCATTAAAACTTTGATTCCATTTCTTTGACCACCTTCTAATCAAATAAACTGCAATGGCATAAGCTATTGCATGATGGATAATCATACTTGCAATAGATAGTTCGGGATTGCTTCCTAATATTGCATAATTCCAATCAAATCCACTTATTTCTGAATATACTTTTTCATTGTATATCGATGTTTCATCAATCGGATTGATAAATAATTGAATGATTGTTGATACTGTTGCATATCCAATAAAGATTAGAAGATACCATCTTAATCTTTTAACGCGGTACGATGCAATAATATCCATTATGGGGATAAAGCAAAAAATTGTTTGCCATGATAAACTAACAGGTCCTTTAGCAGGCACGACATCATGAAATTATGATTGTTATTTAGTATTACTAATGATTTCTTTTAAAAATAAAAATAGGTTATTGGGTCCATCCCCAACTAACTAATTTTTGAACACTAGATGGTTTAACACAAGCTGGTTCTCCAGAATGTTTGAAAATCAATTCCATAGATGGTTTACATTGAACATCTTTTGCTTCAACCCCTTTGTTGATTTGTTTTAATGGAGCTAAAGACGTTTCATCTGTTTCCTCAGTTTCTATATGTGGTATTTCATCTGTCTTATCTGAATTATTGGTATCCATGGATAAAGTCTCATCTAATTCCACAACTATTGGTGAATCGCTTCCAAAAACTTCTTCCATATGTTTTGATTCGGCAGATTCAATTCCACTTAAAATTTTAAATTCTTCAATGATTGCATCAACTAGAAGTGTAACCTCTGATGGATTTGCTCTTTGATCATATGCAAACCAAATTTCTCCATAAGTGTCATCCACGTCACCTGAACTTTCAATATCATTTCTTACTTCTTCAAAGATTTGCTGTGATCTCCAAATGAATGCTGAACCATCTTGAAATTCTGCCATTTCAACAATATCTCCATCCTCAATTGCTTCTTTGTATTCAACTTTGGATGTTTCAAGTAAACCGTTGATTAATTGTGCTTTAAATGATGAATCATTACTAAGTTCATCTCCAACCACAATATCTCTTGCTTCTTGAATGATCTCTTTTGCATCCTCAATTGCTGATTGTGCGTCACTTCTAGTGACCTTTGTACTTGCTTTATCCTTTAATTCAAACAAAGTTTGTTCTAATTTTGCTTTGAATTCGAGATTATCATCTAAATGAATACTCAGGGTATCAAATAATTCCGCAATTGGGTGTGTTGCATGAATTAATGCTAATTCAGAATTATTTTCATCAAGATTCATCTCTAATGCCCAAAAATGTCCTAGAGTTTCTTCAAGTGTTCCTGCAAATTCTAATTTTAAATCTCTATCCGAATCTGCAAAAGCTATTGGTGAACTTCCTAGTACAATTATGGATAAAATCCCTAATGCAATTTTGTTCATATTCTTAAAAAATATTACATTGTTTAAAGTGTTTCTTTATTGAAATTGTAATCTATATTCTTATTCTATAGATTGAGAATTTAATTTTTGGTGATTATCAATTATTCACCACCAACATATAATCAAGCAATAATGAGAAAGTATCTTCCATCTCTGTTGTTACATCTCCATTCCATCTCTTTGATGTACAACAAGAATTTACCTGGACTGACACCATGATGCTTTGCCATGTTCTCTTTTGCAAAACTCCAAAACCCTTCGATTCCATTTATGTACACATCATCTTTGCCAAACATCTTGCTGTGGTCTATTGAGAGATGCTTGTAGCCATTGAAAACTAGTGAATTGTATCCTCTCCACTTGTCCGTATACACAATGCTTCCTTTCTTTACTTTCTTGATAGTACTTGTAAGAAGTGTCTTGGCCTTTACGTTCTTTACAATCTCAACATGAACTTTTCCATTTCTCTCTAAAATTCTAAATACAATAGTTTTGTTTTTAGATCCTCTGCCACGATTTCCCTTTCTTTTTCCTCCAAAATAGTACCTCGTCAGCCTCAATCTGACCCTTTAGAACATCATCTGTTTTGGATTGTTCTTCAAGTATTGAGAATCTCATGATGTCAAAAGAATGCAGTGCGGTAGGATAACTAACACCAACTTCTTTTGCTGCACGTCTTGCACTAATCCCAAGATCAAATAGTTTGATTAGAACCAACCATTTTGGATAATCAATATTGATGATGCCAAACTGTGTATCTGAGAATGGTTTGTAGTTTGTCTTACATTTACTGCATCTCAAATTCCCTCTGCTCATCAGATAATATTTTGGAGAATCACACTTGGGACAACATACAGAACTTGTACTGTTGAATCTTTTACACAGAAATTTTAATGATGTTGATTTATCTGAAACTATTTTGGATAGCTCAATGATATTGATAGTTTTTTCCAATAATTACATAAAATTAGTTTGGGGGTAATAGGTTTACAATCACCCAAATTTATTATAAAAGTAATTGTAACACAATATTCATAAAAATAATCATAATATTTTTAACTAAAATAATTATATTTTTTGCATGAACAAACGTTTTGGTATGATCATAACTGCTTTGGGAACCATAGTTACTTTTGCTGTGATAATTGGCTCACCTACACTTGGTGGCTTTGATGCTATGAGGTAATTAATACCATAAATTTTGGAATGAGAAATGGGAATTAGAATAGTAATTTTTATTCTGTTCATAGTACCCGCTAATTTGATATTATTGTCGTTAATTCCCGCATCATACGCTCAAGAATATCCAGAATTTGGAATAAAAATAGAAGTTGTTGCAGATAATCTAACTATTCCTTGGAGTATAGATTGGTTACCAGATGGAACAACACTATTTACTGAAAGGAATGGCCATCTCAGAATTATTCAACATGGAATATTGTTAGAAGAACCTCTTCTATCATTAGGTGTTGGTGGAGTTGAAGGAGGAATGTTAGGAATTACAGTTGATCCAAACTATTCTGAAAACAATTACATTTACTTGTATTACACATACAATGAACTACTATCAACATACAACAAACTTGTACGCTATCAATTAACTGAAGATGTTTTAGTTGAAAATAAAATACTATTAGATAAAATTCCAGGAGGACCATTTCATGATGGAGGAAGAATTCAATTTGGTCCAGATGGTAAACTATACGTTACAACAGGGGAAGCAGGGTTACCAAACTTATCACAAGATTTGAATTCATTGGGAGGGAAAATATTAAGAATCAATTCAGACGGAACAATACCTAACGATAACCCGTGGAAAAATTCTCCAATTTACTCCATAGGACATAGGAATCCACAAGGTATTGATTGGGATGATTCAGGAAATTTGTTTGCAACTGAACATGGGCCATCAGGTTTGAGAGGAGTTGCTCATGATGAAGTAAATAGAATAATTGCAGGTGCAAACTACGGTTGGCCAGACATCATAGGAGATGAAGAAAAAGAAAATCTACTAAATCCCATTTTACATTCAGGTGATGATACTTGGGCCCCTTCAGGAGCTGAATTCTATGAAAGCAATAAAATTCCTCAATGGGAAGGAAAATATTTTGTTGCCACATTACGCGGAAGTCACTTACATATGATTGAATTTGATTTAGAAAATAATTCAATAAACTCTCACGAGAAATTATTCCAAAATGAATTTGGAAGATTAAGAGATGTGCAAACAGGTCCAGATGGATTTTTGTATATTCTCACTAGTAATCAAGATGGTAGAGGAACTCCAAAAGTAAATGATGATAAAATACTAAGGATCATGCCCATAGATTACAAGATACCGTCCAAGTATTATACACTAAATGATCCGAACCCAATAGATTTTAGAGAACCTAGAGGTCATGTAGGTGAACTTTATGTATTTGCAGGAATAGGTTTGGTAGGACTGATAATTGGTTTTATTATAATTAAAAAACTAAAAAATAGAAACAAGCAATAGACATTTCAAGAATATTTTTAACAATTAATTGGAATGTTTGAATTTTTACATAGAGTATTATACATACCAAATCCAATTATGATTGCAGCAAAAGTTGCTAAAGGGACTAGAAGGAAAAAATTTGTTTTACGACCCATGAATAAAATTAAAACATGGCCTATAAAATTGTCACAGTATTATTCAACAGTAATAGTAAATATACCACGAGTTTTTGGATCTTGTAATTGTTTCACCATACTTCTAGGTAGCAAATCTGAAGCTTTGTCACATTTTACTGCTAATGTGCGTGGACAGATAAAATTACTTTTTCTAATTACAATATCTTCAGTATGAGTTAGAATAAGATCAGGATGACCTTTACCTTCCAATACAAAGTCTTCGGCTCCCACTTTAATTGAAAATGTAACTTTAGAATCAGGGGTTCTAAGTTTGTTTTTTAATTCTTCAGATAAATCAGCACAGCTAGATTTTGCATTTACGCCAACTATACAATCACCTCTAGGAGTCAAATGAGATTCTTTGGTAATCTCAATAGTTTTTTGATGATTAGACCGAATATTCTCATGACCTGAAAATTTTATTTCAAACTTCATCAATCCATCATAAATCCAGTTTCAAATTAAGGTTTGATAAACAAAATTCTAAAGTATGTAGGCTCCGATCAAACTATAATTCACTCTCAATTATGGGCATGGTTTAAATTGTATAATCAAAGCATTGCAATCAAATGCTTCCTGCACAACAAGGTTACGATAGAGCAATTACAGTATTCTCACCAGATGGTAGACTATACCAAGTAGAATATGCAATTGAAACTGTAAGAAGAGGAACCGTAGCAGTGGGAGTAAAATGTAAAGAAGGTATTGTTATTGCAGTTGAAGAGAAACCAAGAAAATTACAGATTTCCGAAACAGCACAAAAAATATTCCAGATTGATGAGCATGTAGGAGTAGCTGCTGCAGGATACATTCCAGATGCAAGAAGTCAAGTTGACAATGCAAGATTCTTTTCTCAAAGTAACAAAATGATTTATGATGAACCAGTTGAAGTTGAAACAATTGCTAAACATTTAGCAGATCAATGTCAACAATATACACAATATGCAGGTGTGAGACCTTATGGTGTTGCATTAATTCTTGGCGGAGTTGTAAATGGTAAACCGGAATTATATCTAACCGATCCTAGTGGAACATACATCTCTTATGATGCAATAGCAATTGGTTCTGGTTCAGATACGGTAACTGACTTTTTAGAAAAAACATACAAAGAAGATCTATCACTTGATGACGCTGCAACATTAGCATCTGCAGGAATATATCTTTCAAGTGAAGACAAAGAAGGAACAAGTCACATCAGGATGGCATACATTAAGAAAGAAAGTGGATTGTATGAATTAGTTACAGATGAACAGATTACAAAATATGCAAATGCTGCTAAAGAAAAATACCCACACGAGCAAAAATAATTATTTAAAGTGCCTGTGAGATTAAATTACATTGAAAATATCTGTTGCAATCCCTGAGTCTTCGTTATCAGATGAATCACTAAAAATTGACAAAACTAGGAAAATTTCAGTTCTAGCAAGAGCTTGTGCAATTTTTAAAATTGATACAATCTACGTATATCAAGAAGGAGGTAAAAAAACAGACCCAGGATTAATGGTGATGATTCTAAAATATTTGGAGACACCACAATTCCTTAGAAGAAGGTTATTTCCAAAGATGAATGATTTAAAATTTGCAGGAGTATTACATCCATTAAGAATTCCAAGCCATGTAACACCTGTAAACTCAAAAAAAATCAAAGCAGGAGACATCAGAGAAGGCATCGTAGTAAGTTCAAAGGGGAAAAAATTTGTAGATGTAGGAATAAACCAATTAATTCAATATTATGGAAATGCTTCAACTGGAAAAAGAGTTACAATAAGATTCAAAGAGGGATATCCTAAATTATCAATTAAAGATATTGAAAAAAATGAGGTTCCAAGCTATTGGGGATATTCGGTTAAAGAAAGAGCAAATTTGTTTTCAATATTATCAGAATGGAAAGGAAACATCATCATAACTTCAAGGAAAGGAAAACCAGTAACAAATGAAACATTATCAAAGTATACAAAATCAAGTGAATCAACACTAGTTGTATTTGGATCACCTGAAAAAGGAGTTCATGAAATCATTGGTGGAAGAATGAATAAGGTTCAGAATGCAAAATCACTAAACTTTTTCCCAAATCAAGCTACTGAAACGGTACGTCTAGAAGAAGCATTGTTAGGAACTTTGGCAATAATTAATGCTCAAAGTTAGAATGAATATGGCTGAAAGGAAAAATTTTTTGTTGTTGGCTATCGGTTTAGGAGTAGTTGGGATCATAATTGGAGGATATACAATTTGGAACTCGGCCTCAGAGTTATTTTTACCGTGATAAATTAGGCATAGATGGTTAACCTTAACAAAATAAATGGTTAACGATACCTCACATGGTTTAATAGAGGGAATTCGATGATTCGTTTTAATCATGGGAGCTCGAAAACGACATTCACCACGTAGAGGAAGTCTTGCATACTCACCTAGAGTACGTGCACGAAGTATGGAAGCAAGAATTAGAGCTTGGCCAAAATTATCTACAACAGATGAACCAAAAATTTTAGCACATTGTGGTTTCAAAGCAGGTTGTGTTCAAGTTGTCAGTATTGATGATCGTGACAAAGTACCAAATGCAGGAAAACAGCTTGTAAGTCTTGGAACAGTACTTGTGACTCCACCAGTTTTGATTTTAGGAATCAGAGGATATTCAAAAGATCATGAGGGTAAACATGCAGAGTTTGACGTATATGCTGAAGATATTCCAAAAAATATTGCAAAAGAAATTACAATTAAAAATACTGCAGGTTCAATTGAGAATGCAGAATCAAGATTAAGAAAAATAAAAGAAATTTACGCAATTGTTGCAGTTTCTCCAAGAGCTGCAGGATTAGAAATGAAGAAACCATATATCTTTGAAGCAATGGTTAGTGGAGGAGATATTGAAAAACAATTTGCACATGTTAAAGAATCACTAGGAAAAGAAATTAAAATTGATCAAATTTTTGAAACTGGTGCAACTGTTGATGTTGCAGCAATTACAAAAGGTCATGGATGGCAAGGTACAATGAGAAGATGGGGGGTAAAGAAGAAACAACACAAATCTAGAAAAACAGTTAGAGAAGTTGGTTCATTAGGTCCTATCTCACCACAAAGTGTCATGTATACAGTTCCTAGATCAGGACAAACCGGTTTCCATCAAAGAGTAGAGTATGACAAACGAATTTTGATTATGGGCAATACTGAATCAGATGAAATTAAAATTAATCCTGAAGGAGGATACAAACACTTTGGTCTAGTCAAAGGAGATTTCATTATTCTAAAAGGCTCAGTTCCAGGAACATACAAGAGATTAATCAAACTAAGAAGTCAAATTAGAAATGCTCCAGCTAAAGTTAACAAGCCAAACATTTTGGAGGTTGTAGTATAATGAAGACAACAGCATTTACAACTACAGGAACAAAAGACACAGAAGTAGAACTTCCATTAATTTTCTCAACTCCATATAGAAGAGAGTTGATTCACAAAGCTTTCACTAATCTAACATCTCACAAATTCCAAAAACAAGGAAGAAAACCAATGGCAGGTATGGATGTAGTAGCAGATTCTAATGATCCTCCAACAGGTCAAGGTGTCTCCCGTGTTGCAAGAATGCAAGGTGGCGGTGGTGGAAGACAAGGGCAAGGAGCAGAAGTTGCATCAACTAGAGGTGGAAGACAAGCTCACCCTCCAATTGTAGAGAAAGTAATTTACAAGAAATTAAACAAAAAAGAGAACAAATTAGCATTATGTTCCGCCATTGCAGCAACTGCATCTAAAGATCTTGTAGAACAAAGAGGCCACAAAATTAATGGTATAGATTCATTCCCAATTATAGTATCTGATGATATTGAATCAATTTCCAAAACAAGTGAAATTAACAAAGTTCTAGACTCTTTGAAATTATCACAAGACGTAAAAAGATTAGATGCAAGAAGAATACGTTCAGGACAATCAAGATTAAGAGGTAGAACTAAAAAAGTTGGAAAAAGTGTATTATTTGTAACATCTGATTCTTCTAATTTATCAAAAGCAGCCGGAGCAATTCCAGGTGTCGAAGTAAGAAATGTTAAAGAATTAAGTGTACTAGATTTAGCCCCAGGCTCAGATCCAATTAGATTAACGGTATATTCCAAATCTGCAATAAAGGAGATTGGAAAAATAAAATCAACACATCTTGAAGTTATGGTGAAATCACAATGAATGTAGATCAAGCAATGAAAATAATCATCAAGCCATACATTACTGAGAAAACATTTGCAATGGTTGAGAACGAAAGCAAAATTTGTTTCATAGTAGAAATATCCGCTAATAAATCAGAAATTTCAGAAGCAGTCAAGACACTTTACAAAGAAAATGTCAAAAAAGTAAACACTGCAAGAACAATTTACGGCAAAAAAGCTTTTGTTCAGTTTGAAAATACCGAAAAGGCCAGAGATTTGGCAACAAAGATAGGAATGCTATAATATGGACCATAAAACTCGAAGTACACTAACAGAGGAGAAGAGAGATGGTTAAAGAATTTTTATACAGAGGAATTCCAAAAGAGGAACTAGATAGTCTGTCACTTGAAAAATTATTCTTATTATTTAATTCTAGACAAAGACGATCACTTACAAGAGGAATTACAGATGGAAAAAGAAAGCTAATTGAAGAAATTAAAGCCACAAAAGCAGGCAAATTAAAGAACCCCATCAAGACTCACATTAGAGAATTGATTATTCTACCATACATGGTAGGAGTTACAGTAAACACATTCTCAGGAAAAGAATTCCAACCAGTTACCATTACAACTGAAATGATTGGACATTATTTGGGAGAATATGTAATAACAAACAAGAGAGTTTCACACGGTGCCCCAGGTGTAGGTGCATCAAGATCCAGTCTCTACGTGCCACTGAAGTGATTATTATGGGTAGATTCGATTACGCTTTCCAAAATTATGACCCAACAAGACACGTACGTTCTTCACTACGTGAAAAAGATATTTCACACAAACATGCACGTGAAGTTGCAGTTTCCATTAAAGGATTATCGATTGAAAAAGCAAGAGATTACCTCATCGCAGTAATTGATAAAAAAAGAGTAGTTCCATTTAGAAGATATAAAAATCAAGTAGGACACAAACCAGACCCAGGAGTAATGTCTGGACGTTATCCACAAAAAACAGCAAAAGAATTCATCAAAGTTTTAGATAATTTAGAATCAAATGCAGAATACAAAGGAATGGATTTAGATAGATTAAGAATTGTAAATGCAACTGTTCACAAAGGAGTAGTTGTAAAAAGATTTATTCCAAGAGCAATGGGAAGAGCAACTCCGAAGAACAATGTATTAACACATGTGGAATTGGTGGCAAAGGAGATTTAGAAATGTCAGCAGTAAAAAATGTAATTAAAGATAACTACAACATGATGCTACTCAAAGATTATCTTAGAGAAGCAATCAAAGATGCAGGTTTCTCACATGCAGAAATTTCAAAAACACCAGTAGGAACTAGAGTTGCATTACATGTTACAAGACCAGGCATTGTAATCGGAAGAAAAGGTTCTGGAATTAGAGCACTTACAGATAAACTAGCAACAGACTTTGGATTAAAGAACCCACAAATTTCAGTTGTTGAAATAGAAAAACCAGAACTTGCACCAAGTGTAATGTGTAATAGAATGGCATCACATCTTGAAAGAGGAACTGCCTTTAGAAGAGCAACAATGTGGACTTTGAAACAAATTATGGAAGGTGGAGCAATGGGAGTTCAAATAACAATATCAGGTAAACTCAGAGGTGACCGTTCTGCATTTGAAAAACACACTCAGGGAATTTTACCAAGAGCAGGACATCATGCAGAAATTGTAGTAGATGAAGACATTGCACATGTAAAAACTGCAATGGGATTAATTGGCATTAGAATTAGAATTGCTAGAAAAGAAAGACTTGTTCCAGAATTTGAAATGAAAGTGGAAAAAGTAAAGAAGGAAAAACAACCAAAAGAAGAAAAAATTAAAGTTGAAGAAATTGAAGTTGAAGGTTCTAAAGTTGAAGTTGTCAAAGTTGAAGGTAAAGAAGATACAGCTAAATCAGAATCAGAAAGAATTGCATTAGAAGCAAAGAAGATGGAAACTATTGAAACGTTAGAAGAAGAGGAGGCCAAAATGAAATGACCAGACTCAGTATGAATACAATTAAACAATTAAATGAAAAAGATCTTAAAAGTAAAATTCAAGAATCACGTAGTGAATTAGGCAAACTTAGAATTGATGCAGCAAAAGGAACATTAAGAAAAGAAAGTGGAAAACTAAAACCATTACGTCACGACATTGCAAGAATGCTAACACATCTAACTGAATTAAGGAGAGAGAAATGATTACTGTAGATAACATCACTTCACACGAATTCATTGGATTAGATACGGAAATCATTGAATCTACAAATTCACAAATAATAGGATTAAATGGAAGAATTACCAATGAAACAAAGTCTATGTTTACAATTAACACAAGAAATGGTTCAAAATCTATTGCCAAATCAACAAACAATTGGAAATTCTCAATTGAAGGAAAAGATGTTGTTGTTGATGGGAAAAGAATTGCAAAAAGACCATTTGATAGAATTGGAGGAAAACAATGACTCAAAATATTGGATTAAAAGTTAAAGAACCTACAAGAGAATGTGATGATAGAAATTGTCCATTCCACGGCGGTTTATCAGTTAGAGGTAAACTCTTTGATGGTAAAGTTACAGGGGCCAAAGCAAAACAAACTATCACATTACAAAAAGATGCACCAATTTACTTTAGCAAATTTAAGAGATATGCCAGAGGTACAAGTACTATTCACGCACACGTTCCTGGATGCATAGATGTAGAAGCAGGAGATCATGTGTTGACTGCAGAGTGCAGACCAATCTCAAAATCAGTATCATATGTTGTTGTGGAGGTTAAAGCATAATGGCAAAGCAAGCAGGTAAAGGAGTAGAAGAATTTAGACCATATGTAACTAAAGTAATTCCGGTTGGAGCAAATATTGTATGTGCAGATAATTCTGGTGCAAAAATTTTAGAAGTAATCAATGTTCCAAGACATAAAACAAGAGCATCAAGACTTCCATCAGCATCAGTTGGCGATTTCTGCAATGTTGTAGTAAAGAAAGGACCAGCAGAGTTAAGAAAACAAGTTTATGGTGCAGTAATTGTTAGACAAAAATATGCAGTTCGCAGATTAAACGGTGTAAGGGTTTGTTTTGAGGATAACGCAGCAGTACTAATTACTCCAGAAGGAGAAACAAAAGGAACAGACATCAAAGGACCAGTAGCAGCTGAAGCTTCAGAAAAATGGCCAAGAGTAGCTAACTTGGCATCAATGGTGGTATAATAAAATGAAACCAACAAAAATGCGCAATCAGATGATTTATCAGGCAACGTATGCAACTAAAAATAAACAGCTTGGAAGTAATATGTCAAAAGATCTTCAGAAAAAATATGGGAAAAGAAGTACAAGAGTTGTTGAAGGAGATAGTGTTACCATTCTAAGAGGAGAATTCAAAGGAGTTGATGGCAAAGTATCCAAAATATCTATTCCAAAAAGTAGTGTTGCAATAGAAGGAGTAAAGAAAGAAAAAACTAAAGGAGATAAATTTGATGTTTATATTCACACATCCAATCTTGTTGTAACTTCATTAAACACAGAAGATAAATGGAGAATTGCAAAACTAGAAGGCAAAGATCCTAGAAAACAACCAAAAACAGAAAAAGTGAAAACAGAAACCAAATCTGAGCCTGCAAAAGAAACCCCTAAAGAAACAAAAGGAGCAGATAAAGCCAAAAAAGAGGAAGATGAGAAATAATGGTAAGCATTTCAGGTAGTAAAAAACTCAAACGTCAAATGGCCCCACAATTCTGGGGAATTACCAGAAAAGATAAGAGATTTGTAATTACAGTTAAACCAGGTCCACACAAAAAGAGCTATTCCGTACCAACCGCAGTATTTCTTAGAGATATGCTAAGTATTGTAACTAGTCTAAGAGAAGCAAAAGCTTCAATTTATTCTGGAAGAGTAAAGATTGATGGAGTTGTAAGAAAGTCACTCCATCATTCAATTGGATTAATGGATGTTGTAGAATTACAAGATGTATCAGATATTTATCGTCTAGTTCCAACTGAAGATAAACTTCTAAAACCAATTAAGATTAATGAATCAGAGAAATCTAAAAAACTGGTCAGAGTTACAAGTAAAACTACAATCAACAAAGGAAAATTACAAATTGGATTACATGATGGTCGTTCAATTATTTCAGATACTAAAGTAAATGTTGGAGATGCATGTTTAATTCAAATTCCTGATCAAAAAATTCTTGAAATTATTAAATTAGAAAAAGGCTGTCAAGGTTTAGTTACAAGGGGTAATAACGCAGGTCAAATAGGTAAAGTTGAAACTATAGAAGAAGGAACATTCATTCTTCCAAAAAGAATTATTCTTTCATTAGATGAAAGAAAAATCGAAATTCCTGCAGATATCATTATGCCAATTGGGAAAGAGGAGCCAATAATTCAATTAAAGTGATCTTATGTCTCAAGTAACAGAATCCCCAATGAAGAAAATCTCTTTAGAGAAAGTTGTTCTAAACATGGGTTTAGGAAAATCAGGCGATGTAATTAATATTGCAACAAAAGCACTAGAGCAGATTTCTGGAAAAAAGCCATCTACACGTAATGCAAAAGCAGCATACAGAGATTGGGGAGTTAGAAAAGGAGAACCAATAGGGGTTGCAGTTACAATTAGAGGTGAAGACGGAATTGCATTACTAAAAAGATTACTTGAAGCTAAAGGCAATACAGTAAACGGAAAATCATTTGATAACTTTGGAAACTTTTCGTTTGGAATTAACGAACACATCGATATACCTGGAGTAAAATATGATCCTCAAATCGGAATTTTAGGATTAGGGATTTCAATTACATTAACCAGACCAGGGTATGGAATTAGAACTCGAAGTAAACACAAAGCAAGAGTTGGAAAATCCCATGTCATTAAAAGTCAAGAAGCAAAAGATTATCTTACAAAAGAATTTGGGGTGACTGTAACATAATGGCCAAAGATAGATCTTATGAAGCAACTGGAAGAAAGAAACACGACTTTGGACGAGGTTCAAGATGGTGTAAAAGATGTGGGGATTATACAGCAGTTATTCAAAAATATGATTTAATGTTATGTAGACGATGCTTCAGAGAAGTAGCAACATCTTTAGGGTTCAGGAAAAACAAGTGAGATAACATGCCAGCAACAAACATCTTAGCAAATCTATTTGTCACGCTTTACAACAATGAAGCAAGAAGGAAATCAGATTGTGTTATTCTTCCAACATCAAAATTAGGAATTGAGGTTCTAAAGACATTACAAAAAGATGGTTACATTGGAGAATTTGAACATATTGATGATAAAAGAGGTGGAAAATTCAAAATAAAACTATTAGCAAAAATTAACAAATGCGGTGCAATATCCCCAAGATTCAAAGTTAAAAATGATGAATACAATAGTTGGGAACAACAATATTTGCCAGCATATGACAGAGGAATGCTTCTTGTAACAACAAATCAAGGAGTAATGTCTCATCACGATGCAACACAAAAAGGAATTGGAGGATTTTTGATAGGGTATGTCTACTAAACAAATAGAAGAATTCAAAGATCAGGTAGATATTCCCGAAGGAGTAACAGTAACAGTGAACAAACACATGATATCATTTGCAGGACCATTAGGAAAAACTTACAAGAGTTTTAGAAGCATTCCAGTAAAAGTTGAAGTTAGCGAAGGAAAAATTTTGCTTACTACAATTGAACATAAAAAAAGAGATTATGCCATTTTACATACAGCAAGATCAATTATCAGAAATATTTGTGAAGGCCTAGTAACTGGATACACAATTAAAATGAAACTTGTATTTTCCCACTTTCCTATCACAGTGAAAGTTGAAGGAAAACAAGTTTTGATTGAAAATTTCCAAGGAGAACGTGCTCCAAGAATTACAAACATCGTAGGAAATACAAAAGTAGTTCCTAAAGGTGAAGATGTAATTCTTACAGGCGAAGTATGGACAGATATTACTCAAACTGCAGCAAACATTGAACTAAAATCTAAAGTAAAGAACAAAGATCATAGAGTATTTTTAGATGGTATCTATGTATTTGAAAAGAAAAAAGGCATAGACAAATAGAATCTCTTTATTTTACAAATGACTCTAGATCCTGAATTTTCAAAACAAACAACTGATTTAATCCAACAAACATTAGAATTATACAAATCTGCAGGAGCTTCTCCAAGAATTGGTGAGACATGGGAATGTGGAAACATTGGTGATTTTTTGTGTGGTTTTTTTGTAGGAGAAATGGTTGGTTCTGCACTAAGTGCATTTCAGATTGTACATCAGAGAGAACCAACAGCTGATGAACACTTGGAAATTATCGAATTAGTTGAAAGCCATGCAAAAGAAATTAAAGAATTTTTTGCTAAATTTAACTAAAGATTTTCCAATTTTAGTTGATTTTGTATAGTCGGAAAGATTAAATCACTTTTGCCAAGGTAAAATCGTGTGCCTCCCTAGCTCAGCGTGGTAGAGCAACCGGCTGTTAACCGGTTGGTCACCAGTTCAAGTCTGGTGGGAGGCGCTCTTATTTCTAAACTCGAGTTTTGAAACATTATTTTTCCACACTGTTAGATAAATCACAATGCAAGATTAATTATATTTCTAAATTCGAATTTAGAAATATTGATCGGTTGTTAGTAATTAGTTTACTCTATTAGACAACATAGATCTAATAGATGATCGCACATTAAGAATAATGCAGGAGGATTACATTGGTCAGAACTAGAAGGGCCAACAGATATTGTGTGGATTGTGGAGCAAGATTGGTTTATTATCCAAGATTATCAAATCCAAAAGCTCCAAACGAACACAGAGTACTAGTTTATGCATGTCCGGATTGTACAGACGACTTTGAAAAACCAAAAATGTTTTCAATTAAACGTAATCAAGTTGAAGATCCTTTAGAAACAGTAGAAATTGAAATTACACAGTTGCAGAAAAAAGCTATAGTTGCAAAATAAAGGTAAATAGTGATGTCACAACCAGAAAAAACTAGAAGTAATGCATGGTTTTTGTTGCCAATTTTTTTTGGAGTGATAGGAGGAATAGTTGCATTTTTTATTTTACTACGAGATGATCCTCGTAAAGCAAGGAATTGTCTATATCTTGGAATTGCATTCATGTTTGCAGGAATTATATTAAATGGGATTATTGCATATTCAATTCCAGATGTAATGCCAGGTACAGATTTAGGATTTAATGTGAACACATAGAACCTATTTGTTTACCTAGTAAAGATAACAGTTATTTCTAAATTCGAATTTAGAAACATTCAAAGTTTAGCACGGTAATCATTTAGATTTAGAATCATATAGAACTAATTTCAAAGATTTTCAATGAGTGCATCTAGAATGAGGGATAATGTAGAAAGATGGGTAATTCATGAAGGTCTTTCATTTGAAGAAGTAAAAAACCCAGAAAATAATTTTCAAATTCTTGTAAAACATGCAGGACAATCTGGAATTCCAGTTGATGTGTTTGAACCTAAAGGACAACCAGGTATTCTAGTAATTGGAGCCAAAGTCGTTATGAAAAATAATCAAATTGCAAGATACTTAGGATTTAGTCCTGAGGAGAAGGAGAAATTTGAAAAAAAGGTGGCAGATTTTTGTTATTCCATACAAGTAATTAACAAAATTATCACCGAAGATGGAAAACAAAAAGTTGGAGTTTATGTAGTGATGGATGATAAAGAAAACATCAATCAGCAGACAATGATTAAAGCAGTAGATAGTGTTTCTGAAAAATACGATAGGGTTTCCAGATTTTTACTGAAAACATTTTAAAAGAAATAAAAGATTTATCAGTTCTGCATATGCAACTTTGTTTTATTATGGTATATGAAATAATTTCTAGAAAAATATTTCTTATTTTATTTCTACCAATCATACATTTCTAAAAAATAAATTTTTTGTTTCATTAACCAAGGCAGTTATCCTTATGAATTATTTTTACACATTTCCTTTCTTTTCAGACATTAGGGTACGGCTTTCGTTAGAGGTTGCGAATAGACATCATCCCAATTCTCAACGGGATTTAATGCAACTACATGAATTTTTACTGGAACAACTCCCTCATTTACACCGTTGTGTTCTATACCGATTGCCTCAACAAACGAATCTCCCGCATGATAATTTCTAGCAGTTCCTTTATTTTGACATTGTTCAATGTCTATAGAATCATCATCTTCATAACAATAGTAAACGGTAAGATCTCCATGCAAAATAGTTACAATTAGAGGAACGTCATGAGTATGCCATCCACTTTCTGCACCGGGTAAAATCTCAACAAATTGAACATCAACGTTTGGAGGATCTGAAGGATACTCAAAGGATTGTTTCAAGATAGTCTGGTTGATGAAAGCTAATTTTTCAACAAGAATTCGGTTTTCATCTGTAGTCATTTCTGCATGAATTAATATTCCAGAAAAACCAGCAATTATAATTCCAGTAGCAATTGCAAAGATTATTTTTTTATTCATCATTGCTCTGATAATGTGAAGAATTTTGGTTATTTAGAGATAATGCTGTGTTTCCCAACATGACTAAAGTATACAATTATGCACACCATGGAGTCTATTGTATCAAAATACAACATGATTTCTCCCACACATTTGGACTTAGAATAACCCCATTTTGCACCAGTATTAATTCCTGATATTGGAAATCTATTTGCTTGATGTCTGATTTGTGCCATCCATAATTAATTTTTATAATGCCCCAAATCTAGGATTTTCATTGAAAGTTTTGATATTGTCTGTCTTATTTTTTGTCATAATACCAAGTGCCGGCTTTGCACATTCTCAAAGTGATGAAATTCCAAATTGGATCAAAGGCGTTGCGGGATTTTGGGCAGAGGATAAAATAACAGATTTAGAATTTATTGAAGCGTTAGAATTTATGATTGAATCAAAAATAATACAAGTTAATGATGCCATGGTTGCGGAATTAGAAAAAGAAAACAACAAACTAATGCAAAAAATAGAATCTTTAGAATCTGAAAAATCACAGCATACATCAGTAAAACCAACACAAGAAATCAATGAAATACCAGATACAACAGAATCAGATACAAACAAAGAGTACTATGCAACGGGAGAATTGGAAAAGGAAACTCAATACTATGAAGATGGCCAGAGAAAATGGCATAAGTACTATTTTAAAAGTGGAGAATTAAAAAGTGAAAAACAATACGATGAAAATGGAGAACGTGTAAGTGAAATAAGATATGATGAAGATGGAAACCAAATTAATTAATGAATATTTTAAAGGAATTGTCATAAGGCAAATATCTAGAAAACCATGTGGCTATTTATCGTCAACTTCTTAGCACCCATAAAGATAACATAAATATTGTAAATATCAATCATGAGAAGTATCTGCGGTTCCCAACATGGCTAGTTTATCTAACTAATTCTATCTTTTCTTCCATTCGATATACTGCGGAGCGAATGTTCCCAACATGGCTAGTTTATCTAACTAATTCTATCAAACAAAGATGTAATTCAAAAATATTTCCAACATCTCATGAATAGGAACAAAAAAAATACAACAAATCATTAGTCAAACGTAAATGAATCAGCATATTTTGCAATTTAGAAGTATGCAAACAAACCCAATATTCAGATGAATGTAAAATTAGGAAAGGCTTCATCGTTGCAATAGATAGTTCAAGAGTCAAAGTTGCAAATAGGAGAAAAACAATATTTACAAATTGTGCAAAAATATCATCATCTAATCCCTTGATGAAATTTTACAAAATCAAGGCTAGGCGTTAAACCCCCCTTGAAAATTAGTATGTTTAGTCACATTGTGAAATTTTCAAAAACAAGCGTTTTGGTAGGGGGTTGAACACTTGTGCCTACATACAAGATGCAACGTTAATTCCACCCCGCTCTCCCAGCTAAACATACCCAAACTATTAGTGTCGTGCGTAAAAGCTCAACCCTTAATTTTTGTGTAAAAACTAGAAAAAATAAAGAAAAAAGGATGTAAGTTTTAGAACTTAAATTCCGCCAGTAGGTGGAACAGAACCGCCACCAGATAATGGACCAATACATACTGCTTGAAGTTCACCATCCACTACTGCAGGGTTTAGATCAAGGTGATTGTAAACCTATTACCACCAACTATTTTTGAGTAATTATTGGAAAAAACAATCAACATAATTGAGTTATCTAAAATAATTCACAACAAATCAACTGCATTGGAATTTCTCTGCAACCAATTCAAAAAGAAAAACACAATTCATTGTTCATCATGTAACTCTGAGAATTACTATATTATTTCAAGAGGGAAACTAAGATGCAAAGATTGCAAGACAGATTATAGACCGTTTGCTGGAACATGGTTTGATATCATCAACATTAATTTTACAAAATGGTTGGCCCTAGTCAAACTATTTGATATTGGGATTAGTGCAAGACATGCAGCTAGAGAAGCAGATGTCAGTTATCCAACTTGCACTAAATGCTTTTGATTGCATCAGATATGCCATACTGTATCATCTAGCAGAATCAGACAAGAAACTAAAAGGGAAAATTGAGGCTGACGAGGCGACTATTTTGGAGGAAAAAGAAAGGGAAATCGTGGCAGAGGTGCCAAGAACAAGACCATCGTATTTGGCATACTGGAAAGAAAGGGAAAAGTTCACGTTGAGATTGTAAACAATGTCAAGGCAAAGACATTGCTTGCAGGAACAATCAAGAAAGTAAAGAAAGGAAGCATTGTGTATACGGACAAGAGGAGAGGATATGATTCGCTAGTTTTCAACGCCTACAAACATCTCTCAGTTGATCACAGCAAGATGTTTGGGAGTGGTGATGTGTACATAAATGGAATAGAAAGGTTTTGGAGTTTTGCAAAAGAGAACATGGCAAAGCATCATGGTGTAAGTCCAGATAAATTCTTGTTGTACATCAAAGAGATGGAATGGAGATATAATAACAGAGATGGAAGATACTTTCTCATTATTGTTAGATTATGTGTTGGTGGTGAATAATTGATAATCACCTTATTTTTTTATTTAATTCGGGATATTGGATATTCTGATTCTGATCATTGTAATTACTTTGACCTTTTGAATATGGAGGATTGCCCATTAGAACATGCAGATGTGTTCCACGTTGATTTATTATTCTTTCATAGGGTTTCTTGAATTCATCATCATCAATTTTAGTGGCTACCTCTCTATACACCCCGCCCTTTCTCCACATCGGATTAATCCTCAAAGTGTCAGTGTAAATAATCCTCCGTGCTGTGTTATTTTTGGAAACCTCCGGCACCTGACGAATTATCTTTTTAACATGCCTCCATAGTTAAACACCAATGGACTCATCTTTGCTTAGTTCTAAAAATACCTTATCTCCAATTGCGATACCCATGTCTTTGTATTCATGCATTTCAAGTTTTAATTGAGTAACACCACTCTGTATTCCCATGCCACCTCCCATTCCAGACATCATCTTGTTCAAATCATTCATCATGTCATTCATGTTTGAGAATCCCATGACTTCTGATTTTTCAAAAGGTGATTGCAAGTTTTTAGAACCGTCTTTAAGATCTTTGATGGAGGATAATGCAACTATAACATAGGGCAATCCACCAGGTGCTGAATCAATGCTTTTTACTACAAATTCTTTCTTCATCTATGTAATGACTAATTTTTGTCATATAATTTTATTTATTTCAGAGGCTTTTATCTCATCCCAGAACCTAATTTCCACATTGCTGTGTGCAATTTTTCATCGTCTCAAATGGAACTACTCCCCCACAGCCTCCCCAGATAAATTCTTGGCAGGAATTAGTTGCTTCATCAAAATAATATTTTGGCATGTATGCTTTACACAAACCAGCATCAGGTACTAATCTACAACTATTAGAGGGAATTATCACTTCAACTAGAGTATATTTCAGAGAAGAGCCATCAGCAGGAGGATATTCTATGTCAGTAACAGTGACACTAAGTTTGTATTCTGTGCCTTCTTGATACTCAAATCCTTCTATATTATCGTAGAACATTTCCCATTCAGAATTTACATCTTCTTTTACCAACATACATTGTTGTGTACCTACACCTACACAGTCAACTAATTGAGAATCTACATACAACGTGATTGTTCTAGTAGATGATACAACACAATCACCGCTATGTTTCATTTCCATATGATTGGCTTTGAGTTGACACATGTTACCATAAGATACGCCATCAATTCCACATATTGGCATGTATTCTAGAGTACATGCTAAAATAGGCAACTCTGTATTCCATCCTCTAGTTTTTAATTTCTCAACAGAATCTAAATTAATACAAGCTGGAGTTGCATCACGGTTTTTGAACATCAACTCTTTGCCTTCTGCACAAACAATATTTTCAACTGAAATTCCTGCATGTTTTTGTTGTAATGGTTTTAGATATTGTTTCGTGACACCATCGATAAGACAGACTTTGCCAGCATAAATTCCAGGGCCACATCTATCATCCAATACACACATTTCCTCTAATGATGCAAATCCAGGGGCACACATTCCTTTGTAAGACATGTGATGTTGTCCCACAGTATCACTTGTACTTGAATCCACAGATTCAGCAAATGCAGGAGTTAGTCCAATAGAGAGAATTAATGGAAGTAATGTAAAAAGAATGATTTTCACAATGGTATTCAATTATGATTTAATTTAAAGAATATGCTCACTCGGGCACAGTATTCATAAAGGTAGAATAAGCAGAGATGTGTTTAGGAACAAATTGTGCAGGTATGATGGAACAAGTGAGATTGTTTGCAGGATTGTCAATTTCAAGATAAAATGGAAAGAAGAATTTGTTGTAATTCCATAAAATTAGAAATTAAATGATAGAAAAGTTAGATTTTTGCTTGTAATTGCGCAACTCATCTTCTATAGTCATGGATTTAGCCTAAAACAGTGGAGTTTTTGACTATAATTTTTGCATATTATTGCCGTTTCAACTATATACCAAAATAATTGGAGATTAATCATGGGAGGAATTGGTCTAGTAATTGTAATTGGGGCGATTATTGGCTCCATGGCACTTGCAATGTTCACGTATACACAATATCAGACAAATTACATTGAATCAAGTGTAGGAAATCCAGTAATGGTAGGCCCCGTAGAATATGTAATTACATTTGAAGGAACCCATGAAGGGGATAAAGAAACAGTACCTGAAAATACGTTTGTTATGATTGGGATTACTGCAAAAAATACCAGTGATGAAAAAACATTACTTTCAGGAGGACAATTTTACCTAGTTGGTGAAAAAGATCAAAAACACAAAGCAGTTTTTGGTGAGTTTTCTTCTAAAGACCTGTGGATGGAATGGTTAGAGCCAGACAAACCAATTGAGATAACAACACAATTTGATATTCCATTTGATGAAGAAAAACAATACAAAATAATTATCCGTCCACAAAAAGAGCAATCAACTGTAGATATAGCTTCAATTTGTCTAACAAATTGCTGATCGGAAATTTTAAAAAATAAAAAAAGTGTCAAATTTTACTATTGTTTGCGTAGTAATGTGTGACTTTTACCATATAACACCTATGATTTTCGGAAACAGTCATGGCAGTATCTAAAGCCAAAAGAGCCGAAGCAGCTAAGAAAGCAGTAAGAACTCGAAAGAGGAATGCAGCTAAGAAAGCAGCTGAAGCATTAAAAGCAGCAGCAGCTCGTAAGAGAAAGGCAGCAGCAACTCGAAGGAAGAATGCAGGTAAAAGAGCAGCTCCAAAGAGAAAAACTGCAGCTAAAAGAAAAGCAGCTCCAAAGAGAAAGGCAGCTAAACGCAAAGCCGCTCCAAAGAGAAAAACTGCAGCTAAGAAAAAAGCAGCTCCAAAGAGAAAGGCAGCAAAAAGAAAAGCAGCACCAAAACGAAAAGCTGCTAAACGCAAAGCCGCTCCAAAGAGAAAGGCAGCTAAACGTCGACGTTAAGCTGTCTATGCTATCTTTTTTAAATTCGCCCTACTGAATGTATTATATTTCTAAATTCGAATTTAGAAACACTTTAAATGATTACTCTGACATCATTAGTTCAGGCAAAACAAAAACTTTGTTTGGTTTTATTTTTAGAACAACTCTTTTTTCATCATCACGTTTGAATGGATAATGATCACATCCCATGTATTGTTGCGTAAGCTTGTCTGCATGTTTGTATTCATAGTCTGGAATTAATTCCTCAACTATTCCACGAATTGTGGTCATGTCAAGTGGGTTATCTTTAGAAACTACTGAAATTGCAACTCTAGGATCTCGTAAAACATTTTTATGTTTTATTCTCCCTTCAGCAGTATTTATCAGGACATATCCATCATTATAATTTGCCCATACTGGAGAAACTTGAGGTGAACCATCTTTCATTACAGTTGCAATGTAAACTAGATTTTTCTCTGAAAATAGTTTAATGACTTTGTCTTCCATTAATTTTCACAATCCAATTTTCGTGATAGTGATTTATCACCAATATTCAAAACCAATGCATTTTGAGAGTATTTTTTGCTCATTTTTTGTCCCAATACAAAAATTGAATTGATCGGTTTTAGATGATTAATCATTTCAATACCAATGTTACTTTTTACTAGATTTCTCAAGGACATTTGTCATTGCTCTATTCATTATCTCCATTACAAGATATTGAGAATATTCTTCGGATTTTTTGCCCTTAGATTTACTAGTTTTTGGCGTTAGGCCCTTGAGGATTTTTTCAATTTTAGTTGATGTGTTGGTGATGATTTTGGAATAGGTAGAATCAAAATCATCAGGAGTTTGGAAATCCAACAATTTTGTAGATGTACTATAGAATTTTGTGATGGCTCCACGAGATTCTTCAATTCGGGCAATTTCAATTAATCCAGATCCTTTTAGAATTTCTAAATGATGACGGACAGTAGTTAGTGCTTTTTTGTATCCAGTCTTTTTCAGAGCTGTAGAAATCTGATCAGCAGATAATGCTTGATGGTATAGAATTTCAACGATTTTTGCTCGTGCAGGGTCTTCAATTGCACGTGCGTGTCCAATGCTTGTCGTAACAATACGATTAACTTTGATTTGCTTTTCTAATAATGTAGACATATAGAATTACCTTTCAAACAGATCTAAAAGATCCTTGTATCATATTTTTTTGTCTAATCGCATCAATTTTTGTTTACTTTTACAAATATTGTACTGCTACAATATTGATTGATACCAGTACAATATCCATTGTAATGGATTCAATATTTTCAATAGCACTACAATGAATATGGTATTGGATGAATAGTTATTGTAGTGGTTTTAAAATTTTGAAAAAATATCAAAAAAGGCAGATCCTGGAAAAGATGTTGGTAAATCACCTACAAGGACGTTATTTTCCAAAGGGTCAAAAATAAAATTCGAGTTGACAGTTAACTTCCAGTCAACAATGAATCAACAAATAGAGTTACAGAGAATGTCCAGTTAGTTTCTCATATGCAGTAACATAGCGTTCTGTCATTTTTGAAATTATTCCTAGAGGAATTTTAGGTGCAATAGGTTCTTTTCCCGCATCACGAGCATCATCAAATTGTTTTTGATATCCATTTGCAGTTAACCAATCACGTAAGAGTTGTTTATCATAAGCTTCTTGAATTTTTCCTACTTCAAAGGAATCTTTTGGCCATAGTCGATATTCATCAGGACCAATAGAATCACCCAAAGTAATTTTACCATCAAGTATACCAAATTCTAATTTTAAATCAGCAAGGATAAATCCAACATCATCTACCATCTTGGCCATTTTTTTGTAAATTTCAATTGAAGTTTGATTTAACCAATTGTATTGTTCTTCTGTAACCAAATTCATTTCCAATGCTTTTACTTTGTTTATTGGGATATCGTGTTCTGATTTTGTGGTAGGATCAAATATTGGTTCAGGTAGTTTTGCTGCCAATGTTGTGTCAGTTCCTTCAGGTACTGAAACTTCACCTTTTTTCCATCTACTAACTAGACTTCCATAAAAATAGCCTCGAACTACACACTCTATTGGAAGCATATCCATCTTTTTTACAACAATCTCAGTATCAGATTCTCGTCGGATGAAATGATGTGGTACAGATAATTCATTAAACCAAAACTCTGCAAATTTACAAAGAATTTCCCCTTTTCTTGGAATATCTTGTTTAAATTTTACATCATATGCGGAAACCCGGTCAGAAAATTTGAATAAAATACTAGATTCATCCACATCATAAAGGTCCTTTACTTTACCACTTGTAAGAAACTTCAAACAATTATGCCTGCTTTTGATAGAATTTAACTGCTAGGAGTACAATATCTTTTCCGGAAATTATTTCACCCCTTAACTAGGAGAGCATCATTCCCATACTATCGTATGCGTGGGTATCGTGGCATACCTATGGTAAAGTTAGATGAGAATAAGATCAGGTGGATTATACAATCTAAAAATGAAAAAGTCAAGAATTTAGATATTTCAGTAATCCTCAAGATAACGCCTAGAAGAGTACAACAAGTCTACTCTCAGTACAAAAAAACCAAAAAGATTCCCACACTCAAAAGACCAGGGCGTCCAAAAAAGCCAGTCACTGTACACGAGATAGAGCTAGTCAAACAAGTTCAAGAAAAATTTCATACAAACGCACTATACCTTGAGAAAATCATATCAAAATTGTACAATACCAAGATAAACCACAATCGCATCCACAAGATTATGCTAGATGAAGGATTATCAGTTGAGCAACCACGGAAAAAGATGAGAAGAAAGTGGATCAGGTATGAACGTGAATATTCAAATTCACTGTGGCATACTGACTGGCACACAATACATGATTCACGCTGGGCAGGAAAACAACTAATTGCATTTGAAGATGATGCCTCACGATTTATCACGGGTTTCGGAGTGTATGATGAGGCAACATCTGTGAATTCTTCTGAAGTACTATCTGATGCAATAAAGAATCACGGTAGACCAGCATCTGTACTATCTGATAATGGAAAACAGTTCACATCAAATGTCAATACTCTTGATCATAACAAGCCAGTAGACTTTGAGCAGCAACTAATGAGACATCACGTAAAGCACTCTCGTACAAGAGTGAGACATCCACAAACAAATGGTAAGCTAGAAAAGTTCTGGGATATCTTTGAGTGTAAAATAGAATACTTTGAGTCAGTGGAGCAGTTTATGCATTGGTACAATCACATTAGAGTTCATGGCGCACTAGACTTGGATAACATGGAGACACCATCTGATGCGTATCACTCCAAGATGATAACAAACGAAATACTCATAGACCCAAGCATTCTATGGAGGAATTACTCATGAAAGTGACACGAAATAATTTCTGGAAAGAACACTGCTAGGAGTACAATGAATAAGAGATATAGTAGTTTTAGACATAATTAGATCATGAGTAATCTAGATGATTCCATAGGAAAGATACTGCTGGAACTCCAAAAAGATGATCCAGATACATTCCAGAAACTAATGAAAAAGGCCCAGGAAGAGAATCCAGAATTATTCGAAGATGGTATTGATGAGGACAATAAGAGAATTGATGAATATAATCGTGAGATAGACGAATATAACAAAAAAGTGGATCAAGATTAGTAACTATATAGATATCATAAAAAACATTATCTACATACTCAATACTCATATTTTCATCAAATCATAATTAAATTATGAAATATCACGAATTTGATTTCATTGAATGTTATGATGATGACGATTATGACTTTGATGAAGAATAAAAAAAATTACATATCTTTTCTTTTAAAATTAATGATTGACAAAAAGCCACAAACCAGAATATAGAAAGTGAATACGATTACACTAATCTGATAAGTTGGAACTCCTTCTACATTTCCAAAAAAGCCTAGAAAAGAACCAGCTTCAGGAGTAAGAACAGTAACAATAATTCCTGCAGCAAAAGTCAATAAAACACCAAAAATCATAGAAGATTCTTTGGCAACTACAGAAAGGTAAAGTTGCAGTGCAGGTAATGCCATTAACAACAATACCAAAGTAGCAACAACAGTTATTGCAGTACTCTTAAACATTGAACTAAACAAAAATACCACACTCATCACGGCAGTAGAAACTAATAATGCAAACAAGAAAGACCACAAAAGTTCAACAGGAATAGCACCGAAATTATACAAAAGTCCCATAGAGATAGAAATGTAGTAAATAGTGAGAATTGCAAATAATACAATCTGAGATGCAATAAATTTACCAAGCCAGATAGATGTTCTAGTGACGGGTTCTGGGAATAGAGTATATCCTGTTTTCTGACTAAATTCAGAAGACAAAGTGTTTCCTCCAATCATAACAGCTAAAATAACTATAAGGTATAGTAGATGGGCTACTTTGATTGCAGCATATGAGGTAGGTTCAACATTAGCAAACCCCATAACATTTTGGGTTTCAGGTAAAACGACAAAAAGTAATGTGAGTAACAGAGTTACTCCAATTACTCCAATGATTTTTTTACTGTGAACTAGTTTTTTTAACTCATGTTTAGTTACAGTAGTAATCTGTGCTTTTTGAGTAGGTAATTTTCTAGTTGTCAAAATCTACCTCGTTGATTCGGATATCCAATCCATGTACATTTGTTCAAGATCTGAATCAACCGTATGAAATGATGTGATCTTCAGACCAATATTTTGTAGAGAAACTAGAAGATCTGCTTGCTGATCTTTTAGAATATTATGTTTGAGTAACAAAGTAGAATCATCTTGTTTGAGATCAACTATTCCATCTAACTCAATAATTGATGATATTTGTTGTGGGGAAATAGGAGAAATAGTCTGAACTTCAATTTGTTCGGTACCAATATCAGAGATTTTTTGAAAATCAACTAGTTTTCCTTTATCAATTACAGCAATAGTATCACAGATATCTTGAATTTCGCTTAAGATATGAGAGCTGATGAATAACGTCTTACCTTGTTCTCTTAATGATTTGAATATCTCAGTCATCTCTTGTCTTCCTCTAGGATCAAGACCATCTGTGGGTTCATCCAAGATTAGTAATGAAGGGTCATGTAGTATTGCAGATGCAATTCCTACACGTTGTCTCATTCCTTTAGAAAAGGTACCAATTTTTTCTTTTTTCCATTTGGTTAGTTTGACAAGTTCCAAAACAATATTCATTCGAGATTGAATGTATTCATCATCCATGCCTCTAAGTTTACCAAAATAAGACATGATATCTTCAGGAGTAAGATAAGATACAAACGAAGGAGTTTCAACTAAAGATCCTACATCAAACAAAGCATGTCGAATATCTTTTGTAACATCAAATCCATTGATATATGCAGTTCCATAAGTTGGAGATATAGTTCCAGTGAGAATTTTGATGGTGGTAGATTTTCCTGCACCATTGGGACCTACAAATGCAACAGCAGTACCGCGCTTAATGTGAAGATTGAGTTTGTTTACTGATGCAGTTACACCGTACACTTTGGTAAGATTTTCCAATACCAAAATATCATTATCAGATTTTGTAGTTTGAGACATCAGATACACTCCAACGTTTAAGAAGATATAAAACTCATGGTGTGATAATAATGAAAATCACATACTATTATTTTACTAACCCTCATGTCGTTTATTTTACAATATTATAATCAAGTGCCATGCTACAACTATTTTATTTGAACACCATTCCAAAATGCCACCATTCCTTTAATTTTAGAGGCGGCATCATTTGGTTCAGCATAATACCAAGCACAATCTTTGTTAGTTTTTCCATTAACTTCTACAGAATAATAGTTGGCCATTCCTTTCCATCCACAAAAAGTGGTTAATTCAGTTTTTTTGAAATATTCTTGCTTGATTGAATTAAATGGAAAATAGGGATTTCCTTCTACTTCAATGGTATCATCACTTTCTGCAATTACTACATCATTCCATATTGCTTGCATGATTAAAGAAATTTTTTAACGATATTTAATCAATTCTCTGAATTAACACTAGTTTGTTGCCTTTACTTGTTCACGTTTTGTAAAATCGGGTTTTATTCCCAAGGAATCATAGTTTCCAGAAGAACAAGTGAAGCACATGGAATCTTTTGGAATTCCTACGGCATCAGCTAAATTTTCAGCATCATTATATCCCAAAAAGTCAACTCCAATACTTTGTCTTACCATCTCAGTAATCTCATTACTAGTCATAGTTTTTCCATCAGTGTATGTTGCAAGTTCTTCTTGAGAGGGGAAATCAATTCCAGCATAACAAGGATAGTTAATTTGAGGATATGTGATCAACATACTAATTTTTTTAGCACCAGCACGACGAAGGGCTTTGATAATTGCCTTGGAACTTGTACCTCTAACTAGACTATCATCAATTACAACTACGTGTTTATCTTTAATTATTTCACTAATTGGGATAATCCAACGATTGATTTCAACTCTATCACTTTGATGGGGTTCAATGAAACTTCGTAATGGACCTTTCTTACTGTATCTATCTTTTAGTAAGCCTTCATCAAAGGATACCCCAAGTTCTTGAGCATAACCTAATGCGGCAGGTCGTGCAGAATCAGGTACAGGTATAACTAAATCTGCATCTTTGATTGGAAATTTTTTTGCCATAAATTGGCCGATTTTTTTCCGGGAAACGTAAATATTTTTTCCTTCCATTTTGCTTGAGGGATGTGCAAAGTAAGTAAATTCAAAAGAACAATGTGCACGAGAAGTATCAGTTGAAAATTTTTCAGTTTCCAAACCAGTTTTACTTAATTTAATTAATTCCCCAGGTACTACATCTCTTTGAAGTTCAGCACCAACTGCAGTAACTGCTGTAGATTCAGAGGTTACAATGTATGTGTCATCAGATTCCTTATGTCCTAAAACCATCGGACGAAATCCCTTAGGATCACGTGCGGCATAAACAGAATTATCATCAGAGATAAATGTGAAACAATAAGAGCCAACCATTTCATTTTTGAGAATGGATAGTGCTTTTCCCATTTCACCATTTTCAGAAATTAATGAAACAAGTCTTTCTGCTGCAACCAAAGTATCACTGGCATTTTGAGGAGTAAACGAGCATCCTCCAACTAAATTAGATAATTCTTGAGCATTAGCAATTGTTCCATTATGAGCAACACATAGATCTTTTACTTTCAATGGTTGTGCATTGTCCAAAGTACTAGTTCCCATTGTAGAATATCTAACATGCCCAATGACACATGGGGATTCATACTCTTTGGCAATTTTTTTAAAATCAGATGAAGAATGAGAAACTAGTCCAACTTTTTTAAACGGAGGTTTGTTTGGAACTGCAAATCCCCAAGCTTCTTGCCCCCTATGTTGTAAAGCCCGTAAAGCATCAAAAACCATCGGAACTACATTCTTTCCAGATAAACTGTAAATTCCAACAACACCACAATTTTCCTTTACCTTAGGCAAATCTATGATATCTCCCGAGCACAAAATGATGAGAAAAGGTTAGAAAAAGTGTAAAACTCAGCTGATAAATCAAATAATGACTCCATCCCCTGATCCATTACCAACTTTGAACAATAAAAATGCTGATCACTTTATGCGATCAAGGACAGATTTCGTTAGAAGTCTTGTCAAAACCCTTCTTCATTTGAATCGAGTTCTTTATTGACCTGCTCAAATGACATTTCCTTTTTTTGGCATGATTCACATTTTTCCATAATACCAAATTGATTCTTGTATTTTCCTTTTCCATCACATCTAAAACAAACCAATCTGTTCTGATGAGGATCAATACAAATTAAGGTTTTCTAATATTTTCGAGGCTTTTTTCCTTTTTTCTTTCTTTGTTGTTCACTCTTGTATTTTTTAATACGTTCTTTTTGTTTAGCTAACTTTTCGCCTTTTTGTTTTCTATCAGATTTTTTCTTTGATTTTTTATCAGTCATCAATATCAAAAAGTTTTCTTACCGTGAAGAACTAAATTTGGAAGTGCATGTAACCATGTTTTGTGAGTTTTCTCAACATCAAGAGTGATGACAGATTTTGAATCATTGTTAAATTGAATTGCCTCACCACCGAACTGACCAATATGATTAAAAGAAACTTTGTTCTCATTGAGGATATTCTCAATATCTGAGAGATTCTTCTTATCAAAAGATATCAAATATCTAGAATGGCTTTCTGAAAATAGAATTCTATCAACATCTAATTTTTCACCAGGAACTTTATCCAATGACACAGTGCAGCCGATTTGATTAGTCATACATAGTTCAGATACTGCAATTGTCAATCCTCCTTTGGAGCAATCATGTGCAGATTTGATGAGAGAGTTATTAATTATATCAAGAACTGATTTCATATTTTTCTTTGAATCCTCAAAGTTAACCGCGGGACATGTTCCACCCACAAATTTGTGTACATATTCAAAGTATTCAGAGCCACCAAGCTCATCTTTAGTATCACCAATAATCAATAAGCAATCACCATCAGAGATTTTCTGAGGAACTGAGGGTTTTCTGTCAATTAATCCAATAACACCAATTACAGGGGTGGGTTTTATCGAGCCTTTTGGAGTCTCATTGTATAGACTCACCTTTCCACCAACGCATGGGATTTCAAAAAATTTAGCAAAATCAGTTAATCCTTTTAATGATTCTAAAAAGGTCCAGAAAATTTCAGGATCAGTAGGATTGCCAAATTGGAGGTGATCAAGCATTCCAATTGGTTTAGCTCCAGTACATACAACATTTCTACACGCTTCCTCAAAACATCCAATTGCACCTTCACGTGGATTAATGTAGCATTGTTTTGGATTACCATCAATTTTTGCAGAAAGGTATTTTCCATTATCTAATCTCAATACAGATGCATCAGTTCCGGGTTTTACCACAGTTCTAATTCCTACTTCATGATCATATTGTCCATAGACCCAAATTTTGCTTGCAATGTTTGGGGATGCAAGTAATTTCATCAGAGTTTCAGAATAATCAGAAGTTGGTTTGAATTGTTTTTCAGTTTTAATAGTTTTCAAATAAGCAGGTTCCTTTGAAGGTAAATCAAGTAGGGTTGCATTTGCTACAACATCAGCAGGTAAATTTGCAACTGTTTTCCCTCCTTTTTTGACATGCACTTGATTATCAAATTTTACATGGCCAATTACAGAGCAACCAATACGAAATTTGTCGCAGATTTCTTCTAGTTTTTTGAGTTTTGTTTTACTAGTAACAATTAACATTCTTTCTTGAGATTCAGAAACCATAATTTCATCAGGATGCATGTCAGATTCTCTAGTGTGAACTTTGTCAACATCCATTTCAATTCCAACTTCCATGGCATCAGCAGTTTCTGAAACTGCACAGGACAAGCCACCACCACCAAGATCTTTCATTGCATGAATTAAACCATCATTTCGAGCCTGTAAAACTGCCTCAATGATTAATTTCTCAATGAAAGGGTCAGGAATTTGAACGGCAGAACGGTCTTCAGATTCTAAAGAATCAGATGCAAATTGAGAGCCACCAATACCATCTCTACCAGTAGAACCTCCCATCAATACTACAATGTCATCTTTCTCGACATGATTTTTGATCAAGTTTTCTTTTTTACCAAAACCTAGTGCAGCAACATCAACCATTGCATAATTTTCATAACATTCATCAAACTCCACTTCACCACCAATAGTTGGAATACCTAAACAGTTTCCATAATCCGCAATTCCAGTAACTGCATTTTTGAAAAGCCATCTTGCTTGCAAATCATTTTCAATATTTCCAAATCTCAATCCATCAAAAATTGCAATAGGTCTAGTTCCAGCAGATAAGATATCTCGAATTACTCCACCAACACCAGTAGCAGCACCACCGTATGGCTCTACAGCAGATGGATGATTATGACTTTCAATATGTGCTGTAACCACATAACCATCACCAACATCTAAAACTCCAGAATCATATCCTTTCTCATTAATTACAAGAGGACCATCCATTGGCAACATTTTCAGATGTCGTTTGGAAGATTTGTAAGAACAATGCTCAGACCATTCTGCAGCTACGATTTGAAGTTCAGTTGAAGTTGGATCTCTACCAATTTTTGATTTCAACTCAGAGCGTTCTTGATCTTCTAGACTCATTTAGTGACACCCATTTGTGTTAACAGTGATTCAAAGATAAGAGAAGAAGGTTTATTATCAATTGGATTAATGTCAGATTCAACTGCCCTTTCAGGGTGAGGCATCATGCCCACAACATTTCCATCCTCATTACATACGCCTGCAATTCTATTTGCAGAGCCATTTATAACCTCAGAATATCTAAAAACAATTTGGTTTTTCTTTTTTAATTCATTCATAGTATTATCATCAACATAATATCGTCCTTCACCATTAGCTATTGGAATTGGGATTGTCTCATTTAGTTTGAATTGATTTGTAAATGGAGTTTTGTTGTTTTCTACTATCAAATTAGTCCATTCACACATAAAATTAAGAGATTCATTTTTGAGCAATACTCCTGGAAGTAATCCAGATTCTACAAGAATTTGAAATCCATTACACACACCTAAAACAGGGATTCCTTTTTCAGCCATTTTTTGTACATCTTTGATAATTGGACTATGAGCTGCGATAACACCAGCTCTCAATCTATCACCATAAGAAAATCCTCCTGGAAGAATTACAGCATCAATATTTTCAGGCAATCCTTTTTCGTGCCAATAATATTCTGCATTAAGATGAAATACATCAGTCAATACGTGAAACATGTCACGATCACAATTACTACCTGGAAAAACTACAACTCCAACTTTCACAATTCTTCAAACATTCAGAGATATTTAATTTGAATCTAGTCTGAGTAAACTCTTATGTATAAAAATCAGGTGATCGCCATGACTCAAGTGAGAGACATTATGAAAAAAAATGTAATCACTATAGATTACACCAAAAATGCACTTGATGCAGCAGTAATTCTAAAAGAAAAAGAGATCAGTTTTCTTGTAATACTAAAGGAAGGTAAACCAGAAGGGATTGTTTCAGAAAGAGATATTGTAAGAAAAATTGTAGCAAAAGATATCAAATCATCACAAATTAAACTAGAAGAAATAATGTCTAAAAATTTCAAATGGGTAGAGCCTGAAACAGAAATTGAACACGCAGTTCAAAAGATGTTAAATAACAACATTAGACGGTTAATCGTGCTTGAAGATGAAAATCTAGCCGGAGTAATAACTCAGACAAATTTAGCTGAAGTTCTCAGAAGCAAACTTTTGATTAATGCCACAGTAGAGAATGTAAATTCAAAATAAAATTAATCTTCAAAAACATTAATCATAACTTTACTTACCATAGGGTTATAAATTCTCAAACCATCACAGATTTCTTGTACTTTTGACTGAGCAGTTTTTTTATCATTTTCTTCAATTGTAAATTTTAACATCTTTGCAGTTTTAATTTTTGAAACTGATTTGTGAGTTCCTTTGAGAACCAAATCATTTAGTATAGTTTCACCTTCAGGGTCACTAATTCCAGGTTTGTTTTCTATAGTTACATGAACTTGAAAAGTTGCCATTTACAAATTGAAAAATCAAATCGAGGTTAATCTATCTTCCGAATAATTTTGTGCTTTTATACTTATTTTGAAACACACATCAGGTAACCCGGGTTTGAGGACTTGTGTTGTTAAGATATCTCCAGCCCAGATCCGGTTACTTTGAATTCATTTTTTCCTTAACATATTCTGTATAGATTCTATAAAGACCAGATTGATAATTAGGATTTTTCAATATCAATGATTCATTTTTCAAATCTTCTTTTGATTGATACATATCTTTTTCAAAAATTCCTTTATCATCTAGAGTTATGCAAATGTCTTGCCATGTAAATACCTCCTTGGAATTTCTATTATATCTTTTCCGGAAATTATTTCACCCCTTAACTAGGAGAGCATCATTCCCATACTATCGTATGCGTGGGTATCGTGGCATACCTATGGTAAAGTTAGATGAGAATAAGATCAGGTGGATTATACAATCTAAAAATGAAAAAGTCAAGAATTTAGATATTTCAGTAATCCTCAAGATAACGCCTAGAAGAGTACAACAAGTCTACTCTCAGTACAAAAAAACCAAAAAGATTCCCACACTCAAAAGACCAGGGCGTCCAAAAAAGCCAGTCACTGTACACGAGATAGAGCTAGTCAAACAAGTTCAAGAAAAATTTCATACAAACGCACTATACCTTGAGAAAATCATATCAAAATTGTACAATACCAAGATAAACCACAATCGCATCCACAAGATTATGCTAGATGAAGGATTATCAGTTGAGCAACCACGGAAAAAGATGAGAAGAAAGTGGATCAGGTATGAACGTGAATATTCAAATTCACTGTGGCATACTGACTGGCACACAATACATGATTCACGCTGGGCAGGAAAACAACTAATTGCATTTGAAGATGATGCCTCACGATTTATCACGGGTTTCGGAGTGTATGATGAGGCAACATCTGTGAATTCTTCTGAAGTACTATCTGATGCAATAAAGAATCACGGTAGACCAGCATCTGTACTATCTGATAATGGAAAACAGTTCACATCAAATGTCAATACTCTTGATCATAACAAGCCAGTAGACTTTGAGCAGCAACTAATGAGACATCACGTAAAGCACTCTCGTACAAGAGTGAGACATCCACAAACAAATGGTAAGCTAGAAAAGTTCTGGGATATCTTTGAGTGTAAAATAGAATACTTTGAGTCAGTGGAGCAGTTTATGCATTGGTACAATCACATTAGAGTTCATGGCGCACTAGACTTGGATAACATGGAGACACCATCTGATGCGTATCACTCCAAGATGATAACAAACGAAATACTCATAGACCCAAGCATTCTATGGAGGAATTACTCATGAAAGTGACACGAAATAATTTCTGGAAAGAACATTGGAATTTCTATTAGCAGTAGCATAATACACATACAATAATCGAAGTTTATTGTACTCATCAAGAATCATCTCTTTGCCAAGAACATATTTTCTTTTCAAAGATTGAAAATATACCAAACCGTCTGCAGTTAATACATAATCAAAGAGTTTTGGATAATCATCAATTTTTACAGGGAATAACGGGTTTTGTGGATCTGGCACAGACAAATTATGAGAATTTACTATAAAAAAAGACACAAAATCGCCTAGTCACATAGAGATGGAATTTATACCAGAATAATTTACAATATTGCATAATGGCAAAAGGTAGAATGAGATACTGGAAAATTACATCAGAAGAATTAGGCGGATATGCATATGATGAAAGCAATCTGCTAAATTGGGAGATTAAATGTATTAGAGAACCAGAAGAGGAGGCTCATTTTATCGGTGTTTTCATGTATAGAAATGGAACAGCGTATGATTATGAATCAGTCAAAGGAATCTGTTATTTTTACAACAACATTGACAGAAAAGAACTTCCAGAAATTACCAAATTTCTTCAAGGAAAATACAACGGTAAGGAAATGGAGAAAGGAGATAGAATTATCCTAAAAGGTTCAGATGAAATCTACTCTGCTAAAGATATTGCAGAGTTAGCAAAAGAGATGGAAACTAAATTCAACACAAATGCTGTGATATCATTAGAATTTGGTGGAATTACTGCTGAAGCACTCAAAGAAGCAGGACTACCTGAAGCAAAATTATTGCCAATTCCCACATAATTGATATAGTTTGGAATAAAAGATATCAGATGTCCGAATTGGAAGGCATTAATCAACATCTCGAAGAGTTAAGAAAAAGATTAGTTCGAATTGTCATAGTGATTGGTGGAATTACTGCATTTTTACTAATGTTTCATGCAGAGCCAATTCAAATAAACCAATTCACATTGTATTATCCAACACTAGAACCAGTCAACAACATAGCAGCACAAATTACAAATCATATGAGAATGAATCTAGTTCCAGAAGGAGTGCAACTAATTCAAACGGCACCAGGGCAAGCTTTCTTTGCTCAAATGTATGTTGCAGCACTTGTAGGTATTGTTGCAGGAATGCCAATAATCATTAAAGAGTTAGTAGGATTCATCAAGCCAGCGTTAAAAGAAAATGAAATTAATGTAAGCAGAAGTATTTCATTTCCTGCACTAGGATTATTCATTGTAGGCTGTGTTTTTTCTTATAATTTTGTAATTCCATACATGTTGGAATTTTTGTATAGATTTGGAGAAGCATCTGGACTAGTTACTTTTCTAAATGTAATGGAATTTGTAACATTTGTATTACAATTTTTGTTGGCATTTGGTTTTTCATTTCAACTTCCTCTGGTAATGTATGCAGTGTCAGCATCAGGTATGGTTGATGCAGATTTTTGGAGAAAAAACATCAGATATGCAATTGTAATCATAGTGATTTTTGGCGCAATAATTACTCCAGATGGGACAGGAGTAACAATGGTGTTTGTTGCAGGGCCGATGATTGGATTGTATGCAGCAGGCATGTTCATAATTGAGCGTAAAGCCCGTAAGAAGTCTAACACTTAAATCTGAAATAAGCAAATATGTTGTAAATGCTAGGAAGTACTGAGATCATTGTATTGGTAGTGGTAATCGGAGTATTGATTTTTGGTGCAAAAAAAATTCCAGAACTAGCAAAAACATTTGGTAAAGCCAAAGGCGAATTTGAGCAAGGCAAAATTGAAGGAGATAAGAATCTCAAAGATTTCAAAGAAGAAATTAAGGGAACATCCAAGGACAAAGAAGTTAAATCTGATTAATGTTCAGCTAGGGTTACAAAATCATCTAATACATTATCATAATCATGTTTGAAATCATTTTTCCCAAACATGACTGAAATCTTCATTTTTCCTCTAAATTTTAAATCAACATCCACTAAGACTTTGGTTCCATTTTCAAGTTGAATGAATTCTTGCTTAATTTTACTTCCTTTTGCATCACCGCCAATTACAAAAATTTCATGTAAAATTGGTTTCTGGGAAACATGTTTTGCCATAATTAACAATTCCATATCGCCTAAAATCAAATGTTCTTCAACTACAGATACATCTCCACGCATAGAACGAATGCGAATAGATGGATAATGTTGTGAAATTATTTTCTGATAATTTTCAAAATTTGAGAAAATTTCAAAAACAGTATCTCGGTCTTTGTTAACAATTTTTTCTAAAGAGAATTTTGGCAATTGTATTTTAGAGAGTACCCCATCGAGGGTATAAATCGTGCTCTATGTCAAACTGGTCTAAACACTTTCCAACACCATGATTTACAATATCATCAATTGATTTTGGTTTTGTATAAAATTCAGTTACAGGAGGTAAAATAACAATTCCCAATCTAGCAAGTTTTAGCATATTCTCTAAATGAATTGCAGAAAGAGGAGTTTCCCTAACCATCAAAATTAGTTTTCTAGATTCTTTAATTGTCACTCCAGCTGCTCGAGCAACCAGTGTATCATCATAACCATTTGCAATTGCAGCTAATGTCTTCATACTACATGGAACCACAATCATGCCATCAATTCGATGAGTTCCACTAGAAACACTTGATGCCATATTTTTTTCATCAGAAATATTAGTAGCCAATGATTTCACATATTCAGGAGTGAAATCAGTTTCCATTGAAATACATTTTTCACCCCATTCAGAAATTATCAAATGAGTTTCAATGTTTAATTTTTTTAAAGTTTCAAGCATACGAATGCCATAGATTGCACCAGTACTGCCAGTAATTCCAATTACAAGTTTCAATATGTTATATGGGAAACCAGAGTATTATATGTATTAGATAGAAGTGGTGTTTTAGCACTAGAAATTGTGAGACTCTTCATTTTCAGCAGTTTCTAATTCTTGATTTGCTTTTCTTCTCTTACACCACATGACTATACCTGCAACAAGCATGGCAGGAAGAAGAATCGTGCCAAGCAGTTGAAGTTCAAAATGATACAACATGATTTGTATTAAACCTCAATTGAAAAAAGCCTATTGATTATCCGATCTGATATTTCAAAAATTAGCTATATTAGATCCCAATATCTAGTCATAATGTGATTAAAAGTTCTGAGATTAAGAAAATAGTTAACAATTATTCAGATGTTAAGATAGGCGTTCTAGGTAGTCACTCAGCCCTAGAGATTATGGATGGTGCAAAAGATGAAGATTTCCAAACTAGAGTATTTTGTCAAAAAGGACGGGAAGGCCCTTACCAAAGATTTGGACGTATTGCAGATGAGGTTACAGTTTTAGATAAATTCAAAGATATGGCATCTGCCAAATATCAAAAAGAACTACGAGATTCCAACACAATCATAGTTCCTCATAGATCACTTACAGTATACTTGGGATACAAAACAATTGAAAATTCATTCAAAGTACCAATTTTTGGAAATAGAAAATTATTCCAAGCAGAAGAAAGAACTGCTAAAAAAGGACAATACTATCTTTTAGAAAAAGCTAGAATAAAATATCCAAAATTATTCAAAGATCCTAAACGAATCAATAAACCATGCATTGTTAAAGTTCAAGAAAAAAAGAGACCATTAGAAAGAGCATTCTTTACAGTTTCATCATACAAAGATTATGTTCAAAAATCTGAAGAGAAAATCAAACAAGGAGTTATTGCTAGAAAAGATCTTGAAAAGGCAAGTATCGAAGAATTGGCAATAGGAACATACATGAATTTTAATTTCTTCCACACACCAATTTCAAATCAAGTAGACTTTATTGGAATTGAAAGAAGATTACAAACAAACATTCACGATTACAATGCATTACCTGCAAGAGAACAACTAGAGATGGATATTGATTTACAAAATATCGAGGTAGGTCACACCCCAGCAAGTATCAGAGAATCTCTTCTTGAAAAAGTACTCAAAATGGGAGACAAATTTGTAAAGGCAACCAAAAAAGAATATGCTCCTGGAATAATTGGTCCATTTTCTCTACAAAGTGTAATTACAAAAGATTTAGAATTAATCGTCTATGATGTCTCGCTAAGAGTTCCAGGAAATCCAATTGTAGCCACAACCAGTCCATATACCAAATATCAATATGGTCAAACGTTTGGAGTTGGGAGAAGAATTGCCATGGAGATTAAACGAGCTCAAGAAGAAGACAGACTAGATGAGATAGTCACATAGAATTTAGATAAAAAGAAGAAAAAGGAGAATTTACTCCAGTTTCAATGGTATGCTCATACTACCAAAGTCTTCGTTGATTCTAAAGGTATAACTTTTTGAAGAATCATACTCAAACTCAGTTCCACCATATCCAATGTTTGGACCAAAGAGGAAATTGAATTCTCTTGAATCACCAGAATTCAATACAATTTGTCCACTGGTAAAGTCCATTCCAGAATATTTGAAGATCTTGGAACCATCTGATACATCATATGCACAGATAGAAGGACTAGTACAGTTGATTGCAGCTACATCCGAACCAGTATTTTCTGCCAACATACGAATTGTCAATATGGGTTGCCCAGTTGGGGTGATTTCAAATTCACTCCCTTCAGAACCCATACCAAACCAATAGTATGTGATTGGTCCAATATCAAAATGCTCAGCATCTGTTTGATATTTGTAAAGCTCTATAGCTTTATCAAGTGGTTTTTCACAATCAATTCTTTTGTATGCTTTGATGATTTCAGAGCATTTTTCTAATTCTGCTTGTAGTGCTACCAACTTTGAATCATTAGTACTAGATTCAATAGGAGTCGTTTGCATTGATTCAGAATCGGTAGATACTGAAATGAGCCCAGACTTTATCAAATGCTGAATTGCATTTACAAATTCACCATCAGTGATAACATCCTCAGCCCACCATCCAGCAGTATTCTTTACCCAATCTGGAACACCTTCAGATGTTTCAGAAGAGACGATTGTTGGTGGAACTTGAATGATTTCATCTATTATTAAAAATTCTACACCTGAAATAAATTCAGATTCAGTAATAGTGCCATCAGCCCACCATCCAGCAGTATTCTTTACCCAATCTGGAACTTCTGCATAAGTAGTGGATACAGTTGAGGTTACTCCAAACAGTAGTGCAATTGTTGAAATTGCAGCCATTGTTGTTTTCATAGTGACAATTTTTGCTCATCGTATATAATCTAGTGGTAGGATAATTTACTAGTGCTAATTATCAGTCTTTTTAAGCATGGAATATCACTAAAAATGTCAATATTAGCACTATAATAGAAAGTTAGCATTAGTTATATGCAATGAAAGTAAATTCAGAATATGACATACATTAGAGTAAAAAATGTCAAATCTGATCAGTATCTCTATCTTGTCAAAAGTGTGTGGGATTCAAAAAAGAAAACATCAAACCAAGAAATTATCAAATATTTGGGAAAAGCATCAGAAGTAACTGAAGAAGACATACCAGTAGATTACAAAAAAGATGCCAAAATATTATCAATGGTTGCAAAGTATAATCCAAAAAATATCAAAAATAGTCAAAACATAACAAAAAAAATTCAAGCGAAACTATACAAAAAATTAGCAGAAGGAAACATTCAAGATGCATTGAAACTATATGAAGAATATACAAATAATTTTAATTTTGTGAATTTCTTAGATATAATTTTCAAACCAGTAATGTATAAAATTGGAGATGATTGGGATGCAAGTAAAATTAGTATTGCTACAGAACATATTGCAAGTAATACAGCACAAATTTTAGTAAGCAAAATAAGTAAACAGGTTTCCGGAAGTGCAAAAAAGAAAAAAGTTTTGATTTGTGTTCCAATAGGAGAAGAACACAGACTAGGTTGCGACGTGCTTGAAACTTATCTTTCATCTAAAGGATTCAAAACATACAACATGGGAACTTCAATTCCAACTGAAGCAATATTGAATTTTATCGACGAGGAAAAACCAGACATTGTATTTTTATCAATAACAATTAAAGATAATCTTCAAGCAGGTCAAAGATTAGTAAAAAAAATCAAAGAGAAATCAAGTGTTCCTATCATAGTAGGAGGATTGGCAGTACAAGGAGATAATCCTCCAGAATTTGATGCTAAAATAATATCAAATATGGCACTAGATGAAATTCCAAAAATCATCAGAGCAGCCTAAAAATTACCACTAGAGAGAAAATGGTGCTTTATTCAAATATGATGAAAACAAAATTAACACAGGTAAAAAATATGGGTAGAACATGTAGAGGTATTTGTGAAATGCACAAAGCTGAACCAGTTTCAAACAAAATCAGATATGAGATTGGACAAAAAAGATGCACATATTGTGGGATTTTTTTCGCATCAGAAGATATTAGATGTATTTGTTGCAAGGCAGTTTTAAGAACAAAGCCAAGATCTAGGAAAGCAAAATAGGATTTTAAAGAAAACAAAAAGGCGCAAACCCCTAACTGCAGAACTCTGAGAGATTTCCTCTCGTGGTCAAACGTCTAAACGTCTGATTGCCTTTCTCGTTCTGCGGGGCAGCGCAGTCTAATCGCCAGATTTTATAACTAACGACATCAATTACTATAAGACAAATAACTATTTAACATTTAGTACAAATTATTTCAAGAAAATTAACATAATATTGAAAATTTCAGCACATCAAAAAAATCAAACGAAGAATCGAACATCTGATTATTACGGGTGTGTCCTAAAACTATCCTCTAACATGTTTTGTAACCCCCATCAAATTAACAACTCGTATGTTGTAACAAATTACACGCAACGCCAACTCTTTTCTTTGAACCAACTTGTTTTTTGATGACAAGCTATTTCCAAAGATTCTTTTGAGTACTGCAAATACTGATTCAACAAGTGACCTCTTGTGATAATGTCTGTCAAATTCATCTTGATTGTCCTGGAATAATGTTATCATTTTTTTCCATGATGCAGAGCCTTTGGGATTTCTAACTGTGTTCTTCTTTGGTTTGATGTATGGTATCTTTTGCAGAGTAGCTACCATATTGCAAATGTCTCGTGACAAATATGCAGGATCTGCACAAAAATCACCAATTCCCTTTGGAATGTCTTTGATTAGTTTTTTGAGAATTGGTGCATCACCACGAGTTCCTTTAGTAATGTCAAAAGATACTATTGCCATGGACTGTATTGCAATTAGGATGTGCAGTTTTAGATATAATTTCTTGGATTTGTGCGTGTTTGTCTTGATGTCAAACCAAGCCTCACATCTTTTGGTACCAAATCCTGAACTGTCAGGAGCTATGTCTTTTTTTTGATTGGTTCTGTGAGTTTTGCGTTTACCTTTTTCAAATAAGGCATTGGAATTCTTTTTAGACTGTCATTAATGACAGTCTTGCTTGGTGCTTTTTTGAGCTCCATTATTTCCAACAGATCCGGCCTTGATCTCAAGTGGGACTCCATGGAACGATAATCCAATCCAAACTTTACCTTTAGCATTGCACACATTATCTTTGCTTTTGTTGGAAATGCAGGACGTCCGCCTGTCTTTGGTTCCCATGGTGTATCCATACTCCAAACTGTCTTCTTTACTTTTTCCAAGAATAGAATCTCCTCATCCTTGCGATATGTGCCATATACTTGCCAGTCTCTTTTTGATTTGTTTTGCATAGTTGTTGTGATTCCATGCGATCAATATGTTACAGAATTGAATAAAATTGTTATATTTGTCTACTTTTAGGACACACCCCAGTTTGACAGTTCAGTTTTATCTGATGTTTGGAACCCATACATGTATTATGCCCCCTAAAATATTAAATATAAGTATGCCCCCTACTATTGTATAATGTTGGTAAAAATAGTTAGAAAACTTAATCGAAAAGTAGGTAAAGAAACGTATTACAAATATTTGATTCCTATATCCACAAAACAAATGGAAGAGTTAGGATGGGATGAAAATACACAAGTTGTTACAAATGTTAAAACTAAAAAATTAGTCGTTGAGAGACAATGATTCAGTACATAACAAAATCCACAGTTGAAAAAATCAGAGAATCTCTAGAGTTAGAAGAGGAAGAAAATTCATACAATTATGAAGGAGGTTTGGAACTCACATTAGATATGATAAAGACAGTGTTTCAAGACGATATAATCGGTAAGGCATACTATTTGTTAAAAGAGATAACTTTAGGCCATTACTTTAACGGTGGAAACAAAAGAACAGCATTGTTGACGACCCGTGTTTTTCTTAACATAAACGATTACAGTCTAAAATATGAAGAAGGCTCAGGATTTTTGCTGACCATGATGATTAACTATAATCTTTTAACAGAAGAACAGATAAAAAATTGGTTGAAAAAGAATATGGAGGAAAAGAAATGAAGACAATAAAGGAGGTAATTGAGGAAGAAATTAGAAAATCTCAAGGAGATTTAGAGATGTTCAAATCATTTGATCAAAATCCATATGACTTAAAATCTGCCAGTGAATCAGGCATTGCCGATTTGCTTCGGGACATCATGCCAAAATCTACTGAAGGGAAAGTTCTCTTAGGCGGACTAGTCGTGCTAGGATTATTAGCATTGTCTAAGAAATGAGAGCAAATCAAACATCAGGTTCTGGGTAATCTTCGAGACCTGGAATATGGATCTTCCTCGTGTTAAGTGTAGAGACCTAAAAACGAAAATTAAATTCCAATTATTTGAAAATTATATGTATTTAATTTTGGTGATTATCAATTATTCACCACCAACACATAATCTAACAATAATGAGAAAGTATCTTCCATCTCTGTTGTTGTATCTCCATTCCATCTCTTTGATGTATAACAAGAATTTACCTGGACTGACTCCGTGATGCTTTGCCATGTTCTCTTTTGCAAAACTCCAAAACCCTTCGATTCCATTTATGTAAACATCGCCTTTACCAAACATCTTGCTGTGGTCTATTGAGAGATGTTTGTAGCCGTTGAAAATTAGCGAATCATATCCTCTCCTCTTGTCCGTATACACAATGCTTCCTTTCTTTACTTTCTTGATTGTTCCTGCAAGCAATGTCTTTGCCTTGACATTGTTTACAATCTCAACGTGAACTTTTCCCTTTCTTTTCAGTATGCCAAATACGATGGTCTTGTTCTTGGCACCTCTGCCACGATTTCCCTTTCTTTTTCCTCCAAAATAGTCGCCTCGTCAGCCTCAATTTTCCCTTTTAGTTTCTTGTCTGATTCTGCTAGATGATACAGTATGGCATATCTGATGCAATCAAAAGCATTTAGTGCAAGTTGGATAACTGACACCTGCTTCTCTAGCTGCACGTCTTGCACTAATCCCAATATCAAATAATTTGACTAGGGCCAACCATTTTGTAAAATTAATGTTGATGATATCAAACCATGTTCCAGCAAACGGTCTATAATCTGTCTTGCAATCTTTGCATCTTAGTTTCCCTCTTGAAATAATATAGTAATTCTCAGAGTTACATGATGAACAATGAATTGTGTTTTTCTTTTTGAATTGGTTGCAGAGAAATTCCAATGCAGTTGATTTGTTGTGAATTATTTTAGATAACTCAATTATGTTGATTGTTTTTTCCAATAATTACTCAAAAATAGTTGGTGGTAATAGGTTTACAATCACCAAATAATATATCAAAATGATACCCATGTTATTGACAACAAAAATTGTCAATGGGAGATTAGAAAATGAAAAGTAGATATAAAATTTTAATTGCAATAATCAGTGTTTCATCTATTGGAATATTGCTATTTGAAATTTCAGATAATTTTTCTAATGATTTAATTCGTGATATGATAAAAGATGATGCAATCAAAAATTATCAAATGCTAGACACTACTTGCAATGATGCCAATGGAAAACCTGATGCAGAATGCTTCATTAATGCATTTGATGAATGTAAATCTGCAACAATAAAACATATGGGTTCTACTTTTGAAGGTGATCCTATTTTTTATTATGTTGCAATTATGCCTGAAGACTCGTGTCAAATTCATCTTGAGATAGATATCAGTCAGGATAAATGGAAAGGAATTGCCACTAAAGGAATAATTCAAAGAACTTGTACCGATATTCAACTAGAGGAATATAAAATACAGTTTCAATGTGGTGATGATGAGTATGCATTTTACTTGCGTTAAGAGAATATGAAAACTAGATATCTTCTACACATCTAAATCCTGAAAATAACCAACGTTCGTCTAATCTAAAGAAATTCCTATAACTTCCTCTAATTGACATTTTTGGAGTTCCAAAAGAACCTCCTCTCAAAACTTTTTGGTTGGTGAACCACTTGTCATTATACTCGTCAAATCCTGATTTGAATCCAGGGTATCCTGTAAATTCTGATGTGGTCCATTCCCAAACATCTCCAATCATTTGCTGACAACCGAAATGACTTGCTCCTTCTGGGTATGATCCTATTTCTGAACAACTCCAATTGTATGATTCAAGCAAATTACATTTTTCTGATGTAGGATTTTCATTTCCCCATGGGAACGTTGTTTTTTCTTTTTCTTCTTCATTCCAACAAGCTGCTTTCTCCCATTCAGCTTCATTTGGAAGTCTTTTACCTGCCCATTTACAATATGCATCTGCTTCGTAGTAACTAACATGGCATACAGGTTCATCTGGATTTATTTTTCTAATCCCTATAAAATCTCTAACATGCCAAATCCCATCAATTTTTTCCCAATACATTGGAGAATTCCATTTGTTTGCTTTGACTTTTCCCCATCCGTCTGATAACCAATATTTGTAAGTATCATATCCTCCAGATTCTATGAATTCTAGATATTGTTTATTTGTAATTGGAAATACATCCATTTTATAATCATTCAAGAAAACTTTGTGTTCTGGTAATTCAATGTCGTAGCAAAATTCTCTACCATTATTTCCCATTGTGTATAATCCCCCACTGATTTGCTTTGATTTAATTTCAGTGTTGATTGATTTTGGAATTTCATTTTTCTTAACAGGTCTATATTGTTCTGCAAGTAAATGTTGTAAATCATAAACTAAAAGTTCTTGATGTTGACATTCATGATGAAATCCCATCACTATCATTTTTGTGGAATCTTCACTTAATGCCTGAGTGTCGATAAATTTCTCTACTCTCTGGTTTATCGTGTTAAAGTATTGAAAAATTTGATCTGTTGTTGGTCTTGATACTACTCCCCGTAAGCCTTTATCATGTGGAACTCCGAACTGTTGATAGTAGGAATTGAGATATTCTGAAAATTCTTTAGAGTAAAATTCATAATTTTTATCAATTTTACTCATTATTGCCTCATAAATCCAACTCACATGACCTATGTGCCATTTTGGTGGACTCATAAAAAATGCAGTTTGTACGACAAAATCATCTCTTTCTAAAGTTTTTACAAGTTCTAACGTTCTACTTCGTGTTTCTTTAAACTGTTCTAGTAATGCATTTCTTGAATCAAGTTCTGGATTTGATGTCAATATTGAAAAATTGTTTTTTTCTATTATTATATTTGTGGGTATTATTTTCTAATATCCTCTGGCAAAAATTGGTCTTGACACACTCTGTTCTTGACAGTAAATGCATTTTTGATTTGTAATTTCACTTCCAAATGGAATTACTCTTATTTCTGCACCTGTTTCCTCTTTGATTTTATCTTCACACTCTAATTTTCCACACCATGGAGAGTTGAAGAATCCTCCTTTTTCTATTTTTGATTTAAATTCTGAATAATCTGAAATGTCTAATGTGTTGTTTTTTGCTTGCTCTTTGGCTTTTGTTAACATCTCAACTTGAATTTCATCTAATATTGTAGGGATTTTTTCTGTTTCATCAAATTTCAAATTTATTTTCTCTAAATTGTAACGTTTTGCAACAACTATGCTTTCTTTTTCAATATCTTTTGGTCCAACCTCAATTCTTAGTGGCACCCCTTTCATTTCCCAATCATTGAATTTGTATCCTGGTGACAATCCCTCTCTTTCATCTATCTGTACTCTGATATCTTTTGATTCTAATGCATTTTTGATTTCTTCAACTTTTGACAATACTGTATTTTTACCTTCATCATTTCTGTAAATAGGTACGATTACTACTTGTATTGGAGCTACTTTTGGTGGTAACACTAATCCTTTATCATCCCCGTGAGCCATGATCATCGCTCCAATCAATCTCCATGAAACTCCCCATGATGTTTGCCATGCAAAATGTTCTACGTTATCTTTATCTGCAAATTTAACTTCAAATGGTTTTGAAAAGTTTTGTCCTAAGAAATGTGATGTACCCATTTGTAGTGCTTTACCGTCTGGCATTATTGATTCCATGGTAGTTGTATACACTGCACCGACAAATTTCTCTTTCTCACTTTTCTTTCCAGTACTTACTGGAATTGCAAGTTCTTCTTCTACTGTATTTTTGTAAATATCTAAAATTTTCATTACTTCTTTTTCTGCCTCTTCTTGTGTGACATGTACTGTGTGACCTTCTTGCCACAAAAATTCTGAAGTTCTAAGAAATGGTTTAGTTGCTTTGATTTCAGCTCTCAAAGCTGTATTCCAAAAATTAATTTTTAATGGTAAATCTCTCCAACTTTGAATCCATTTTGAATATAGTGTATATGCTAATGTTTCCGATGTTGGTCTTAATGCAAGTCTGTCTCCTACTTCATTGATTCCTGAATGAGTTACCCAAAACACTTCTGGATTAAATCCTGCAAAATGTTTTTGTTCTTTACCTAGTAGTGATTCTGGAATTAATATTGGCAAAAACCCATTTCTGATTCCATTTTTAGCAAATTTCTTATCAAATGTACTTCTTAGTGATTCCCATATTGAATACCCGTCAGGTCTGAGAACAATTAGTCCTTTGACTGGAGCATAATCTGCTAATTTGGCTTTGAGCACGACTTGAGTATACCATTCACTAAAATCATCATTTTTTGAAACTGTAATCCCTATGTCTTCTTTACCCAAACTAGAATTCAATGAATTAATTTAACTAATGAGCCTTTCGTGAGGGGTTTTCGTCATATTTATTTATGAAAACTCCCAAGAATGTATGTGAAACTGTTCTTTCCAAAAATTATTTCGTGTCACTTTCATGAGTAATTCCTCCATAGAATGCTTGGGTCTATGAGTATTTCGTTTGTTATCATCTTGGAGTGATACGCATCAGATGGTGTCTCCATGTTATCCAAGTCTAGTGCGCCATGAACTCTAATGTGATTGTACCAATGCATAAACTGCTCCACTGACTCAAAGTATTCTATTTTACACTCAAAGATATCCCAGAACTTTTCTAGCTTACCATTTGTTTGTGGATGTCTCACTCTTGTACGAGAGTGCTTTACGTGATGTCTCATTAGTTGCTGCTCAAAGTCTACTGGCTTGTTATGATCAAGAGTATTGACATTTGATGTGAACTGTTTTCCATTATCAGATAGTACAGATGCTGGTCTACCGTGATTCTTTATTGCATCAGATAGTACTTCAGAAGAATTCACAGATGTTGCCTCATCATACACTCCGAAACCCGTGATAAATCGTGAGGCATCATCTTCAAATGCAATTAGTTGTTTTCCTGCCCAGCGTGAATCATGTATTGTGTGCCAGTCAGTATGCCACAGTGAATTTGAATATTCACGTTCATACCTGATCCACTTTCTTCTCATCTTTTTCCGTGGTTGCTCAACTGATAATCCTTCATCTAGCATAATCTTGTGGATGCGATTGTGGTTTATCTTGGTATTGTACAATTTTGATATGATTTTCTCAAGGTATAGTGCGTTTGTATGAAATTTTTCTTGAACTTGTTTGACTAGCTCTATCTCGTGTACAGTGACTGGCTTTTTTGGACGCCCTGGTCTTTTGAGTGTGGGAATCTTTTTGGTTTTTTTGTACTGAGAGTAGACTTGTTGTACTCTTCTAGGCGTTATCTTGAGGATTACTGAAATATCTAAATTCTTGACTTTTTCATTTTTAGATTGTATAATCCACCTGATCTTATTCTCATCTAACTTTACCATAGGTATGCCACGATACCCACGCATACGATAGTATGGGAATGATGCTCTCCTAGTTAAGGGGTGAAATAATTTCCGGAAAAGATACAAGAACAGTAAATTGAAAAGACTTATGACTGGGGCATACGTCTTATTTTGTTGGTATTTTGTTTAACTTTTCGATAATGTTTTTTTCTAATTCTATGATTTTTTCTTTTACTATTTTTGATTTTTCGTATTTGATTCCCTTATATTCAATTATTTTGTATTTTTTTATGCTCAGTTCATAATTATTATCCTTAATTTCCTTAATTGGAACAAAGAAGTGTTTCTCCTTCCTATCTTTGTTGTCTTCTTTGTGTCTGTTCTTGAATTTTTCAATTATATCTGGAATGTCATCTTGCTCAATCTTAGTTCTCTTGTCATCTAAACTAAATCCATCATTTTCCATATCATAAAACCAAACTTCTTTTGTTGGTTCACCTTTTATGAAAAACAAAACTGCCGTAGAAACTCCTGCATATGGTTTAAAAACCCCTGATGGCATAGAAATTATTGCATTGAGATTACATCTTTCAAGTAATAATTTTCTTATTTTTTGATGTGCATTTGAAGTTCCAAATAATGCCCCATCTGGAACAATAACTGAACATCTTCCACTCATTCGCAAAAGATTAAACATTAATTCTAAAAATAATACTTCTGTCTTTTTTGTCTGAATCCTAAAGTTATCTCCAAGCTCTGACTGATCAATACTTCCCTTGAAAGGTGGATTGGCTAGAACAATATCATAATAATTTGATTCGCTATATCTTTTAGATAATGTATTTTTCCTTTCAATGTTTGGATTTCTAATTCCATGCATCATCAAATTCATTAAAGAAATTCTTGTCATTGTCTGATCAAAGTCAAATCCATATAGACTCTCTTCTCTGAGAATTTCCCATTGGGAATCATTCATTTTATCTCCTGCAAAATTCCCTTCTCTGAGTAATCCCTTTGAAGTTTTATTTTTTAGAATGTGTTCATATGAGGCAATAAGAAAACCTGCAGTTCCACAGGCTGGATCACAAATTTTGTCCCCATATTTTGGGTCTAAAATATCAACCATCATGTTGGTGAATACAAAAAACCTATGAAAGATTTTCTTTCAAAATTTATGGGCAAAAATCGAAATCCATCAGAAACTTTTTTGGAAGAAGAAAAATATCGATTTACAAAAATATTCAAGTAAATGAAAAAATAATGTTAACCTTTTTTGTGCCTAATTCTTGTTGTACATCTGGAAAAACTAATTCTTTGAAAGCAATAATAGTAATTTTAGCAGGGAATTTACTAAGAAATAAACGGACATCACTAGCATAATTAACATGCATCATTTCAGCAGGAATAACCATTCCAAGTCTTCCTCCATCATTAAGACTGAACATTCCCGCAATTAGAAAAGGAGCCCAGATATTGGTGAGTTTATTTGATTTTATTCCTGCAGATTCCACAATTTTCTTTGCTTCTTTTTTAGATAGCATCTATTCCTCCAAATATTCCTGGATTTTATTTTTCATCTTTGGATTCAGACTGACTTCTAATCCATATCCTGTAGGTTTTGATAAAATCAGATTTTCTTTGATCAGAGATTCTCCCATTTTATCTATTTTTTTGAAACCCTGTTTTCCAGTATCTCGTTGACTGAATCCTTTTTTGAGATTCTCAAATGAGGTATGGCTAGCACCCCAATTTCCACGTCTGTAGAGTTTTCGTATGATTCTACCTTTGATTTTATCGTCTGTTAGCATGTGTTCACTTATAGTACCTTTGTTGGTTCACATTTAAATACATTTAAAATCATAGTATTGCTATGGAAGACCAATCACTACTCCTACAGTACATGGGAGATACTCCAAAACTCAGAATAATAGACTTCTTTCTGGATAATAGAGAGAGTGATTATTCTAAAAAAGAGATTATAGAGTACACAGGTATTTCTAAAACTACATTTTACAAGGTTTGGGATGGAATTTTAGAATTTGAATTTTTAAAAACTACAAGAAAGTATGGCAAAGCACAACTATACGCACTAAATCCAGATTGTACACTTATCCAGAAGTTTAAAGATCTGGATAATGAACTTGGGAAGCAAGCCATGCAAAAGGCAACAGAAGAACCAATCCCTGCTCTGTCGTATCCCAAAATCAGTTCGTCCCTTATTTGACATCGTATTCTTCTCCTGTCTGCTCATCAATAACTCTTGTTCCCTTCTCTGGCATCTTTCTTGCATATGCCTTTACAGGGGTCTCAAGATTATCCCAGTCAAGTGACATGTGTGGCTTTATGTGATTGTACCAGTGGACCAGCTCATCAATGGTGCCAAACCATTTCTGCTTTCTCTGAATCTCGCCGTGAAATCTTTCTAACTTTCCATTTGTCTGTGGATGATTCACTCTTGCCATGATATGCTTTATCTCTAATTTTACCAGTTCTTGCTCAAACTGAGATGCTCCTTTTCTCTTGTATTCTGATTGGTTTGCATAAAACTGGGAGCCATGATCAGTTAGAATTGATGCAGGCCTACCATGCTTTGCAATTGCCTCATGTAATACCACAAGTGCGTTATCTGTTGTTGCCTCTGCAAACACTCCATGAGAAACGATAAATCTTGATGCGTCATCCTGGTAGCATAAGAACCATCTGCCATCATCTAGCTTCTTCCAGTCAGTATGCCACATGGAGTTTGAATATGTCCTCTCGTATCTAACCCACTTTCGTCTTCTCCTCTTCTTTGGCTGAGCTTCTGCCAACCCTTCATCTCTCATAATTTTGTGTATGGTATTGTGAGGTATGTGTGTTCCAGTAGTATCAATTATTTTCTCCAAGAATACTGCAGAACACCTGAACTTTTCAAATGTAGACTGGACAGTCTGTACCATCTGCTCTGTGATTATTCCCTTTGGCCTTCCAGGCTTGCCTAGAATCGGAACTGCACCAGTACGGCGATACCGTGAGTAGAGTTTCTGCACCCACCGAACAGATATCTTCATGGATGAGGCTACGTCTGCGTTCTTGGCACCATCCTCTTTTGACTTGATTATCCAGGATATCTGGATTGGATCTAACTTTTGCATAATCTTGTGATTCTTTCCTCTTTTCCAAACGTATCTTGACTTTAGTCTGGAAATAATGGGGTGAACTAATTTGAGGATAATAGAGTCCCTAATTCAGCTCCAAATAAATAAATCAGATAGCAAGAACTTTTAATTTTTGTTCTATTTCCTATGAAATTCGTCATATTTTAACGAAAAACTGAATTAGGAAACAAAGTTGTTGCTAAACGTTCTGTGTCAGTTTGACGGGTGTGTCCTAAAACTATCCTCTAACATGTTTTGTAACCCCCATCAAATTAACAACTCGTATGTTGTAACAAATTACACGCAACGCCAACTCTTTTCTTTGAACCAACTTGTTTTTTGATGACAAGCTATTTCCAAAGATTCTTTTGAGTACTGCAAATACTGATTCAACAAGTGACCTCTTGTGATAATGTCTGTCAAATTCATCTTGATTGTCCTGGAATAATGTTATCATTTTTTTCCATGATGCAGAGCCTTTGGGATTTCTAACTGTGTTCTTCTTTGGTTTGATGTATGGTATCTTTTGCAGAGTAGCTACCATATTGCAAATGTCTCGTGACAAATATGCAGGATCTGCACAAAAATCACCAATTCCCTTTGGAATGTCTTTGATTAGTTTTTTGAGAATTGGTGCATCACCACGAGTTCCTTTAGTAATGTCAAAAGATACTATTGCCATGGACTGTATTGCAATTAGGATGTGCAGTTTTAGATATAATTTCTTGGATTTGTGCGTGTTTGTCTTGATGTCAAACCAAGCCTCACATCTTTTGGTACCAAATCCTGAACTGTCAGGAGCTATGTCTTTTTTTTGATTGGTTCTGTGAGTTTTGCGTTTACCTTTTTCAAATAAGGCATTGGAATTCTTTTTAGACTGTCATTAATGACAGTCTTGCTTGGTGCTTTTTTGAGCTCCATTATTTCCAACAGATCCGGCCTTGATCTCAAGTGGGACTCCATGGAACGATAATCCAATCCAAACTTTACCTTTAGCATTGCACACATTATCTTTGCTTTTGTTGGAAATGCAGGACGTCCGCCTGTCTTTGGTTCCCATGGTGTATCCATACTCCAAACTGTCTTCTTTACTTTTTCCAAGAATAGAATCTCCTCATCCTTGCGATATGTGCCATATACTTGCCAGTCTCTTTTTGATTTGTTTTGCATAGTTGTTGTGATTCCATGCGATCAATATGTTACAGAATTGAATAAAATTGTTATATTTGTCTACTTTTAGGACACACCCGATTATTACAAAGCAGTTAATGAGCCACTAAGAAAAGCAGTCTAGCCCAAAAATATATTTTCAAGAAATACTAGAAAATAGTGTTAGTTGGTTAGTGTGGAAATATACTGAATACCACTCGTTCTAATTTTGAATGATTAAAACGGTTTGACATTCAAAATGGAATGCTGATACCAATTAACAATACTATTCTATAGCGGTTTTTCAGAACAAGAAGTTATGGGCAGAACAATATTCATTAAAGAAATAATTACGATACTAAAAGAACCAAGACTTTGCCCCACATGTCAAAAAGAAGACAGATTAGAAAAAGACCTAGTTAGAGAAGAAAGATCAAGCGGAAAGACAATTCTTTGTTCAAGATGTGAAGCATTGATTGTAATTACTAACCATAATCTCAAAGTGGTAGATTTGTCATCTACGAAAGATGATACAATTATGTTAAAAGAGCCTCATTTGATCAGAAAAGTTGGTTATTGATTATCAATTTTTTAAGTAAAATTAGATCTTTGGTTTTGAAAATGGTTTTCCTGCAGATTGTTTGTCAGTAGAATCTTTTTTGTAAATTCGTTTCTTTGTAGCTGATTTTTCGGAAATAGGTTTCTTCGAGAATTGTACATCGAATAATCTCTTATTTGTTTTATTTTCTTTGCTGTCAGGAGTTAATCTTGTAGATAATAATCCTTTTTTATCTTCTAATAGCATAGCAATTATACGAGGTCGAATGTACCTAGCAATTTCCCATTCTTTCAAATCAGCATTACGAGATTCTTCTTTAATTATTAGACCAGCTAACCCATTACTCCAAATGTGACGTTTGGTATCATACACTTCAATAACTTTTCCATGTTTAGTAATCTTGATTGCCCCGTGACATCTTTGAACAATTTGCTCGGCTACACGTTGATAGATTTTTTCAAAATTTGCCAATACCATAGTGGAAATCAATCATGTGAAAAAGGTTCTGATTTAGAAATTGAATGATAATATATCCTAGAAAATGTTAGAAAAAGTGCTGATGATTAATCAACCTCTAAGCTATAACTGATAGATGATGAGAATTGCCGAATTATGAAGCATGTTTAATTTATCACATTTGACGTTCGCGGACATTTACCATCATAGATAATGGTGGTGATAATACTGAAGGATTATCAATACTTTCCCAAACATATACCTGAATGTGATAAGTTCCAGATTCAGTAGGAATCCAAGATTGTGCAGGTGAAAATGACTGTCTAGGGGATAAAGAGCCAGTAATCCAAGACAACGAAATCACGACATCATCAGAATTTCTAACTTGGGTAATATATGCAAAAATTTGTGGAGTGTCTTGATTATTTGAAATGTCAGCCATTATCATAATTTGTTCATCAACAAAGTGTGTTTTTTCTTCAGAGGAATTTTGAGTTGTTATAGGATCTCCAAATGCCACTCCCATACTTGTTGTTGCCTCTGGGATGGTAAGAAGTAGAATTTTCATAACCCAGTATTAGGAGGATGCGTATTTAATGTATCTAATGGGTAAAGAACTTCCTGAAAATTTTCCAGAGTTTTCAATAATGTACAAGACGCTAACAAAACAAATCAAAATTCTTAAAAAATCATTAGATGGAAAACAAGGTACAGAACTAGAAGAAATTCAAATGAAAATTCAAAACTATGAATCAGAAATTTTGAAAATTAAGAAAAAGTTTCCAGATAATTTTTTTGAAGAATTAAATTAATTATTCATGTGTATGATCATGACCACAATCACAAGAATGATCATCACCTTTAAGAGACATTAATTTTTGTACCATTTCATCACGAATTTTAAGTAAATCGCCAACTTGTTGTTTCATAGATTCTGAATCCCAATGACTTTGGTGTAGTTCCCTAACAACGTCAATAATTTCAAGATCTACATTTAGAAGATTATCCATTAGTTGTTCTTGTTCATTCATAATATCCATTCAACATACTAGAAAAAAAACTATTCTAATCAAATTACCCAATAATGAATTATTCAGCTTCCATGCTTTCTTTTAGAAGATTTTTTCGTACTAAGATTGGAATATTGTAAAAAGCACCCAAGGCCATCGCGTCAGATGCACGATAATTTCTTAAAACCAAATCCTTTTTTCCAGTAAAATACAAATTTGCACGTAATACGTCACCGCTTTCATAGATTTTGACTTTAACTAACACCAATTCACTTTGCTCACAAATCTCTTCAATCATTTTATAAATAGAGGGTGCGGCTTCGCCTTCAGATTCACCAAAACTAGAGATATGTTTTGCTACTTCTCCAGAAAATGCCCTCATATGGAATTCTTTTCCATTATCAGCTTTTAGAACAACCATGCCTTCAACAGCATATGGATCTACAAATCCAACATAATTGATTTTTACAGAGTCATAATCAGGCTCTTGTGCTTGATCAATTTCCATTGTATTACGCATAAACTTCCTTGTCAGTGCTTATAAAGATAGCAAAAAAAATGAGATCAGGATGAAAAATAAGTAATGGTAAATTTTTTTTAAACGATCAAGACTCATGCGCAACCCCAAATTATTTAAAATCCCCAACTAAGGTAGCTTAATGTCAACAAATCCAGAACGAGCCGTATCATATGTTCTTAGCAAGTATGTTACAAACTACATGGACAAAGATGTTCTGATACTGGGACTAAATACACAAACAAGAGAAGCCGCCAGAATGCTTCGTCACTACGAAACAGATGACATCATAGTTACGGATGGAGATAATCTTCCAGTTGGAATTGTTACAGATGAAGATATTCTAAGTAAAGTAAGTGATGTAACAGTGTATGCCGAAGCTACTACTTTGAAAGATGTTATGAGTACTCCACTAATTACAATTAATGAAAAAGCAACATTACAAGATGCATTACATAAAATGAGAGATAACAACATCAGAAAACTCCCAGTATTATCAAAGAAAAACCAAGTAATTGGAATGATTTTCCAAACAGTAATTGCAAATGTTATTAGAGATGCAACTGCTACAGCCCCACGTCTCCTTAGCCCGCCGGTAAAAGCAGTTTTGGGTAATCTTGGATTTGTATTACAATTTGCAGGAGTGTTACTTTTGGTACCAGCAATTGTTGCCACAGTGTTAGAAGATACAACTACAGCTACAGGAATTTATCTTACTACCGTTCTTTTACTAGTTACAGGATTTTTCCTCAATTCTTATGGTGAAAAATCTAGTCTGAATCTACAACAGGCGTCAATTCTTGTATTTTCAAGCCTGTTTTTGCTGTCTTTATTTGGAACTGTTCCCTATCTGTACGTATTTCCAAGTGATGAAACTAGTGTAGAGGTATTTGGTAATGCATTTTTTTCAAGTGCTGCAGGATTCACTACAGGAGGAATATCATTATTTGATGAGCCAGAAGAACTAACTCAGAGTTTTACATTTTTCCGAAGCTATACCCAACTTGTAGGAGGAATGAGTTTCATTTATTTGGTAATTACTGCATTTTATCCAGAATCAAAATTACAATCAATGCGTGGTTTTATTTCTGGAAGAACATTACACATGAAAGAGTTATTCTTAACCATCACAGTCATCTTTGCAATCTACATTGTGATTGTAGCATTTCTACTACACATATTTGGAGAAGGTGACATCATAGATGTTTTCTCATTATCGATGATAGATAATTTCTCACTAGCAATGAGTACTTTGGCAACGGGAGGATTTACACCAACATCTACAATTTTAGATGATTTGGTATGGCAAGAACACATAATCTTAATGGGTGCAATGATTCTAGGTGCATTACCATTTACATTCCACTATGCATTTGTAAGAAAAAAATTCCTTTCACCAAAACTTGGAAAAGAAGTTTTAACATACTTTGCAATTTTAGGAAGTGCAACAGTTTTGTTTATTGGTATCAGTGGTTTAGATGATCCTTTGCAAAGTGCATTTTACTCTGTATCTGCCAGCACCACTGCAGGACTCCAAATTGAAAGTCTTGCGGGATTAAACGGGGGTGCACATACAATACTGATAATTCTAATGTTCATCGGAGGTTGTGGATTCTCAACAGCAGGGGGTTTGAAAATATTCAGATTATTCCATCTAAAAGATCTCAGATCTTTACTCAGTAAAGCACGAAGAGCAGAACTTTCAGTCCAATCAAAAAAGGAAATAATTTCAACTATCATCATCATAGCATTGTTTCCCACAATTTCAGCAATCACAGGATTGCACCTTGCAGCAATAGAAGATGTACCATTCCAAGATGCATTTTTTGAAGCAGCAGGAGTAATCACTACAGGGGGGTTATCAGCAGGAGTAATTGATTTTGACACAGATCCTGCAACAAAGATTGTACTTGGATTTTTGATGATTTTTGGAAGGTTGGAAATAATTGCAATTATCTACATTTTTGTCCCCAAACTTAGTTGAAAATAAGATAATGTGTAACAAATCGAACTGACATATTCTTATCAATAGACGTCTTGCGTAATTATTTCTAGGCGTGAATTTTGCTGCAGGATTTTTCAAATTGGTTGAGAAATTTGAATTTTCAGGTATGAATTCTGTTAAAATACAAAATTTGAGAAAAAATCTCTATAATTACGCAAGAGGTCTAATACAATATACAATCAATTAGGTATGTATGTCCACGAAGAGATCACCAGAGATTTGGCAATGCTAAACGATATGACAAAATTTGTCTTAGCCAAAATTAAAGAAACATCTGAAAGCCAATAATTACAGCATTCCAAATAGGATTGACTATTAAATTAGGATAGAATTTATTGTTATAATCAAAAAAACAGAAACATGGAGACGCATGTTAAAAAGAGTACAAATCAAGGGAAAAAACTGATTATTTTAGGATTTGTTACAATTGCAATTTTGTTTTTAATTTATGGAAGATATGAAAATTCAGAACTTTTGACACCAAGTGCAATTGATACCATACAAAGAATTGCATATGGATTTTATATTATTCTAATAGTTTCTTTTGGAGCCATTGCTTTTGGAATGTATAGATATCATAGAGATAAAGTAGAAAACAAAGGAAAAGATCTCTCAACAATTATAGCAATTACAACATGGAATTCAAAATCTAGGAAAATCTTTGTTGCCACATTTATCGGATATGGGATATTTTTTTCAATGGTTTCAGGAACTCTGGTATATCAACCAGATGTGAGTTTCTCTTATCATTACGGAGCAGAGATACCATCAGGGTTTGTTGCACCATGCTGTGACAAACCAGGATACATGCCTCAAGTAATCATTTACCTCACAGATCATGTAGGATTAAATGTAATTCCTCTTAACTTAGTGCTACAAATTATTGTTTCATATCTAGTAGGATTAAACGCAGCAATTGCAGTAAACGCATACACAATTTCTAAAAAAGGTAGAGGTGCAAGCAGTATTGGAGCTATTGCAGGATTGTTCATTGCATGCCCAACTTGTGCAGGATCATTTTTGTCAGTGTTTATTGGGACAGCAAGTGGAATTGCACTATCAATTGCATTAGTTGAATTACAGACATTTTTTATTGCAATTTCAATACCAGTATTACTTGTAACACCATATGTCATGGCAAAAAAATTACGAAATACGGATGGAAGTTGTAAGATTAACTAGATTGTGATTTCTTTACTTCGGGGATTTTGTGAGTACCAATATCATAACCATCACGACGTAAGTATTTGAGCGTCAGTTTGTAAATTATCTCATCATGATCTACTTTGTCTAAAATTTCAGTCCACATAACTTTTCCATTATCTTCAATGTATTTTTTAAAACCAGGATTCATAGATTCAGCAATTTCTCGACATTGATCAAATGTTTTTCCATTTTTGTAAGCGCGTACACGCCTATCACAACTATCCATGAAGGAATTCTTTCAAAATTGTAAATAAACTTAGATTGTATGTCTTCAAACAAATACTAGAATGGTGACTATATAGCATGGCAATAAAATCAACTGAAGAGTATATTGATTTTTTTGTTAATTTGAATATGGGAGAAAATGTACCACTTTTGAGTTTTGTAAATAATGAAAGAATGGTTTTGAAACAAAAATTAGAATATAAAAATTTAGAAAAAGAGCCAATAAAAAAAGGAATAGAAATCTTGGAGCAATTAATAATAGAAATTAATGATATTGGAGAATTAGCAATACTAAAAAAATATCAAAAGTAGAGTTTGGGAGAAAAAATGGATAAAAATTCAGAAATTATCAAAACAGAGATCATTAGAATACTAAACGAAAATGGGAAGATCAGAGGAACAGAACTTGCCAAAAGAGTAATAGAAAAAGTAGGAAATGAAAAAATAGTATACAGAGAAATCAGTGCTCTAGTTGAATCAGGGGAAATAGATAAGAAAGTTCACAGTAGGTCACATATCGAATATGAATTGATTAATTTATCAGAATCTGTAAACAGTCAACTAAAAAATTTGCATAAAGAAGTAGATATGATTTATGAAGAAATTGCAAATTTTGAAGCCATAATAAAAGAAGAGAATTTTTCGTTTCATGAAAGACTAAGATCAATTATTCATCAAATACACATAGTGCAATCTACTGATGGAATAATGAAATTACTGTCATATTATCCAGCATTTAGAAAAGACAAGATGTATTCACAAATTATAAGAAAAATAAACGATTGTTGGGAATCAATCATGAATAGCATCACTCATCAACCAGAAGGAGATTTTCTTAATGAAGTTCTTGCAAATTTAAGAATATCTCAAATAGATTCAAAAAATGTGAATTAAGAATTTTTTAATTTCTCTAAAACAATTTTAAAAATTTCATTATTATCTAATAATATGTATGGAAGATCATTTTCTTCACATGCTTGACCACTTTCGGTATCACGGGTGACCAATATCATGTTGTGTTCTTTAGCATAATTAATCACAGAATAGTCAGTTCGTAGTTTGTGTCCATCCGTACGTAACTTTTTAACGCTATAGGCATCATAACCTAATTCTTTGAGTTTATCATCCCAGCCATCATCCATTTCATCAATTAAAATTTTCATGTATTACGATGACATAATTTCAATATTAGTGTAAATAAACAGCGAATGATCAAGTACTTATTTTCAATAATTTATGAAAAATCATGGATGTAAAAGAGGAAGATACATCAGAAGAATCTAAGAAAAACCACATATCATATTATAAATCACTAACCAAGGTCATCACGGAAATTCAAGAAGAAAAAAAACAAGAAGGTGAACCAGCAATCATAAGTCATTTGGATAATAGAATCGATGCAATGGAGAAAGACAAAAAAAGAATAAGAGACATGTTTCCAGATATCAAAGAAGAGGAGTGGGATGGCAACACCAACTGAAAAAAATCACAATAAACATCTAGATTTACTCCATGACTACAAAATTCACCTAGTAAAGTACATAGAAATTTTAGAGAAAATGGATAAACAATCAGAATTTGCAAAAGAATGGAATCAATCCACAATTAAAGAAAGAAAACAAGAAATTCAGGTAATAGATAAAATTTTAAAAAATTTAATACGATTTTAATTAGGATTTTTGTGTTAAATCATAAAGAGTTATACAAAAACCATCTACATGTTCAGAAGAAACACCATCAAACCATGCAAGTTCTTTATCTATGCTAAATCCTTGAAAATCATATTTAGAATTTGATTTAACATAATCAATTTCAGATTGAATTAATTTTTGAATTGCTTCTTTGTCATTTTTATTTAATTCATAGTTACAGGTCATCATATCAATCTGAATGAAATAGTTGTCATGAACAGGATTGGTTTTGGCCTTGATAAATGGCCTATTTTGTTGTTGACATTCACGATAATGTTTGTCATATTCAAACATCTTTGAATCCCCAAGATATTTGTGAAATACCATAATTTGGAAGAAAGAAGTAAGTAAATAACCCTAAAGGTCAGCAGTAATTTTTTTGATTTTTGTAATTAATCTGATTTTAGTATTAATTGGCATTTCAGGCTCCATTGTAAAATATACAATATTTCTCTTGGTGTAAATTACCATTTGAGAAACTTTTTCTCTTTCAACATGGACATATCTTACTTTACCAAGAGATCTGTCAAATTCTTTTCTCATAGAACGTCTTTGTGCAACTTGTTTACAGAAATGTTCTTCTTCTTTTTGAGATTTTAAATTGGTTTTTCCTGTTTTCATAATGGCTTCTCGAATCTTCCCTTTTGGATCAATAACTGCTGCAAATCTCATTTTATTATCTAACTTGAGAATTTTTTGAACAACATCAAGTAAATCAACTTTTTTCTTTGCCATTCTAAATTAAAAAAACAATATGCTAAATAAAAACCATCAAGTGTTTTAAAAATACAAATTTCTCAAGACAGGATTAAATTTCATTATTTATACAGAAAATAGATGAAAGAGGAGATTTCAAAAGTGCTAAAAGAATTAGAAACTCAATCTAGTCTTGAAAAAGCAAGAAAAGTTGAAGTTGCCCCACAAGACAGAATGCTTGCAATTACTAAAGAAACAGGGGAATTCTTAAACATGATTTTGCGCCTAAAAAATGCCAAAAATATGCTTGAAGTTGGAACATCTACAGGATATTCAACAATTTGGTGTGCAGAAGCCATTACTGAAAAATCAGGCAAAATCATTACAATTGAAAAAAATCCAAGCAAGATCAAAAGAGCTAATGTAAATTTTCAAAAATCTGGACTTTTAGAATCAATTATGATTAAAGAGGGGGAGGCAATCAAGATACTAGAAGAACTTAACACACACGAAAAAAATAAGAATTTTTTTGATCTAGTTTTAATTGATGCAGATAAAGAAAACATAATTGAATATTTTGACTTGATTCTACCCATGGTATCTTTAGGAGGGCTAATAATTACAGACAATATGATCTATCCTGAAAAATACAGACAGGAAATGAAGAAATTTTCAAACTATGTAAAAACAAATCCAAATTTAAGAACAATTACATCAACCATTGGGAACGGGGAGGAAATTACAATTAAAATAAAATAGTTAGGTGATTGTAAACCTATTGCCCCCAAACTAATTTTATGTAATTATTGGAAAAAACTATCAATATCATTGAGCTATCCAAAATAGTTTCAGATAAATCAACATCATTAAAATTTCTGTGTAAAAGATTCAACAGTACAAGTTCTGTATGTTGTCCCAAGTGTGATTCTCCAAAATATTATCTGATGAGCAGAGGGAATTTGAGATGCAGTAAATGTAAGACAAACTACAAACCATTCTCAGATACACAGTTTGGCATCATCAATATTGATTATCCAAAATGGTTGGTTCTAATCAAACTATTTGATCTTGGGATTAGTGCAAGACGTGCAGCAAAAGAAGTTGGTGTTAGTTATCCTACCGCACTGCATTCTTTTGACATCATGAGATTCTCAATACTTGAAGAACAATCCAAAACAGATGATGTTCTAAAGGGTCAGATTGAGGCTGACGAGGTACTATTTTGGAGGAAAAAGAAAGGGAAATCGTGGCAGAGGATCTAAAAACAAAACTATTGTATTTAGAATTTTAGAGAGAAATGGAAAAGTTCATGTTGAGATTGTAAAGAACGTAAAGGCCAAGACACTTCTTACAAGTACTATCAAGAAAGTAAAGAAAGGAAGCATTGTGTATACGGACAAGTGGAGAGGATACAATTCGCTAGTTTTCAATGGCTACAAGCATCTCTCAATAGACCACAGCAAGATGTTTGGCAAAGATGATGTGTACATAAATGGAATCGAAGGGTTTTGGAGTTTTGCAAAAGAGAACATGGCAAAGCATCATGGTGTCAGTCCAGGTAAATTCTTGTTGTACATCAAAGAGATGGAATGGAGATACAACAACAGAGATGGAAGATACTTTCTCATTATTGCTTGATTATATGTTGGTGGTGAATAATTGATAATCACCTTAATTTAATTAATCAATGACAACAAAACTAGCAATTTCATCTATCTTTGCAATTCTGTTTGTTGGGATTATAATTCCTATCTTTGCAGACCAAATGAATAACCCTGATGATGATGTAGCCCCGGCACCTCCAAGTATTGGAGCTGACATTCCCTTAACCTACTTTGGTCCAGCACCAAGTGATGTACAAAAGGAATTGATTGGTCCATACCAGTTACTAAAATCTGGTCAGATTGATCTTGATGAGGCAACAATCACTTTACCATTGTATAAGGGTCTGGTTCGTGATGGCTTTGATAAATACAAAACTGTCTGGTATATCTTAACTGATACAACTGACAAAGGAAATGCAGAAGCTTTAGGGTTGAATCATTCACCCAAGCTAAAGTATTCTGAAATATCACAATCAATAAGATATGCAAAAATAAATGAAAACGCAGAACTTGTGTTTACTAGAGGCATGGTTGATTTCTCACCTGAACGAATCGTATCTCCTGGTATTGATTCACCATTCCCTCCAGAAATCTTTCAGCCAGGATCTGTAGGTGATGAGCATTATTCACCGTTGGTACTGGTAACTAACGCAGGACGGGAAATATACAATGCACCAATGATCGCAGCAGGTGATGGATTCTCATACTGTGATGGAACGCCTGATTATTCAAAAGTACATGATAAGGTAGTGGCGTTTTGTCCTGAAGAGGGAACAGTTACCATAAAACTAACACCTGGGTTTAGCTTTGCAAGACCCGTGCTGTATATCAGCACTGAGAGCCAGTAGATAGGAAAGTGCTCAATTCGGATCAAAAAATAACGATCATTTTCTCAAATTATTCAGATAGAAAAAGCTTGATGAAAGTATGTCACTCCATCAAATATGCATTGTACTTCATTTGATACCATGACACACCAAGGCGTGATACTATCTAAAGCATTTGAGATTATCACTAAAATAATGTACAATATCTTATTGTTTCCATGCTCTAGTAAAAATAACTCACGGTTCCACAATGCAGACGCACATAATTCTATCATGTCATTGTGTTTGGGAAATTCATATTCTGAATCTGGATTAAAGAGACTGGCAATGGAATCAGATAATGCTTCTCCAACTGGTTTCATGGTTGAGAAAAATCATATCAAAAATATCACAAAAAACAATGCAAATTCAATTACATCGTTCACTGGATAGTACCATATCAAAATTACAAGAATTGGGAGTATTGGAACAACCAGTTACTGTAGCAATTGACAAACATCTAATCCCAAGATATGACAAATTGCCAAACCATTCTTTAATAAAATCAAAATCTAAAAACAGTACTACTCATTTTGAGAGTTACTGCACCATGCAGTGCGTTGAAAAAAGAATCAGGGCTCAATTAGGTTGTTATCCTTTGTATGACAACATATCAAATGCCGATTTTGTGCGTAAATTACTCTCTGATGGCATCAATAATGGAATCAAGATTAAACTATTGCTAGTGGATAGGGAGTTTTTCACAGCTGGAACAATTTCAGAAATAAAACAAAGGAATTTAAAATTTCTAATGCCTGCAAAAAAGAATTCTCGAATCAAAGATGCAATTGTACAATACGTTAATGGAGATAGAAAGTCAATCTCGCCATACACAATAAAATCATCATCAGGACATGTAGAATCATTTAATCTAGTTATTCTGCCAAACAAAAATGCAAGAAAAAAATCAGATATTATTGATCAGTATGTTGTGTTTGCAACAAACGTTTCACCAAAAGAAATATCATATAACATACAAAACATTCCAACTGATTACAAGAAACGTTGGGGAATTGAAACAGGCTATGCATGTGTGGGAAGGTTCAGACCAAAAACCACCAGTTCAAACCAATCCATAAGATTGTTGTATTTTTACTATTCATTGATTTTGTACAATGCATGGATAATTGCTAATTTGATTATCTCAGAAGAAACTAATGTAAAAAATTACAAACCAATAATATCAATTGAAATTCTCAAATATTTCTTTGTAAAGATAATTATTCATTACTTTAGAAATAACAAAAATAATTATTTTCTAGAATGTGTAATTTGATGTACTTTCCCATCTACTGAATTAAAGATCGATCTTAAGATCGAAACATAATTTCTTATTGTTGTAAATTCAGATGTAAAATAGTGATTAGATCACCAAAATGCACCAGCAGGGTCTAAAGTATAATTTCTATGGAAAATTATTCGTGTCCAAACCATACAATTTAAAAAAATGCAATTTGAAGAAGATCCATATTTCATGATGTGTGTGCTAGATCACTAGAATGCACCAGAACCGCAGTAGATGTGAAATCTAAACAGATCACAGGGATTGATATTACAGATGACAAGTCACATGATTCAAAACATTTCATATCGCTAGTTGAGCAATCAAAACAGTTTGGCAATGTCACTAAAACTTTGGCTGATGGTGCATATGATACAAAGGATAATTTTTCATATCTGTATTATGATAATGATATTCTACCTGCAATTAAAACAAGAAAAAACTCATCAGTTGTAACTGATTGTTATCCTCGGAGAAAGTCCGTTTTGGCACAATTGTATAACTTGGATCTATGGAAGCTCAGCGTAAGCTATGGGGATAGATGGATTGTAGAGGGAGTATTCTCTGTATTCAAAAGAATATTTGGAGAGCATGTGACATCGCACAAGAGAGAAAACATGATTCATGAATTGAAAATGAAAGTTTGTCTGTACAATAAAATGATTGCAATGCAATAGAATCAGAAATGATTTCAAAGCATCAAAGAGTGTTGATGGTTATTTGGGGTTGGGAAACAAAGTAATTATTTTGATAATAGAAAAAAGAGATTAGCGCGTTGGCCTAACCTACCTAAGAACTAACATTATTAGTTTAGTGTTTTTTAATATACTTTGTGGGCCTGTAGCGTGACGGTCACGTACCTACCTAAGAACTAGGAGATTTGGGTTCAACTCCCAACAGATCCACGACTTTTAATTATGATTTATGTCAGGTAATTACTTTCCCAAGTACTGATGTTATTAGAATAGAAAAAGAGATTAGCGCGCTGGCCTAACCTACGTGAAACCTAACGTTATTAGTTCAGATTTTATAATAAACTTTGTGGGCCTGTAGCGTGACGGTCACGCACCTACGTGAAACCTAGGAGATTTGGGTTCAACTCCCAACAGGTCCACACTATAATTAAGGTAAAAATGGTTTATGTTTTGCAGGAAATGCATCTCGTTTTTCTAGAAATACTCGTTCTTTTTGTGAATACCTACATCTCACATTATTGGTTGGAATTAGACGTGAACCCATACGAATCATGATGAATTGTTTTTGTGGGTTTGAAGCTGTGAGTTTTACCATTATTGTTGCAAAATTCTTCTCTGATCTAACTATTCGATATATCTAGGCACGACCTAAACACACACAGAGTCTCCATTATTGCTTGAAAATTCTTCTCTGATCTAAATTATTCGGTTTAATCTAGGCGTTATCTTTTGTTCTGATTATCCATGATACTTTGACTGGATCTAGTTTCCGCATATCCTATGATTCTTACCTCTGTTCCATACGTATCGTGATTTTAGTCTAGAAATGGAGATGAAAACATAAATGAATCAGACTGTATGTAAAATTATGCAAAAAGTGGTACTAAAAACAAGGGTCCATTCCAGATGATATCTGACAAGACAGTAATTTTTTGTGTCTTGATAATATCAATAGCAGTTGGTCTACAGCCTTTTGAGGATTTTTTTGACCAGTTAGCAGAAAATATTTTTTATAATTCTACAACTGATATTGGTTTGGAGTTTATTGCAAAACAAGACAATTTACGCAGTGAATTATTTGATAACATAAATAATAATGATTATTTTTATGAAAAAATAAAACATACAGATGTATACAAAGCATTTATTGAGAAATACCCTCATTCAACTTTAACACTAAAGCATGCTGATAATGATCTTTTAGAATTTGTTTTATACCATGTATACTCTAATGAACCACTTTCAGTTATTATGATAACCTTTGAGGTATCATTAGAGGAAGGTTTCATAAATACTAGCTATGACTGCATCGGTGATAACAGTGCTAATATTTACTATAAAATGCCTACATTGTTTTGGATAAACTCTGATCGTTGTCTTCATACTATGAATAATAAAATTACTTCATACCATAATGATATGCCAATATTTAATGATCATCATACAATGTTTTTCATCAATGATACTTTTGATGGTGATCTTGAGGGGTGGAAATTTTGGTCAGGATTCCCAAAATATACCTTGGAAATAGATTCAAAAGCGGTACACCTTAGTGGAGATAATTTTGTAACCCATATAGGTTTGGAAAAAAATGTGAATGTATCTAACCTAACTAACAAAGAATTAATCTTATCATTTGATTATAGAGTAAAATCAGATACTTCAGATAGTACAGTCACCAATTCGAAACTCATAATTTATGATTCAGATTACAATGAATTATTTAAAGAAAGTCTTGTATCAGGAGGAATAAAGGATACTGGTTGGCAAACATACCAAAAAAATATTTCAAAATTCATCACAGGAGAAACACAAATCAAAATTGTTCTAAGTTTACAGGATAATTGGATATATAATCATAATCAACATGCTTGGTTCGATAATATTTACCTTATACAAGATAATTCAAAAGAGATAATTTTTGATACGTTTGATGGTGATCTTGAGGGATGGTCTCTATGGACTGGTAAAATAGGTTATGAATTAATCCATGATTCTCAAGCTGCAATGATTAGTGGAAATAGAGTATCATCTGTTAATGGCATACAAAAAACTGTAGATATCTCAGAATTAAAGAATAATTCTCTTACGTTATCTTTTGATTATAGAGCAACTTCAAATTCTGCTAAAATTGATGTAACAAATGTTCTAGTTTCTATCTACGATGCAGAATCATACAAGCTGCTTTTTGAACATTATTTTATAAGTGGGGGAACAAAGGATACTGGTTGGCAAAAATATGAAAGAAATATTTATGAACATGTTAGGAACTCAGATAAAATTATTATCGCCTTATCTAGTATAGATAATTCATCTGAAGATTCTAAACATAAGAACTGGTATGATAATATACAATTATCAGATAAAATTAGCATGGATCTAGATACTATCACATATGAGTGAAATCTTGATGATTTCTAGAAAGTCCAATCCACGTAATACTTGTAAAATCTAAATTATGCTTGCAACTTATCCTAAAACACTCCAATACATCAAAATTGATGCAAGGTAAACAAATCCCAGACAAGTCTCATAGTTCTTCTCATATCTGATTGCAGTCCTATGAAATCCACACTTGAGCCATGCAAAGAATCTTTCAACAACAAATCTTGTTTTGTTGTAATTGTTTTTTAGATTTTTTGCTATGATGTATTTGAAATTACTCCTGTATGGAATATAACAATCCATTCTATGACATCTGAGATAATATCTAATGTATTTTGCATCATACCCTTTGTCTGTATATGCTGACACTATTTCTTGTATGGAACCATCATCCAAATATTCTGAGATATTTTCTAACACATCAATGAATTTAGTATTATCGTGTTGATTTGCAGAACTGGTTCTAATTGAGATTGGCAGTCCATTTGATTCTACAGCAACATGTATTTTTGTGCCTAAAATCTTCTTGAATCCATCACATCCTATTTCATCTCTCTCCCCTCCCCCCAGCCTGTTCAGCTCTCATTTGTTGAATTGGCTGGTTTTGCAGAATCTTTGCAAAATTTCTGCAGGTCCTGAATCAATTAACATCACATTAAGGGATGTCTCAGGTGTCTGTACTAGATGGCCAAAACACCATACCTTTGCAATGACTGCCGTATGAACCGCCTGTCCGTCCGTCATCTGTATCGTACATTGCAGTACTTCCAACAGGCATTGTTTTTGTATGCTAAGTTTGCACGCAACAGCCAAGTGTCGTATAATTTGAGATGATGATTATAATATACGAAAATTTAATTCGGGCATTTCCATCTGTTTATGGTTATTCTCTGTTCCAACTGACGGTGCATTGCCAAAAATATTGTCTTGATTTTTTTGGAGATATTTTGCTAAAAAAAGAAAAGAGTGTTTATAAAAATCTAAACACAATTGGACAGTTAACTATTATACCTGTACTGCCAAACTCTCCACCATCAGGACCTGTAATCCATCCTTGCTCTACAAGGCCTAATATTTGGAATTCCTCAGTAACCCTAGAGTCATAGTGTTTTTCTAGTGCCTCATCCGTCCAAAATCCTAGATTAACATCCCAAAGCGGTGAGTAATCAGTAGCTATAGTTGGTATTCCACCTAACACGTTTAGTGGAGATCTATGATCAACAATTGCTGAATTTAATCCCTGTCTTTGTGGATTTTTATCACCTGTTGGACCATTAGCCATTACAAAGATTCTCTCAACTGCCGAGAATGCGGAATCATCACCACCTATTGGGATTTTTCCTAGAGACGGTGTTAGTGTTGCACCTTCAAGTGTTGCATCTAATGGATGATTGCTCTCAGTAGATGGGAAAGTAACTCAAGTTACACATTCTAGAAAATAATTATTTTTGTTATTTCTAAAGTAATGAATAATTATCTTTACAAAGAAATATTTGAGAATTTCAATTGATATTATTGGTTTGTGATTTTGTACATTAGTTTCTTCTGAGATAATCAAATTAGCAATTATCCATGCATTGTACAAAATCAAGGAATAGTAAAAATACAACAATCTTATGGATTGGTTTGAACTGGTGGTTTTTGGTCTGAACCTTCCCACACATGCATAACCTGTTTCAATCCCCCAACGTTTCTTGTAATCAGTTGGAATGTCCTGTATATTTTCAGATATTTCTTTTGGTGAAACGTTTGTTGCAAACACAGCATACTGATCAATAATATCTGATTTTTTTCTTGCATTTTTGTTTGGTAGAATAACTAGATTAAATGATTCTACATGTCCTGATGATGATTTTATTGTGTATGGCGAGATTGACTTTCTATCTCCATTAACGTATTGTAAAATGGCATCTTTGATTCGAGAATTCTTTTTTGCAGGCATTAGAAATTTTAAATTCCTTTGTTTTATTTCTGAAATTGTTCCAGCTGTGAAAAACTCCCTATCCACTAGCAATAGTTTAATCTTGATTCCATTATTGATGCCATCAGAGAGTAATTTACGCACAAAATCGGCATTTGATATGTTGTCATACAAAGGATAACAACCTAATTGAGCCCTGATTCTTTTTTCAACGCACTGCATGGTGCAGTAACTCTCAAAATGAGTAGTACTGTTTTTAGATTTTGATTTTATTAAAGAATGATTTGGCAATTTGTCATATCTTGGGATTAGATGTTTGTCAATTGCTACAGTAACTGGTTGTTCCAATACTCCCAATTCTTGTAATTTTGATATGGTACTATCCAGTGAACGATGTAATTGAATTTGCATTGTTTTTTGTGATATTTTTGATATGATTTTTCTCAACCATGAAACCAGTTGGAGAAGCATTATCTGATTCCATTGCCAGTCTCTTTAATCCAGATTCAGAATATGAATTTCCCAAACACAATGACATGATAGAATTATGTGCGTCTGCATTGTGGAACCGTGAGTTATTTTTACTAGAGCATGGAAACAATAAGATATTGTACATTATTTTAGTGATAATCTCAAATGCTTTAGATAGTATCACGCCTTGGTGTGTCATGGTATCAAATGAAGTACAATGCATATTTGATGGAGTGACATACTTTCATCAAGCTTTTTCTATCTGAATAGATTGATTGAATAATTGATAGTTTTTGATCTAAATTGAGTTACTTTCCCATCTACTGAAAAACCCAAAATTCTTCTCATAAATCACAGTACCGTAATTTACGGTATTGTTTGTTAAAAATGGATCGTTATGATCGCATATTGTGATCATTTCAATCCATAATGATCATCATCATTACTTGACCAGATATCACGAAAGGATAACTGTGGACAAGATTACATTATTGTAGAAAAGTGATTTTGCCCAAAATGAAATGATTTACTCTGATATGTTATCCTCATAGATTCTCTTTAGTTTGGAGCTACATGTAGGACACTGTTGCTTGCTATGAATCGTACTGCATTGGGCACAGCAAAACTCTGTAGAATTAGAATTTTGATTCAGTCTTGCTATCTGCTCTTGCAGTTCAGCAATCTTTTTCTTGTTTTCTTCAGCATCTTGCTGTTGTTGTTTGAGAAATGATTCATGTCTCGTAAGTATGGAATCTTTATTTTGATCTGCAATTTCTTTTGCTTTGAGTTTTGCCAAGGCATCATTGAGTTCAATCTTTAAAGAATCTGAATCATCATTTCCTGATACAACGTTTGAGAATTTTGTAAATATGTGAGACATGGGCATAACTAATTCTAATTTTTGAGTCAATTCTCAAATTATTCAAATAGAAAAAGCTAAGGATCTTATCATGTTTTGTTCATTGTAATGTCAAAACAAATGAAAATCCCTAACAAGATTCTATCGGAATCATTTCTTATTGGTATTTTGTATTTGGTGGGAATGTTGTCTTTGTATGAAGAGATACTGAAACCTGGTAGACCGTACGTATACTCTACAATTCTAATGGTACAGCTGTCCATCATAAAATCTTGGATGAGAATTCCTAGTAACAATACATTACATTATTTCCTTTCAATCAAACCTTCCAATGACAAACTGCTCAAGGTTTGCAAATTAACTCAAATTCCAGACAGAAGAACTATTGACAGACGATTTCAATTTCTACCAATTAGTGACATGATTAGTACCATGGGCAACAAATTCATCTCAGAGGGATTGGTGGAAAATGTTTCAGCATCAGGGGATAGTTCAATGCTAAAAGCAGATGGTCCAGTATGGCACAAATCAGACATAAGGAACAATCGTCTACCAATCCCAGGAATTGATACTGATGCAAAATGGGGTTTTTCAAAATCAAAGGGTTGGATATTTGGATACAAACTGCACATGAGTTGCAGTACTGGAAAACTGATAGTTCCATTGTCTGCTGATGTCTCAACTGCAAATGTTTCTGATGGTAAAATGTATGAAACGTTAGTCAAACCACTTGCAGGACTGGTTGAAAATATTTTATGTGATGTGCCATATGATGATAAATCATTATATCAGTTTAGTGATGAGAGACATTTGAGATTGATTTGTTCTATCAAAATATATCCATCAACACCGCCAGAGCGAATCAAACTTGCAGATTTTTATAATTCTGTACAAGGTCAAGAGTTGTACTCACAAAGAAAAGTCTCAATTGAACCTTTATTTGAAATATTCAAAGATACGTTCAACATTAGAACTGTACATGTGAAAGGATTTGACAACGTGAAATCATTTGTATTGGTTTGTGTGTTGGTGTATCAACTTGTAGTATATTACAACTGTATAATTGGAGCAGAAAATCCAAGAACTGTAAAGAGAATGCTTTGCTGTTAGGAAATGACTGAGAGTTATTTTTGTAAATAATTATGCCCAAGTCTCAAATATGTTTAGTCGCTTGGAAGCTTTAGCATATTCCGTTCTTATGCTGTCTGGGAATAATTTTGCTTGTTTTTTGTAAGAGTTTTTTGGTTTGTGTCCCACCACTTCTTCTACTACATCTTCACGGCAATTACAATCAGTTAAAACAGATACCAATACATCACGAATCTCATGTGAATCCATATTGTAGATATTTTTTTCGTTGGCAGTCTTACCGATTATTTTTAATATTCCTGCTCTTGTGGCAATTCTATGAAAAGCATGACTTATCCACCAATCAGTAATTGGTTTTCCAAATTTGTTTAAAAATATTGGTTCTCCAATTTGTATATCTTGTTTTGTCTGCTTTTTTCTGAAATCAAGATACCTCTGTAATTCATAAACTGCATCTCTATCAAGACATCCAATATGGTTGTAATCTACTTTGATTCTTACAAGGGTGATTGGTACAGGGCATTTATTGAGATCCCATGAATTGTAATTTTCAGAACCAAAATATTTGACTAGTTGTTCCAATGCTTCAAAATTGAATCTATCGGCCAATGTTGCTCGGTCCAATCCCCTATGAAATTTACATAAAAATAACGCTTTTTCCATTATTGAGGGTTTACCGACAGTCAAAAATTTCATCAAATCAGATAATGTCATACTTTGTTCTTCTATGGTATTGTTGTTTGTGATTGTCGGATCATATTGAAAATTAATCTCTTGTTCATTTTTTTCAAAATATGATACTATTGCAGATTTGATCAACGTTAATGAACTTGCTTTAAAATTTGAATGTTTTTCATCAAGAAGATATTGTTTTATGATTCGTATGATTGTCTTTTTTTCTATGAATGGTCCTTCTAAAATGTTTAAAATTTCCTCCACATTTTGAAATTGTCTATATTCAGTTTTTTGCGTGAATGCACTTTCATCAATACGATGCAGAGTTTGAATTTTGAATCTCCTTTCATTATTTTCAATGTCTGGTGATGTAAGCCATTTGTTAAAATTCCATAATTGACGTAAATATGCTTTTTTGGTACTATTTTGTGCTGTTTTGGCATTTTTTTGTCTATTTCCCCTTAATTGAGATTGCCAGTATTGAATTGATTTTATCTGTATAAACCATGTAGGAATATGTGTATCATCAATTCTTTCAACCATATTGTTGTCTTTGGCAAATTTCATCATTTTTTGACTTTTCAGCAATGCACTTTCTTTTTTATTATTACATATTTTTAAAAGGATTTTTTTATTTTTCTCAAATAATGAATTTGCTGTAACTGTTTCGCCAATTTTCGGGAAACATATTTTTTCAAATGTCATTGGAAATTCTTGATTATCTGTAATAACTGTATAGAGGTATGACTGTTTCTGTTGTATCCCAAAATCAGTTCGTCCCTTATTTGACATCGTATTCTTCTCCTGTCTGCTCATCAATAACTCTTGTTCCTTTCTCTGGCATCTTTCTTGCATATGCCTTTGCAGGGGTCTCAAGATTATCCCAGTCAAGTGACATGTGTGGCTTTATGTGATTGTACCAGTGGACCAGCTCATCAATGGTGCCAAACCATTTCTGCTTTCTCTGAATCTCGCCGTGAAATCTTTCGAGCTTGCCATTGGTTTGAGGATGGTTCACTCTTGCCATGATATGCTTTATCTCTAATTTTACCAGTTCTTGCTCAAACTGGGATGCTCCTTTTCTCTTGTATTCTGATTGGTTTGCATAAAACTGGGAGCCATGATCAGTTAGAATTGATGCAGGCCTACCGTGCTTTGCAATTGCCTCATGTAATACTACAAGTGCGTTATCTGTTGTTGCCTCTGCAAACACTCCATGAGAAACGATAAACCTTGATGCGTCATCCTGGTAGCATAAGAACCATCTGCCATCATCTAGCTTCTTCCAGTCAGTATGCCACATGGAGTTTGAATATGTCCTCTCGTATCTAACCCACTTTCGTCTTCTCCTCTTCTTTGGCTGAGCTTCTGCCAACCCTTCATCTCTCATAATTTTGTGTATGGTATTGTGAGGTATGTGTGTTCCAGTAGTATCAATTATTTTCTCCAAGAATACTGCAGAACACCTGAACTTTTCAAATGCTGACTGGACAGTCTGTACCATCTGCTCTGTGATTATTCCCTTTGGCCTTCCAGGCTTGCCTAGAATCGGAACTGCACCAGTACGGCTATACCGTGAGTAGAGTTTCTGCACCCACCGAACAGATATCTTCATGGATGAGGCTACGTCTGCGTTCTTGGCACCATCCTCTTTTGACTTGATTATCCAGGATATCTGGATTGGATCTAATTTTTGCATAATCTTGTGATTCTTTCCTCTTTTCCAAACGTATCTTGACTTTAGTCTGGAAATAATGGGGTGAACTAATTTGAGGATAATAGAAGGTATGACTGTTTCACATACATTCTATCTTTTCCGGAAATTAGTTCACCCCTTAACTAGGAGAGCATCATTCCCATACTATCGTATGCGTGGGTATCGTGGCATACCTATGGTAAAGTTAGATGAGAATAAGATCAGGTGGATTATACAATCTAAAAATGAAAAAGTCAAGAATTTAGATATTTCAGTAATCCTCAAGATAACGCCTAGAAGAGTACAACAAGTCTACTCTCAGTACAAAAAAACCAAAAAGATTCCCACACTCAAAAGACCAGGGCGTCCAAAAAAGCCAGTCACTGTACACGAGATAGAGCTAGTCAAACAAGTTCAAGAAAAATTTCATACAAACGCACTATACCTTGAGAAAATCATATCAAAATTGTACAATACCAAGATAAACCACAATCGCATCCACAAGATTATGCTAGATGAAGGATTATCAGTTGAGCAACCACGGAAAAAGATGAGAAGAAAGTGGATCAGGTATGAACGTGAATATTCAAATTCACTGTGGCATACTGACTGGCACACAATACATGATTCACGCTGGGCAGGAAAACAACTAATTGCATTTGAAGATGATGCCTCACGATTTATCACGGGTTTCGGAGTGTATGATGAGGCAACATCTGTGAATTCTTCTGAAGTACTATCTGATGCAATAAAGAATCACGGTAGACCAGCATCTGTACTATCTGATAATGGAAAACAGTTCACATCAAATGTCAATACTCTTGATCATAACAAGCCAGTAGACTTTGAGCAGCAACTAATGAGACATCACGTAAAGCACTCTCGTACAAGAGTGAGACATCCACAAACAAATGGTAAGCTAGAAAAGTTCTGGGATATCTTTGAGTGTAAAATAGAATACTTTGAGTCAGTGGAGCAGTTTATGCATTGGTACAATCACATTAGAGTTCATGGCGCACTAGACTTGGATAACATGGAGACACCATCTGATGCGTATCACTCCAAGATGATAACAAACGAAATACTCATAGACCCAAGCATTCTATGGAGGAATTACTCATGAAAGTGACACGAAATAATTTCTGGAAAGAACAAATTTACTGTTCTTGCAAAATACTGATACATATTCAAATTAAATTTGTGCGTTCTAAAATATTCCATAACTGTATGCCTCATCTCACGAATAGATTCATAAAATTCTGATTCAACATTAACATGTTTGCACTGTCTCCAAATCTCTTCAATCATACTCAAATGTGGAGAACCTCTCAGAATTGATTTATATGATAAAATAAAAAGTCAAATTAGCATGAGCCAAGAAAATCCATCATCTACAAACAATGCTTTTGTTCAAACAGACGATCTATATTCAATATACGAACAAACTACTCTGAAATATTTTGAGAATGTTAGAAAGAACTATCCACAATACTTTCAGGCACTGACTAATTTCCAGCAAGAATGCATAAAGACATTTGAGAATACCATACACACCATGATTAAAACACAACAAAACTATGCCAAACAATATAGCATGAATAGTATAATTTCAACAGATGCAAAAAATACAATATCAGAGTGCACCTCACAGATGATTCAGGCAAGTGATATAAATTCCAAAATCAGAAAGACCGTACTTGATACGATGACTGAAAATCTCAAAGTTTTCAATGACAGTGTAAAGTCATTTGCCGATGTATCCAAGTCTGCAAACTAGAAAAAAATCATATCTGATGAAATGTTAAATTTAATTTTTTATTTTACAAATCATTCCAAGCTAGAGACATTCCAAGCTAGAATGAATCTTTTTTATTTTCATAAAATTAGTTCTTTTATGATGTGACGTTATTTTTTGTTTTATGAATTGTAATGTAGTAGAATCATGACTGTATTTCTCAGATTCTACTAATTTTAGAAAAAACAATGAACTGAGGAGATGTTGCAAAGACTAGGCCCACGTGCATTTAATTTTATTTACATTTAATTTTTTGATTTTAGGATAAAATTAATTTAAAATTTCAGGACTGGGCCCCCTTGCATCTCAAATTAATTTCAATGTAAAATGAGATTAACTTTTCATTTTTAAACTTCATTCCGGGATTCTCATGCGATGTCACATTAATTTCAGGTATTGTGCTGGGATTATTCCATTTCAGAAAAGTTTTGTATCCATGAAATGATAGTACAGTGTAAATAGAGTCAATTTATGAAGGTGTACAATAACATGAATTATACAAAAAACAATCAAAAAATGACTTTCTTGTTTGCTGGAATAATTGGTATGATGATATTACCATTTGGTACAATGAGCGATACTTTTGCCCAGAGTGAACCCGGTGAGGATTCTACAGGCAAGACAGGACCAGTTGGAACTGTAAATGAATCTGCTGATATCAAATTACAGGAATTAGAAAAAAAACAACAGGATCTAAAAAACAAACATCATGCAATAAATGAGGAATTCAACAGTACCAATTCAACTAAAAAAATTATAGAATTAAAGTCAGACTACATCCAGACCATCAAAGAACTCAACGTCATATCTTATGTAGAGCCTGAAAGAGATTACCTTGCAGAATGGACAGCATTGGATTCAACAATAATGGATCTTGAGGACAAACAAATAGAGGAATACTCTGAGCAAAGACAGCAAATAATTGATGCCCTATATCAGCAAATGCATCAATTGGATCAAGATAGTATTGATTCAATGAAATTAGATCCACACGTTAAAGAAGAACTAGAGTCCTTAGAATCTGAACTAATTGCCATGTATTTTGACCATACTGCTGATATCTATGTCGGAAAGTCTTCTGTGATATATCCTTACATTGATCATGAGCAACAAAATGTGGTTCTTTTGATTGACGAGACCAAAACACTTGATGTAAAAGATATTTCATCAATTTCAATTGCACAAAATGTGCTTGAAAATTACAATGTAACTGTTGCCTTTACAACATTTACAGAAATATCGTGTTCCAATGTCACTTCTGACTGTGATCCTCTAATTGGAGGCATATCACTTGCCAGAGATGATTCAAGAAATTCTCTTGCAGGAAGTGTGGGATTTAGAGCCAAAGACAGTAGTAACAATGTTGGTTTTGTAACTGCAGGACATGTAGTTCAATATAGGGATTCCACAAACACGCAGATGCATCAACCAGTTGGCGGTTCTGTAGTTGGTACAATCTCAGACAATGGTGATATGGTATGCTATACTGCTGGTGGAGTAGACAGTGGTGAACAAACAAGCAACAACAAAAACTGTGACTTTGCATTTGTCAAGATGAACCGCGGTGTATCAATCAATGATGACATATACAAGTCATCTAGAAGCACATATGATATCAACAGTATGGCAACTGAATCCAATCATCGGGAAGGAAAACTGTTGAAATGGGTTGGTGCAGTAAGTGGGGTACAGCAGGGCAGAATCAATGCTTGTCATAATCTTATCCAAGTATGTTCCATTGAAGTGAATTCTCACCCTAGTACTGGTGGTGATAGTGGCGGCCCTGTATTTGAAGGGAGAACAGCTTCACGAAATACATTCACTGCAAATATTTTTGGCATTAATACTCACATTGCAACTATTAACGGTGAAAACTTGTTCATATACGAACCATCATACAAAATCATGGATGAACTAAATCTTAGACCATATCATTGATCCTTTTTCTTTTTTGTTCTATTTCCTTATTGTTTCTTTTACATATTCCAGTATCTTACGGAATAGAAGAAAGTCTGTCTGTTTTAGGGCCTGGCAACTACAATGACACACGATATCTTTTTTATTATAATGTGGAAAACTCTACAGTAATTGACAAGCAAGATCCATATGATGATTTTTCTTTTGGATTCAATACAACATTGAATACAGATGGGTTTATGAAGTTCAAGGCTCCAAAAAACTATCCATATGATCAGACATATGATCCTGTTTGGGCTTTTTTTACATTTATGAATGGCACTAGAGGTGATATTATTCTTGACAAACACACGGTATTGCCAAATGATTGTTTTTATGAAGTAGATGTGTTTGTAGGAGACATTAGAGATATTGCATTTTTTACTATATGGGCTCTTTCACTTGATCTTGTTTATCACCCATTAGATGTTCCAGACAAATGTCTCTCTCAGACCATTGAAGGATACAAAACTATGGATGATTCTCACGCTATGGAAATATGGAAAAACATACGAGGGGAATCAGTATCTGTTTTTTCATCCTCTGTTGAGAAATTAATTCAATGGGGATATCTTGTAGAAAAACAATAAAAATTACACTGTTACATCTTAGGTCGTTTTTACCAATTTCCCCATTTTCAAACTAGTGTTACATTCGGTTGGTAAAGTGTTACGTTAGGGTGATAAATTTACAATAATTCAAAATAAAGACAATCTTGAATCTATTCCTAAATAATTATAGTCATAGTTCAGGTAAAGAACAGACTTCGGTTATTTTTTTCCAGTTAAAAGAAATATCTGGTTTTCCTTTGGTTGTTTCTATCAAAGACAAAGATCGCCACAATATGAATTCATATTTGAGAAATCATACTCTGCTATAGCGAAAAGATAAAGTTCGTGAACTAAATAATCCCAAAACAAAAAACTTTTTGATCAGTTAACCCAACAAAATACATGAACAAGTTAGAATCACTTGAAGCAGCATACAATAGTTAAGGCATTAAATATTTGAATAATTTCACAACTCGAACGTCTCCATTATCTAGTCTCTTCTGCATGTGTTTTCTCATCTCAGTTCCATTTGCAAAGAATGTATTGGCATTACCATTTTTCTCCTCTCTCCACTGTACCTCAATTGGATTGAGTTCTGGAGTGTATGCAGGAAAATATCTAATTATTACTTTATTTTTTGGTGCTTTGAGAAATTCTTTTACTCTGAGACTTTTGTGGTATGATGCATTATCTGCAAATAATAACAGTTTCTTACCAAATTGTTTTTGTAGTGACTCTAAAAAATCAAGAAATGAGTCTGTGTTTGATTTATCATAGAATCTGCAAAAAAATACGCCGTCATCCCCCAATGCACCAAATGATTGAAACTTTTCTCGAGTATAGTTGATTTTGGTTTGTGTATTTTTTCCTTTTAGATACCAGCCTTTTTTGATATTTGGAGCTATCTTGTTTGTTGACTCATCCAGACATAATGTGGTGTATCCCAATTTGGAATATTTTTTGATACTCCTTTTTGCGTTTTTTTAAAACGGGTTTGTTCCTCTTTTGAGGCTGATTTGTGATGAGTCTGTCTTGGTTTTTAGATGAGAATCCGATACGGTGCAGCAATTCACGCATTCCTCTTGCAGAGTATAGTGTGTTGTATTTTTTATTCACATGTGTGATTACCATTCTTGTACTCCACATGAATTGGTTAAATCCAAACTTTTCTGGACCTGAAATTAGATCATCTCTTAATGACACTAGTTGTTTTTTTATCTAAGAAACATCTAGAGCCAGAATATTCCTTGCGGCGTGATGCAGATATTCCCTCTCGGTTCATTTGGTTTAACCAATTACTAAGAGTTGATGGTATGATATCAAGACTGATGCATATTTGAGAATATGTCATGTCTTGTTTGCGTAGAATTGCAGCCTTTAGTCTTATCTTTGCTTTTGCATTTTTTTCATTCTTGCATGTTTTTCTTAAAAAATTAATGCTTGTACCTTTCATGAATTGATTCCCAGAGGAAACCTTGGATTGTCTTGTACTCTTTGACATGGTTTCATGAATTGATTCTACGATCTAGATCTTTTGGGTTAAAATACTTGACAGTTTATTCAGAATTTATATGCCTAAACTATACTCTGGATGTTGACGGAGTCAGAATAAGACTTGCACTAGTGGACACGCCAGAACGAGAGGAACCAGGATATGCAGAAGCTACTGCATTCACACGCCACAACTGTCCAGTTGGAAGTACGGCAATGTATGATGCAGATGACGGACAAACTGGCGGCTCTTATGGCAGAGTAATTGGCAAGGTGTGGTGCTTTGGACATCCAGTGGAAACACCAGACACATCACTGAACGCGATGCTGATTCATGCAGGACATGCAGAAATATTATCCAGATTCTGCAGTGCCAGTGAGTTTAGTTCAGACGATTGGACAAACTGCCAGTGAGGTCTCTTCACACAAATATTTTTTTTTTGACCTGACAATCCTTCCAAACCCGTATTATCTTTGATTGTACAATCAAAGGCTGACAGGCAGACGGGTGTGAGAAAGGCAAATGGTGTTTGAGACACCAGAAGGTAAAAAAAATGGGAATGTACGATACAGTAATAGCAACAGTGACATGTCCCTACTGCAACAATTCATATCTCCATGAAGACATCCAGACAAAATCATTTGTATGTGATCTCTCAGAGATATATGAAAAGGATGACACACGACATCTCAAAGGCAAAAACGGCAGACAAAACGCATTTGCCAACATCAAAGACATTGATTTTCCAGGCATTACATCGTGCCAAATGTGCAATGCATATTTGGACGTCACATGCAAGATAAGGAGATACATCCTCATCAAGGCAATAGTTACAGGAATGAAGACAAAAACCAATGGGAAAAATCCTCATGTTCTAAATTTGAATCCTGGAACAAAATTTGCAGTAGAGAATCAGTTTTTACGAAAATAAAAACAACCCCACAACTTTTTTTTATGTGACCTGACAATCCTCTCAAATCCTGCATCATTCCATATGGAACTGACAGGCAGACAGGTGTGGAGATGGTACAGATGCTTGCAGCATCATACAAAAATCATGAAAGAGAAAACAACAAACAAAGTAAGAACCAGTCTAGTGCGAAAACAAAACGTGATATTTGTGGCAATGGTAGCAGTTGGGTCATCCCTAACTGTCATGAGTCAACTAACAGATTCGCGACTGCTAAGTGAAGGCATAGCCTTTATTATAGTTGGGTTTGTAGGTATGTTAATGTCTTGGACCACGATGGATATTGGCACAAGTATCAAAGAGGCAATATATGATGTTGGCAGACAAAACATGGTCGCATTGGAATCCATTGCATCATCTCAGAAAGAGATAGCATCTTCTCAAAAGGAGATGGGCAAGTCTCTCAATGAGATCAAAGACATTCTAGGTACACATACTACAATTCTAGAGAACCTAGAGAAAAAAGACTGAGTTTTCAAAAACCCACAATATTTTTTGACTGAGTCATGCACTCCAAACCAACATTATTTGTAGCAATACAAATCGACTCAGCGAGCTGGTGTGAGATGTGTAAAGAAGATCAAAATAGATTTTCAAAACATTCCTACAGGACTGTACTGCGGTTTCATCCAAGCGATGAATCCAAACAACAGTTCTCATGACAGGAATCGTACTGCTGGAGACGTTACTACCAGATTATAGGAGGTTGAACCTTTATGGTCCAACAAACAAGTGAAAGTGAAATCACAAAAATCAATTCACATCAAAAAACAATACAATACATGACAGATATGGCATCATCCATATGTGCAATTCAGGCAGAGCATGCACATCCCTTGAACAAGGAGTCATACCTCACATATACAGAAACAGAAAAGATACTGTACAAGATGCTTACTGAGAACACGGGGGCAAACATACTTGATTCGGGAGGAGCATATGGCAGACACTGGCAGCAAAACCGCGGGATTGCCGACTTTAAGAGCATACCTAGTGTGAAAATCCACAAAATGTATGGTGCAGCAAAACACGTCTTTGCAATAGTTAACGATATTGCAACGTATGACAAGGCAGTAGACTGCAAGTTCCACAAGTTTGCAGCAGCACCAGAAAATCGAGACAAATTATGGGTTGAGAACATGGAAGAGTTTGCTGAGACGTATAACGAGGATGATTGGATGAAAGATCATGGCGCAAACACATACGGTTTCGAGTCCTATTGTGGCAACCAGGAAATGCAGTACGATTTTCTCACAATAGATGGCTACACATACATCGTCTTGCAATTCCATGGAGGATGCGACATACGCGGAGGATACACAACACCGCACGTCTTTAGATGCGACTATGATGATTTCATAATTGCAAGCACACAGGTATCCATTAGCTGCATGTGTAACTGTGCATATTCTGACGGCTTTGACTGGACTGCTGAATCAGGAGATGACATAGAGTTCTCATGGGATGACGGATTACACCAAGACTGGAACTGGAAGAATGATAACACATTGTTGTGCAGTAAATGCAAAGAAAGGGTTGCAGCATAGTTGGTCATAAACAGCACATGTCCTAACTGCAAAGGAACCGGAATCTTTGAGACCTGTACTGAATGCGGTACAAGCAAACACCATGATGCAAGATGCGAGTATTGTGCAGTCAAAGGCCATGAGCAGAGCATACAGCAAGGAAAAGACTGCATGATGTGCGGCGGATGGGGCAGGATACACAAATCCCAAAGTATGGAGATGCGAGATGCAGAAAAGGAAAACAGGGTTCCAATATGCATCGCATGCAATCACGAGGTACGCTCCATAATACAGACACAGTACGAGTACATCGACTGGAGTTATTCTAAGAACTCAAAGAGTTATGTGAAAGGAGGATATGACGGTGATTCAGAAAAACCAGTGCATGACTGCAAAGAAAAAGGATGTGCATGTGAGTATCAGACGTGGGACTTTCTAGATGAGAACTCTGAATGTGATTTGGGGGTGGCATTCTAATGTCTGAAGAAGGATTTGAGACTATAGCCCAGATGAAACTCCGACATCTTCCAAATGATGCAGAGCTAATGATACAAAGACAGAAAGGCTCCATGATACCTGATGACAAGGTACAGTTCGGACTGCCATCTACATTTGTAAACCAGGACAACGGACAAACAGTATGGAATAGAGGACCATCAATCCAGCTCGAACAGATACCAGAGTTAATTCAGATGCTGCAAAAGGCATACGAGAAATATTCTAAAAAGAAATACTCTGATGCAAAGTCTGAAAGAACGCACACCTTTGCAGACATTTACGAAAATGACTGATGCAAAGCGTCCTGCAAGGATACAATGTCTGATGGAAAAACATCATTAGGCAATGCCCGGGATAGCATCAGGCAGAGAAAGCACAAAAGAGCACTCAAAAAGGTTAGACAGGAATTAAACCGCATTCTTGATTCCTAATCTTTTTTTAGGATGCAAAAATAGAATAGACATGTCTGAGACAAAAACCCTCAATCCTTTTGAGCATCTTCCAGAAGACAAGCTGGAGATAATCAGAAAGGATTTTGAGCAAAACAACTACAGATCAGATACTTTTGAGGAACATCTAAAGTCATTGCATGAAGATGATATGATTCCAGAAGAAGTACTAGATATAATCGAGGTCAGAAAAAGCAAGGATTGGAAGACATTTTCCTCAGCTGAAGAATTGTTAGAAGAATTACATAGAGATGACTAGCTGGAAGATAAAAAAAGAAAATACTTTCAAAAAACAATACAAAAACATTGGACACAATAGACAGTCTATTGCAGATAAAGCAATTCTAGAACTTGCAGCATCTTCAAATCCTGCAAATCTTGGAAAATACAAACAAAGCAACAAAGTCTTTGCATATGAACTTGGAAAAAATGATCGCCTAATCTACACCTTGGATTATTTTCACAATGAGATAATCCTACTTCGAGTGTGTGACCACAAGTCAGTCTATGGCAAAGACTAGACAAAACAAATTTTTTGAACAAAACGCCTGGAACTCATAGCATTTCTAAGATAATTATCTTTAGAATCAAATGAGTTTTGGTACAGAAAATCAAAACAGATTTTCAACATTATTCCTGAGAATTACAAGTAAAATATCTCAAAGAGATATTCTGAAAGTAATTCTCATATGGGAACCGTTCTACTGAAAACGTTATTTCAGAATAACAGGAGGTTGAGCCTTTATGGTCCAACAAACAATACAAAAAACAAAAGAAAAACAGATGAATCAATCAAAACAGATTCTAGAAAAACTAGTAAAAAGTTTTGAAAATCCAGAACTGTTACAAAATGCAATCCTCAAAACATTTCTGGACCCGATTGATGTGCCGCAAAACAGGTATTCCAGAGCAAACAGAATACTACTTGCAATCCAAGGCGCATATGATGCAAGAGGAAGTGCCACATGGAGGCAACTAAACCGCTTTCCACTGGATTGGTCAAAAAAAGTGTTCATCATGATGCCAAGAACACAGAGAATCAAAAACAGCGACAAAGACGAGAAAGACAACAAAGAAGAGAAAACAATAACTGCAGGATTTTTCTTCAAGGGTCTGTATGATGCAGAGAACACATACGGTACGGGAAAAAACTCCAAGATAGAATATGTGAAAAATCCACCAAGGACACTGCCACCACTAAGTGATGTCGCAGAGAAATGGGGAGTCAAAATACAATACCAGGTAAGACCCGATGCATGGGGATCATATGATCCAGCAAACAACAAAATCCAGCTAAGCACAGACAATGCAGGGACATTCTTTCACGAGTTAGCACACAAGGCACATGAGAAAATTGATGGAAAACTCAAAGGAGGTCAAGACCCACAACAAGAGGCAATTGCCCAGCTAAGTGCAGGAGTGTTGTCTCAAATGTATGATCATACCATTGATCTTGAGACATTTGAGTACATCAAAGAATACACTCATGATGATCCAGAAAAAGCAATGCAGTTAATCCGCAAAGTATTGCACAAGACAGGCCAGGTTCTGGAACTGATTCTTGAAACTACATCATACCAAAAAACAGATGCAGTCAAGGAGGGCGTAAAGTGATGAAAAGCATGCTGCCAAAGGCATTTCTCACAAACTGGAACAAAAAGAAATGATTCAGCCGGACTTTTATTGCTGATGACAGTCGGAACAGAACTGCTAGGCAACATCTTTGATGTCCTGATACATAACAACTCCAAGCAAAAGATTCTCAGACGTCTGTACTGCGAATCAGGCCATCCGGCAGCAAAGGCATATGGATTTGTCAATGGCACCACCAGAGCAAAACTGGAGCTAATAATTCCAAAGTGCAAAGACTGCAAGCATCAAAAACTAAGACATATCACCATGGTGCTAGTCTTTGAGGAGCTTGCACGTCTCAACAAATCCAATTTGCTAGGAGAGTTGCATAGACAGATAGGCGGACCTGCAAAATACGCATCCAATCTATGCTGCAAAAAAACACAGGAAATGATCCAAGAAAAAGGATCATTCAAGTGAAAGAAAAATCACTTTATAAAAAAACAAACTATTAGGGAAATCCCCCTGATGATTCAGTGATGTATGAAATGATCCTCAATACGAGGTGTTATGCATCACTGTTGCTCAATTGTACCGTTCCACAGGAACTGTACTGTTGGGTTGGCTTTATCGCTAGTCGGTATTGCCGAAACCACAAAACGTCTCATCTCAACAAGAGATGATTCTATACAGTACTGTACGATACGTACAATACTGTGAATTGTGGTTGGGGAAAAATAAACAATTCAAATAAAGTATCTCATCCCCCATTCAAAGATGAATCTTTGATGTGTTTATGCAAGACATACAGGCTATGTTCTGATGAATACGACTCATAATGTATTTGGTGAAAACCAATCATAGGGGTATCCTGCAATTGGGCAATCATTTGTTGTTGTGGCGTTAGCTGGAAATTACAGCTGGAAATTATAGCCAAAGATTGTATTCCCAGTAGATCCTAAATGTTATTTATGGGATATTCCAAATAATGAATTATCTTTGTGAAGAGAGTGGCCCAGACCTATAGTAACAGTCGCCTCTTCTGAAGAGAGAAATTAACAATATACAATGAATAATTCTCTCAATCTTTACATCATTTCAAATCACCATCTAAAACCCACATATATCACATGGAACTATATTGGTAATGTCACTGGCTAGATTAGGGAAATATCCAATACCCTCAAACAGATTTTACATTGTATTGTCATGGTTATTTGATGCCAGTGGCAAATGACTCTAAAAAATAACTTGTACCAAACGTTTGGCAAAAGTTACATCCAAAGAAGGACGATGATGATTTCTGCCCTTTAAATTCAATTTTTCCCATGATATAATGTATGTCAAAACTCCAGGTATTCTGTAAAACAAAAAAGGAAATCTATGGCATACAAAGACATGACTCGTATAATGTTGTAATCCCCTACAGAACAGCAGAGGATATGCATGTACAAGACGGCATGGTATTGCACGCTACGGCATCAGAAAAAACTGGTACGATACGACTGCACAAAAAGGAATTAAAAGATTCCACTCCAGTCAAAATCAGACAGAGGTTAACCAAAGTGTACAAGAATCAAAGATACCATTCCACAAGGATTACCATACCGATTCACATCGTAAGGCAATTGCACCTGCAAAAAAATGACGAACTAGACATTGACTGCAGAGCTGGTACCATAATCATAAAGTCAAGGACAAAAGACAAGAGAAGACCAAGGGCGACATACTCGTAATTAGTCACCTGTGCAAAGTTACAACAGAGAATTCAGCAGGTATGCTTTTATGATATGGTAATATCAAAGCCACATGAAACTAGGCGCAGTCCTTGCAGGTATAATATTTGCAGTTGTTTTGATTACAAGTGTTGCAATCCCTGCACATGCCGAATATCTCTCACCCAAAAAACAGCTAGAATCAGGAGTATTACCTGAGGATATACAGTGTAATGAAGACAAAATATTGATAATTAGGGATAATGGTAAAATGGCCTGTGTCTCACCATCAACTGCAGAGAAAAAGCTCTGGAACATCATACAGACAGAATTCATGCCAGAAATGATTCCATCAGAAAAAGACACTATCGATACTCCAATAGAATCTACAACCATCACACTAAGTGTCACATCTGATACAGAGTTTGCAGATGATAAACGAGAGATAAAACGATCCATACTACAACGAGCACCTGCACCATGGCCAATGTATGATAAAATCATAAACAGTACCACAGGTTTGATAGTTCCAGGACCTGCCGGAGCATTAGGTCTGCAAACAACTCCACACGAGAAATATTCTCTAAATCACAAAGTTGGATTATATCTAGAAGACTGGATGCCAACACACATTCCAGAGGGTCAAAAATTACTATACGCAGATACTGATTACAATGCTTTTGAGGTAAATGGAAGAGACTATGAGAGTCACAATGCAATTTACCAGTTTGTTCCAACATCATTTGTTTTGAATCCTGGCATAAACAGTCATGACTTGAAAGTGTCGCAAGGATTTACAGTCAATATAAAACACAGAACATTACCATTTGATTCTGTAGAAGATGGTATTGAGTATCTTAAGGAAATTGATGAAATACAACCAGGTAGTTATGGTGGTTATCGTGATATGACTCGTGATGGGAAAACAGTGTCGGCATTTGAAGGTGGAAATGATCTAAATCACTATCAAGCAACAGTCTACTTTCAACCAGATGAAAATACTAGTATAGGTATCCATTCAAATTACCACACACTGGATGAACTAATTCCTGTTTTTAACAGCATAATGAAATGATGATTAGACTCTTAATTTTATCTGCAATTATTTTTGCATTGGGTGTGACATCACTTGGTCAGGATGCCTTTGGAATACTGGGATGCGATGATCCCCACTGCTATGCATTATCTCAATCAAGCAGATCCTCACCTGTTGATGGCATCAGATACACATTGGATTCTCCGGATTTGTACGTTGATAGAAATCAATGTGTCAACATTGCAGTTTCAACAGGTTGGCTAATCACAACAACAGGTGAATGGATAGAAAGCGGCGTTACAAAAGGCCATGTTGAAAATGTTGGCTGCGTTACAAAATTAAGCACATATTATGCATTTAATAATGTTGTAAACAACAATGATCATTACCAAGAATACCTAGTACCAAACGGAAGAATAGATCCTGGGGATGACATTAATATCGAAATCAAGAGATCAGCATTGCAGCCAAAAAGCTCAATTCAGGTCTTTGTAACAACGCCTGACTATTCCAGTCAATTTCCAACAGCACAAATCAGCATGAATCCTGAAAATACATACTATACCGATTACGGAATAGAGGGAACAATTTCGGCTACCGATGAGTATTCCTCAATTCCAATGAGCAAGTTTACTGACATGAAGATAAGACAAAACGATTCATGGTTGAATTTGCCATCTAGTGCAACTGTGATCACTTTGAACACAATTGATGCTCTTTATGTCACAAGTACTGCTGAGGGATATATCGGTAAGAAATGTGGAAACAACTCATTTATTGCAGGAACCGTACTGTCCCTTGACTGCAACAACATAGCTACAAGAAACCAGATTCCAACTCCTGAAAATATCATAGTTAACACAAACACAAAGAGACCGTACACCATACATCTAAACGCAGTAGACACAGACAAGGACTATCTCACATATAATTTGGTAGAGCATCCAACAAACGGAAAACTAAACCATACAAATAAAGCAAATGATTTGATCAACACAGATGGGGACTCTTCCCAGTTCATCTACACACCAGCTAGTTCCACTCCGGAATCGGATACCATAAGATACTCTGTAACTGATAAAAGACTTGGACACACAAGGGAGGGATTAATAACAATTATGGGACCAACCCCTGCAAATACGGTACCAAGCATAGTAGATGACTTTGCATTTGCATTGACAGGAAATACCATCCACTTTACATGGACTCATCCTAACAATGGTGGTTCAGACATTACATCTTATCAGGTAGAGAGATCAAGGGATTCTATAGTATGGGCATTACATGGCATCCATTCTGAAACTACAACAAGCTTTGATTATACCAGGTAGCCAGGATATGACCAATACTTTAGAATATTTGCAAATAATGACATTGGAGCATCAGCACCATCAAATGTTTTACATGTGTACATCCCAGATACGACACCGCCTAACATCACAATACAAAAACCAAGGACTGGCTCCACCATCATTATCCCTGATGTGACAGTATCAGGAAGCATCTATGAAGGCATGAGCTCAGGCATTGAGAACATTAGAATTGCAGTTGATGGCACCACCAGCACCACACCAATAACTACTACAATACTGGCCCAAGATACAACTGTAAACTTTGAATCTGTACTAACCGGACTGACAAATGGCATCCACACCATAACAGCTTCTGCAGAAAACCAAGACGGACTGCGAGGTACTGACAGCACAACTATAACAGTTGATGCGCCAGTTCCAAAGACTGTGACCTCTTTCTCAGATGACTTTGAGGGAACAATGTCCCAATGGAATCTATCTACAGAAGATGACGAATACTGGAGTATCAGAGATTCTCCTATTGTTATGATACCTGACTCTGCACCTGCAAACAAGGTTGCAGGAACTGAGGACTGTGACGATGTATGTGTCATGAGCATGGTTGATAATGTAGATCTAACACAGATGGAGTCGCCAACACTAAGCTTTTACAGGTTTGTTGGAACAGGCGCTGACATTAGAGACCAAGAGGGAATTGTATCATACGTCTCAACAAACGGAGGAGACACGTGGAGGATACTTGAGCGATTCACTGCCGATGAATCCGAAGATGACGGAATATGGCACAAGGAAAAATATGACCTGAGTGCATATTCTACCAGTGCACAGTTTAAGGTAAGATTTGATGCAGTCTCAAGTTCTAACAGTGAGGATACTGAACTTGATGATGTTGTCATTTATGACGCAGACAGACTTGCAGACACTACACCTCCAGTAATCATGCCACCTGATGATAAAATAATCAATGCTACGGCAAAACTCACACCAGTTACTCTGTCTCAGTTAGGAGTAGCAACAGCTATAGATAATATCGATTCAACTGTGAGAGTTACAAATGACATCCCATCATTATTCCCACTTGGCATTACCACAATAACATACACAGCTACTGATAATGCTGGAAATACTGCAAATGCCACACAATCAGTAATTGTTGTAGATACAACCCCTCCGGTATTTACAGGCGTATCTGAGGATATCATTTCAGGAAATGATCTGGCATTTCCAATAGATTATCTCAAACCCACTGCAACTGATAGTGTAGATGAGGACGTATCAATGAGTTGCAATCCATCTAACATACACAATACAGGACAAACCACCATCTATTGTATTGCAACTGATGACTCGGGCAACTCTGCTGAGACCTCATTTGAAATAACAGTTCCACAAGATTCAATATTTACACTAGAATCAATTACAACTGATTCGTGCAGTGTACAGGTTCAGCTTGGCACCACAGTAGAATTCTCACTTGAGCAATGCAATTCAGAGTATGCTGGAATAACATACAGCTCTATCCCACGCCACATGTATTACGGTTCAGTAGCAATATCTCATGATGGTACGACACTACTCATTACAGCACCAGACTCTGCAGAGTCCCATTTACATGCAGATGAATTTGGAGTAACAATTAATCATACGGCATACAACCAGCCAAGAGTCGATGTTTCAGTGATATACTATGAATAGTAATACCTCATAACCGTTTACACACAACAAATACCAAAACTATCCAGAAGACCTCTTGCGTAATTACAAACAAAATCTTATCTTTCATTGAATTTAATTTCAAATAATTTCTAATCTTATGGAATCACAACAAACTCTTGTTTCCATCTTGTCTTGAAATTCACAATTCCACATACGATGTCACTTATTGCATCATATCTGCACAATCTATTCCTAAATGTCTCAGAATTAATCCTAAACTTTTTGATTTGAGAGATAATATGTTCTACTTTTATTCGGATTCTTGACTGTATCTTGTTCCATTCCTTTTGATGTATGGTCAGTTTTTTTCCTTTCTTTTTCTTGTATGGTAGAATGCTTGTCTGTTCTGGAAAATCTTTTTCCACTCCCAAATACCCAAGGTCATAAAATATCATCACATCTTCGTGTAGTGTAGGATACTTTATTTTCAGTATGGCATAATCATGTTTTTTACCTGGAGAATGTGGGGGTTTGTGGATTATCTCACCTTTCTGGTTTATGGTGATTTGGTTTTTTATTGTGTGTTTTTTCTTTTTGCCTGAATAGTGAGTCTTTCTTTTCTTTTTGTTCTGGGGTCTTGGGATTTGCTGCTCTGTCCCATCAGTCATTGCAATCAATTCTGGAAAGAACAGTTGGAGTTGCTGTACATCATTTATTTTTTTAGAATCAGAGTATAGTTTTGCAGGAATAGGAACTGTTTTTCTTACTATCTTTTCCGGAAATTATTTCACCCCTTAACTAGGAGAGCATCATTCCCATACTATCGTATGCGTGGGTATCGTGGCATACCTATGGTAAAGTTAGATGAGAATAAGATCAGGTGGATTATACAATCTAAAAATGAAAAAGTCAAGAATTTAGATATTTCAGTAATCCTCAAGATAACGCCTAGAAGAGTACAACAAGTCTACTCTCAGTACAAAAAAACCAAAAAGATTCCCACACTCAAAAGACCAGGGCGTCCAAAAAAGCCAGTCACTGTACACGAGATAGAGCTAGTCAAACAAGTTCAAGAAAAATTTCATACAAACGCACTATACCTTGAGAAAATCATATCAAAATTGTACAATACCAAGATAAACCACAATCGCATCCACAAGATTATGCTAGATGAAGGATTATCAGTTGAGCAACCACGGAAAAAGATGAGAAGAAAGTGGATCAGGTATGAACGTGAATATTCAAATTCACTGTGGCATACTGACTGGCACACAATACATGATTCACGCTGGGCAGGAAAACAACTAATTGCATTTGAAGATGATGCCTCACGATTTATCACGGGTTTCGGAGTGTATGATGAGGCAACATCTGTGAATTCTTCTGCAGTACTATCTGATGCAATAAAGAATCACGGTAGACCAGCATCCGTACTATCTGATAATGGAAAACAGTTCACATCAAATGTCAATACTCTTGATCATAACAAGCCAGTAGACTTTGAGCAGCAACTAATGAGACATCACGTAAAGCACTCTCGTACAAGAGTGAGACATCCACAAACAAATGGTAAGCTAGAAAAGTTCTGGGATATCTTTGAGTGTAAAATAGAATACTTTGAGTCAGTGGAGCAGTTTATGCATTGGTACAATCACATTAGAGTTCATGGCGCACTAGACTTGGATAACATGGAGACACCATCTGATGCGTATCACTCCAAGATGATAACAAACGAAATACTCATAGACCCAAGTATTCTATGGAGGAATTACTCATGAAAGTGACACGAAATAATTTTTGGAAAGAACACAAATGAAATTAACTTTTCATCATAACGAATCAATTCGTAGAATTAAATTTAATTTCATTCCAGGATTCTCCCAGACATGCATTAATTTTAGGTATTTAGAGCCTTGTTTTGTATCCATGAAATGATAGTACCGTATAAATATTGATAATTTCGATAGTGACACAATAATATGAATAACATAAAATATACGCTACCGTTTTTGATGCTAATTTTGTTTGTTCCTGTAGCAATGAGCGATACTTTTGCTCAAGGTGAACCCGGAGAGGATTCTACAGATAAGATAGGGCCAGTTGGAACTGTAAATGAATCTGCTGATATCAAATTACAGGAAATAGAAGAAAAACAACAGGATCTAAAAAACAAACATCATGCAATAAATGAGGAATTCAACAGTACCAATTCAACTAAAAAAATTACAGAATTAAAGTCTGATTATATCCAGACCGTCAAAGAACTAAATACTTTATCTTATGTAGAGCCTGAAAGGAATTACCTTGCAGAATGGACTGCATTGGATGCACAAATTATAATTCTCGAGGAACTGCAATGGAATAATTACACAGAACCAAGACAGGTAATGATAGATGGACTATATGAACAAATGAATGAGATTGAGCAAGAGAGTATTGCCTCCATGGTCTTAGATCCTGCAGATAAGACCAAACTATATAATTTAGAAATGGAATTACACAATAAATACTCCAACCCTGATCACGAAACTTTTGTCAGTAATGAGTTTGTAGAGTATGCATATGTAGATCATGTGCAAGAGAAGGTATTCCTTGTAATTGATGAAAACAAGGCACTTGCAGAAAATGGTATTTCATCCATACTTGTTGCACAAAATGTAATGGATGCTGTTGGAATTGATAATATAACAATAGACTTTGCAGAGATTACCCCACTAAGATGTAACAGTGTGACATCTGATTGTGATCCACTTATTGGTGGAATCTCAATTGGAAGGGCAGATTCACCAAATGATCATTCAGGTACCATCGGATTCCGAGCTAAAGATAGTAGCAATAATAAAGGATTTGTAACCGCAGGCCATGCAGTTCAATTTGAGGATTTTACTAATACTGTAATGCATCAACCACACACCAGTACATCAATCATAGGCACAATTCCAAGCAATGGCGATGATGTATGCTATACCGGAGGCGGTGTAGATAAAGGTGAGCGAACTATAAATGGCAAACCATGTGACTTTGCATTTGTAAAAACTGCTAGAGGCGTATCAATTAATGATGATATTTACAAGTCTCCAAATAGAACATATGACATTAATGCATTAGCTATACCATCTGATCAAGTACGCGGAACAATGCTAAAACTTGTCGGCTCCAACAGCGGAACAGTTACAGGTTCGATACAAACTATTCTTTCAATTAGCGACAGAGTTCTGATGACTGTGCATTCTCCTGCAATTGCTGGAGATAGTGGTGGACCAGTATTCAAATCATCCACAGGTGCTAGAAATACATCAACTGCTGAAATATTTGGTATTGTACTCAGCTCGCATGGTATTGCACGCATTATGTATGAACCTGTAGATAAGATAATGACAGAGTTGAACTTGAGACCATACCATTAATGTTCATACCTTTTCTTTTTATTTTATTTGTAGTATCTCTTTCGTTAATCCAATTATCATATTCAGTTGAGAATAACTGGAAAGAAATTAATGTTGATTCGAGACTTGATAACCAAACAAAATATATCTTTTATTATAATTCTGAAGGCATTGAATTGATAGATGTACAATATTTTACTGATTTCCCGTCACCTGGTTTCGTATTTAACACAACACAAGTCATAGACAAACAAGCACAGATCAAGGCACCTAGAAATTATCCAGTAGATTCACATCAGGAATGGATTATAGTTACAGACATTAGCGGTTCTTATGAATATGAGGAAAGTGATTGTTTTTACACTTACACGATTAGTACAATAAATTCAAAAGTGTTAGATTTTGGATATTATACAGTGCTTGCAGCTGACCTAGACGAAGTTGAAATACTCCAAATACCTGATTACTGTTTACCTCATACTATTGCCAACTATCCTCAAAGTATGAAAACATATGAGAACATTAGAGGAGAACAGGTGAATGTGTATTTATCATCAGTTCTAAAGTTGTTGGAGAGAAATTATCTTGTTGAAGCAATAAACTAATTGCACGATGTTTTCTTATTTTGCTCAAGACGTGTCACATATACCTCGGAGCATAATTCTTTGCAATTTTTCAAAACAAATAGCAATACTTTTTGATCAGTAGTTAGAAATAATTTCATGGACATCACAAATGACGAGTTACTCCAGGGCCTACAAAAAAGAAAAGTACGGTAAGAAAAAGGAAAGACTGCATGCAATGTGTAAGATTAAAATCAACGAATCCACAATTGCTGAAACTGCCAACCAAATGTTTTGTACATACAATTCTGTAAGGAATTGGCTTGATTCATTTGAAAAATACGGACTAGAGGGCCTGGAGGATCTCCCTCGTTCTTGCCGTCCACCATTAATTTCACACAAAAAATTACAAAAAATAGAGCGTACATTTAAGAAAATTTCAGACGGCATGACTCCAAAAAAACTGATACAATTCATATTTTACAGAACACGCATTACATATCATATCACTCATGTTGCGTCGTTTGATGCACAAATGGAATCTAAAACCAAAGGTTCCACAAAAGGTACATGTACGAGCAGCATCCAAGGATACATGCCGCAAGTGGAAAAACCGCATCATTTCACGCATAGAAAAGGCAAAAAAGAAAGGTTTTACAGTATTCATCCAAGACGGGGTGTGTCCTAAAACTATCCTCTAACATGTTTTGTAACCCCCATCAAATTAACAACTCGTATGTTGTAACAAATTACACGCAACGCCAACTCTTTTCTTTGAACCAACTTGTTTTTTGATGACAAGCTATTTCCAAAGATTCTTTTGAGTACTGCAAATACTGATTCAACAAGTGACCTCTTGTGATAATGTCTGTCAAATTCATCTTGATTGTCCTGGAATAATGTTATCATTTTTTTCCATGATGCAGAGCCTTTGGGATTTCTAACTGTGTTCTTCTTTGGTTTGATGTATGGTATCTTTTGCAGAGTAGCTACCATATTGCAAATGTCTCGTGACAAATATGCAGGATCTGCACAAAAATCACCAATTCCCTTTGGAATGTCTTTGATTAGTTTTTTGAGAATTGGTGCATCACCACGAGTTCCTTTAGTAATGTCAAAAGATACTATTGCCATGGACTGTATTGCAATTAGGATGTGCAGTTTTAGATATAATTTCTTGGATTTGTGCGTGTTTGTCTTGATGTCAAACCAAGCCTCACATCTTTTGGTACCAAATCCTGAACTGTCAGGAGCTATGTCTTTTTTTTGATTGGTTCTGTGAGTTTTGCGTTTACCTTTTTCAAATAAGGCATTGGAATTCTTTTTAGACTGTCATTAATGACAGTCTTGCTTGGTGCTTTTTTGAGCTCCATTATTTCCAACAGATCCGGCCTTGATCTCAAGTGGGACTCCATGGAACGATAATCCAATCCAAACTTTACCTTTAGCATTGCACACATTATCTTTGCTTTTGTTGGAAATGCAGGACGTCCGCCTGTCTTTGGTTCCCATGGTGTATCCATACTCCAAACTGTCTTCTTTACTTTCTCCAAGAATAGAATCTCCTCATCCTTGCGATATGTGCCATATACTTGCCAGTCTCTTTTTGATTTGTTTTGCATAGTTGTTGTGATTCCATGCGATCAATATGTTACAGAATTGAATAAAATTGTTATATTTGTCTACTTTTAGGACACACCCGCTGGAACCAGTACAGTCTCAATAAGAAACAGAATTCATGAATTTAAAATAAAATTGGATTTGTTTTCCACATTAATTTAATTCAGATATGAAGGAAATGAATAATGCATCTAGAGATAGTGAGTTCAAGATACAACTATCAGTAGAAGACATTAACAAATTAGATGATGTAATTAAAGGCACAAGTAATAATTCAAAATCAATTGAAAAGTCAAGTGAAATGAAAACCAATAATGAAAATAATCATAATACAGCCAAGGGATTAAGATTACTTAATGTATGTACAAGTTGTGAAACTGAATTTATTCCAAAAAACAGCATGATTTATGAAAAAATATGCAAATCATGTATAGAAAAAGAATCTAATGAAAAGAAAGTCTAGACAGTACTAGGGTTCTTCTTTTTCATCCAGATTTGTTCATTAATTTCATGACATTTACAATCAGATGCCTTTGCTTTGCAATTAGTTTGGTGTAATAGTTTTTTACATTTGTTACATGCAGGATCTCTCCAACTAGCTTGATTTCCACAATTTGCACAATACAAAGTTAGTTTCTCCAAGTATGACAATCAGTTATTGATTGAAAGTTTTGTTTTGATAATAGATTTTTTAACATACATAATTAGGGCATACTAGCATATAAGATACAAAATTTCATAATCCACAATTTTACGTAGCTGAGTAGTTAAATCAGTTCAAATCTCTCACATGATATATGAAGATTAGGTAGAGGTAAAATAATAATGAAAGATATTGGATAATTCTTTGACAGAATTAAAACTACAAAGGTATACATGAACGATATGGGAATAATTGATATGGCTAAGAAATTACCCAAAGGACATAACATTGGTGGCGGCAATAGACAGAAAAGATGTCAAGAGTTTAAAAAAAATAAATCTGATTAGAATTAGCGATTTTTGTTAGAATACTTTTTTCCTTTTTTGATATTCAGTAGATGTTGTTTTAATTTGATATTCTTTGATGTAGATGTTGTTTTAATTTGATATTCTTTGATGTAGGTGCCTTCAAAATTACTTTAACATAGATTCAAGATTGTGATTACTTCTAGGAATCCCGTCACCTTTTAACAATCCTTTTTTCGTGAGGTATACTCTACAATAACCCTGAACTAATCAAGGAATAGTTAACTATCATCATTATGCGTTCTCAAATAACAAAATCTTTGGATTACATTCAAGACCGTTCTCTCAATGTTAACTGCGTTAAATACAGGGGGGGAGGGGGGGTACTCTGTTTTGGTTGTAACTCAGGCGATACGTCTAGTTTTCTTGTAAACTAACTGGCATTGAATAATCAGAGAGAGAAGAGAGACACGCATATCGAGTCAAATCAGGTATGAAATCATGAAGATATCGAGAATTAGAATAAATTAATGGAAATGAAGAAAGATTCTACAAATTGTTACATCCATTCAGCACCCCACATAGAAGAAACACATCGAGAACTAAAACAGGATTGAATGTCGAGAATTATTTAGAATATTTTTGAACTTCATCATTGAAAAGTTCAACATATCTGTTAGGTAATTCTAATCGAGGTTCTTTACCTTTTAGACATACTGTATCAATACCAAGTACACGAATTACAGTAAATGGAGATTCATCAGAATATGCCAGAGGTTTTAGCCAATCTCTAACAGTCTTTACATGAGCACCTGAAATACGCGCTCCACCATTTACAACTTCAGACAATGGTAAATGATAATTGTTTTCAGCTATTTTATTAGAAAACCAAGCTAGGAAAATTGGATGTTTTTCTAGATTTGTTTTCTGAGATGCAGATAATTCATTTTCGTATGCGAGGATTGTTTTCTTGCTAAATTCTTCTAAATGATTACAGCTATGACACATGAATCTAATTACATCAGGATTCATCATTCCCATATCGTATCTCGTATGATGTAATTCAAAACCTCCTGTACGAGTTACAGGATCAAATGGTTTTAGATTACATTCATCCAAAGTCTTTTGACAATGACTACAAACTTCAGGATATCTCTTTTGTGTTTCTGGATATACTTGAGCTCGTTGATTTTGACTAAGATTGGGGTTGGTCAAAATCTATTTTCCTTGGTTTTGAATTTGCAACAGTTAGTAATTTTTGTGCAGTTGCAAAGTGTTCATTATTAATTTCTGCACCAATAAATTGACGATTCTGAGTTACTGCTGAAACCCCAAATGTACCGCTTCCAAGAAACGGATCATAGACAATTTCATTTTCTATTGTAAGATGTTTTATGTAATAGTCAGATTCCTTTGTGGACTGTGCCCACTCATGCAATTCTTTACCCTGAAATTCGGACTTTATTACATCACGCACAAACTCACCCTCATACTTTCCCTTCGTAAACCACAGCATTATCTTGCAGGCAACCAGGATTTTTTTGCCAAACACTGATGCAGATGGACCAGAATGTAGAACAGTTAATGGCCAATGGAATTTTAATCCATATTTTTCCATCATATTACCGACTTTGAGAATATTTCCTTGTCCGACATAGCAAACTAAGGAACCACCTTCACGTAGAACTGTGGATGCTTGTTTTGCCAAATCTTCGTAAAGATGTAAAAATTTGTCATGATATGGAGGGTCCGTCAAAATTAAAGATACAGAGTTTGGTAATACAGGTACAGACTGAAATTCCAGATTGTAAAGTGTTACAGTATCAGGAAGATTAATCTGAATTTTTTTAATCTCTTCCTGACGTTCTTCTCTTTTTTTATTTTTGTTTAAATCACGGTAAACTTTACTGATAGTTTTTTCTCCACTGTTAATTTTTCAATCTCTTCTTTTGGGGCTTGATCTAAAACTATTGTGCCCTTTTCATATGTACTTCCTGAAACATGAGCTTTTTTACCCAATAACTCTCTTGTTTTGCCTGAAGGTGTGGTAATATTACCACCCCTTCCAGCTTCACTCATTCTTTCTTTAGCTTGGTCTGCATAATGAGATTCAAGTTTTCTAACTATCTCAATTCTTTGAAGAGATGTTAATTGTCTTCGTTTGAGATTGCATTCACCAACAAAAATTATTTCATCAGTTTTTGTATCAAATTCTTTGATAGTTGCCCTTGGTTGTATTCCTAATTCTTTGCAAATTTTAAATCTATGATGACCGTCTAAAATTACACCTTCCTTGTTTGTTACAATTGGCATCCATAACCCTTGGTCTTTGATGGATTTTTTCAGAGAATCATAATCCTCTTCTAGTAAAGGAGTTACCAGTTTTTCATAATCTGGATTTATTGAAAGATTCAAGATTTTGTCTCTTGTTTTGTCTTAAGATTGTAGATTTTTTTGGCACCAAACAGGAGAGATTTGTCATCAAAGTGAGATTTGCAAAAAAGAATGGGCAATCCGTGCGTAAAATGTGCGATATACTGTTTTTCATCATCACAACAATATCTAAAAAGAATTTCACCCAGTATTTTCCATCTCCTGTATATTTTGGATTAAAGGACCATCAACAGTTGCAAGGGCATTTTTTAATAGAATCTTGTATGCGAGACTGGTAGCAAGACAACCACGTTTCTCATTAATTTCTGAAATTAGTGTTAACGGCAAAGAGAGAGTAATACTTTTTGTTTTATAGTTATGCAATAATAGATAAAACCCCTTTACAATAAAGGTATTATTATAATAGTTTAAGAAATATTTAAGATTGTAAATTTGATATTATGTTTGTAATACAAAAAGTTCAGGATTGTTTTGTATGAATTTTTTTATTTCACCAGGAAGAGATTTTTGTGTAATTATTGGCATGTCAGACTGCTTTTCAAAAGATTTCATCTGAGATTGTAAATTTGACACTGTGTCATTCAATGATTTATTCAATTTTTGTTGTTTTTCTAATTCATCAATTTGTTTTTGTTTTTTCAAAAGTTCCAAGTGTTGTCGTTCCGTAGGATCAATAGTTAGTTCAGGGATAGCCTTTACGAATTCAGCATAGCATTGTTCTCGAGTTGGCTGAAGATATGTTCCATCAAGTCCACGCTTATGAGCCATTAGTTTCTCTGCAATATTTGAATTGACATTATTGTTTAGTTTCAGAGTAGTGTTGAATCTTTTTCTGAACATGTACACTACAGCCTTGTTGTATCGATGTCCTTTTTTCTCACGTTTCAAACCAGATTTATCATATACTTTTTTGAGTACAGTATACATGGCATGCAGTGTCATGTGATTGTACTTTGACATGCGAGATACAGACCCAAAGATGGGAGAATCATCATCTAAAATTTCATTTCGTATGTGTTTGCGCCAATCAAAATATCTATCCAGTGCTTTTGTAGCTTCAGGAGTCAAAAAGACCCAGTATGATTCATTGGATCCTTCATAGACTTTAAGCCCATAGCAATATTTTGTATTAGACAAATTGTCGGGATCTGGCAAATATACCAGGTGTTTCAGGCGTAAAATTGGGTCAAGGAGCCCAGACGGCCTTATTCCAGTAGATGCTAGAAAATGAACTAATGCAATATCTCGCGGGAGTTTGCACACTTGAAGAATATTTTGAATCTCATCAATAGTTACAGGAGTATTTCCAAATTGTTCTGAATTATTTTTCTGTATTGACTTTCGTACTAGTTTTTTGTGCCAAATTTTACGATTCATCTCAAAGAACAACTCCACAGGAGCTAAAAACGCATTGATGCTTTTTGGTTTTAATGTTTGATTCAACTCAAAGACATATTCTTCCAACATATCAGTAATTTTATCAGAATCAAAATTAGTTAACGATGTGAAATTATCAACATCAGAGATTTTTTTATTTGTAAATAGAAATTTCATAAATCTGTCTAAACCATAAACATATGATCGTCTAGTTGCATGAGTCTTTATAGAATTGTAGAATCTACGATAATGAATATTATTTTTAGACATTTGTTTTGCATGTTCTAATTGTTTTAGACTACTTACCACACAACTAGGTACAAGAGGTTAATTAAAAATGGCTGTTTTTGTACCAGTTAATTGTTATCATTGTACTTCAATATCTAGAAAATCAAATTTTTGACACATACAAGGAGTATCAAGAATTTTTGAAATTCCAGGAGCAATATTATCACTAATTACAAATCGTTTGATAGGAAGTCCACCCTCAGCCTGAATGTTCAAAGTAAACATATTCTTTGAGATTTTTTTGTATTTGACTTGAAAAATTTTCTTCTCAGAGCGTTTTCCAGATTTCTCATAAACTACGATAGGGTTGAGAGTTAAATCTTTTAATTTTTTTAAATATTTAGAATCAACTTGAACTTCAGTTGAAATTGTTATTTTGATGGTGGAAGTAAATTTCAAAGATTTTTTTGGAGATTCATAGACCAACTTCAAATTGGACAAATCTATCGTGTTAGTTGTGATATTAGATAATTTTACTTTTCGTTTTAATGGATTTTGTATTTTAACAAAAAATGGCCTACCAGTTCCTAGAACTAAACTTGAATGATCTTCACCTCCAATCCAAGTAAATTTTGCAGTAGTTCCACCAAATTTTTTGAAAATTAATTTTGAGATGGCCCCTTCAACACTATCATATTCTGCAATACCATGAAAATTACAAATCCTACATCCTTTACCGGAACAATTATCACAAGACTTTTGTTTTTGTGGAAAACCTCGTTGTTGTTTTACATACCTGCCTGAAATGACGATAGATTTTGAGCGTAAATGACACAATTCATCTTTAAAATTTACAGTGAAAGTTGTTTCAGGATCTATATGATCTATTGTTTTCTTTGTTTTTCTAGAAAATAAAATTCCTAGTTCTTTAGTAATGTCTGTCTTTACACTATCTATGCCCTTTAATTTGAATTCAGAACGAATGAAATCATCTCTATCAACAATGGAGGGTTTGATCATAGCACCAACACTAAATGTTGTGAAAGAATAGGTTGATGAAGCATCTATCATTAATTTTAGAAAATGATGTAGGTTATCAAATAGATTTTTACAAACATAGCATTTTTCAGAAGAATCTAACTTTTTGTGTAATTTTTTCCCCAATACTTTGTTTGAGGATAGATGCAGTTGTTTGGAAAATAATCGCCCTAAACAATGATCACATAAATCATATTTTTTTAAAATTTTATCTGCAATAGGAATAATTTCTGAATAAGTAGACATGTTTGAACTGAAATTTAGGTATGAGATTATCCTAATCCCATTTTTCTAAGAGTCCCTTGCATTTGACGACCTTTTGAAGCCTTCATCATATTCTTAGAATTTTTATAATTTTTGATTAATTCTTTAACTTCACCTTCAGGCCATCCAGAACCGCGAGATATTCTTTTGATTCTAGATGAGTTAAGTAATCCTTCAGGATCTGCTTTTTCTGCTTTGGTCATACTTTGAATGATGAATCTCCATTTTGTAACTCTGCCTTCCATTTGATCAACTTGATCACCTTTTACCATTCCAGATAAACCAGGCATACTATCAAGAATTCCTTGTAATGAACCCATTTTACTGACTTCTTCTAATTGTGAAAGGAAATCTTCCATGTTCATTTTTCCACTAGAAATTCTTTTCATTCTAACGTCATCTCCTTCATTTTCTAATCGTTTAGCCAAATCTAATACAGCTTGAATATCACCCATTCCAAGTAATCTTCCAACAAATCTAGTAGGGGAGAATTTTTCTAAATCATCAATTCTCTCACCAGTTCCTATGTACATTATTTGTGCACCAGTAGCGGCAGATGCTGCAAGTGCACCACCACCTTTTGCAGAACTATCTAATTTTGTAATAATTACACCACCAACTGGGATAGTTTTATGGAATGCTTCAGCTTGATTGAAACATTGTTGCCCAATGGTTCCATCAATTACAAGTAAAGCTAAATCAGGATCTGCTACTTTGTTTATTCTTTCCATCTCTTCAAGTAAATTTTGTTCTTCTTTATGACGACCAGCAGTATCAATTAGAATAACATCCAAAGTTTGACCTGCAAAATGTTTTAAACCATTTTTTACAATACTAGGAGAATCTTTGTTATTTTCTTCTCCATAAACTTCAACATTTGATTTTTCACACATAGTTTTTAGTTGTACTAAGGCACCAGGTCTGTAGGTATCAGCCCCTACAACCCCGATTTTGTATCCCTGTCCAGTTAAAAATTTGGCAAGTTTAGATGCCACAGTAGTTTTACCACTGCCTTGAATTCCCAGTAAAATTATCTTATTTTGTCTATCAGGTTTGAAATCAAAATCAGACTCATTTCCAAGTAATTTTGATAATTCGTCATAGAGGATTTTTACGATATGATCTTTACGAGAAAGTCCAGGTGGAGGAGTTTCATTTAGAGCACGATCCTCAAGATTTTTTGTGATTTGTAATACTAGGCGTACATTGACATCTGATTGCAATAATGCCCTTTGAACATCTTTTGAGAGTTCTTTGATTAGTTCCTCATCAATTCCCGAAGATTTTACAATTTTTTTGATTGCATCACCTAAACTAGTCTTAAGACCATCAAGCATTGTAATTCAATTCCGCATCCACTATTTCAAACCTTCCTCTATATCCATCCCAATTTTTTTCAGCTTGGTTAATTTTGATCGAATGTGAAAACAAAGGACAATTTATTACAAAAGTTTCAGCCTCGCCACCTTCAAAATTTAAATTAAATCCAAATTTTTCAGATAATGATTTCAACAAAACAATATCAGGTTTTGAAATAATTTTTCCCAACCAAGAATCATCCAATCCATCAGAAGATACAGTAGTCATTATAAAATCGAATTTTGAATTTACTAATTCATTCATATAAAATTCGGGTTCAGTATCCCATAATGGAGAAATTACATTCAAATTTAATTTTGTGCAGATATTTTCAAATTTTTCTTTTTGGAATTTACTTTTAATTCCACCATGAACTAATCCATCTATTTGGTATTGATCAATTGCACTTTGCAATAAATTTTCCATTAATGATAATTCATCATCAGTTTGATCAGAGTTTGATGTAATGGTTAATTGTGGAATTTTCATTGAGTCAGACTGTAGTTTTGTCCATTTCATGTTTGGATGGTGGAGTAGATGACTCTCATCAGACTTTGGAAAAACACTCAAAAGGCATTTAATTTCATGTCCTTGTTTTTGTGCCAGATAGATTGCATATGTACTATCTTTACCACCTGAAAAAAGGGAAGCTAATTTCATATTCTAAAAAATATTTAATTCAATAAATTTAAAAAATTTATTGAAAAAGATGCTTCAATACTCATAATCGTCATCACCAAATCAGACGGCTTTTCCGATAATCATCAGCATCCTCAATCGCTTTTAATGCGCATTATTTTAGTTCTATCCATAACAACCCAGTATTCTACATTTTGACCATTTTCCAATTTACCTTTGACTTCATCATCAATCAAAGAAATGTCAACAGTCTCAAATGATTCAGAATCCATAACTTGTATGGTATCACCATTAATTGAGATAATTTGACCAACTTTTTTGTTAATCATTGGAATGTGAATTTGCATACTGACAGGGCCTACATGAGGTCTTTTTTGACCATCAAAAATTCCTTGACCGACAATTCTTGCTTTTGCTGCACCGTGTTTACCTGGTTTTGAAGTATCATATTCTACAATTTTACATGGCTCTCCACTAGGTTGATCAGAGTGAGGCAATAGAATGTATGATCCAATTTTCAATGAACCAAGATCAGATGGTTTACTCATGAAAAACAGTTTTTGGTCGAATATTTAACGTTTACACACGTAAACCAAGTAGAAAATAATTTTGAAATTACAATTGAAAAAAACAATCAGTCACTATACTTCCTAACACAAGTTCATCAACCATCTTCTCGCCGTATTACTTGAGAATGTCTAAATTGAATCGTCTGGTTCTGTAATATTTGGAGATGTTATTTTTTAGATTACTTGGAGATGGCAGATACTGTGAGACCAACAAATTGTATTTTCCTTAGCTTTCATACTTTCTCAACTGCATTAAACTGTGGTTGAGCCTTTTGGAGACCAATTCAATAGAATATCATTGCATTCTCATCAAGATATTTTTGTACTAGTTTTGATCTGTGTTGTGGTGCTCAGTCTGCATAGACTAGAATCTTGCCAAACTTTCTGTGCAATTCCTTTAGATAATCCAAAAAAAACAGTACTGATCAAATTTTTTATATTGTCTGAATAATTGTCTGCAGTCATGAGTCAGTGCACCAAAAATGATTGTCTTTTGATGTGACCCGTTTACTAGAATAATTGGACGTGTTCCTTTCTTTATCGCCCACACATCTTTTTTCTAAATAATGCATCAGCAGTAAAGATGGACTCGTCTTGTGCAAGAACTGTAAACTCTTCTCTGCTATTTTTGAGGCTATTTGTTCTTTGGAGTTTCTTAAAACCAGAGTTTTTCCTCAATACTAGCTGAATTTACAAATCTTTTTGCTGCAACCTTTGGAACAAATCCCACCTGTGTAATAATCTGTACACATGTACCTCATTATATTTTACACCTGATTTTTGATAAATCAGATTCATCACTTGTTTTGCACTCCAGCCTGACTGGTTTTCTGCAATTTGCAGTTGGATGCTGACTAGTTTCTTTTTTGGCATATGCATACTAGTTGGCCTTTGGATCCTTGGTTTGTCATACATACCATCTATTCTTCTCTCCCTCTTTGAATCTATCTAACCATTTGTATGCCCATGAACGTACACGCCTAAGACTCTTTGCAACATGTGATGCAATCTGTTTGTCAAGTAAGACTTGTTTTATCAAAAATAATCTCTCTTTTACCTTGACGTTCTTTTCATTTTTGTATGCTTGAATTAATTGTAAATTATTCATGGTTTGATGTGTAATGTTTTGATCAATATGGCATTTGGTAAAATAAATTAGGTGAATGGATCATAAAATTTTGTTAGAGAGTATATGCCGAATTCAAGAGAGTAAATGAAGTTACAAAAATAGAATTAACGCCAAAATCATTAAGAATGATTTTTGTTGAAAGGTGCATTGACTGTAACATTGACAAAAATGTGATTGACATATTTGAGGGTCGAACCCTAAAGGTGTTCAATCCAAAATTTATAGAAACTATTCCCCTGAGAGACTAAAAGAACATTACAACAAAGTTGAAGAGTCTTTGATTTTGTGAATAATTCAAAGATTTGAAATTTCATCTAGAATTGTATTTGCAAATCTTCTTTTTGCATTTTTAGTTTTTATAATTTTTTTCAAGTGTGGGATTAATTCTTTGTCTCCAAAGGATAGTTTTAACACATTATAATATTCCAGTATAGTAGAATCATTTTCCTCACAAGATATTTTCTCCATCATATTTTCTGCCCTTGATATTTTATCTTCAAGTAAAAGATGACTCATTGCATGTTGTAAAAATATCTGTACTATCTCACCATGTCTTGGTTCAATTGATACTGTTAATCTGAATTTTGACATTTTTTCAAATTCTGAAATAATTTTTTGTGTGGTACTGTCAAATTTCATGTAATAGCGTTGCATTAATGGTGATACCTGACGTAATAAGATTTCATCGAATTCATAATTTTTTGATAGGTTTCTTTCTGCATCAATGACTAGTTCTATTATTACAAATACAAACCTCAAAGGATCTCTTATTTCAGATTTTTTATACTCTACAGGATAATTTGTAAACATTTGATTTAGCAGGTTAATTGCATGTGCTGATAGTAAGCCTCTTTTTTTGTCAACATTGAGAGTTTTGATTATTTTTAGTAGGATTACAGAAAATATAGAATAATTCTTCGCAGATGCTCCGTTATTTTTCAAACATTGAATCTCAAAATTATTTGCAAATTCATCTAGAATTTTTGGAATTTGTTCAGTTTGTTCTATATTTCTGAAATTGATTATTTTGCCTGTGTCTTCTTTTGATGGGAATAGTGGACTTGCTAGTTTTAATGCACTTTGGATTGATGTTAATTTGCTTTTGTTTCCCTTACCGTATTTGCTTTTTTGTAGGGCTTGAATTGATTTAATCAATGAATCATGCAATGTTTTACCATGAAATTTCTTTTTGATAAATGTAGATATTAAATAAAAAATAAAAAATATGCAAGTAGAGTATTCTACTTTGCAATTATGGTTTGTCTTTTCATCAGTTCTTTTCTGTCTACGTTGATTGTGTATTTGCCACGACCGTAAGGCTCAGGCGGTATAGGGATTTGCTGACCTACCATCTTTATCGTGTCATTTCCGAATTTATCAATCAATGAATTCTTTGACTGTTTGTTTAGAGTCCATACTCCGAATAATTTATAAAATTCTGACTTTCTATATATACCAGTGTTTCCACTCCACGTATAATTTTAGAATCTTTATTTTTCTTCTTCAAAATGATTTCTGGAAAAAATATTATTCAGGATATATGATCATATTGTAATCACTAGTGCTAATATGGAATTGTGCTTTTATAGAAAAAATGGTATGTGTTTAGGTCACGCCTAGATTAAACCGAATAATTTAGATCAGAGAAGAATTTTCAAGAAATAATGGACTCTAAACCGTGCAAAAACTGTGATGATTTGGCAAGAAAAAATATAGAATTGGAAATCAAAATCAAGCAGCTGGAATCAAAATTATCTTACTATGATAACCCAAACTCTCCGCCATCATCTGATTCTCTCCATTGGAGGAAACAAAAGAAGAACAGAAAATCAAACCATCACAACAAACCAGGACAAAAGCCGGGACACAAGGGAACAACTACTAATTTCAAACCAACAGAGACCATTCTTCACAAAACAGACCAATGCTCAATATGTAGCAGCAAGAAGATAGAACAAACCACACAACAAACCAGAATCATTGCAGAAATTCCAAAACCGCAACCAGTTATCATAACCAAACACGTAATCCACTCATACTTTTGCAACAACTGCGGCAACACAACGACATCTGATTGTGCAATACCCCAGAAAGGAAATTTGGGATTTAATTTGACAGGGATCATACTATCTCTGTGGTCAGCTAGAATTACACTAAGAAACATTGCAAAGATGCTTCAATCATTTTATTGTATAAAAATATCTGCAGGTACAATCAACAATTGTCTGTGTAACACTTCTGCAGCACTAGAACCTGTCGTAGAGAAAATCAGAGATGACATCTGTGCCTCAAAATCTGCGCATTTTGATGAGACAAAATATTCCATTCATGGAAATACGGGATGGGTATGGACTGGAGTGAACCAGAACTCGTGTTTTATCACAGTTGAGAAAAGTCGAGGCAAAAATGTGTTACAGAAACATTTCCCATCATTTGCAGGAGTTGCAGTCTGTGATGGATGGATGCCATACCATATGTTTAGTATCAGACAGAGGTGCTGGGCCCACATACTGCGTGAGGCAAGACACACATCAGAAAAACTAGAAACAGACAATTCTACCTCATTGTATCAATCTTTGAAAGAATTGTTTGTATACATCACATTATACAAAATAGAAAAACCAAATTATTTTCTGTATGATTCTGCCATACTGTCATTGGAGCAAATCCTGTTACAATATACTGATGATGAATCATTACAAAAATTTCTAACCAAGATTAATAACGCAAAGAATAACCTGTTCACATTTTTGCTATATCCAGGAGTGGAACCAACAAACAATGCAGCTGAGCGTGCATTACGAGAGTCAGTAATTTGTAGAAAGATTCGTGGATGTGTTAGGAATGAGAAGGGTATGAGAATGTTTGGAAATTTAATGAGTTGTATTATGACATGGAAGGTTAGGAATTGCAATATTTTAGATGAAATTGTGAAATATGTGTGAGTCTGGACCTAAACACGTACAAAAAATGTATAATCAACTTATGAAACAAACACGAACCTTAAACAATTATAAATCCAAAACTAAGCGTACGAATATGGCAAGCAGTATTCAATTAGTCAAAGATGGTGGTTTTGGGAAATACCAAAAAAGTGAAGGTAAAATCGCATGCAATTACGCAAACGCAGATTTAGCGGTAAAAGCAATGTTAAAATTCGTTGAAAAAAAAGCCAATAGATGAGATACGCAGTTTCCCTTTCTAATATTTTTAAAGAACAGTTAGCACATATTGTAGAATTTGATACTCTAACTAATTCTAAGAAAGTAATTCAAAATACTAAGCAAACGGCTAAAGAATTAGAAACAATGTAAAGATCAGGAATATCTATGCAAACAACACGTATTCGTTCACCTGTAACTGGAACAAAGTATATTGTAGTTTATCGGGTAGTCAATAATCCCCATGACCAATTACAGAATTGTAAAACTCTACGAGTTTTATTCTCTCTGGCGGCGTATGTTGGTATTGTTTTATTGAAGTAACTAGTCTCAGATTTTTTTTGTTGCTAAATTGATGCAGTGAACCGTTGTCATATGCAGGATCACATGAGATATTCTCGACAAATCCTGCAAGATTCAGTTAGTATTTCATACATCTTCTTGTCGTCATAAACATTTGCAGTTGAGACATCAGCAGATAGTGGAACAACCAGTTTGCCAGTACTACAACTCATATGCAGTTTGTACCCAAATATCCAACCCTTTGATTTTGAAAAACCCCGTTTTGCATCTGTGTCAATTCCTGAGATTGGAATTCTATTCTTTTTCATATCTGACTTGTGCCATCTGGACCTGTAGCTTTTAGCATGGAACTATCCACTGATGTAGATATGTCATCGACTAGTTTATCGGAGATAAACTGATTTCCCATATTACTGATTATATCACCAATTGGCAGAACTTGAAATCGTCTGTCAATGGCTCTTCTGTTTGGAATTTGAGTTAATCTGCAAACCTTGAAGAATTTATCATTGGTACCCTTAGTCAAAAGAAAATAATGTAATGTATTGTTGTTTGGAATTCTCATCCATGACTTTATGATGAACAGCTGCTGTACCATCAGAATTGTAGAGTATAAGTACGGTCTACCAGGTTTTCAGTATCTCCTCATACAAAGACAACATTCCCACCAAATGTAACACACCAATAAGAAATGATTCCGATAGAATCTTGCCCTAGGGATTTTCATTTGTTTTGACATTCCAATGAACAAAACATGATAAGATCCTTAGCTTTTTCCATTTGAATAATTTGAGAATTGACTCAAAAATTAGAATTAGTTATGCTCATGTCTCAAATACACAAATTTCATGAAATATCTCCACTATTGAAAAACAAACTGAAACCAAAATTACAACAAATCTAAATATAAAAAGAGGAGATGAAAATGTAATCATTGCAGACCAAAAGTTATTTTAACATTTTCCCTATGCACTGAATGCTTTGTAATAATGCTGGTGATTGCTAATCTGTCATCTTTAAAATCAAATGCAGTCTTTGTGTTTGCTAAAAAGAGATTTTGTAGTGATAATATTCCCACCAGTTATGTGTGGCAACAATTCCATACAAATCTCCTTTATCACTACTCTCAATAACAGTACCACAACATTTCCTCAATTCATCAAACATCAAGAAGATGGATCGTATAATTTACCCATAAACAAAATTGCGCCACTGTCATTATCTTCTATTAAGAACAAGAAAGGATGATCTGCTATGAATTTTGGTGGAGGTGGGGGTCCACTCTCACGGAAGGTGGTAATGGTAGTTACTGCAGTAGCTTCTGTTCCCTCTTCGTTTACCTTGACATATGCATCCTGGGTTGCTTTAGAAACATAGAGTGGACCAAGAGACGATGGGCCAATTCCTGTAAGATCAGAAGTGTGCTCATCAAATACATCAAGCATTCCCAAAGCTATGAGATGCTCATTTAGAAAATAATTTGTCTTCATCTCAAACTTTGGCATCGATACAACAACTGGTGTACTGGACATACTTTTATTCCATTTTTGTATCTGTTGTGCAGAAAGAACATTCTCCTCAAAGTGCTGTACATCTAGACTCTCAGGCAATATCACCAGCATGGATAGTCTGTCACCCTCGTATGGCAACCTTAGCACCTGTGCCCCATCAGAGTGAGTGTAATTAAATGAAGAACGCTGATTCATAAAATCAGCCTTTACACTTGATGTGGCATTTTGTCTAAAGTCTGACTCTATTGTATCCTCTACTGAAAACTGGGAAAGCCATGTTCCCTTAAAATAAATGGCGTTGTTAATTACCATGGCAGTTGTGGGTTTCAAATCTCCGGGGATTACAACTTTTGTGATTTTGTCATTAGTCTTCTCTGAGGCCCATTGGTTTATTGTTTCGGCACTGCCCTCAGCATCAGAGCTAAAATCAAGTATTTCAGCAGTTGCAATGTATGTTTTATCTGCAATATCTAGGTATTTGGGGTATGGTGAGAATATATTGGCAATCCATAATGCGTTTGCAACTTGTAGTGTTGCATAAGGATCATCTGGGTTTAGTGCTGATATCATATGGGCAATAGAGTTGTGACGTAAAAATGCATCAGGTTCAAATCCAAACACCTGTTCTATCTGTTTGGCAGTATTTTCTCGTGCACCCTCATACAGTAAAGAAAATGCAGTATACATGCCAGTAGGTGAGAAAAAAATATTCTCATCTGTTGATATCTGTTGGTAAAACTTTACTGCAAATTCGTTATTTGATTGGGCAATTTCTCTAGAGATTGCAGTATAGTTGTGGTTCAGGCTTGAGGCATCCAGTATCATATGATCATATTCATCTGCAACAGAATTATCTTTCATTGTATCATTTGATGTTAAAACATCAGGACCAGATATACCAAGTACAACAGATACAGCTATTATGGATACTATAGCAGATATCACTATTAGATATTGCTTATTCATTGGTATTCTCTCCAGATTCTGGTATGACTATGGCATATGGTTCACGCTCATGGTTATCTGTATCATCGTACACATCAACCTGTTGTATCCCAAAATCAGTTCGTCCCTTATTTGACATCGTATTCTTCTCCTGTCTGCTCATCAATAACTCTTGTTCTTTTCTCTGGCATCTTTCTTGCATATGCCTTTACAGGGGTCTCAAGATTATCCCAGTCAAGTGACATGTGTGGTTTGATGTGGTTGTACCAGTGGACCAGCTCATCAATGGTGCCAAACCATTTGTGCTTTCTCTGAATCTGCCGTGAAATCTTTCGAGCTTGCCATTGGTTTGAGGATGGTTTACTCTTACCATGATATGCTTTATCTCTAATTTTACCAGTTCTTGCTCAAACTGTGATGCTCCTCTTCTCTTGTATTCTGATTGGTTTGCATAAAACTGAGAGCCATGATCAGTTAGAATTGATGCAGGCCTACCGTGCTTTGCAATTGCCTCATGTAATACCACAAGTGCGTTATCTGTTGTTGCCTCTGCAAACACTTCATGAGAAACGATAAATCTTGATGCGTCATCCTGGTAACACAAGAACCATCTGCCATCGTCTAACTGCTTCCAGTCAGTATGCCATAGTGAGTTTGAATATGTCCTCTCGTATCTAACCCACTTTTGTCTTCTCCTCCTCTTTGGCTGAGCTTCTGCCCCCCCCCTTCATCTCTCATAATTTTGTGTATGGTATTGTGAGGTATGTGTGTTCCAGCAGTATCAATTATTTTCTCCAGGAATACTGCAGAACACCTGAACTTTTCAAATGTAGACTGGACAGTCTGCACCATCTGCTCTGTGATTATTCCCTTTGGCCTTCTAGGCTTGCCTAGAATCGGAACTGCACCAGTACGGCGATACCGTCGTGAGTAGAGTTTCTGCACCCAACGAACAGACATCTTCATGGATGAGGCTACGTCTGTTGCGTTCTTGGCACCATCCTCTTTTGACTTTATTATCCAGGATATCTGGATTGGATCTAACTTTTGCATAATCTTGTGATTCTTTCCTCTTTTCCAAACGTATCTTGACTTTAGTTTGGAAATAATGGGGTGAACTAATTTGAGGATAATAGAAGTCTTTTAATTTGTAAAAATCTTTAAAGCGATCAAGATTCTTGATATATTCTATTTTAGTTGCTTTGGATTTTATGTCATTTTCAAATAATAACAGTGATCTTTGCTTCATATTGACACTATAGAACAAATTTACTAGGTGATTATCAATTATTCACCACCAACACATAATCTAACAATAATGAGAAAGTATCCTCATCTCTGTTGTTATATCTCCATTCCATCTCCTTGATGTACAACAAAAACTTTCCTGGACTTACTCCGTGATGCTTTGCCATGTTCTCTTTTGCAAAACTCCAAAACCCTTCGATTCCATTTATGTAAACATCGCCTTTACCAAACATTTTGCTGTGGTCTATTGAGAGATGCTTGTAACCATTGAAAATTAGAGAATCATATCCTTTCCACTTGTCCGTATACACAATACTTCCTTTCTTTACTTTCTTGATGGTGCTTGCAAGAAGAGTTTTAGCTTTGACGTTGTTTACAATCTCAACGTGAACTTTTCCCTTTCTTTCCAGTATGCCAAATACGATGGTCTTGTTCTTGGCACCTCTGCCACGATTTCCCTTTCTTTTTCCTCCAAAATACGCCTCGTCAGCCTCAATTTTCCCTTTTAGTTTCTTGTCAGATTCTGCTAGATGATACAGTATGGCATATCTAATACAATCAAAAGCATTTAGTGCAGTTGGATAACTGACATCCGCTTCTCTAGCTGCACGTCTTGCACTAATCCCAAGATCAAATAGTTTGACTAGGGCCAACCATTTTGTAAAATTAATGTTGATGATATCAAACCATGTTCCAGCAAACGGTCTATAATTTGTCTTGCAATCTTTGCATCTTAGTTTCCCTCTTGAAATAATATAGTAATTCTCAGAGTTACATGATGAACAATGAATTGTGTTTTTCTTTTTGAATTGGTTGCAGAGAAATTCCAATGCCGTTGATTTGTTGTGAATTATTTTAGATAACTCAATTATGTTGATTGTTTTTTCCAATAATTACTCAAAAATAGTTGGTGGTAATAGGTTTACAATCACCATTTACTATTATACTTGCCTTGCACGTAGAAACTTTAACTTTTCTACTTTAGTTGATCAAGAATTGATAGACTCATCAAATTGGTCATCGTCATTCCTTTTCGATTAATATCCCGTCTAGTTTGATCACAGTATTTCTTTACACTTTGATGACTCTTTTCACTAGCAACTTCTATCACTACAATATTTTCAGAGTAAGGAAATGTAAATTTTGATGTGTTTAAGCAAAATGTGTTCATATTTCCTAATCCTGCTATCTCAATTTTCTCTCTTTTTAGTAAAAGATTAGCAATTTCTTGTAAATCCTCACCATCATCACCATATTCTAAATAGTATACAGAGACAAAATTTGTATCTCCCTGAACTTCTCTTTGAAAAAGATCATCTTTGATATTGAACATAAAAGAAGTTTTTTCTTGGTTGTGTGCTTCAAGATCTTTTGAAATCTGTTCACTGTCTTTGAATTTGGCTAAAATGTAATGATTTGTAGAATCTGAAAAGTATGGTTTGCTTTCAGTAGAAAAGGTACCAGTTACAAAATATAATTTTTCAATATTTTTTGAATTAGTCCAAGTTTCTTTTAGTTCAACAGATTCATGATTATGCAAATAAGGTGCACAAACATATCCAGAATAAGACAATGCTAGTTTGGACACGATATTTTCAACATCTTTTCAGGGTATTTATGTTTATGAGATCAAAACGATCAATATCAAAAAACCACCTACGATAGTTTTTTAATAGTAGAGATCTTCGTTTTTTTTGTCCCGTGGTAGCTCAGCCTGGTAGAGCTTCCGGCTGTAGTTGTTGGCTTTAGATGGCTGACCGAAAAACAGCATATCAGGCATACAGAAACCGGGTTGTCGGTGGTTCAATTCCGCCCCGCGGGACCACATATTTTTTTAAAACAATCTTAAAAATAATAAAAAGATAGACTAGTTTAAGAAAACAAAATGAAATCTTAAATTAAGAAATTTTTTGCCTATGCTGATTTTTTGACTTGTTGTGCTGCTGGGCCTTTTTGACCTTCGCCTACTACAAACTCGACTTTATCGCCTTCGTTGATGAATCCGTCAACATCTGATTTGTGAACAAACAGATCGTCTCCACCTTCTCTTTCAATAAAACCAAAGCCTTTTGTTCGGTTGAACCATTTTACAGTTCCTGTTTCTGACATTACCTTGAAACAATATATTCACTATATTAACTAAAGCATCAAGATGAAATTGAGTTACAGGTGAAGATCAGAAATCTTTTGCAATGTGATTATTGTCTTTAAGCCATTCAACTTGTGGAAGAGTGAATCTCCAAACAATATCTCCACGTTCACTCTCTTTAAAATCCCAAGGGGCAATAATTACAATATCGTTATCTCTGATCCAAACTCTTCTTTTTAGCTTGCCTCTAATTCTTCCACGTCTAGTAACATTATCATCACATTTGATCATTACATTTTCTCCCCCTAGCATTTTCAATACACGCCCAAATAGTTCACCCTCTTCAGGTAATCGAATTTCTTTTAGTGCACTTTCATTTTTTACTTGGCGCTTACCCATAATGCTCATTATCATTATGAGCATATAACTTGTAGGGTTTTTGTAGAAACCAAATTTAGCATATTTCATTCACAAGAGATTTTTATCTAGATTTCACAAGAAAAACATGGAATTTCGATGCATCGATGATTGTTCTCAATGCTGTATTGAAAGGGAGTATTATCCAAGTAAAAAATTTGGAAAAATTGGAGTTTTGATTTTACCAGAAGAAAAAGATAGAATTGAAAAACTTGCAATAGAAAATGGAATTGAAATTAAAATTTTGCCAAGGATAGGTATTTCTGATAATAAAAATTTAGAACCAACAAAAGTTTTAGCATATCAATTAATGGGATCTGAGAAAAATGGGAACACATGTCCATTTTTAGATATAGATAGTGGTAAAAAATCACCACATGGAGGTTTCCCATGTAAAATTTACAATGAAAGACCACTTGCATGTTCAGCATATCCACTAATTGAATCAGAACCAATAACACTTGATGAAAAATGCAAGTTTTGTAAAGAAAATGGCAATGCAGATAAAAATCTAAATTCAGAAATAGAATCACTCTTAAAAATTAAAGAAAAGATGATCCCAGATTCTGGACATGTTTGGAGATATGCAACAAATGTTGGAGAGCCAGAAGATCAAGAGATGATGACATCAGGATGGATTTTAGAAGAGTAGGTATTCTCAAAAATAAGAATTAGTGTAAATTCAACCAAAAATTCAAAAGGCATTACAACTTTGGTTTGATATGAGTGAAGATGCAATGGTCAAATCTAGACAAAGTTGATCAAAAGATTATTGAAATTCTCAACAACAATGCCATAACGCCATCAAAAGAAATTGCATCTGAATTAAAAAAATCTGGTCATGATGTATCAGATAGAACAATAAGAAAAAGAATTGGGAGATTAGAAAAAAGTGGAATCATCAAAAGAATACAAAGCAGTTCTTACAGATGTAATCAGGAATTAATGAATATCAAGCAGTTTTGATGAAGATCAAGCCTTTCAAATCACTAGAAGCAGTCAAAGACTCTATCAAAGATTTCATGACTAAACTAGACAGTTATCTGAGACTTGGGCATAACTATTTACAAAAATAATTCTCAGTGATTCCCTAACAGCAAAGCATTCTCTTTACGGTTCTTGGATTCTCTGCACCAATTGCACAGTTGTAGTAAACTGTCAACTGATACACAAGAACACAAATCATTACAAATGATTTGACATTGTGCAATCCCTTTACAGGCAATACTCTGATGTCAAAAATATCTTTGAGATACTCAAATAGAGGTTCAATTGAGACTTTTCTATCTGCATACAGCTCTTGACCAATTACAGAATTGTAAAACTCTACGAGTTTTATTCTCTCTGGTGGCGTATGCGGGTATTGTTTTATTGGAGTAATTAATCTCAGATTTTTCTTGTTGCTAAATTGATGCAGTGAACCATTGTCATATGCAGGATCACATAAGATATTCTCGACAAATCCTGCAAGAGATTCAGTTAGTATTTCATACATCTTGCCGTCATGAACATTTGCAGTTGAGACATCAGCAGATAGTGGAACAACCAGTTTGCCAGTACTACAACTCATATGCAGTTTGTACCCAAATATCCAACCCTTTGATTTTGAAAAACCCCATTTTGCATCTGTGTCAATTCCTGAGATTGGAAGTCTGTTTTGCTTCATATCTGATTTGTGCCATACTGGACCTGCAGCTTTTAGCATTGAACTATCCACTGATGCAGATATGTCATCGACTAGTTTCTCTGATACAAACAGACTTTTCATATTACTGATTATATCACCAATTGGCAGAACTTGGAATCTCCTGTCAATGGTTCTTCTGTTTGGGATTTGAGTTAGTCTGCAAACCTTGAGCAATTTATCATTGATACCTTTAGTCAAAAGAAAATAATGTAATGTATTGTTGCTTGGAATTCTCATCCATGACTTTATGATGGACAGATGCTGTACCATTAGAATTGTAGAGTATACGTACGGTCTACCGGGTTTCAGTATCTCTTCATACAAAGACAACATTCCCACTAAATACAAAATACCAATAAGAAATGATTCCGATAGAATCTTGCTAGGGATTTTCATTTGTTTTGACATTACAATGAACAAAACATGATAAGATCCTTAGCTTTTTCTATTTGAATAATTTGAGAATTGACTCAAAAATTAGAATTAGTTATGCCCATGTCTCAGTTATCTCCTAGTCTCAAACATGGAAAGGAGAATAGAACATGTTGGTTTTACTGCAAGTTAATTCTGAGAAAACAAACACATCACAAAAAAGAGTAGAGAAATTTTCTGATGAATTAATAGATTACAGAATAAATGAAATCGACATTAAAGATGTAAACATTTTGAATATGTCTCTACTTTTATTGTAACAAAGAATATTCAGATTCTGCAATATCTATTGCTTTTTTTAATTCATCAATCCCATATCAAAAAGTACTACGGATTCTTTATTATCTGAAAATATTTGCTTACAACCTTTTACACCATCTTTCCCATTTTCAAAGACATGAATTTCAGAATATCCTAATTTTTCTGCAGATGTTTTTAATTTCATAGCAATTGTTTTACTGTCATCATTGATCACAATAGGTCTAGCAACCTAAATTGAGGTTTGGATAATTGTTTTAGCTTTTTGATAGGTATCTTTAGCTTTATCAAATTCACCTAAACTCAAAAGACATTTGGAAGCACAAAGTAATGCACTTTTTACATTTGTAGAATTTTTTTCATTAGAATATTTTAAAAATAAATCACTTGCTTCTTTAATTTCATTTTCAGAATCTTTTCCTTGACGTGTTCTATATTCTCCTGCAAGCATATACAATAAAGCTGATTTTAGAAGTTCAGATTTTTTTATTGATTCAGCTTGGTTTAGTAAGAGATTATGAGCAGTGATGAATTGTTTATTTTTAAGATGAGCAAGTGCAACCTCACAATTTGTTTTAGTATCCAATAGAAATACTCAAATTTTTTTCTGTCATAAAATTTTGTAGTAATATTTTGAATTAAGGATTGATTACTGCACGACCAATAATTTTTCGTGCTTTGAGATCCTCCAAAGCAGTATTGGCCTCATCAAGAGAATATCTTTTAGAAATAACTGGATTAATTACACCTTTTCTTGCAAGATCAAGAAGTTCTACCATGTCATTATAATTTCCAGTGTATGCACCTTGAATGGTTATTGATTTTAGAGGAATTGTTACAAGAGATAATTCAAGAGAACCGCCAAATAATCCAACTAGAACAAGATTTCCACGTTTTCTTAAAACAGCTAAACCAGTTTTTACTGTTGGTGGAGCATTTACAAAATCAATTACACTATCAGCACCTTTATCATTACATATTGAAAGAATTTTTTGAACAGTATCAGCATCTTTCGAGTTTACAGTAAAATGAGCACCCATTTCTTTTGCAGTTTCTAATTTTGCATCATCCAAATCAACACAAATAATTTTAGCATCAGTAATTTCACTGGCAATTTGAACTCCCATTAATCCTAATCCACCAGCACCTACAATTACAATAAACTCAGGAGAGTTTTGATTTGCTTTTTTGACTGCTGTATATGCTGTTAAGCCAGAACAAGCCAGAGAAGTGGCAGCATCAGGATCCACACCATCAAGTTTTGCCAAATATTTAGAGTCAGGAATTAAAGTATAATCAGCATAACCGCCATTTTGGAAAAGACCCATAGATTTTGGTGTATCACATAGATTTTCATTTCCTACTTTACATGCAGGACATTCTCCACATCCCATCCAAGGAAATACCAAAACATCATCACCCACTGAAACATTAGAAACATTTTCTCCAATTTCTTCAATAGTTCCAACAATTTCATGGCCAGGTGTAACAGGGTATTTTACTCCTCTATCAGTAACTTTCAAAAATTGACCATCTCCAAGATCATATCCACCCTCCCACAAGTGTAAATCACTATGACAGACGCCTTCAGACTGTACCTTTAGTAGAACCTGAGTTCCTTGAGGATTTGGATTTTCAGATTCAGATATAGTAAGAGGTTCATTTGGGCTTGGAATTCGGGCAGATTTCATAGTAGGGATTTTTGCCCTAACAATATAAGAGTTGACTGGATGTGAGAAAAAAATAGAGCCATTAGATATTATTGAATATCCAAAGATGAATTATGTGAGTGAAACGCAAACTCCAGATAGTATTTCTCAAGAACCTGTGAATATTCTATTTAGTCCATCATCAGTAGTTAAAAAAGATGTTTGGGAAATTGATCTAATACAAATTTTAGATTTACTAATTAAAATTCTAGATAAAACAGGAAAGAAAGATCTTAAAGTGGCAGGAATGGCTGCATTGTCATCATCATTAATCTATAGAATGAAAGTAGAAAGTATTTTTGCATTACAAAAAGTAGCAATGGAGAAAAAGCCAATGCATCAAAGAACAGATGTAGATATTGAACTAATAGATATTCCATATAGACATGAATCGACATATCCTGTATCATTAGATGATTTGTTAGGGTTATTACAAAATCTCATAGGTACTATTGCAAATCCACAATCAAGAAGAAATAAACAATTAGAGATAGAACCAATAGAAGCACCAGACTTTCAAGAATTTTTCATCTCTCTAGAAAACATCATTGGTAAATACGAAGATTTGATTATAAAGAAAATAGGAGCAGTAGGGCATGGATTATTACAAGAAATAATAGCAGACCTTGATCAAGTAGATTCTATCAGATGTTTCTTTGCAGCATTGTTTTTGGCAAGAGACCAAAAGGTAGACTTGGAACAAGTAGAAGACGATATCAAGATTATTGTTATGAAAGAGGAATTAAAAAATTGATAAATAAAGAGGATGTAAAATGGTAAAAGTTGAGAATTTAGTAGAAGCAACTGCCAGAATAGAGGCAGCACTGTACTCTGCAGGAAGACCATTACGAATTGAAGACATCATTAGAGCTTCAGGCACAGAATCTAGAACAAAAACACTAGATTTACTCAGCGACATTATGAAAAAGACAAAGTCAGCATTCAAAGCATTAGAAATAGTGATACTTCCAGATGGATCCTATGTAATGCAATTAAAACCAGAATACAGTGCAACTGTCAAAAGATATGCTTCAAAACCAGTTCTTCCAAATGCTACACTAAAGACATTATCTTACATTGCTTACAGTCAACCAATTTCATCAAAACAATTAGTTGAAACAAGAGGATCTGGGGTTTATGCACATCTCAAAGAATTAAGACAGTTAGATTACATTAGCCATCAAAATGTAGGTCGATTAAAAATTTACACAACAACAGAAAAATTCCAAAAATATTTTGGTATTCAAGGAGATGTGGAAGATCTAAAACAAAGATTATTCTCCAAAGTAAGAAAAACAGCAAACAGACAAACAGTCACGTCCCCAATTGCTACAGAAGTAAACTAAGGCAATTTTTTAACTCAAGGCTAATTTTTTGCGTTTTGTATAAATTAGAGTAATTCAGACATCATTTCGTGAGAAAATCCGTAGAGAACTTGGCAACTAGTAAAATTACTGGAGGAAGAAGAGTTCCACTAAGAATCAGAAGAAAATACGAAACTGATAGATATCCAAACGAGCCAATCAACGGAGCTCAAGTTACAGTTACAAGAAGAATTAGAGGTAATAACAAAAAAACAGCTTTAAAATCAATTGACTTTGTTAATTTAGCAACAGGTGAAGCTAAAGTAAAGAAATCAAAAATTATCAAAGTGTTAGAAAATGCTACAAACAATGATTACAAAAGACGTGGCATCATTACAAAAGGTGCAATACTTGAAACAGCAGAAGGAAAATGCAGAGTGGTTTCAAAACCAGGACAAAACGGAATCGTTAACGCAATTTTACTAAAGGAATAAAATGAAAGATTACGAGCATGTCGTAATCTGGTTGGATTATTTCAACAAGAATTTAAAAAAATCTAAAGGAAGACGATTAGGATTAGAAAAATGTGTTTTTGATCCTTCGTTAAAAGAATTATCTGATGCAACAAAAGCAAGCGGATTAGAAATTACAGAGATAGATGACAAAGTGAGATTTCCAAAAAAGCCGTTTGTAAGGTCAGGCTATGTTATTGTACCAAAAGGATCCTCTAAGACAAAAATTCTTAACAAAATTTCTGAAAAGTTAGTGGCAAAAAGATTCAAACAGTCAAAATAAAATGAATTCTAGCTCTTAGCTAAAGTAAAGTTGACAGAAGTCTATGAAAAGAATACAATAATTAGTAATTCTAATTGCAGGAGGTAGGCGAAATAATGCACCTAGCCGGTAGTGGCAGGGTAATCATTCAACTATCAACAGAATTAGTTGAAGGACAAATACTCTGTGACGAAAAGGGAACTAGAGTTGCAAAAGTAAATGAACTAATAGGTCCAGTAAAAAGACCGTTTGCGTCAGCAACGCCATTAACAAACAATATTAAAAAATACATTGGCAAAAATGTTTTCGCATCTCAAGAATCTCCTGCTAACAAACCAAAAAAATTTAGGAGAAGAAAATAATGAACATACAAGAAAAACAAAACTGTCCTGAATGTAAATCTACATTAGTAGATGACATGCAGAATGGTGAAATCATCTGTTCTGGTTGCGGCGTAGTAGTCGATGATCAGATTGCAGATTTTGGTCCAGAAACCATTAGCTCAAACTTCGAAGACAAGATGAAGCTTGCAAGAGCAACCGGACAAACAACATATTCCCAACATGATTTGGGAATAACTACTGAGATTTCAATCAGTGCAAAAGACTTTAGTGGAAAAACAATCAACCATGATGTCGCAAATCAAATGCACAATCTCAGAAAGTGGCAACAAAGAGTAAGAGTTTCCTCACCAAGAGAGAGAAGATTAGCAAATGTTTTAACAAAAATGGGTGAAACATGCGATGGTCTTAGTCTTTCAAAGAATGTTTTGGAAACTGCATCTATGATATACAGAAACTTGGATGGACATGTTGATGTGAAGGGAAAATCAGTAGTTAGCATTACAGCTGCTACAATCTACATGGCATGCAAACAATGTGATGTAGTAAGATCATTAGAAGAAATTTGCCGAGGAATTTGTCCAGCAAAAGATGTTAAATCAAAAACAAAACTTGCAGCTAGATACTATCGAACCATGGTAATGGAAATGGGACAATTACATGCCCCAGTTGTAACCATGGACAAATACATCTCAAAGATAGCAAACATGACACAGACTGAGGTCAGAGTTGAAAGACTAGCCTTGGAAATTGCTGAAAAAACCAAAGACAGCAGTATTGCGGATGGAAAGGCTCCAAACGGAATTGCCGCAGCATATCTGTATGTAGCATCTGTCCTACTTGGTCAAAATGTCCTACAAAGAGACGTTTCAAGTATTGCAGGAGTCACAGAAGTCACTATCAGAAATAGATGTAAAGAAATTCTAACATGCTACAAACTCAAAATTACTTTGAGACCATCTCTGGCCAACTAATTACATCCCCCTCCCCCCCTCTTTTCATTTTATTATCCACCCTTACGATTAGGATTAGCTAAATTTCGTCGGTATTATATATAGAATCAAAACAAATCGCAATATGGCAGTATTAGAAATCAAAGATCTTCACGTAACAAGAGAAGGTAAAGAGATTCTCAAAGGCGTTAATTTGAAAACAGGGCCTGGGGAAGTACATGCCATCATGGGACCTAACGGTTCAGGAAAAAGTACACTAGCTTATACATTACTTGCACATCCAAAATACGAAGTCATAAAAGGAGACATTTTGTTAGATGGTGAAAGCATTTTAGAATTAACTGCTGATGAAAGAGCAAAGAAAGGATTATTCTTAGGATTCCAATACCCAACTGAAGTTTCAGGAGTAGGTTTTTCTCATTTCTTAAGAACCGCATACAATTCTTTAAGTAAAGCGCTTGAAGGCGACAACAGAGAAGTGTTCATCACAGTTAGAGAGTTTCAAAAATATCTTAAAGAAAACTTGGAAAAAGTTGGATTAAGAGAAGAATTCCTTTCCAGATATCTTAATGAAGGATTTTCAGGAGGAGAGAAAAAACGTGCAGAAGTTTTACAAATGGCAGTCTTGAAACCAAAAATTTCAATTTTAGATGAACCAGATTCAGGATTAGATATTGACGCAGTTCAAGCAGTAGCACAAGCAATCAGCAAAGTAGCAGACAAAGATGCAACAATTATCATTATCACCCACTATGCAAGAATCTTGAAATTCTTAGACAAATTAGATTTTGTTCACGTATTTGCAAAAGGACAAGTATTGAAAACAGGCGATGCAGCACTTGCAGACAAATTAGAAGCAGAAGGTTACGAGTGGGCTTTGGAACAATCAACCTAATCAATTTTAAATAAAACCTTTTTCAAAAAAATGGTGCTGTCCAATTTTGCCAATTTCGGACATGAATTGCATGATTCTTGCACAGAAATATGCAGAACAGACTCCACATACGGCCATATGGATCAAGGCCGTCACTGCAATGCCGTGATTTTGTGCCAAAATGACACGCACCGACACATAGCTTACGCTAGGGCCGGACCCCTATTCCGGACACGCAATGTCAGGATATCAGGTTGTAGCAGACGCACATGATGGTCAACTGCAGTCTTCTTACAGACTCGCTTCTTGCGCGAGCCACCGCACCGAACCTCTCCTTGATTACAGAAAACACGTCCTCGACCAGACTGCGCTGATGGTATGCCATTTCAAACCCTTTAGGATCATCGCGATGCCATCGCAACATCTTGCCCATCGGTGTAAATCCGCGTGGGACAGAGTTCCCCTTGGGGCATATTACCGGCCTGCGTCCGCTGTCAGTTATGACCCTGCAGTTCTCCCCTGCAAGGTATGCCGCATCAAGCAGCACGTCACCTGAACCCTGTGGCATCCTTGCAAACATGGTACGAAATACCGGCGAGTCATGCGTCCTTCCACAGGTCACCTCGCATGCAGATATCATTCCATGCGGGGCCACAAGTATGTGCAGCTTGTCAAATCCGCGCCTTGACACCAGTCCCTTCTTGGCATCCTCCCAGTCCTCGTATTTTGCTATGGAGAACCCCGACGAGTCGCCTCCAAGACTGCCGTGTGTGTCGTCTCCGGCCTGTGCCAGTAACAGTCCCTTGATCTGCCCCATGCGTCCGGAGAGTGACTTTGCCATGTTTCCCAGGGTGGATTTGGAGGGGATCTTTTTTAAGCCATAGGTGTTTACCGTACCTTGGTGCAGCTCCATGTATGGTATGTGTTTAGGTCACGCCTAGATTAAACCGAATAATTTAGATCAGAGAAGAATTTTCAAGAAATAATGGACTCTAAACCGTGCAAAAACTGTGATGATTTGGCAAGAAAAAATATAGAATTGGAAATCAAAATCAAGCAGCTAGAATCAAAATTATCTTACTATGATAACCCAAACTCTCCGCCATCATCTGATTCTCTCCATTGGAGGAAACAAAAGAAGAACAGAAAATCAAACCATCACAACAAACCAGGACAAAAGCCGGGACACAAGGGAACAACTACTAATTTCAAACCAACAGAGACCATTCTTCACAAAACAGACCAATGCTCAATATGTAGCAGCAAGAAGATAGAACAAACCACACAACAAACCAGAATCATTGCAGAAATTCCAAAACCGCAACCAGTTATCATAACCAAACACGTAATCCACTCATACTTTTGCAACAACTGCGGCAACACAACGACATCTGATTGTGCAATACCCCAGAAAGGAAATTTGGGATTTAATTTGACAGGGATCATACTATCTCTGTGGTCAGCTAGAATTACACTAAGAAACATTGCAAAGATGCTTCAATCATTTTATTGTATAAAAATATCTGCAGGTACAATCAACAATTGTCTGTGTAACACTTCTGCAGCACTAGAACCTGTCGTAGAGAAAATCAGAGATGACATCTGTACCTCAAAATCTGCGCATTTTGATGAGACAAAATATTCCATTCATGGAAATACGGGATGGGTATGGACTGGAGTGAACCAGAACTCGTGTTTTATCACAGTTGAGAAAAGTCGAGGCAAAAATGTGTTACAGAAACATTTCCCATCATTTGCAGGAGTTGCAGTCTGTGACGGATGGATGCCATACCATATGTTTAGTATCAGACAGAGGTGCTGGGCCCACATACTGCGTGAGGCAAGACACACATCAGAAAAACTAGAAACAGACAATTCTACCTCATTGTATCAATCTTTGAAAGAATTGTTTGTATACATCACATTATACAAAATAGAAAAACCAAATTATTTTCTGTATGATTCTGCCATACTGTCATTGGAGCAAATCCTGTTACAATATACTGATGATGAATCATTACAAAAATTTCTAACCAAGATTAATAACGCAAAGAATAACCTGTTCACATTTTTGCTATATCCAGGAGTGGAACCAACAAACAATGCAGCTGAGCGTGCATTACGAGAGTCAGTAATTTGTAGAAAGATTCGTGGATGTGTTAGGAATGAGAAGGGTATGAGAATGTTTGGAAATTTAATGAGTTGTATTATGACATGGAAGGTTAGGAATTGCAATATTTTAGATGAAATTGTGAAATATGTGTGAGTCTGGACCTAAACACGTACCATGTATGTAACGTGGATTCTGTACGAGTGGTTGTGAAACACCATGTCCAGTACGCATAACAGCGAGGCAATCTCGGCATCGGTAGCATCTTTCCACACGGAGGGGATCAGCTTCTTGATTCGCTTGATCCTTGCCCTTATCTTCTTGCTCTCGCCCCTTCTATTCTTCTCATATTGTGAGTAGTTGCGATACTTTCGTGCCTTGAGATTTCTGACGTGCTTGCGGTATTGTGTTACGTGTGCACCGTACAGTGCGTTCCTGTGCTTCTTTTTCCCAGTCATTACATGTACCAGTCATTTGGTGATCAAAAAACATGGCGGAATCCGTCATGATCTATAAGCTTTTCGCAAGTTTTGCGGAAAAAATTTGGACAGCACCCTCTCGCCCCTTCTATTCTTCTCATATTGTGAGTAGTTGCGATACTTTCGTGCCTTGAGATTTCTGACGTGCTTGCGGTATTGTGTTACGTGTGCACCGTACAGTGCGTTCCTGTGCTTCTTTTTCCCAGTCATTACATGTACCAGTCATTTGGTGATCAAAAAACATGGCGGAATCCGTCATGATCTATAAGCTTTTCGCAAGTTTTGCGGAAAAAATTTGGACAGCACCCAAAAAAATTAGGTGATTATCAATTATTCACCACCAACACATAATCTAACAATAATGAGAAAGTATCCTCATCTCTGTTGTTGTATCTCCATTCCATTTCTTTGATGTACAACAAAAACTTTCCTGGACTTACTCCGTGATGCTTTGCCATGTTCTCTTTTGCAAAACTCCAAAACCCTTCGATTCCATTTATGTAAACATCGCCTTTACCAAACATTTTGCTGTGGTCTATTGAGAGATGCTTGTAACCATTGAAAATTAGAGAATCATATCCTTTCCACTTGTCCGTATACACAATACTTCCTTTCTTTACTTTCTTGATGGTGCTTGCAAGAAGAGTTTTAGCTTTGACGTTGTTTACAATCTCAACGTGAACTTTTCCCTTTCTTTCCAGTATGCCAAATACGATGGTCTTGTTCTTGGCACCTCTGCCACGATTTCCCTTTCTTTTTCCTCCAAAATACGCCTCGTCAGCCTCAATTTTCCCTTTTAGTTTCTTGTCAGATTCTGCTAGATGATACAGTATGGCATATCTAATACAATCAAAAGCATTTAGTGCAGTTGGATAACTGACATCCGCTTCTCTAGCTGCACGTCTTGCACTAATCCCAAGATCAAATAGTTTGACTAGGGCCAACCATTTTGTAAAATTAATGTTGATGATATCAAACCATGTTCCAGCAAACGGTCTATAATCTGTCTTGCAATCTTTGCATCTTAGTTTCCCTCTTGAAATAATATAGTAATTCTCAGAGTTACATGATGAACAATGAATTGTGTTTTTCTTTTTGAATTGGTTGCAGAGAAATTCCAATGCCGTTGATTTGTTGTGAATTATTTTAGATAACTCAATTATGTTGATTGTTTTTTCCAATAATTACTCAAAAATAGTTGGTGGTAATAGGTTTACAATCACCAAAAATTATTAGTTTACAAAGTTTTTGAAGATTCTATAACAGAGAATCTAGTTTTTGTTTAAATAGGGTTTCAAAATTTGGAATAATATGTCAGAAGAAAATCAACAATATTATTTTAATTTCTCATTTTTTAAAGTAGACCCAAAATGGAGATGGATGGCAGACCTAGCAAAAGAAGAATCTGCAAAGGAAGTTGAGAATGTAATTAACAATTCAGGAATAATGTTTAGATCATATTCAAATTTAGGATTAAGGGATGATGCGGACTTTATGTTTTGGTTTGCAGCAAAATCTGTTGAAGAAATACAAAAAGTAATGGAAAAAATTTACAAAACAGTTTTTGGAAAATATATCATACCTTCAAGGACATACCTTTCATGTACTAGACCTTCAGTTTACGTCCAAGAAGCAAGAAAAGAGCATGGTTTTCTAACTGGAATGGAACCAAAAAAACACGTCGTAGTTTATCCATTTACTAAAACAAGAGAGTGGTATCTCTTACCAAAAGAAAAGCGTCAAGAAATAATGGATGAGCATATAAAAGTGAGTAAAAAATACCCACAAGTGGTTCTCAATACAACTTACTCATTTGGAATACATGATGAGGATTTCATGCTTGCATTTGAAGTAGATGATATCAGAGATTTTCAGGATTTAATCATGGATTTGAGAGAAACACAAGTTTCAACATATGTCAAAAAGGACATACCAATGATTGTGTGTGTGAAAAAAGACATCGTCCCAATGATTTCCAGTTTAGGATAAGCCTACAAATTATTTAAAAATCAAATATCATAGGTGCAAATCTTGGATAAACATCCATAGCTCTATTATAGAGTGTTTTACATGTTCTTTAACTTTAATTCTGTAATTTTATTTAGAAATATTACTGAAAAATAAGGTTTTTTGAGCATATTAGTTCCTGTAAATCAGAATTATCTTTTTAATTTGTTTATCGTGATGTTTGGTTAAAGATCTAAAATTACTCAAAGAAACAATGACAAAAGAACCATCAAAAGTCATCAAAGCATTAGATACAGCAGACAGACAGCAAACATACCCACTAACATTATCAGATCAGCTGCAGATGAAATTGAGAACAGGAATAAAATCCAAAAAGAGATTGAACCTAAAATTAAGGACCAAACCAAAAATGAGATATTAGATCATGAGACTTGGACATAATGATTTACAAAAATAATTTCCAATATTTCTCTAGCAACACAACATTCTCTTTACAGTTCTTGGATTCTCTGCACCAATTGCACAGTTGTAGTAAACTCTCAACTGATACACAAGAACACAAACCAACACAAATGATTTGACATTGTGCAATCCCTTTACAGGCAATACTCTGATGTCAAAAATATCATCTTTGAGATACTCAAATACAGGTTCAATTGAGGTTTTTCTATCTGCATATACCCCAGATCATAAGTCTTTTCAATTTACTGTTCTTGCAAAATACTGATACATATTCAAATTAAATTTGTGGGTTCTAAAATATTCCATAACTGTATGTCTCATCTCATGAATAGATTCATAAAATTCTGATTCAACATTAACATGTTTGCACTGTCTCCAAATCTCTTCAATCATACTCAAATGCGGGAAGCCTCTCAGAAGATATGCCAGTTTGACATCTTTGTTTTTACGCAGATATTCTTTTACATCATTAGCTTTGTGTTGTGGTGCCCTATCAACAATAACAAATATTTTTCCAAATTTTCTACGAGCTGCTTGCAAATAATCCATAAATGCAATTGAATTAAATTTTTCATACGATCTAAAAAAACTTTGATTGCCATCTGTCACCATTCCATAAACCAAAAATCTTTGGTGCGATCCTCTCCAACGTACAATCATTCGTTGGTGTGCATCTGTCCAGTATTTTTTACCAAGACGTACATCGTCTACAAATACAGACTCGTCTTGGATGAATACTGTAAAACCTTTCTTTTTTGCCTTTTCTATGCGTGAAATGATGTGGTTTTTCCACTTGCGGCATGTATCCTTGGATGCTGCTCGTACATGTACCTTTTGTGGAACCTTTGGTTTTAGATTCCATTTGTGCATCAAAGGACGCACATGAGTGATATGATATGTAATGCGTGTTCTGTAAAATATGAATTGTACCAGTTTCTTTGGAGTCATGCCGTCTGAAATTTTCTTAAATGTACGCTCTATTTTTTGTAATTTTTTGTGTGAGATTAATGGCGGACGGCCAGAACGAGGGGGGGTCCTCCAGGCCCTCTAGTCCGTATTTTTCAAATGAATCAAGCCAATTCCTTACAGAATTGCATGTACAAAACATTTGGTTGGCAGTTTCAGCAATTGTGAATTTGTTGATCTTAATTATACACATTGCATGCAGTCTTTCCTTTTTCTTACCGTACTTTTCTTTTTTGTAGGCCCTGGAGTAACTCGTCATTTGTGATGTCCATGAAATTATTTCTAACTACTGATCAAAAAGTATTGCTATTTGTTTTGAAAAATTGCAAAGAATTATGCTCCAAGGTATACATCTCTTGACCAATTACAGAATTGTAAAACTCTACGAGTTTTATTCTCTCTGGCGGCGTATGCGGGTATTGTTTTATTGGAGTAATTAATCTCAGATTTTTCTTGTTGCTAAATTGATGCAGTGAACCATTGTCATATGCAGGATCACATAAGATATTCTCGACAAATCCTGCAAGATTCAGTTAGTATTTCATACATCTTCTTGCCGTCATGAACATTTGCAGTTGAGACATCAGCAGATAGTGGAACAACCAGTTTGCCAGTACTACAACTCATATGCAGTTTGTACCCAAATATCCAACCCTTTGATTTTGAAAAACCCCATTTTGCATCTGTGTCAATTCCTGAGATTGAAAGTCTGTTTTGCTTCATATCTGACTTGTGCCATACTGGACCTGTAGCTTTTAGCATTGAACTATCCACTGATGCAGATATGTCATCGACTAGTTTCTCTGATACAAACAGACATTCCATATTACTGATTATATCGCCAATTGGCAGAACTTGGAATATCTGTCAATGGTTCTTCTGTTTGGAATTTGAGCTAGTCTGCAAACCTTGAGCAATTTATCATTGATACCTTTAGTCAAAAGAAAATAATGTAATGTATTGTTGCTTGGAATTCTCATCCATGACTTTATGATGGACAGATGCTGTACCATTAGAATTGTAGAGTATACGTACGGTCTACCAGGTTTCAGTATCTCTTCATACAAAGACAACATTCCCACCAAATACAAAATACCAATAAGAAATGATTCCGATAGAATCTTGCTAGGGATTTTCATTTGTTTTGACATTACAATGAACAAAACAGGATAAGATCCTTAGCTTTTTCTATTTGAATAATTTGAGAATTGACTCAAAAATTAGAATTAGTTATGCCCATGTCTCGTGTAATTGTTTGGTCAATTCCATCTGATAATGCAACAATCATTTTCTCTTGTGGTATTTTTGCAATCTGCTTTCTAATCCAAGAGCCTGATGGAATTACACATTCAGTTTTTATCTTCAGTTTATTTGCAGTTGATTCAGAATAGCAGTTACCAAGACAACATTCCATAATGAAATGATGTATAGCGAAAAGATAAAGTTCGTGAACTAAAAATCATCAAAAAACTAGAGATTAGATGATTTTACCTAAGGTAAATACGAATAAACAATCTGAAACACCTTGAAAATAGTTCATGAACATATGCTTCTCGCTATATGTCCTCTGAATTGTATATGGCATTACTTTTTTGTGAGCAAGAAAACGACAACGTCGTGCACATTATTTTAGCGATATTTGTAAATGCTTGAGTTGTTGAATTTCTAATGTGTGTAAAATCAAGATTATGATTCATATTTGATGGGGCAGCACACCTCCTTCAAGCTTTTTCTATCCAAATTTGTTGTTTAACTGATGAAATAATGGTTAGTTTGTGATCTAAATTGAGTTACTTTCCCAAGTACTGCATTTGTTTCTATTCTGTATCCCTTGCCAGATTCGTAGTTTCAAAATCAATAATAGTAAGATTATTTTTCATTTTTACTTAAAATAGTAAGAATACCTTATAAAACTACCCAGTATGACTAGTTGTATAAACATAAATGATGAAATTTTAGATCAAAAAATAGTTTTGAAATACAATAAACTAGGAAAAACAGACATTGAAATCTCAGAGATAGGATTTGGAGCATGGGCAATTGCACTTGATTGGTGGGGCAAAAAAATTGAAGAAGATGAAGCAAAACGAATGCTCAAAAAAGCATACGATGTAGGAATTAATTTCTTTGAAACAGGGGATTTGTACGGTAAAGGATTAAGTGAAAAAATAATTGGCGAAGTTTTCAAAGATATGAGAGACGAGATTGTTATTTCTACAAAATATGGTTATGATTTTAGCGGTGTTGAACAAATAGGACACAAAGAACTTCCACAAAGATTTGATGAAGATTATACTAGAATGGCACTAAGAAATAGTTTAGAACGATTACAAACAGACCATGTTGATATGTATGGTGTACATAATCCAAAATTAAAAGACGTAAGGAATGATTCTATTTTCAACTTACTTGATAGTTTCATTAAAGATGGCTCCATCAAAACATATCAAATTGCTTTAGGTCCTGCAATAGGATGGACCCAAGAGGGCATGGAAGCAATAGATAAACCAAATCTAAGTGCAGTTCAAACAGTTTACAATATTTTAGAACAAACACCGGGAAATGAATTAATGAAAAAAGCTGAAGAGAAAGATGTAGGAATTCTAGTCAGAGTTCCAGAAGCATCAGGAATTTTAACAGGCAAAGTTAATGCAAATACAAAATTTGATGATAATGATCACAGATCAGTAAGAAAAAGAGAATGGCTCAAAGCATCACTAGAAAAAGTTGAACAGTTCAGACCAATTGCAGACAGAAATGGGTTAAACATCACAGAATTTGCAATGAAGTATATGATGACAAAGAAAGGATTTGCAACAGTACTTCCAACAATGATCAGTGAAGAAGAAATTGTAAATTATGCTCAGATATCAGATGGAAAATATATTTCAGATTCAGACATGAAAGAAGTAGAAGAATTATACAATACCTGGCCTTCATACGAATTAAAAGTAACACCTCAAGCAAATTAATTTGTAAATGAGTGACCCAATAGATATAGAAAAAACTCTGAAAGTTATTGAAATAATGAAGATTGCCAAGATAGGCAAATACAAGAAATGGGAAACCATGATAAAAAAAATCAAAAATTATCAGAAACTAAATCCTGAAGAATTAGAATATTATTCAAACATAACTAGAATCTACAAGGAATCAGGCATCACATCTAGAAGTAAAGTATACCATACCAAACTCTCAGAATTGGATGAAAAACCACCATGCAAAGAATGTGGAGATGATTCACAATTCTATTGCAACATGAACGATCAATATTTTTGTACAATTCATGTCGTAGGACATGATGAGAATGAATTCTAAGATGCAGGAACTGTTTCTTCTAAACTAAAAGAACTTTCTACAAAGTATTCTACACGAGTTTTTTTGAATTCTCTAGTACTAAAGAGAATTTTGTATTCATCAACACTAATTTGATCTTGGATTGTTTTTGCCATTTCATTTGCCTCTTCATGAGTCTTACAGTGAATCATTGAAAATACATTGTAAGGCCAATCAGCATATGTAGGTCTCTCATAGCAATGACTTACTTGAGGAAAAGAGCCCAAAGTTTCTCCAACTTTAGCAATTCTATCTTCAGGTACTTTCCATACAATCATACCATTTGCAGTAAATCCCACTTGTCTATGTCTTAAGATAGCTGCAAATCTTCGCATAACTCCAATATCTTCATAGTGTTTCATTTTTGCAAACAATTCATCTTCAGTCATTCCAAGATTTTTTGCGGCATTTACAAAAGGCTCATCAATAATATCCATATCTTTTTGTAACTCACGAATGAAATCTTTGTCTTCTTCAGTAGGAACAAATTTTACATTTTTAATTTCTTTTTTCTCTTCAGTTGGTGCTACATCATGTTTCTTGTCATCTACCATGTCAAGTTTAACACCAATTTTGAATAATTGTAAAGTTGGAAGCATTCTAACTGTTTTAATTCCTTTTAGGACATTGAATTTTTCAAGCTCTTCTTTCAAATCAGCTCTAGGAGGAACAGCTAAGGTAAACCAAAGATTGAATTGGTGATCTCGCTCATAGTTATGGCTTACACCCGGATGACGATTGATTTGACTAGCAACGTATTCTAATTTATCACTTTCAATCTCCATAGCAACAAGAGAACTGGTATAGCCAAGTTTTCTCGTATCAAAAATTGCACTTAGTTGTCTTAAAACTCCAATTTCTTTTAGTTCATTTAGTCTTGCTTTGATATCTTCAGGAGTTGAATCAAATTTTTTAGCAATAGCATCAAAAGGTCTAGTTACAAGTGGGAAAGTCCATTGAATCTCATTAAGAAGTTCTTTATCAGATTCATCCATAGAAGTCAATAAGTCAATACCTTGAGTATTCAATTAAAAATGTAGCTCGTATTTTAGGCTCTGATTTTTAATACATAAATAGAAACTGAAGTCCCTTTGATCGATGATAGTTGATCTTAATCTTCAAGGGAAAAAAATAATTATCATAGGTGGAGGAAACGAGGCACAAAAAAGAATCAATTCAGTGTTAAAACAAGAATGTGTAATTACGGTTCTCAGTGATTCAGTAAATTTACAAATAAACAAACTAGTGAAAACAAAGAAAATTAAATTTGTAAAACAAAAAATTGTAGACACAAAATTTATTTCAAAATTAAAACCAGATTTGATAATTACAACAACAGATGATAAAAAAATAAACCAGAAAATCATCAATGATGCAAAAAAGAAAAAGATTTTTGTTTACAGTTCAGATAATCCAGAAGATAGTGATTTTTCAAATCCTGCAATAATAGATTTTGAAAATATGATACAAATTGCAATTTTTACTGGTGGAAAAAGTCCAGCAATGTCAAAAAAACTTAAAGACAAATCGGAAAAACTATTCAAAAAAATAATTACCAAAGAAGATATCGCTCAAATTAAAATTCAAAAAATTGCAAGAAAAATTGCAAAAGAAACCATTTCCACTCAAGAGGAAAGAAGAAACTGTCTACGTAGTATCATGAGTGATAATGATATTGATCAGTTAATAAAAGACGGCCAAGTGAAAAAAGCTAAAAAGCGAGCTATTACAATATTGAGGAATTGGAAATGAATCAAAATATCATCAATGCACGTGTTACTTTTCGTAACTCTCCAATTCACATTTTAGAGCAATTTACCATTAAAGACATGGAAAATGCATATGATCAATTCAAAAAGAATTCAGGGCTAGATGAATGTGTAATTATTCAAACTTGTAATAGAATTGAATTATTTGGAAAATCCAAATCTCATGATTCAGATAAAATCAAAAAAACATGGGCAACAATTACAGGGTTAGAAGAAGAAGCATTTAATGAAAATATAGAATTTGTAGAGAATCAAGAGGCACTTCATCATTTGCTAAAACTCACATCAGGTCTAGATTCCATGGTATTGGGAGAGGAACAGATTCTAGGTCAAATAAAAAATTCCATCACATCTGCCAGAGAAGTTAAAGCATCAGGACAACATCTCAATACACTATTTGATAAAGCAATTAGAATTGGAACTAGAATTAGAAATTCAAGTGGAATTGGTGCAGGAGGAATTTCAGTAGGGTCAATGGCAGTAAAGCTTGCAGAAGAAAACATTGATGAATTAAAAACAAAAAAAGTTTTGCTTATCGGTACAGGAGAAGTATCCACCCTAGTTGCAAAATCACTACAAAGACGAGGCTATGCATTTGATGTTACAAGTAGAACGATGGGAAGATCAGAAACATTTTGTGAAACAATGGGTGGAAATCCAGCTAAATTTGAAGATGTGTTTTCAGGGTTTGACAATTATGATGTAATTTTTGTTGCAACAACTGCACCATATTTTCTAGTTACAAATGATAGAATTACAGAAGCTATGAAAAATAAAAGCAAAGGAATGATGATTTTGGATTTATCAAATCCTAGAACAGTTGATGAAAAAGTTGCAACCATTGGAGGAGTTAAACTCATGAATCTAGATCAAATTGCCGAAATGGTAGAAAAGAATATGAATGCACGATTAAACAAGGTAAAAACCGTTGAAAATATAATTAACGAGGAAGTTTCTGTATTAGAAGCCTCAATGAAAAGACTAGATGCAGAACCACTGGTAAAAGACGTATTCAAAAACATAGAGAATCTTAGAGAAAAAGAATTACAAAAAGCACTTCAAATGCTAGATGAAAAAGATGAAAAAAAAGTCAAAATTATTGAGGAATTAACAAAGGCAGTTGTAGAAAGTATCGTATCGACCCCAATGAATAATATCAGAAAAGCATCAGAGCAAGGTAAACCTGACGTAGTAGAGCTTGCCAGTAAATTATTTGACTATAAAAAACAAAATCAAGTAGACTAGGATTATATTTTAGCTAGAGAGAATTTTATCATGTCATTTCCAACTAGACGGCTTCGTCGACTACGAATATCAGATAAAATGAGAGAATTAGTTCAAGAAACAACCCTTTCACCAAAAGATTTCATTTGTCCAGTATTCGTTCAAGAGGATTTGAAAGAAAGAGTCAAAGTAGAATCAATGTCAGAAATCGAACGTTTACCACTAAGTGACATAAATGAAGAAGTTAGAAAAATTATTGATTTAGGAATTCCTGCAATCATGGTTTTTGGAATTCCATCACAAAAAGATGAAGCAGGAAGTTCAGCATTTGACAATAATGGAATTGTTCAAAAAGCAATTGCACAGATTAGAGAAGAATTTGGAGATAAGATGGTAATCATGGCAGATGTTTGTCTATGTCAATTTACATCCACAGGACATTGTGGAATTATTCAAGGAGATAAAATCGATAATGATATCAGTTTAGATACACTTGCAAAAATTGCAATTAGTCAAGCAAAAGCAGGAGTAGACACAGTATCACCATCAGCAATGATGGATGGTCAAGTTGCTGCAATTAGAAAAGCATTAGACAAAGAAGGATTTGTAGATGTTTCAATAATGTCACACTCTGCAAAACACCGCTCAAACTTTTACTCGCCATTTAGAGATGCAGCAGAATGCACTCCAAAGTTTGGAGACAGAAAAACCTACCAAGTTCCATATACAAATGCAAGAGAAGCAATGATGGAAGTTGAAACAGATATTGAAGAAGGAGTAGACATTGTCATGATAAAACCAGCATTATCATATTTGGATTTAATTGCAGAAACTAGGAGAAAATACAATGTTCCAGTTTCAGCATACAGTGTATCTGGAGAATATGCACTGGTAAAAGCAGCATCACAATTAGGATACGTAAATGAGAAAGACATTACACTAGAAATTTTACATTCTATTAAAAGGGCAGGTGCAGACATGATAGTAACATATTTTGCAAAATCAGCTTCTAGATTCCTTCAAGAATCATGAGAAACGACGAGCGTTTTGAAATTCAAAGAGCCTTTGATTTATTGCCACATGTAGTCGGTGCTAGCTGGACTGCAGTTTGGTTTAGAATGAAAGATATCAAAAAACCAACAAGAGAAGAATTTCGAGAAAAAACAATAGAATATTTGCAATTAGTTGAGCCTGTATTTGATTCCTACCCAAAAGGAGAAGAATTTGCTGAAATTAACAAATACATCGAATTTAGGAAAAATGAAGAATATGAGAAAATAAAGACTGGCGAAAATAATGAAATTGAAACAAGGTATGATAGATATGTCGATTATGGCTAAAGCATTGGAGTTTTAAAACACACATCCCCATAGTTGCTAAGGCAATATGAGAAAAGCAGTACAAATACCAAGATTACAGGAGGAGTAAAAATGAGAAAGTATGTTAGTGTCCTCATTGTCCTTAAGGGATTAAAAATTCCATAAGTTATATCTCCTGTTTTAGTTGTTTTAGATAATCTTTGAGTATTTTAGTTCTTTTTTTGGCTTCCGCCTTACCAGATGTTGTATTCATCAAAGACTCCAATTTGAGTAATTTTTGATAAAAATGATCTATAGTCCAAGTTTTATCATCAGGTTTCCTCGTTTTACAAAATGGATCATCAATGTTGTAAAATGGTCGTTTCAGTGAACCTCCAGTAGCAAAAACTCTTGCAAGTCCTATTGCACCTATTGCATCTAATCTATCAGCATCCTGAAGAATTTTTCCCTCCAAAGTTGAAGGTATTTTATTTTGTGAAAAACTATGATCACGAATAGCATCTGAAATAACAGTAATTTCTTCTTCTAAAAAATTATATTTTTTTAGAATTTGTTTAGATTTTTTTACACTTTCTGTTGAAGCCATTTTTGAGCGTTTGTCAGATTTTGGATAAGAAACAATATCATGTAATAATGCGGCACTAAGAACTAATTTCTCATTGGCTTTCTCTTTCTTGCACATTTTTTGAGCATTTTTGTAAACTCTCATAATGTGTTCAAAATCATGTGCGGAATCATTATTCATGATTTCTTTAACTTCATTTTTTATAGAATCGAGAATTTTCATTTAGAATCTCCATATTTTTGGTTTGACAAATTTTAATTTTCTTTTAGTGATTAAAAGAGTCCAATTGACTGATGCAAATAAAATAATCAATCCAATTCCTGCACCATCAATTAATAAAATTCCAGTTAGACGATCCTCAAATAATTCTAAGAATGGAGTTAGCACAGCATTTCCAGAATAAATCATAACAATGTATGAGATAGTCCTACCAAACCAAAATCCAACATAAATTCCCAGGCTTTTTGCTCGCATTAGTCCATATGCAATAAACAACATGTTACTTGGTAGAGGGGTCGCACCAAAAAGAAAAGATGCAATAACATAACCATATTTTTTATTATTCAGATAATCTCCAATCACATCAAGGTTAGATTTTTGTTCTTCTGCAACAAATCTTCTAAAAAGTACACTAATTCGCTTAAGAGCAAATCGGCCAATAGTAGCTCCTGTTGCACCCACCATAGCAAGAATAACTACATTCAGGGTAGGATCTAGAAGATAAAATGATGTTAGAATAATCCAGCTTGGAGGCATTAGAATTGGAGATGCATTTACTCCAATTAGTACAAGAAAAATTCCAAAATATGAAAATTCTCCAAAAATTTCAAAAATATCTAACATCTTTCAAAAATTGTAGTACTTTTTTTGCTTCTAAACCCTTGGATTCATTTTTAGTCATGAAAAAATATCATTCTGATCTAAAAAATTATAAGAATTACATGTTTTTCAAAACAATGATCATGTATTGTAACAAATTGGATCAATCATGCGGTGCTGTCCAAATTTTTTCCGCAAAACTTGCGAAAAGCTTATAGATCCAGTACTTGGGAAAGTAGATTTCAGTTGTACGATTTTCACTAGTTTTTTTATGTTAATTTTGTGCCTATGAAAATATCATGCTCAAATTATAGCACTGACAAAAATATCGTCATGAAATCAGTATGAACTAACCGAAATTCAAAGAATCAAATTTTACTTTCCCAAGTACTGTAGATCATGACGGATTCCGCCATGTTTTTTGATCACCAAATGACTGGTACATGTAATGACTGGGAAAAAGAAGCACAGGAACGCACTGTACGGTGCACACGTAACACAATACCGCAAGCACGTCAGAAATCTCAAGGCACGAAAGTATCGCAACTACTCACAATATGAGAAGAATAGAAGGGGCGAGAGCAAGAAGATAAGGGCAAGGATCAAGCGAATCAAGAAGCTGATCCCCTCCGTGTGGAAAGATGCTACCGATGCCGAGATTGCCTCGCTGTTATGCGTACTGGACATGGTGTTTCACAACCACTCGTACAGAATCCACGTTACATACATGGAGCTGCACCAAGGTACGGTAAACACCTATGGCTTAAAAAAGATCCCCTCCAAATCCACCCTGGGAAACATGGCAAAGTCACTCTCCGGACGCATGGGGCAGATCAAGGGACTGCTACTGGCACAGGCCGGAGACGACACACACGGCAGTCTTGGAGGCGACTCGTCGGGGTTCTCCATAGCAAAATACGAGGACTGGGAGGATGCCAAGAAGGGACTGGTGTCAAGGCGCGGATTTGACAAGCTGCACATACTTGTGGCCCCGCATGGAATGATATCTGCATGCGAGGTGACCTGTGGAAGGACGCATGACTCGCCGGTATTTCGTACCATGTTTGCAAGGATGCCACAGGGTTCAGGTGACGTGCTGCTTGATGCGGCATACCTTGCAGGGGAGAACTGCAGGGTCATAACTGACAGCGGACGCAGGCCGGTAATATGCCCCAAGGGGAACTCTGTCCCACGCGGATTTACACCGATGGGCAAGATGTTGCGATGGCATCGCGATGATCCTAAAGGGTTTGAAATGGCATACCATCAGCGCAGTCTGGTCGAGGACGTGTTTTCTGTAATCAAGGAGAGGTTCGGTGCGGTGGCTCGCGCAAGAAGCGAGTCTGTAAGAAGACTGCAGTTGACCATCATGTGCGTCTGCTACAACCTGATATCCTGACATTGCGTGTCCGGAATAGGGGTCCGGCCCTAGCGTAAGCTATGTGTCGGTGCGTGTCATTTTGGCACAAAATCACGGCATTGCAGTGACGGCCTTGATCCATATGGCCGTATGTGGAGTCTGTTCTGCATATTTCTGTGCAAGAATCATGCAATTCATGTCCGAAATTGGCAAAATTGGACAGCACCCAATCATGCGGTGCTGTCCAAATTTTTTCCGCAAAACTTGCGAAAAGCTTATAGATCATGACGGATTCCGCCATGTTTTTTGATCACCAAATGACTGGTACGTGTAATGACTGGGAAAAAGAAGCACAGGAACGCACTGTACGGTGCACACGTAACACAATACCGCAAGCACGTCAGAAATCTCAAGGCACGAAAGTATCGCAACTACTCACAATATGAGAAGAATAGAAGAGGCGAGAGCAAGAAGATAAGGGCAAGGATCAAGCGAATCAAGAAGCTGATCCCCTCCGTGTGGAAAGATGCTACCGATGCCGAGATTGCCTCGCTGTTATGCGTACTGGACATGGTGTTTCACAACCACTCGTACAGAATCCACGTTACATACATGGAGCTGCACCAAGGTACGGTAAACACCTATGGCTTAAAAAAGATCCCCTCCAAATCCACCCTGGGAAACATGGCAAAGTCACTCTCCGGACGCATGGGGCAGATCAAGGGACTGTTACTGGCACAGGCCGGAGACGACACACACGGCAGTCTTGGAGGCGACTCGTCGGGGTTCTCAATAGCAAAATACGAGGACTGGGAGGATGCCAAGAAAGGGCTGGTGTCAAGGCGCGGATTTGACAAGCTGCACATACTTGTGGCCCCGCATGGAATGATATCTGCATGCGAGGTGACCTGCGGAAGGACGCATGACTCGCCGGTATTTCGTACCATGTTTGCAAGGATGCCGCAGGGTTCAGGTGACGTGCTGCTTGATGCGGCATACCTTGCAGGGGAGAACTGCAGGGTCATAACTGACAGCGGACGCAGGCCGGTAATATGCCCCAAGGGGAACTCTGTCCCACGCGGATTTACACCGATGGGCAAGATGTTGCGATGGCATCGCGATGATCCTGAAGGGTTTGAAATGGCATACCATCAGCGCAGTCTGGTCGAGGACGTGTTTTCTGTAATCAAGGAGAGGTTCGGTGCGGTGGCTCGCGCAAGAAGCGAGTCTGTAAGAAGACTGCAGTTGACCATCATGTGCGTCTGCTACAACCTGATATCCTGACATTGCGTGTCCGGAATAGGGGTCCGGCCCTAGCGTAAGCTATGTGTAGGTGCGTGTCATTTTGGCACAAAATCACGGCATTGCAGTGACGGCCTTGATCCATATGGCCGTATGTGGAGTCTGTTCTGCATATTTCTGTGCAAGAATCATGCAATTCATGTCCGAAATTGGCAAAATTGGACAGCACCCAATCATGCAATATCCTTATAAGCAATTTATGCATAGTGTAGCCATGTCCGAGATGGTTTGGAAGTGTTTTAGATGCAATTTATCATTCAAGGACGACCAACTTGCTGAAATGCACAAGCAAATTTCAGAACATTCTGTTACTAAAGTAAAGACAATTGTAGCATAATTACAAAATTATTACCAAAATTTGCAATTATAGATAAAAAATAGTGCAGAGGGTGGGATTCGAACCCACGAACTCCTGAGAGAAGGGATTACCCATATATGGATCTTGAGTCCCTCTCGGTTGACCGGGCTTCGATACCTCTGCATTGAGATTGTGTATGGACCAATATTTCTCGATTACTATTTTACCAAATTAAAAACCTGATCTATCATTTTACTAATTTTTGGACAAAGCTTATAATTGTGCACAATAGTTTCCAAAACATGTCAGAATTCATACCAATTTCCGACGCAAAAAAAATGCGAAGTGGAGTTAATGTTGAAGCTGTTGTTAAAAGCAAAGGAGACCCAAGAACTGTCAACCTCAAAAGTGGGGGAACAGTGGATGTCTGTGATGCAGTAATTTCTAACGGTGAAACAGAAGATGACCAAATGAAACTCACATTGTGGGGCGACGATATCAAAGCAGTAAATGTTGGAGATACAGTTGTCATCACAAATGGATATACCAATGAGTTCAAAGGTGAAGTATCCTTAACCAAAGGTAAATTTGGTAAGATGGATATCAATCCTCAATAATTTCTTTTATTATCTAAATTATTTTTCAAATCTATTAAAATTACAATAACACCGATAATTGAAATTAGTATTCCCAAAACAAGTAAAAATCCAGAAATTAAAAGAGATGAGACCACATTCATTACCTGGGAATCAGGATTTGATAATGCATCAGAGTTTTCCAGATCTTCAGAAAACATTACAACAACATTTACAATTCGAGAACCAGTATTTTTGATTTCAAAATTCAAACTATCATACTGTTCAAGTTCTAATGCTTCAAATAAAATTGGTTCAGACATTACAAAATTTCCATAATCATCTCCAAAAATATTTGAGATGTTGATTGATAATGTATCTCCAGAAACATAATCAATAACTTGAATTCCCCAAAGCAGAGGAGCACCATATGTAGATGTATCATACGTCACATATGCTGATTCATTAGGCATGATTTGGAGTTCATTTGTTATTTCATCAAACATTCCCTTAAACATAGAAGCCATCGAAAGATCATTGGGGCCAGTAATGTTTGAAGGAACAACAGAAGATGCAATAGAAAGTGAAACTCCAACTAATATCAAACCTACAATTGTAATTACTAAACCACGTTTTTTCATTTTAAAATAACAAACTAAAACCCACTTTTATGTTATAGAATTGAATAGTAAATAGATTTTGTAAGATTAACGTCTAGATTTCTTTTTAGCTGCAGTCTTTTTCTTTGCTGGTCTCTTTTTAGCTGCAGTCTTTTTCTTTGCTGGTCTCTTTTTAGCTGCAGTCTTTTTCTTTGCTGGTCTCTTTTTAGCTGCAGTCTTTTTCTTTGCCGGTCTCTTTTTAGCTGCAGTCTTTTTCTTTGCTGGTCTCTTTTTAGCTGCAGTCTTTTTCTTTGCTGGTCTCTTTTTAGCTGCAGTCTTTTTCTTTGCTGGTCTCTTTTTAGCTGCAGTCTTTTTCTTTGCTGGTCTCTTTTTAGCTGCAGTCTTTTTCTTTGCTGGTCTCTTTTTAGCTGCAGTCTTTTTCTTTGCTGGTCTCTTTTTAGCTGCAGTCTTTTTCTTTGCTGGTCTCTTTTTAGCTGCAGTCTTTTTCTTTGCTGCGGCTTTTCGTCTATTAGCCAACAATTCTTTTAATTTTAAATGTGCTTTATCTAATGATTTTTGGGCAGTTTCTTCTGCTTTTGTTCGTCTCTCCAAATCTTTTAGGAATTTTTGTACAGATTTGTGACTTGCTGCTTTGGTTTCTCGAAGAGGTGGTTTTGATTTAGTTTGTTTTTGAATCTTTGAAACAATTTTTGATTTAATATCAGAGAAATCAGTAACATCACCTGAAATCTTTTTTGCAGTTTTTTGTCTACTTTTAATTTCTTCAACCAATTCATTGACATGATCATTTAATGAGCGTAATCTAGTCTCAGCATTTTGTTTTTCTAGAGGATTTTCAGCAAATTCAATTTCTTGTTCAGTCTGTTCGATTGCCTCTTTTTCAGTAGCCAATCTGGCCTCTGCAGCAGCAACCAATCTCCCAATACTTTCCAATTGAGAGTTCTTCCTAGTTAAAACAGTGGAAACATCAGTAGATTCTTCTTTTTCGGATTCTATTTTCTTATCAAGAGAATGTAAACCAGAAACAGAACGTTTTTCAGCGGTACGAAATTCTTTAACTTGTTCTTCTGCTTTTTTACGTAATTTGGTTGCTTCTTGTTTCTTTTGTCGTAATTGAATTACTAGTTTTTCTAATGATGCCAATGATTGAATCAAGACAAATGGCTCGGTTAAGTGGTGGACATAATCAGGATTTGACTTGCAAGTTAAGAAAATTAACTTAATTTGATCGCTAAAAATCATTTTTTAAAAAATATTAGTTAAGAGATTTTATCAACATCATGGAATTTCATCCAAAAGATTTGCCAATTTTAAGAACATATGATGTAAAAGATGAAAAAGAAGCAATGTTGGCTGTTGAAGACATTGTAAATTTAGGATTTAAAGGGAAAAAAGAAGGTTACAAAGTTTTAATGCCAAAAGAATCAAAAATTGCAAAAAGAATTGGATATTCTGTAACAACTGGAATAACAACAGGACTTGGACAAAAAAATGAGGATAGAGATATCAAATATTGGACATATCACCATGATGACAAACATTATGCAATAGTTCTAATTCACAGAGAATTATTGGCTGAATTAGGTTTTTGATTTATCAAAGATTTTGTAAAGTTTAGTTCTATTTGCCATCACACCAGCTAGCATTACACCAACAATAGTTCCACCAATCACATCCATAGGATAGTGTTCTAAAACATAGAGCCTACTCAATGAAATCAAAAAAGGATACAAGAACATCAGATATGCACCACGGGGAAATCGTTCAGAGAGGGCAAACCCTAGAATAATAGCGAAAATCATTGATCTGGCCGCATGACCAGAGGGATATGATGCATCATAGCCTCCCTCACAAAATAAAGCAAACGTATCTTTACTTACAGACACAGGGAAGGACACTGCATCGTACTCAAAATCAGGCCTATCTCTATCAACACCACATTTTACATAACCAGTAAGCAATGTAGAAATCACAATCAAAATCATCAAAGTGACTCCAATTCTACGTGTTTTTGGAATGATCAAAACTAAAATTGCAAATCCTAACATCCATAATGCCTCACCACTTTCGGTGATAGATTGCATAATCAGATCTAATGTAGGATTTCCAACATTTTCTGAAAAAAATAAAATTACATTCTGATCAAAGCTTTCTGTAATTCCAGAATATACAATTGCAGTAATAATTAGAAATAAAATTGTAAGTAAAACAAAGGAACGAGATCTAATATCAAAAAGCCAATTTTGCAATTACTGAAACCTCAAGCACGTGTCTTTTAATTTTTGTCAATAGATAAGTTTTGAAATAGAAATAAAGAAATCATTTCTGATCGGCTAAAGAATTTAACCAAGTGAACAATAGACAAATTGTGAAGGTACTCACACTAGATGATTTTGACCTAAAAGGCAAGACTGTTTTTTTGAGAGTGGATATGAACTGCCCAATAGATCCAGAAACATTAGAAATTTCAGGTACTAAAAGAATTGAAGAGGCAATAAAAACTCTTGATTCATTAAAAGAGGCCAAAGTTGTCATTGGGTCACATCAAGGTAGAGTTGGAAATAATGAATATACGGGAATGGACAAACATGCCAAAGTTCTTGAAAAATTGATGAATAGAAAAATAAAATACGTTGAGGATACAATTGGTGAAGCAGCTCAAAATGCAATCAAAAATTTAGAAGAAGGCGAGATTTTATTTTTAGATAATCTTCGATTATGTGCAGAAGAAAATTATGAATTTGCTCCAGAAAATGCAGCTAAAACAATCATGGTTTCTCGTTTATCAAAATTATTTGATCTTGTAGTATTGGACTCTTTTCCCAGTGCACACAGGTCACATCCATCAATAGTAGGATTCCCTCAAGTTCTCCCAGCTTGTGCAGGAAGAATTGTAGAAAGAGAGGTTAGGAATCTAGATGAAATTATGACAGTTGCAAAAGCACCTCACGTTATTGTCTTAGGGGGTTCAAAAATTCCAGATAGACTAGAAGCGATAAAATTATTGATTCAAAATGGTCGTGCAGACCATGTTCTATTGACAGGGTTAATTGGTAATGTGTTCATGAGAGCACAAGCAAGAATCAAATCCTCTATGGGAATTAAACGTGAAGAAGAAGTTGTGGCAAAAGCTCATTCATTGATAGGAGAATATCCAGATGTATTTGCAACTCCCGTAGATATTGCAATCGACAAAGATGGAGAAAGAGTAGATATGGATGTAAGAGAAATGGGAAAAGGCGATAAGATATTTGATTTAGGACCGAAGACCATAGAATATTATTCAAAATTAATTACAGGTGCAGGAACAGTATTTATCAGCGGACCTGCAGGATTTTTTGAAAAAGAGAATTTCAGCTACGGAACAAAGGCATTACTAAATTCAGTTGCAAATTCAATGGCAACAACTATTGTAAGTGGAGGACATCTTACTACTGCATTAAAACAGCATGGGTTAGCAGATAAAATTAATCATATTAGTACTGCAGGAGGAGCACTTGTACTTTATCTGACAGGAGAAAAGTTACCAATGATTAAAGCATTGGAAGATGCTGCAATAAAGCACAAATCTAAATAGAAGATTTACAAGAAGGATTAGGACATTTTCTTTCTTCTGATGGCCCTAAATGAATATCATTATCACATGCATTACAATGATGCTTCTCGATTGGATCAAATAATTTCAGATACATTGTAGTAAAGTTCTGCGCAATATTTCTTGCAAGACCAGAATCACATAATTCATTGAAGAATGTTTCAGTATCATCTATTATCCAAGAGGGATCAAGATCACCATCAGTTTTAAGAATTTCAAAAACATCATCATTTGTGAAATTAGTGTCTACATCATTAAATTTATCAAAAATGATTTTTCGGATTTGGAGCGTAATTGGGACTGTAGGAATAAAATCACTCATACTAATACAGGTTTGCTGCCTCTTCTTTTAGTTTGTCCACATCTCCAGAATCTTCTAGATTCTTTCCAATGTAGGTATAAAGAGCAGATTTGAGTACCTTGAGAGAAAGCAAAGCACATTTGATTCTTACAGCTTGAAGATGTTCAAGGCCTAATTCACTTAAAACATCATTCTTTTCAATGGCTCTTGCTTCATCAATACTCTTACCTTTTGTAATTTCTGTCAAAACTGAAGAACATGCCATACAAATTGCACATCCTTTTCCATGAAATTTAATATCAGTAACTTTATTTTCATCAATTTTCATATCAATATCAATACTGTCACCACATAGAGGGTTAGAATCATGGAAAGTGACATCATGATTTTCAATTTCCCCATAGTTGATTGGATTTCTTGAATAGTCAACGATCATTTCATGATAAATGTCTGCGTTACTACTCATAATTTGAACACCTTTGCCACAATATTTAATGAATTTACCAGAATATCAATGTCTTGTTTAGTATTGTAAATGTAAAAGCTAGCTCTAGATGTTGCTGCAACATTTAGTCTTTCCATTAATACTTGTGCACAGTGATGGCCAGATCTAACTGCAATTCCTTCTTCATCAATAATTTGAGCAACATCATGAGGGTGAACATCTGCAAAATTAAATGAGATCACACCACCACGTTTTGAAATATCTTTAGTGCCATAGATATGGAGTCCTTTAACTGCAGATAATTTTTCTATAGCATATTTTGTTAATTCAATTTCGTGTTCCCTTACATTATCCATTCCAATTTTAGTTAGATAGTCAATTGCAGCCCCCAATCCAACAACATCTGCAATGTTTGGAGTTCCTGCCTCAAACTTGTATGGCAAATCATTCCAGGTCGTTTCATATTTGTGAACCTCTCTAATCATATCCCCACCACCATGAAATGGACTCATGGTTTCTAGTACGGATTTTTTAACCCATAAAACACCAATTCCAGTTGGTCCAAGCATTTTATGGCCAGAAAATGCAAAAAAGTCACATCCTAATTCTTCAAGGTCTACTTTCATGTGAGGAACTGCTTGAGCACCATCGATTAGAGTGAGTACGCCTGCAGTTTTGCATTTTTCAATAATTTTTTCAGTATTTGTAATTGTTCCAAGAACATTTGACATTAAACTAAAAGTGACAAGTTTGACTTTACCTGTTACCAGGATTTTATCAAGATCATCTAAAATTAATTCACCATTATCATCCATTCCAATGTATTCAAGTTTAGCTTTTTTTTCTTGTGTTACAAGTTGCCATGGAACAATGTTACTGTGATGTTCATATTCAGTAGTAACTATAATGTCTCCTTCTTTGATATGAGTTCTGCCCCATGCATATGCAACTAAATTAATTGCTTCAGTGGTACCTCTAACAAAGATAATTTCTTGGCGATTTTTAATATTAACAAAATTTGCAATTTTATCTCTTGTTGCTTCATATGCTTCAGTAGCTTCTTCAGCAAGTGCATAAACTGCTCTGTGAATATTTGCATTATGGTTTTGATAATAATCAGTAATAGAATCAATTACTTGATTTGGTTTTTGAGTAGTAGATGCATTATCTAGATAAACAAGAGGTTTGTTATCTCTAACTGTTCTTTTAAGAATTGGGAAATCATTTCTAATATTTTCGAATAGTAATTCAGTACTTTGCATATCTTAAAGCTCCACGTAAATTTCGTTGGCGTCTATTTTAACATTGTATATTTTGAGAGAAGTTTCAGCAGGAAGGTTTTGGGGTTCACCATTTACCAAATTAAAAACAGAGAGATGTAATGGACATCTAACGCCTTCATCACTTAGAAAACCAGCAGAAAGGTCAGCATCAGCATGAGTACATATCAAATCAGTTGCATGTATTTTCCCCTTTAGATTAGCTATGAGAAGTTTCTTATCTTCATGAACAAATCCAAAAAGTTGGCCTTCTTTTACCTGCTCTGTACTGCAAGCTTTAATCCATTCAGACAAAATATCACCTATACTTGTAATGTTGTTCTATTTCAGAATCTTCATTGTATCGAGTTTCCTCAATTTCAACAAACTTTGTTAGTTCTTCATCAGTGTTAATCGTAAGTTCTTTGTTGTCCCATTTTGATTCAATAAGATATGCAATCCATGCTCTAACTTGGAAAGACATTTTTCTTGAAAGTGGTTCTAAGAAACCCTCAACAATTGTTCTTTCAGCTTCTTCATGACTTAGACATCTAGTTTTCAAATAGAATACTTGTTCCTCATCAATTTGTGCAACTGAGGCAGAGTGAGTTGCCTTTACATCATTAGTGAAAATTTCTAATCCAGGAATTGCATCAGATTTTGCATCTTTATCTAAGAGAATTGAACGACCAGACAAAAATGAATTTGATTTTGTAGCATTTTCTTTAATTCTAATCATTCCCTTGAAAAGAGATTTTGATTTATTTCTAAGAATTGATTTTTCAACAACTCTACCCTCTGTTGCTGGACTTTCATGGTTAACATTAGTTTGAATATCAAATGATTGCTCATTGTTTCCAAAGATTACTTCAGAATCATTAGAGGATGCACCAGTACCATTTAGGAAATATTCGATTTTGTATCGAGATAACATTGATCCAAATAATCCAGAATACCAATTGACTTTGGCATCTTGAGCCAAATCTGTTCTTCTAGTTGAAAATGCTACTGCATGTTGATCAATCATTTGAAGAGTGGTAACATCTAGTTGAGCATTTGCTCCAAGAGCAGTATTCATCAATTCCAAATATGCTTGTTGAGTTTGAATGCTTGGAGAATACAATTCCTGTACAATGCTAGCCTTGCTACTTTCATCTGCAAAGATCACATTTCTAGAAATGGTTGAATGGCCATCTTCAGATAGGCAAGTGAACATGTGGATTGGCTTATCGACAATCAAATTACGTGGGATGTGAATGAATATTCCTGAATTAAAAGCAGCGTTGTTTAGTGCAGTGAATTTATCTTCTTCAGATTTTGAAGCCTCTAGTGCTTTTTTTACCAATTCAGAATTATTTTCTATTGCATCAGAGATTGATGAGATTACTAATCCTTTTGATTTTAGTTCGTCAGGAAGATTGATTTTGATAATATTAGTTCCAATTTGAATAATACAAATTTCATTTTCTAGTTCACCTAATCTTTTTGTTAAGAAATTAGGAATTGTTTCTGTAGTAGATGTTGAAAGAGATACTTTTTCTGGGTCCATCTTTTTTGCATCAGTGTACTTATTGTAAAGTGGTGATAATTCAATTGGCAAACTATCATAGACCGATAATGAATTCTTTCTGTAATCCTTTAGCCAATCAGGTTCATTTCTTGATGAGGAGATCTCATCAATGAGACTGGTGTTGATTTTTGAAAGAATTTCTTGAGACATGATTTATCAAAATTAGGTATTGGGAGTTTATCCCACCGAGTCATCCATTTCTAGTTTGATGAGTCTGTTTAGTTCAACAGCATACTCCATTGGTAATTCTTTTGTGAATGGTTCCATGAAACCATTAACAATTAGAGACAATGCTTCTTCTTCACTAAATCCTCTACTCATAAGATAGAAGATTTGTTCATCACCAATTTTTCCAACAGTTGCTTCGTGAGTAATTGTTGCATCCTCCTGATTGATTTCCATGTAAGGGTAGGTATCAGTTTTTGATGTATCGTCTAAGAGTAATGCATCACATCTTACAGTAGATTTTACGCCAGTAGCACCTTTTGCTACATTTAGCATTCCTCGGTAAGTGGAACGACCATCCATTCTACTTACTGACTTTGATGTGACTTTGGAAGTTGTATTTGGTGCAAGATGAACCATTTTTGCGCCTGTGTCTTGGTGTTGTCCTTTACCAGCAAAGGCAATAGATAATGTTTCACCATAGGCTCTCTCACCCATAAGGTATACTCCAGGATACTTCATTGTTAGTTTACTACCAATGTTTCCATCAATCCATTCAACAGTTGCACCTTCATATGCATAAGCACGTTTGGTTACAAGATTGTAAACATCAGCACTCCAATTTTGGATTGTTGTGTATCTTAATTTTGCATCCTTGTGTGCAACTAACTCTACAACTGCAGAGTGTAGTGATTCTGAAGAATAGACAGGAGCAGTACAACCTTCAATGTAGTGTACTTCTGCACCCTCATCTACAATGATCAATGTTCTTTCAAATTGACCAATGTTTTCTGCATTAATTCTAAAGTATGCTTGCAGAGGCATGTCTACTTTGACACCTGGTGGAACATAGATGAATGAACCACCACTCCAAACTGCACTGTTTAATGCTGCAAATTTGTTATCCTCTGGAGGAATAATTTTACCAAAGTATTTTTTGAATAACTCTGGATGTTCAATTAAAGCTGCATCAGTATCTAAAAAGAGAACACCTTGTTTTGCCAAATCTTCTCTTAAACTGTGGTATACAACTTCAGATTCATACTGTGCACCAACACCTGCTAAAAATTTCTTTTCAGCTTCTGGAATTCCAAGTTTATCAAAGGTGTTTTTGACATTTTCTGGAACATCATCCCAGTTCTTTTCTACTTTGTCAGATGCTTTTGCATAATAGTAAATATTTTGGAAATCAATTACACTAAGATCTCCACCCCAAGTTGGCATTGGTTTTTGCATAAATATTTCAAAAGAACGTAATCGAAAATCAAGCATCCATTGTGGCTCTTTTTTCATTTTACTAATTTCTATTACAGTTTCCTTAGACAGGCCTTTCTTGCTAAGGTGGACATACATTTCTGTAGAGTCTTTAAAATCATATTGTGAATAATCCATATCTAGATTTTCAGTAGTCATGTCCGTCATAACCCCGTTATATTATAAATACATGAGGAAAAATAGGCACAGCTAAATAGCTTCAGCTAAATTTTGGAGTTTAGATAATCTAGTTAAGACTAGTTTTCATTGTATCAAATGCACCTGAAACAGTATGAATTTCAGAGACAACATAAGAAACATCAAATTTCTTTAGTTCCTCAGAAGTAAAAGGCCCAATACACACTAGAGATAATTTTGAGAGATGGTTAAGCAAATCCAATTTTTCATAATCTTTTTGCATTATTTCAAAAAATCCACGAACAGATGATGCACTAGTAAAGATTACACCATCAACCTTATTTTGAGAAAATAATTCACGAAACCCATTCCATTGAGTTGTATCTCTAAATGCACATACATCATACAGATGAATTTCTATAACATTAATTCCAATTTTATTTAATAATTCTTTGAGAAAAGAATTTGATGCTCCACTACGAGGAATGATCACTTTTTTGTCTACAGCATTGATTTGAGAAAATTCCTCACCAACACCTATTGAAGAATTATTTTTTGGTTCATGATTTACTGTGATCCCATATGTGTTCAGAGTTGCAGTAGTTTTAGGACCTACAGACATTACCATAGTATTTGCAACTGCCAATTGTAATTTCTCAAAGTTTCCAATATTTTTTGCAGTGTCAAATAGTATTTTGACAGCTTTTGAGCTTAGAAATACAGAGTAATCTGGAGTTTCAGTTTCAATTAGATTTAAAAATTCATCAACAATTTTTTCCCCCTTACTTACAAGTTCTATTGTAGGTAATGCTATTGGTATTGCTTTGTTACTTTCAGCAAGTAAAATGAATTCTGATGCATCGTCTTTTGAGCGAGTAATGGCTATAGTTTTTCCATCAAGCATTATTTCCAACCTATAGTATCTGACAAATCAACAACATTGCCAATTATAATATTTGTAGGAGGAGTAATTTTATTTTCTTTAACTTTTTTTGCAATATTTATGACTGTACCTTTGATCATTTTTTGTTTAAGAGTAGTTCCATTTTGAATAACAGCTACAGGAGTTTTTTTATCCATTCCACCAGCAATTAGTTGTTTACAAATAACATCTATTCTTGACAATCCCATCATAATTACAATAGTATCAACAGATTTTGCAAGATTTTTCCATTTTACAATTTCTTTTTTCTTTTCTGGATCTTCATGACCAGTTACAAAAACTACAGAAGATGCATGTTTTCTATGAGTTAGAGGAATTCCGGCATATGTTGCAGATCCAATTCCAGAAGTAATGCCGGGAACAATTTCATATTTTACTTTGTTTTCTTTAAGAAATTCTGCTTCTTCGCCACCACGTCCAAAGATAATTGGGTCACCGCCCTTTAGTCGAACTACATTTTTTTTAGATTTTGCATATTGAACCATTAGATCATTAGTTGTATTTTGATGAGTCGTATCATCACCAACTGCTCTACCAACATAGACTTTTTCTGTATTTTTTGGAATCATAGAAATAATTTTTTTGCTTACCAATCTATCATAAAGAACAACATCTGCTTTTTCAATTAATTCAACTGCACGTAATGTGATTAATTTACTATCTCCAGGCCCTGCACCAACAAGATACACTTTTCCAGTCATGGCTTATTCCATTCCTTCACTTTTTCTCTCCAATTTAATGCAAGATCATTTACTCCTTTGGAACGTAATTCTTCGCCTGCATTTTTTCCTAGGGATTTTGGGTCGTCTTTGTTTCCAAGTTTGTTTACCTGAAGAGATTGTTTTCCATCTACAGAGAATGCAGATACGCTCAAAGTCATCTCAGAACCATTTGATTTGGCATATGCCCCTAAAGGAAATCGGCATCCAGAGTCAACATAGTCAGAAAGAGAACGTTCAGCCTCTATTTCTAAACGAGAGTCAGCATCTTCAATTTTTTTTAACATCGAAATTGTTTCGATATCATCTGCTCTTGCAACAATTGCAATTGCACCTTGCCCTGGAGAAGGAGAGAAATCTTCAACGGGTAAGGGAGTATGGGTTACATCAACTCCTAATCTAGATATTCCAGCTTGTGCAAGAACAATAGCATCATAGTTGTCTCCAGATATTTTTTTTATTCTAGTTTCAATATTTCCACGAATTGGTTTTACAATGACATCAGGTCTTTTTCTAGATACTTGAATTGCTCTTCGTAATGAGCTAGTTCCAATTATAGAGCCTTCTTTGATAGTATCTAATGTTGAACCGTCTGAAGAAATGAAAACATCATTTACTGCTTCACGTTTTGGAATAGATGCAAGTATTAGATTTTCATCTAGTTCTGACGGAACATCTTTGAGACTATGTACAGCAAAATCTACCTCTTTTTGAGCAACTGCTCTATCAATTTCTTTTTCAAAAATTCCTTTTTGATCTATTGTAAATAACGGTCTAGTATCAGTGTCACCTTTTGTTGTAATTGGTTTGATTTCATAATCACATTCAGGATTTACTTTTTTTAATTCTGATATTACCCAGTTTGTCTGTGCAACAGACAGTTGACTTCCTCTAGCCCCAACTATGTACTTCAATTTTTCACCGATTTTAATGCAGAATGATATGCATCAAGTGTTTTGTTGAGATCAGTTTCTGTATGGGCATCAGATAGGAAAACAACTTCAAATTGAGAAGGAGTAATAAAGATACCTTTTTTCAATAAAGTTTGGAATAATTTTTGAAACTTCTTTGCATTTGCATTCTTTGAGGTTTGATAGTCCACTACAGGCTTGTTTGTGAAGAAAATCTGGAACATTGAGGCTGTAAAATTGATTTGATGGGGGATTTTCATGTCAGTTGCCATATCATCTAGAGCAGTTGAGAATAATATATTGAATCGTTCTAGTTTGGAGTACAGTTTATTCTTAATTTTGTTAATTGTTTTAATGGAACTAATTGCAGCACTTACAGAAATTGGATTTCCTGCAAAAGTACTTGCCTGGTAAACTTTGCCGCCTGGAGAAAGCAAATCCATGATTTCTTTTTTTCCACCTACTGCAGAAATTGTAAATCCATTACTGAGTGCTTTAGCCATTGTAGTAATATCAGGTTTAATTCCAAAATACTCTTGAGCTCCACCAGGTGCAACTCTAAAACCAGTAACTACCTCATCAAAGATTAATGGGATGTTATTTTCTTTAGTTATTTTTCGTAAATCAGAAAGAAAGTTCTTTTCAGGTAAAATCAATCCCATGTTTGCAAGTATAGGTTCTACAATAACTCCAGCAACATCTTTGTTTTTTCTAATTGTTTTTTGTAAATCTTCAATGTTGTTATACTCTACAACCAAAGTATTTTTTGAAACCTCATCTAATCCACCATCAGATACTGAAACACCATTATGTGCAGCACCAGATCCAGCTTTTACCAAAACAGAATCATGTGCACCATGATAACATCCTTCAAATTTTATTATTTTTTTCTTTTTTGTAAAACCACGTGCCAGTCTTATTGCAGTCATTGTAGCTTCACCACCAGTATTCATCAATCTGATTTTGTTAACTGACGGGAAATTCCCAATGATTAGTTTTGAAAGTTCGGTTTCAGATTCAGTTGGAGTACAATAAAGAGTACCTTTTGATAATTGGTTAGAGACAGATTTTATGATCTCTTTTCTTCTGTGTCCTAAGAGTAATGCCCCATAACCGTTGCAAAAATCAATGTAACGTTTATTGTCTGCATCCCAAATGTATGCACCATTTGCTTTTTTTGTAAAGAAAGGATAAGGCTCAAAATATCTAACAGGGCTATTAACGCCTGAGGGAATTATTCTTTTTGCAGCATTAAATAATTTTTTGGATTCAGACACTATTCAAGGTGTATTTTTGGTCATTATTAATCGTAATAGAGGACAGAAAAGCGTAGATTCGTATTTTCTATTTTATTGCAGTACCAATACGAATTTCATTTGAAGGATAACCAAGGATTCTAATGAACTGTGTAGTGTTTTGCATAAAGCCATCAAGAAACAAACCCACAGTGTACAAATGGCAGGCATAATACATGAATTGAATCAAACTGGAGTAAAACTTACAGAAGAAAATAAAGGCCTAGTTTTAGATTATATTCAATTTCTGAGAAATAGTAATGTGTTAAGATGGGGATTGAATACTTGTATAGCGAAAAGATAAAGTTCGTGAACTAAAAATCATCAAAAAACTAGAGATTAGATGATTTTACCTAAGGTAAATACGAATAAACAATCTGAAACACCTTGAAAATAGTTCATGAACATATGCTTCTCGCTATACAACAAATGCAGAGCCACCATTTATGCATCTTACAAAATATGGAGAAAATGTATTTTCAAAAGATGCAGCCTTGTTTACCATAGGTGTAATCGTAATAGCCCCACTTAGTTTTTTTGGAAAACAGTGGTGAAATAAAAGGATAAGAAAAATAGATGTCTCAAAAAGTTTACATGCAGAATTAAAAGATGCGATGAATGCATTAAATGGTACTGCTAAACGCCAAGTTATGGAAATAGAAGTTGATAGTGTTAAAAAATACTATACTATGACATTTATGAATTATGATATGTATGATAGTTTAATTTTTTCAGGTGAAATACAAGTATTAGATTATGAGTTACAACAAAAAATTCAAGACATATTTAGAAGAATAAAAAATCATAAAGAATATCTTAAATATACTGCTGAACTTAGAGACACCGCTAAACTACATGATAAAAACGTAGATGCAACAACAACCCCGATTTATGGACACATGACAGATATTGAAACAGAATTAGAAGAAAAATTAATTCCAGAAGCAATTAGGGAACTAGAAAAAAATTTTAGTTCGTCTTCTTAGGTTTTCCAGATACTGGTTTTCCACCGGCATTAGTTCCTAATGCAGAAGTATCTTCACTAGCATACATTGGTGTACCCATGTCCTTCTTAACTGGTTTTGATTTGTTTTAGGCCATGATAGTAATGTGTTAAATTGTTATTTAAATGAGACTTGGGAATAATGATTTACAAAAATAATTTCCAATATTTCTCTAGCAACACAACATTCTCTTTACAGTTCTTGGATTCTCTGCACCAATTGCACAGTTGTAGTAAACTCTCAACTGATACACAAGAACACAAATCATTATAAATGATTTGACATTGTGTAAACCCTTTACAGGCAATACTCTGATGTCAAAAATATCATCTTTGAGATACTCAAATACAGGTTCAATTGAGACTTTTCTATCTGCATACAACTCTTGACCAATTACAGAATTGTAAAACTCTGCGAGTTTTATTCTCTCTGGCGGCGTATGCGGGTATTGTTTTATTGGAGTAACTAGTCTCAGATTTTTCTTGTTGCTAAATTGGTGTAATGAACCATTGTCATATGCAGGATCACGTGAGATATTCTAGACAAATCCCGCAAGATTCAGTTAGTATTTCATACATCTTCTTGCCGTCATGAACATTTGCAGTACTAACACTGGCAGACAATGGTACTGATGTATGTGTTTAGGTCACGCCTAGATTAAACCGAATAATTTAGATCAGAGAAGAATTTTCAAGAAATAATGGACTCTAAACCGTGCAAAAACTGTGATGATTTGGCAAGAAAAAATATAGAATTGGAAATCAAAATCAAGCAGCTGGAATCAAAATTATCTTACTATGATAACCCAAACTCTCCGCCATCATCTGATTCTCTCCATTGGAGGAAACAAAAGAAGAACAGAAAATCAAACCATCACAACAAACCAGGACAAAAGCCGGGACACAAGGGAACAACTACTAATTTCAAACCAACAGAGACCATTCTTCACAAAACAGACCAATGCTCAATATGTAGCAGCAAGAAGATAGAACAAACCACACAACAAACCAGAATCATTGCAGAAATTCCAAAACCGCAACCAGTTATCATAACCAAACACGTAATCCACTCATACTTTTGCAACAACTGCGGCAACACAACGACATCTGATTGTGCAATACCCCAGAAAGGAAATTTGGGATTTAATTTGACAGGGATCATACTATCTCTGTGGTCAGCTAGAATTACACTAAGAAACATTGCAAAGATGCTTCAATCATTTTATTGTATAAAAATATCTGCAGGTACAATCAACAATTGTCTGTGTAACACTTCTGCAGCACTAGAACCTGTCGTAGAGAAAATCAGAGATGACATCTGTACCTCAAAATCTGCGCATTTTGATGAGACAAAATATTCCATTCATGGAAATACGGGATGGGTATGGACTGGAGTGAACCAGAACTCGTGTTTTATCACAGTTGAGAAAAGTCGAGGCAAAAATGTGTTACAGAAACATTTCCCATCATTTGCAGGAGTTGCAGTCTGTGACGGATGGATGCCATACCATATGTTTAGTATCAGACAGAGGTGCTGGGCCCACATACTGCGTGAGGCAAGACACACATCAGAAAAACTAGAAACAGACAATTCTACCTCATTGTATCAATCTTTGAAAGAATTGTTTGTATACATCACATTATACAAAATAGAAAAACCAAATTATTTTCTGTATGATTCTGCCATACTGTCATTGGAGCAAATCCTGTTACAATATACTGATGATGAATCATTACAAAAATTTCTAACCAAGATTAATAACGCAAAGAATAACCTGTTCACATTTTTGCTATATCCAGGAGTGGAACCAACAAACAATGCAGCTGAGCGTGCATTACGAGAGTCAGTAATTTGTAGAAAGATTCGTGGATGTGTTAGGAATGAGAAGGGTATGAGAATGTTTGGAAATTTAATGAGTTGTATTATGACATGGAAGGTTAGGATAGTTAAGGCATTAAATATTTGAACACTTTAACAACTCGAACCGCTCCATTATCTAGTCTCTTCTGCATGTGTTTTTTCATTTCAGAGCCATTGACGAAGAATTGGTTTGCAGTTCCCTTTTTCTCTTCTCTCCACTGTATCTCAATTGGGTTTAATTCTGGAGTGTATGCAGGAAAATATCTAATTATCACTTTATTTTTTGATGCTTTGAGAAATTCTTTTACTCTGAAACTTTTGTGGTATGATGCATTATCTGCAAATAATAACAGTTTCTTACCAAATTGTTTTTGCAGTGACTCTAAAAAATCAAGAAATGAGTCTGTGTTTGATTTATCATAGAACCTGCAAAAAAATATGCCGTTATTCCCCAATGCACCAAATGATTGAAACTTTTCTCGAGTATAATTAATTGGTGTGGTGATGTTATTGCCTGCAAGATACCATCCGCGCTTTATGTTGGGTGCTACCTTATTTGTTGACTCGTCCAGACATAGTGTGGTGTATCCCAATTTGGAATATTTGTTGACTGTCCTTTTTGCGTTTTTTTAAAACGGTTCTGCTCCTCTTTTGAGGCTGATTTATGATGAGTTGGTCTTGGTTTTTTAGATGAGAATCCAATTCTGTGTAGCAATTCACGCATTCCACGTGCAGAGTATAGCGTGTTGTATTTTTTATTCACATGTGTAATTACCATTCTTGTACTCCACATGAATTGATTGAATCCAAACTTTTCTGGACCTGAAATTAGATCATCTCTTAATGACACTAGTTGTTTTTTATTTAGAAAACATCTAGAACCAGAATATTTCTTGCGGTGTGATGCCGTTATTCCCTCTTTATCCATTCGATTTAGCCAGTAGGACAGAGTTGATGGTATGACATCCAAACTGGCACATATCACAGAATACGGAATATCTTGTTTTCTTAGTATTGCAGCCTTTAGTCTTATCTTTGCTTTTGCATTTTTTTCATTCTTGCATGTTTTTCTTAAAAAATTAATGCTTGTTCCTTTCATGAAATGGCTTCCTGAAGATACCATTAATGCTTTAGTTTGTTTTGACATGATTCTGTAAGTATAAACTATGATCATAGATCTTTTGGGTTAAAATAGTTGATAATTCATTCAAAATTTATATGCCTAAACTAGAATTGCAATATTTTAGATGAAATTGTGAAATATGTGTGAGTCTGGACCTAAACACGTACGTACTGATAATTTTCCAGTACTGCAACTCATGTGTAGTTTGTACCCAAATATACAACCCTTTGATTTTGAAAAACCCCATTTTGCATCTGTGTCAATTCCTGAGATTGGAATTCTATTCTTTTTCATATCTGACTTGTGCCATCTGGACCTGTAGCTTTTAGCATGGAACTATCCACTGATGCAGATATGTCATCGACTAGTTTATCGGAGATAAACTGATTTTCCATATCACTGATCATATCACCAATTGGCAGAACATGAAATCGTCTGTCAATGGTTCTTCTGTTTGGGATTTGAGTTAATCTGCAAACCTTGAAGAATTTATCATTGGTATCCTTAGTCGAAAGGAAATAATGTAATGTATTGTTGCTTGGAATTCTCATCCATGACTTTATGATGAACATCTGCTGTACCATCAGATTGTAGAGTATACGTACGGTCTACCAGGTTTTCAGTATCTCCTCATACAAAGACAACATTCCCACCAAATGTAACACGCCAATAAGAAATGATTCACATCTTTGTTGCCTGAGGAGTTTTACATTCATGTTACAATGAAATAATATTGTAAAGATCCTTAGCTTTTTTGATTTGAATAAGGTGATTGTAAACCTATTACCACCAACTATTTTTGAGTAATTATTGGAAAAAACAATCAACATAATTGAGTTATCTAAAATAATTCACAACAAATCAACTGCATTGGAATTTCTCTGCAACCAATTCAAAAAGAAAAACACAATTCATTGTTCATCATGTAACTCTGAGAATTACTATATTATTTCAAGAGGGAAACTAAGATGCAAAGATTGCAAGACAGATTATAGACCGTTTGCTGGAACATGGTTTGATATCATCAACATTAATTTTACAAAATGGTTGGCCCTAGTCAAACTATTTGATCTTGGGATTAGTGCAAGACGTGCAGCTAGAGAAGCGGATGTCAGTTATCCAACTGCACTAAATGCTTTTGATTGTATTAGATATGCCATACTGTATCATCTAGCAGAATCTGACAAGAAACTAAAAGGGAAAATTGAGGCTGACGAGGCGTATTTTGGAGGAAAAAGAAAGGGAAATCGTGGCAGAGGTGCCAAGAACAAGACCATCGTATTTGGCATACTGGAAAGAAAGGGAAAAGTTCACGTTGAGATTGTAAACAACGTCAAAGCTAAAACTCTTCTTGCAAGCACCATCAAGAAAGTAAAGAAAGGAAGTATTGTGTATACGGACAAGTGGAAAGGATATGATTCTCTAATTTTCAATGGTTACAAGCATCTCTCAATAGACCACAGCAAAATGTTTGGTAAAGGCGATGTTTACATAAATGGAATCGAAGGGTTTTGGAGTTTTGCAAAAGAGAACATGGCAAAGCATCACGGAGTAAGTCCAGGAAAGTTTTTGTTGTACATCAAAGAAATGGAATGGAGATACAACAACAGAGATGAGGATACTTTCTCATTATTGTTAGATTATGTGTTGGTGGTGAATAATTGATAATCACCTTGAATAATTTGAGAATTGACTTAAAAATTAGAATTAGTTATGCCCATGTCTCATGTATTTAAAGAAAACGTAGAAAAGAAGCTACTTTTTAAAATTAGAGTCAAAATACACTATTATTTCCTAGAAATTTGACATCATCTTAATTTTGGTCGTTATTTGCAGATCTTTGTATCTGAAATTTCTTTCTAAACAGGAAAGCAGACATCATAGTTCCAACAAAGGGAGCAGTCCAATAAAGCCAAAGATTTTCAAATGCTCCAGACAATAATGCAGGAGCTAGTGCCCTAGCAGGATTCATAGATGCGCCTGAGATAAAGGCCAAAAACAAAATATCCAATCCAACTATTCCTCCAATTGCAACACCACTAAACCCTTTGAGACCTTTGGTATACACAACATAGAAAATTACACCCATCAACATTGCAGAAGCTAGTACTTCAACTGAAAAAATTACAAATAGTGAAAAATCAGGGTTCGGTGCATTTGCTCCAAGATTTACTTTGTTTCCAATGAATGTTAAAATAAAAAGAGAACCCAATAACGCACCAATAATTTCTGCTGCAAAATAATATACTACTTGAATTTTTGAAATATGACCAGTTATGTAATAACCAATAGTAACTGCAGGATTGAAATGTGCCAAAGAGATTTTTCCAAATGAATAAACACCAATAAGTAATGCAATGAATGGAGCAAGAGCTGCAAATGGAATTCCCAATTTACCATCAAAGACTTCAGCATCATAAACTATCGAACCTGTTGCAAAAATTACAAGAATAAAAGTTCCAACTAACTCTACTGTAAAAATTTGTAAATTAGAATATGCCATTAATTTGTATCCTCAAGAGTTTTGATCAAACTAAGAACTTTAGATTTTATTTTATCTCTAATTGCTCTTACTTCATCAATAGATTTTTCTTTTGGATCAGAAATATTCCAATCTAAAACATCTTTTACAAATAGTGAAGGACATGATTCTTTATCCATACATCCCATGTTGACAGTTTTAGAAGAATTTTCAATCATCGAATCAGACAATATCTTTGGTTGTTGAGTCACCATATCAACTCCAATCTCTTTCATTGCCTCAATCACAGTAGGATTAAGTTGTGAAGAGGGAGTGGTGCCTGCACTAGAAACGTTGAATCTATCTGGAGCATATTTTCTAAAAAAGGCTTCAGCCATTTGGCTTCTACCTGCATTTTCTACGCACACAAACAGTATATTTTCAGTCATTTTACTAATATCACATAAATATTAGTTTATATAAATTTAAATTGATATGAATGGTGTCAGTCTCTTAAAATGTATTTGTGATGAAACACGTTTTGAGATTTTAGAATTACTACAAAAAAACAAAGAACTCTGTGTAAATGACTTTGTAGAAAAATTAAAAAAAGACCAACCACTAGTGTCACACCATCTAAAGACATTGAAAAAATGTAGAATAGTCAAATCAAGAGATGAAGGTAAAAAAGCAATGTACACAATTACAAATAATCAATTATCAGAATTAATTTCAGTAGTAACTAAAACAAGTAAAAGGATTCCAGTTTTATGTTCAGATGACAAGTGTTGTTAGAATTTTTCAGTTCGTACTACGCCAACATTACTAACATAAAGAACAATTGCAAAGTTTGCAAATAAAGTTCGTGAAATTTCCTCTACAACATCTTGTAGTTTTTCCTCACGCATAATTACTTCAACTTTAACATTTTTTTCAGTTTTTAAACCTTGACCACGAAATCCTCGTGCACCATTACCATCAACCTCATATGTGGTATATCCAGTAATTTCATGTTTTTTAAGAATCTCAATGATATTTTCTTGTGCTAAAATCTCACAAGTTATTGTAAGTAGTTTAACATTATACAGTTTCACAGAAATACCTCAGTAATGTAATTGAATAAGTCTATCGTTCCTTCTCCAGAATGAACAAGTGTGGAGATGGTAAACAAAATAGGCAATGTGACAATGATGTTAAATGGGAATGTTATCCCCAGAGCAGATGTAATGTATAGACTTGGTTTCGCTTCAGGAATTGCATGTCGTAAAACTGCTGGTGCTGCAATAAATGAAGCACTAGCCATGAGTAATCCAAACATGACTGCACCACCCACGCTCATCCCTAATGCAGTTGAAACTAAAACCCCAATTATTCCATTAAACAAAGGTATGATTATCGCAAAAGAAGTAAGAAAAATACCAACTTTTTTGATATCGTCAAGTCGTTGACCAGCAATTATTCCCATTTCAATCATGAAAATTACGATTGCTCCAGTAAACATATCGTCAAATACAATCTTAATGGATTCAAAACCTTCTTCTCCAATTATGTAACCAATCACAATACTACCAAGTAAAATTACAATTGCTTTTCCAGTAATGGATTCACACAATACTTTTGAAAGTTTTATCTTAGTTTGGTTTAATCCAACATCAATATCAGTAGTGTTGTCATCAGAGAAAGATTGTTTCTTCTGACGGATTTGCTTTGCTACTGCCATATTTGTCATAAAGATTGCTAAAATGAAAGCAAGAGGTTCTAACACTGCAAGAATTGCTGCAATGTATCCTTCTGAAGTAACTCCTTGATTTTTCAAAAACGATAGACCAACAGAGAAATGAACTGCACCAACTGCACCATAAGTAGATGCTAAAGCATATGAATCAAAAAGATTGAACTTTCCAAGTCTTCGTAAAATTTGATAGTGATTTAGTGTAAACAACAAAGATAAACCGATTGCAACTAACATTGGAATTAACATATTTTCAAATCCAGTATTTCTCATCTCTATTCCGCCATGCAATCCAATTGCAGCAAGAAGATAGATAGGTAAGAATTCAGAAATAGCTTCAGGGATTTTTAAATCAGATTTTATTCTAGCTGCAATGATTCCAAACAGAAAGAATAGAATTATAGGAGTTAGTAGATTTGCCTGAATTAATTGTAGTATGTCCATTTAATGTTTCAAAAAATTTTTGCTGAAATAAAAACCAAGGTATTATTGAAAATCAAACAAATAGATGAATCAGATAAGTAAATCCAATTCCCATTGCTGCAGCACCAGGGATTGTAATAATCCAGGAAAATACAATCTGCCTACTAACCTTCCATCTTACCGCACGTTTTCTACGAGCAGCACCTGAACCCATTATGGTACCTGTAATTGCGTGCGTAGTACTTGCAGGAATACCAAATACTGCAAATATTGCCAACATCAATCCACCACTCGTTTCAGCAGCAAATCCTTGATAGGGTTTGAGTCTTGTAATTTTGACACCCAGTGTTTTGATTACTTTGTAACCACCAAAGAAAGTACCAAGACCCATGGCAGTTGCGGCTGCAAAGATTACCCATAAGGGCATTTCAAGATCTGGAACCATTCCTGCTGAAAACAAAATTAAAACAATAATCCCCATTGTTTTTTGTCCATCATTTGCACCATGAGTTAAGGCAAACCAAGCTGAAGAAATAATTTGTAATCTACCAAATGTTTTGTTTACAGGCCCAGGTTTACGACTTGCAAATATTGTAATAATTAAAGTTGTTACTAGAAGACCAAAAATTATTCCTCCAATCGGAGCAATAACAATTCCTGCAAAAACTTTTGTTAAACCACCATAAACTAATTTTTCAAATCCTAATCCTGCAATACCAGCACCCATTATTCCTCCAATTAAAGAATGACTGTTTGAAATTGGTAATCCAAAATAGGTACACAAAGTACTCCATCCAATTGCACCTGCCAGACCACCTACAATCATGTATACTGTAATGTCATCAGGGCTAACAATCCCTTTTGCAATAGTTGCTGCAACAGCAACACCAAAAACAAATGGGCCAATGAAATTCATTGCGGCAGATAGTCCTACAGCATGTATTGGTTTTAGAACACGAGTTCCAATTACAGTAGCAACAGAATTTGCAGAATCATTAAATCCATTTACAAAATCAAAGATTAATGCTACAATAATGGCACCTATTGCTATTTCTAACATTTAATCATCTCAAGTATATTTCAAAACGATATCTTCGATTACATCTGCAACATCAACGCATCTATCAGATGCAGTCTCCATTGTTTCGTAGATATCTTTTAGTTTGATGATTTTAATTGCATCATTACTTTCAAAGAGTTCTTTGATTGCTTCTCTATACAAATCATCAACAGTATGCTCAATATCACCAGTATTTCGACAATGTTCAATCATGTCTTTTGAATTTTTGATATTTTGTAATTTTGAAATCATGTATTCTACTTCTTTTGTTGCTTTGACTAGTTCTTCTGCCATTTGTTGAGTATATGCAGGAGGGGTAGTGATTTTGTAACTGTGTACTCTGGCTGCAATTCCATCCATGAAATCTATCACATCATCAATTTTCGAGGCTATTCTTTGCATATCTTCACGATCTAGAGGAGTGATGAAGGTTTTGTTTAACTCAGAAAAGATATCACGTGTTAAAACATCTGCTTCAGTTTCAAGTCGATGAATTTTTTGGACTTGTTCTAAATTATCAAGATTTTCAAATAAAACCACTACGGCTTCAGAGGTTTCAACTGCTTTTTTTGCTAAATTATCAAGAATTGTTAAGAGTTCTTTTTCATTGGATTTTATCCAAGACAACCATTGTCCCATGATTCATGAATTGCAAATTTGGACATAAGGCTAGTGAACATAATGTCTATTGTTCTATATAGTGACATGATCAAATCACATATTTTCTTTTGATCGCATTTAGAAATAAAAAATAGTTAAAAAAATAAAAAAATAAAAATTAGTTTACTGGGTAGTATATTCTGAACGCCAGTCTTGTGTGTTTCTAAGATCTTTAGAGCTTGTAGTATTTGCTTTTTCTGATTCAAACATTGTATCATAGACGGGATTGTTAGGATGATATCCTAAGCATTCAAAATCAATGATATTTGCTAATGCAAAACCCTTGAAGTAACCATCTTCTTTATCGCGGTCTGATTCAACAACATAATCAGTTACTCTACAATCAACATAATTGAAAGTACGTATATTTTTTCCATCTACCATTAATTCAACATCTACCTGGAATAAACTCAAGGTAGGATTGATTCCAGATTGACTTTGGAGTCTGAGATTTTCATCTATTGCAGAATACAACAAGGGAGTATCATCAACTAATCCTTCAACTACAAAAGTGGGATTTGATCTAGATAATACATCTCCTTGATCATAGAATGGAAAGTCAACTACTTCTTGTCCATCCTCAAACGTAAAGGTAGTTATGGCATGCACATTTCCAGAAGTTGGAAATTCATGTTGTGGAAGTTCATTAGAAACAAATGATGTTTTCCAAATAGGAACGTCACTGTCATATAATGATGCTAAATTATCATTTATTGGAGTAAGTCCAGAACAAGTAAATCCAATTTGATTTACCATTGCAAATCCACTTTTTCCAGTAAATCCATCTTCCTTATCTGCTAATGTAGTAAGTAGTGCAGTATCAACAATACAAGAGCTATAATCAAGGGCTCGAAGAGTCTCACCATCTTTGACAAATTCAACTAATGCATCAAAGTCATTGTTGAATGCTACAGTGATACCAGAAACTTGTCTTGATTTATCAATTGCTGCATATAGCAAGGGATAATCAGAAATCACACTTTCTACATTAAATTGAGCAGCAACTGTATCGTCATTCTCCGCAAATCCAGAAGTTATTTCAAAGAATGGAAACTCTATTATCTCAAATCCCCCATCAAACTCAAAAGTGACAAATGTTCGTATATCATTTGCAAATTTGTAGTCAAGAGTACCAAAATCAGTATATGTTCTTTCAGATACTCGTACAGGGGCAATGTTAGTGCCAACTCCATCTAACCCACCACAATTAAAATCAATTAGATCAACTACAGCAAACCCAGTCTTAGAAGACATGTAACTTTCTTGATCATCCCGGAGTGTTTTTACTTCATAGTCAGTGACATCACAATTATGATAATTTAGAGTTTTTATCACTTCACCATGTTTTACAAAATCAACGTCAACTTCAAAATAACGATAATCATATTCAAAACTTGAACCACCAGTAGTTTGCAGCCTATATTGATATGCTTGATCTAATGCTTCATACAAATGAGGGGCATCATTTAACACACCTTCTATTTCAAAGGAGATTCCACTGTTGTCAACAAAATCTTCACCCATTTTAAAAATAGGGAAATTATGGATTTCAACACCATCTCTGAAAGTAAATGTTAGAATGGCCTCTATATCATCTGCCATTTTGTATTTAGTTGATTCTTCAATTGCTTTTGCTTCTTCAGCATATACATTTGAAACTCCAAATGGAATTATTGTGAATAATGCAATAAAGCTAAAAACCATAATATTTTTTATATTTTTACAAGTCATTAAATTATAAATGGATTTTTAGATTATAAATTGAAACATGGTTTTCTATATGTAGAACATATTTCTAGAGGAAGTATAGATTCTATAGACTTGTTTTCTATTTCTATAACATGTTTCTAGAAAATAAGAATAGCACAAGGATGAATTTCTATTCTTCACAATTTATCAATAGATCTTTGCTTGAATCAATATAACATCTATCAGAGTAAGAGCCACCATCAATTACATCTGAACCTGAATTAGCATAAATTAAATCACTTCCAGACTGACCCTTTAAGATATCATTTCCAGAATTTCCTTTAATTACATCACTGCCTTCATTACCAGAAATAATGTCATCTCCAGGACCTCCAAAAATACAATCGTTTCCTAATCCTCCAGATATCAAATCATTACCAGCCATTCCAAATATTAGATCATCTCCATCAGTTCCAGAAATTACATCATCTCCAGATGTTCCTTCGATGAGATTGTAATCAGAATAATTATGACCACATGTCATCACAGTAACCCTTTGATTATCAGTAGAACTATGTCCAGCATTATCAAAGGCTATCCAAATTACATTGTTAGATCCAGGTTTGAATCCATCAGGAGCATTATTTACAATGATTTTGATTCCACTTGCATCAGTAGCATTTGCATTTCCAATAAATACATCAGTTAGAAAATCTTCTGCTTCTACAACAATTGAATCAGGGGCAATAATCACAGGTTTAGTTTGATCTTCTGATGCAGGCCTAACTTCAGGAGGAGCAACATAATAAGACTCTGTAGGTTGTTCAAAAAATTCTGTTTCAAATGATTGTATTGCATGAGTTTGAGAATCAAGTACTAGTAATTCACCATTAATTCCAATTGCCAAATCAGTAATATTTTCAAAAACATCATGATATGGACCAATTTGTTCATCTACACCAAGTCTTAAATCAGTATTTTCAGATAGATGTAAAATTCTATTATTGCCAGAGTTTACAACAAACATATCTCCTAATGGAGAAACAGTAATTGCTTCAGGGGCAAATACATAACTTGGGAAATAAAATGGAAAAGATTCTATTAAAACACCATCTGAAGTGAATTTTTCAATTTTTCCATTTCCTTTATCAGTAACATAAAGATTTCCTTCTTTATCAGAATCAATTCCAATAACATTTAGAAATTGTCCAGGACCTAAACCGCTAGAACCAAATGATGAAACAAATTCACCTTCGGTAGAAAATATTTGAATTCTTTGATTTCCAGTATCAACTACATACAGAAGACCATTACTTGCAGTTATTCCATTAGGATAGAAAAATTGTCCTTCAGCAATTCCTTTTTTACCCCAAGTTTGAATAAATTCTCCATCCAAAGAAAATTTTTGAATACGATTAAGATCACGATCTGCAACAAAAACAGAATCACTAGTTACTGCAATTCCAGAAGGATTGTAAAAATCACCTAATTGTTTTCCACTATTCCCCCAATGAGTGACATATTCACCACTGCTAGAAAATTTTTGAATACGTTTGTTACCAAAATCAGTTACATAGATGCTACCATCTTCACCTACTGCAACAAATTGAGGATGAACAAAATGTCCAGCTTCAGTAGGCCCATATTTACCCCATTTATGCAATGGATCATAATCACCATATCCAAATGATGTTTGGGCAAAAGAACTAGCTAAAAGGATTCCAGAAAAAATCATCAGTGTAAAAAATAGTTTCAACAAGCATTAGTGGCAAAGTTAGAGAAACATTACCAAGGTTAGTTTATTTTGTAATTATTGTCAACTTTATGTCAAAATGGTTTGTTTACTTCACGCGTAAATACATAGCTTGCCAAGCCAACCATAGCAAGTACAAATGCTGCCAAAATTCCAAGGCTCAAAATGATAGGTATTCGAGACATGGGCATAACTAATTCTAATTTTTGAGTCAATTCTCAAATTATTCAAATAGAAAAAGCTAAGGATCTTATCATGTTTTGTTCATTGTAATGTCAAAACAAATGAAAATCCCTAGCAAGATTCTATCGGAATCATTTCTTATTGGTATTTTGTATTTAGTGGGAATGTTGTCTTTGTATGAAGAGATACTGAAACCCGGTAGACCGTACGTATACTCTACAATTCTAATGGTACAGCTGTCCATCATAAAGTCATGGATGAGAATTCCAAGCAACAATACATTACATTATTTTCTTTTGACTAAAGGTATCAATGATAAATTGCTCAAGGTTTGCAGACTAGCTCAAATTCCAAACAGAAGAACCATTGACAGGAGATTTCAAGTTCTGCCAATTGGTGATATAATCAGTAATATGGAAAGTCTGTTTGTATCAGAGAAACTAGTCGATGACATATCTGCATCAGTGGATAGTTCAATGCTAAAAGCTGCAGGTCCAGTATGGCACAAATCAGATATGAAGCAAAACAGACTTCCAATCTCAGGAATTAATACGGATGCAAAATGGGGTTTTTCAAAATCAAAGGGTTGGATATTTGGGTACAAACTGCATATGAGTTGTAGTACTGGCAAACTGGTTGTTCCACTATCTGCTGATGTCTCAACTGCAAATGTTCATGACGGCAAGATGTATGAAATACTAACTGAATCTCTTGCAGGATTTGTCGAGAATATCTTATGTGATCCTGCATATGACAATGGTTCACTGCATCAATTTAGCAACAAGAAAAATCTGAGATTAATTACTCCAATAAAACAATACCCGCATACGCCACCAGAGAGAATAAAACTCGTAGAGTTTTACAATTCTGTAATTGGTCAAGAGCTGTATGCAGATAGAAAAGTCTCAATTGAACCTCTATTTGAGTATCTCAAAGATAATATTTTTGACATCAGAGTATTGCCTGTAAAGGGATTGCACAATGTCAAATCATTTGTAATGATTTGTGTTCTTGTGTATCAGTTGACAGTTTACTACAACTGTGCAATTGGTGCAGAGAATCCAAGAACCGTAAAGAGAATGCTTTGCTGTTAGGGAATCACTGAGAATTATTTTTGTAAATAGTTATGCCCAAGTCTCAAATAGTTATGCCCAAGTCTCAGGTATTCCACCTTCAGATACGCCTGTCATCAATTCTCTAACCAACAAAACGGTATAAGTCACAGGATTTAGTTTTGCAATCACTGCAAGCCAGTCAGGAAGTAATTCTAGTGGGAATAACGCAGGACTAAGCATGAACAATGGCATCCCAAGAAAATTAATCATGCCCCAAAAAATTTCCTGAGATTTTGCAGTTGCTGCAATCATTACAGATATTCCAGAAAAGCCTAATGAAAATAAAATGACAATTGTCATGATAGGTGCAATCATTATTGGATTAGGGAAATTAACACCAATAGCTAATGCAATTCCTAAAATCAAACTAGCTTCTAATGCAGCAATTAAAGAGATTGCAGACATTTTTCCCAATGCAATTGCAGATCGAGATATTGGAGAAGATAGAGCTTTATTCATAAAACCATACCGTCTATCCCATAAAGTATTGACACCGCCAAAAATACTTGTAAAAATTGCAGTAAGAATAATTACTCCAGGGGCCATAAATTCAATATATTCACCTTCAAATCCAACTGATTGAATCAAAGGTTGAGTTCCAGAAAAAGTATTACCAATTACTATAATCCAAATTGCAGGTTGGATTAATCTAATTAAAACACCACTGCGAGATTTTTTGTATCTTTTTAGTTCTCTCCAAAATATTGTGTAAGCATCATATGCTAAAGTGTTCATGCACGTAACCTCTTCATTTTTGCATGTTCACGTTTTCTATTGAATCCAGATTCATCACCTTTGATTTCATGACCAGTATAAGATATGAAAACATCATCAAGTGTTGGCTGTGTTAAAGAGATAGATTTTATTTTTATTTCAAGTTCTGAGGAAAATTGAAAAATTTTAGGAATTACTTCAGTACCATTTGAAGCAAATAAGGTAAGTTTGGAACCATCTTCATTAATTTTGGTTACAAATTCAATTTTTCTAATTTTAGATAAGAAAGGATCACGATTTCGACCTTCATCAATAACGACTGAAATCACTTCATTGCCCATTGCATTTTTCATACTTTCAGGAGAATCAATTACTTGAATTTTTCCACCATCAATGATTCCAACCCCATCACATAGCTGATCTGCTTCTTCCATATAGTGTGTAGATACAAAAATAGTCATCTCAAATTCAGTATGAATTTTTTTGATATATTCCCAAATTTTTCTACGAGTTTGAATATCTAATCCAACTGTAGGCTCATCAAGAAACAAAACTTTTGGTCTGTGCAGTAAACCACCTGCAATATCCAATCTTTTTCTCATACCACCAGAATATGTAACAACTGCTTGATCTTGTTTATCAACAAGTTCGATTAATTCCAAAACTTCATCAATTCTTTTGTTAACTTCATTTTTTGGAATATGGTTAAGCTTGGCTTGTAACAAAAGATTTTCTCGTCCTGTAAGATACTCATCTACTGTTGATTCTTGTTGAACATATCCAATATTTTCTCGAACTTTTTTAGGATTTGCAGTAACATCAAATCCAGAAATTAATGCTTTACCAGATGTTGGTTTTAGTAAAGTAGTAAGAATCATCATCGTAGTACTTTTTCCAGCGCCGTTAGGTCCGAGAAAACCAAAGATTTCACCCTTTTCAACAGTAAAGGAAATATCATTTACTGCAATTACATCTCCAAACGACTTGGTAAGAGATTTTGTTTCTATCGAATACAATACATTGATCGCAGTTGTCAATTATAAATTGCTAAGTATTAGATTAGTCGATCCTCATAAAAAATTTAAAGACCAAATAAAGAGTTCAAAACATGAAAGGATTATGCCAAAAATGTCACTCATCAAATGTTGAGATAACAGTTAATGAAGGAATTCCTGTATGTGAAGTTTGTTCTAAAAAAATAGACTAATCAAAAAAGTATTTTGAAAAAAGAAAATTAAAAGAAATTATTCAAGATTCTTGAATTCTTCTTTAGTTATTCTTAAAATAACTTTTTCTCCAACTCCCCAAATTTCAGATTTGGACAGAATTTTTGAATGCAATAAACCGTCACTAACTTCTATTGTTTCCAATTCACTAGTTTCAGAATTTTTGTGCAATCTTTTTACTTTGCCTATTTTGTGACTATCAATATCAGTTACTGGGATTCCAGTTCTTACAGGAGGTCGACTAAGTAGTAATGTTTCTGCAGAAAACTTGTCGATATAGTCTTCAGATAGAAAATAATCTCTACGAAATCCTTGATGAATAGTTACACCATTAACAACTAGTGTGTCTTGATTGATGTGGATGTGTTTGACTTTGCCATATTGAATTCCTTCTCTATCGATGACTTTTTTTCCAGTAAATGTATCTGCAGTAGCTAAATTGCTAGGCATTCCTTCGAGTTTTACTGACATGGTACTGAATCAACAGATTTGCTTATCACATCGAATATCAGAAATTTCTATCAATGGGGTTAAATTACTTGACAGAAGAAAATTACGCATGGAAATCAAAGAAAGGCGCTTCAGACCAATCCTAACCACCAAAGGAAGGAAAACAGGGAAAGAACATTCAGTAATGCTCAGAGCAGTGAATTATAATGGAAAAATCTACTTTTCTAGACATAAACCCGACGGGGATTGGTTTCAAAATGCCATTATAAATTCAGAGGTTAGAATAAAATACAATGCAAAAACATTCACAGGAAAAGCTCAGTTAGTTCAAGATGAAGAATTAGATAAAAAAATTTCAATGTTAAAGTATCCAGGAGAAGAAAGAGCTAAAGAAAAAAGAGTTACAATCGAAGTTACGTTAATTTAATTGGTGATTGTAAACCTATTACCACCAACTATTTTTGAGTAATTATTGGAAAAAACAATCAACATAATTGAGTTATCTAAAATAATTCACAACAAATCAACGGCATTGGAATTTCTCTGCAACCAATTCAAAAAGAAAAACACAATTCATTGTTCATCATGTAACTCTGAGAATTACTATATTATTTCAAGAGGGAAACTAAGATGCAAAGATTGCAAGACAGATTATAGACCGTTTGCTGGAACATGGTTTGATATCATCAACATTAATTTTACAAAATGGTTGGCCCTAGTCAAACTATTTGATCTTGGGATTAGTGCAAGACGTGCAGCTAGAGAAGCGGATGTCAGTTATCCAACTGCACTAAATGCTTTTGATTGTATTAGATATGCCATACTGTATCATCTAGCAGAATCTGACAAGAAACTAAAAGGGAAAATTGAGGCTGACGAGGCGTATTTTGGAGGAAAAAGAAAGGGAAATCGTGGCAGAGGTGCCAAGAACAAGACCATCGTATTTGGCATACTGGAAAGAAAGGGAAAAGTTCACGTTGAGATTGTAAACAACGTCAAAGCTAAAACTCTTCTTGCAAGCACCATCAAGAAAGTAAAGAAAGGAAGTATTGTGTATACGGACAAGTGGAAAGGATATGATTCTCTAATTTTCAATGGTTACAAGCATCTCTCAATAGACCACAGCAAAATGTTTGGTAAAGGCGATGTTTACATAAATGGAATCGAAGGGTTTTGGAGTTTTGCAAAAGAGAACATGGCAAAGCATCACGGAGTAAGTCCAGGAAAGTTTTTGTTGTACATCAAAGAAATGGAATGGAGATACAACAACAGAGATGAGGATACTTTCTCATTATTGTTAGATTATGTGTTGGTGGTGAATAATTGATAATCACCATTTAATTTTTTAAAAAATTTATACAAATAGTAAGTGGTCAATCCACCAAGAATTAAAGTAATTATTAAAAATGGAATAAATAAATCAGATGTAGTTGTAATCAATTCACCAGAAGATAATGTGATATCAACAACATCTAAAGATTCTTCTTTCAATTTTTCAGGGATTTTAAATGCATCCAAATCCATTTCAGATTCAGCAGTTGGAACAGGTGCCATAGTAGGTTGAGCAGATTCATCAGCAGCAAGAGATTTTGAGGATGCAAAATTTTGTGTAGAATCTTCAACAGACGAAAGTTCTCTACTATACATTGGTTCAGCAATTGGAATTTGAGTATTCTTTTGTATTTGAGATAATGAAAATAAGCCAGATAGTCCAGTTGCGATTCCAAATCCTGTAACTTTGTAAATATGTCTAAAAGAACGAACTAGGAGTTTACTTTCTCTAGTTTTATCAGATAGTTTGGGGGGAACAATTACAAGACTAAATTTTGAAGCAGTGTAAATTTTCATATCCTGTGATTTTGAGTTTTTTTCAACTTTTGATATTTTGACAACCCCAAGATCTTGTAGTTTGTTAAGATGATATTTTACCAGTTGTAGAGATACATCACTTTTTTGAGCAATCTGAGTAGCAGTCAAATCATCATTAAACAATAATTGAAGGATTTCACGGCTAGAATCATTTGTAAATATCTCACCAAAAGACTTTATCTTTTCATCATCAGTTGCAAGAATTTTGATATTTTCAGTCAAATCATCATTTGAAAATTCATCACTAGACAATAGAGTTGTTTATGAAAATCTAGTATATGTAAATTGTTTGGTAAAATTTGAATTTCACTAAACTTTTTATCTCAAACTACAAAATAATAGTAATCACTAAATGATAGAATTTAAAAAAATGAATATCTAAAAAGTGGAGAAGAAAAATGAGTCAAAAAATAACAATACCAATAGTAATTGCCATTTCGGTCATAGTCACAGCAGGAGTAATGTTTTCAGTAGGATTTGAAAACCAACCACAAATTACTCAAGCACCACAGACAGAAATTATCTATGTTGAGAAAACAGTTTCAGAATTTTTTGAAGGAACAAATGACATTAAAAAAATATCATCACAGGAAGAGCTAAAAGACATACTTGAAACTTCATCATTACTTGAAGGAAATTTTTATAGAGATGGATTCATGAGAAGAGCTCAAACAGCAAGTCTTGAAGTTAGTGAAGATACAGCACTGATGGCAGTAGCTCCAATGTTAGAGATGGAGAAAAATACATCAGGAGGATCAGACTATTCAACTACAAATGTTCAAGTCCAAAATGTAGATGAACCAGACTATCTCAAAAATGATTCAAAATATGTATACATTGTATCACAAAATACACTTTCAATTATAGATGCATATCCTGCTGAATCTGCAAAATTAATTCTAAAAATTGCACTAGACATTGAATCGCAATACATTCAAAACATATTCCTAAATGACGACAGATTGGTAATATTTTACAATGGACAAAGCGATGATGAAATAATTCCACAGTATGACTTTATTCCAAGACGTTCGTACAGTTCTGTCACACATGCATTAATTGTAGATGTATCAGACAAGGAACATCCTACAATACTCAAAGATTATTCCATTGATGGTCATTTCAGGGATGCACGAATGATTGGAGATTATGCATACTTTGTAACAAACAGCAATGTAGACCATCAATATCCGAAACTACCAGTAATTATGGAGGGTTCAAGGATAATTGCAACACCTAATGCATTTTACTTTGATAATGTAGAACAATTTTCAAACTTTAACACATTAACTGCGATTGATATTTTTGGAGACAAAATAAGTTCTGAATCATTCCTAATGGGATATTCTGGGACATTTTATGTATCTAAAGATAACTTTTATCTAACATATCAACAAAATATGCCATTTGGATTTTATGAAAATTCATCTAGGGACAGATTTTTTGATGTAGTAGTACCACTATTGCCAAATAGCATACAGGAACAAATCAAAGAAATACAAAATGATTCTTCAATTAATGCTACAACACAATGGTTAAAAATTTCAGAACTAATGCAAAATTCTTACAATCAGTTGGATAAAGATGACAAAGAAAAACAATTTGAAATAATTAGAGAAGCATTAAACGAATATGACGCCAAAATTCAAGAAGACACAAGAAAAACAATAATTCACAAAATTTCAATCGATGAAGATAAAATTGAATATGCTGCAAAAGGTTCTGTTCCAGGTAGACTACTAAACCAATTCTCAATGGATGAAAATGAGGATAGATTCAGAGTTGCAACAACTACAGAATATTATATTCAACATCAAGGTACAGTAAGGGCTAATGCAGTCTATGTTCTTGATGAACAACTAAACATTGTTGGAGAACTAGATGAAATTGCTCCAGATGAGAGCATTTTCTCGGCACGATTCATGGGTGATAGGCTATACTTGGTCACATTCCAGCAAATTGACCCATTCTTTGTTATTGACTTGTCATCTGACACCCCAAAAATTCTAGGAGAATTGAAAATTCCAGGATTTTCAAATTATTTACACCCATATGATGATGAACATGTTATTGGCTTTGGTAGAGATACAAAAGAAATAGATAATGGTAGAGTCCAACAACTAGGAATCAAAATTGCATTGTTCAACGTAGCAGATGTAAATAATCCCAAAGTTGCAGATGACATCATAGTTGGAGATAGTTCAACTCATTCAGAGGCATTACATAATCACAAGGCATTCTTCTTTGACAAAAAAAGGAACATATTATCAGTTCCAATTAGCGGAGATACTGAAAGTCTAAATGGGATTTCAAGTTCCAAAATAGGATTTGCATCAGATTATAACCGTTGGAGTGGATTCTATGTATTTGACGTAGATACCTCAACAGGATTTAGTCTCAAAGGAACAGTAACTCACTCTGCTGAAGATACACGTTATTATGGAATGGGCAATGCAAGAACATTCTACATAGATGATGTTTTGTATACAGCATCTAAAGAATTTTTGAAGATGAACTCTATGAGTAGTTTGGAAGAAATTAATTCAATAAAACTTGAAAACACTGGAAAATTTATCGAGTACATGGATGAAGGAATAATTCGTGAAGCTATACCAGATGGACAATAGTTGAAACACCACGTCTATCAAATTCTACATCATTTTCAATTTCACTTAGAGTCACAGTAAATGAAATAACATCACGAGGTTTTGCATTTTCGGCATGAAGTTTCAAATGTATATCTAACATTTCAGATTCTTGTGTAGGTAAGTTTTTCTCATCCAGTGAAGCACCACATGTAGATTCAATTCTAAATCTATCATCTTTAAAATGAAATCCAAGTTTTATTTTCCTTCCTTTTCTTCCAGAGCCTTTAACATTTACGTCAATTATTCCAGGTTTTGTTTCAGTATATCCAGATTTTTGATTTACAAAAACACCTATTTCAAGAGGTTTTCCTGCAGTAGACTCGGCCATCTTTTGAATTCCATCATTCATTACAACATCTACTGCTTTGATAGAGATTGCAACTTTGGCTATCCAATCATTAGTACGTGTGATGGTAGCACGAATCCCTGCCCGTCTTCTTTTATCTTCATCTTCAGGTAATTTGTAATAATCAACCCAGGCCTCATAATCATGGGAAATATCCTCAATAAAATCAATACAAGTTCTCTTGTAATCATCAACATTGTCAGTTCTAAGTGAAGCGTCATCTGTCCTCATCCCATCAAAATCCATAGGCATTGCCATACTATGATCTGATTGAAGTTCTAAAAAAACCAATCTTGAGAGAAATTAATGAATATAATAGGAATTTTCCAATAATTAATCATGGTATTTTCAGAATTAGTAGATGATTTACAATTACAACTAAAAAAAGACCTTGCACAAATTAGATTTCTTTTAAAGAAAAATCCAGCAATGGCATATACTAGAATTGTAGAAATTGGAAAAGAAGTTGGCAAAAAATACAATATCAAATTAATTGTAAATTTTCCAAAACAAGGAAAAATAGAAGAATTTGAAAAATATGGAAAAAGAGATTTGAGTTTAATTATTGACTATGATAAGAAAAGATTTCCCATAGATAGAGAGATAATCAAACAAAAAGCAATTGAAATGCTAGGAGATGTAAAAACTGAAGATGCCTACATGTATGAAAACAAAGAAGGAGTCAGAGTATTTACAGATAATTGGAAAATAGACATCTTACCTCATTCAGTTCACATTTGGACTGATTTTGATGATAATGTCACAGCATTTTGTAATTGGTTAATGGAAAATGCATATGAAATGAAAAAGAAGACTTGATTTCAAAAATTATAGACTTTTAAGTTTTTCAAGTAAATCTTGAGCTTCAAGATTTTTTGGTTGAAGTTTAACTACTAGTTTACAACATTCAATTGCTTCATTTTTTTGCTCCAATGCTAAATGTACATTAGTTTTCAAAGTTAATGTCTCAATATCATCATTATCTAATTCAAATGCTTTTTCAAAATAGGGCAATGCTTTTTTTGCATCATCAACAATAAAGAAGGCACTTCCTAAAATAAACATAAAATCATGATCGTTAGAATATTCAGATTCTAAATTGAGACTAAATTTTATTGCCTCATCATATTCACCATCTCTGAGAAGTTTTTTGATATGACGTTTTGGTTTATTGAAAAGACCAACCATAGTAAATCATAATTTTTAATGAATATTCACAATTTGAATGTAGACCAGATTAGGAGGATACACTCATGATTCCTTCTTCAATAAGAAATTGAATTCCGCCAATAAAGGATTCATCATCTATTATACCATCAGCCCACCATCCGGCATTATTCTTTATCCAAGATGGGATTTCATTATTTCCACCAGAAGAGCCTTGAGAAGTTGGAGGGATTTTCACAATACCTTCTTGAATCAAAAATTGAATTCCCTGAACGAATGAGCCATCATCGATTGCCCCATCAGCCCACCATCCAGCATTATTCTTTATCCAAGATGGGATTTCTTGGGTTGAGACAGGATCAGGGACAAAGATAGTAGTTGTTCCATCATTAGCATAAATTGGAGCTGAAACTTCTAGATAATCAGATGCAACGTTTGGGACAATACCTTTAGGTGCCAAACCATAAACCCAGATAACATAGTTTGCTGTGCCAGGTTCTTCTTTAATAATAAAATCAAGGATTGCCTGCCCAGATGGAGAATAAAGGAAATCTGTACCTTCCTCTTGAGCAATGGATCTTAATGGAGTTAAATTGTCATCGACAACAAGGAAATCATATTGGACTTGATTTAGAAATTCAGTATCATCATATTTACTGATAAATTTGATGAGCCACTGAGCTTCACATCCTTGAACTAAATCCTCAGGCCCATAGAAAATATGAATTTGATAATCAAAGTTGTTTGTAGGTTTTTTAATACTCATTGATTTTTCAAAGTCTGTTTCACATCCAGCTGCGGCAGAATCTTCATCGGTTGAGGTGTATTGTGCAATTGGAGAGTCTTGAACATTTTCTTTATAGTCTAATAAAACAAATTCATATTCGGTTGGCGGAATTCCTTCTGAAACATGAGTATATGTTTTAGCTTTTACTGGAAATGGAAAATCATCCACAATCCAAACCTTGCTTGTGACACCACCTGTTTTCCATCCAACTTGAACGGTTTCCCAGGTTCCTGTAGATGTAACAACTGATTCAATGACCATTGGAACTACCTGTTCGCCACCAATATTTCCAATCTTACCCCATGATTTGTCTGCAAATTTCTTTGGACCTTTTCCACCAGAACTATCATCAGAAGTTGCAAATGCAGATAACCATACTACAGAGGATTTGAATGCACTACGATATTTACCTAATTCTTCACTACCACCAGTTGGTTCTAGTGCAATTTTTCCAAGTTCTATTTCACCTACAATTATTTTATTTCCATCAAATACTGCAACTTCAGCTAACCACTGAGTTTCACTACCAACTTGCTTGTCTCCCTTAATCCACATATCCAATTCAAAATTGGTACATTCCTTGTAATATACATGACACATAGAATAAGAAAAGAAGTCACCTTGTTTGAGGCCTTCACCAGCATGCCATTCACCAGGATGATCAACCCCCCCAGCTTGTAATTGAGCAAAAGCAGACGGAGCTGCCAATGAACCAAACAATAGTGCAGTAATAGCAGTAATTAGTAATAATGATCCTTTCAAATCTGAAAAAAATTGGCAAAACAGATAGTTAAACGTTATTCAATAATGTAAAAAATGAGAAAAACTAGGAGTAAAATCTTGTTCAAATAAGCAAATATAGAGGAATAAGTACAGAAATTCCAGAAATGTGTGAATGCTCAAAAGTTCACTTGTTTGAAGTAGAATTCAAACTGGATGGAATGACTGTAGTTCCTACTCACAAGAACTGTGGGTTTGGATTAGATGAAAAACAAGCAGACAAGTTCCAAAAAGAGTTAGTAAAATCATGGGGCTTTGAGGAAGAAGAAGATTAATCAAAAAATAAAAAATTAGTATTGGAGAAAATCCAATTACATATCTTTAGTTGCTTCTTTACAAACGTCGGTATTACATTTGCAATCAGAACTGCATATACAATGACCTTGCATTGCACAATCACATGAGTAATCTGGATCGCCGCTGTCAGCTTCGCATCCACATGCTTGATCTACCATAGTAAACTAGAGATTTTACTTATTTTAAAAGGTTAGTACATCCAGATAAAATATTACGCACTTGAAAGAATCTCAAGAATTTCATTACAAGATTTTTGCACAAGTTCTGATTGTTGCTGAAGAAGATTAGAATCAGCCTCAACATCAAAGGCGATTTTCAGAATATGGATAAGGTCTTGTTTATGATTTAATATATCCTTGATTTTCACAAAGTTTTCTTTGTTTACATATCCAAGATAAAAATAGCAATCAGAAAGCATTGAGTTTTTTACAAAGAAATCATGTTTTTGTTGAATAATTTGAGAGTGATTATTTTTTTCTACTAAATCAGAAAATCCTATTGTAGATTTCAATATTCTTTCAAGTAATGTAGGAGTGGCTCGTTCGATACCAACAGTCTGAGTTACAATAGAAATATGTTCATTAATGATATTTTTTTCTAGTTTTCGAAGTTGATCAAGCATATGTGAAGGACTTGAACGTTGATGGTTAATTGAAGAAATAGCATTTGCAAGATAATAACTTGCACATTTTTGCCAACAAGGTGCAAATACATCAGAAGACTCGATAGATTCTTTTGTTTTTTGACAACAAAATTGTGATTCAATCAAACAATTTTTTGCAAAATCAGAGTGCAAGGATGTATATTTTTCACGAATTTTGGAAAGTAACATTTGTAAATCCCAAGATTCATCATTAATAATTTGTGTTTGGTCATAAAGTAAAAGTTTATCAGAACGAGTTTCTTTCAAAGATGCATGGTGAATAATTACAAAATTTTCTTCATATTGGATAATTTTTGATTCTTCAGATTTATCATCAAAAACAAAAAGATCATAATCACATGAATCAAAAAACAGATCAGAAGTCCTGCAGCCACCTAATCCAACAGGAAACGAAGATAATCCATTTTGTGCAATGAATTTTTTGATATCCATGTTATTTGGTAACTGTGATTTTTCTATAAAGGAATTAACTCACAAAGTTTTACAAATTCATTCAAAGTCAAAACATTTCCTTTAAATTGAGATTGGATTTGTTTTTTATCAAGCTCCTATAGTGTAGTCTGGTTAAGCATTTTGGCTTCTCAAGCCAAAGACTCGGGTTCAAATCCCGATGGGAGCATTACACATTTGGTGCAATACCCAGATTAAAATGGGTCAAATATACAAAATAATCATGAAAGCCAGATTTAATGGAAAATGTGTTGAATGCGGAGATGTCATTAAAACAGGTAAAGAAATTCTAAAGAATTCTAAAGATCAGTGGGTTCACAAAGCATGTTGTGATTTAGAAGAAGAATTGCCATAGATGGATGAAATAGTAATAAATTTTTTAAATGACTTTATATTTCATAAAATGAAATGGATACAAAATCAAATATTTCGTTAATGGTATCAATTATGACCGTATTTGGCATAATGATGATTCCAGGAGATGTCTCAGCAACATCAAACCAAATTACGGTGACTCCAATTAATGAAGAAATTAGTTTAGAGAAAACTATCACCATAATGAGTGTTCCACAAGATAACAAACTCCCATGGGGAACTGTAAGAGGAGAAGCTTCAGACATTGCTGAAAGATACCCAGTTATTATTCAAATGTACAAAGGAGACGATCCAATTCACTTTGCACAAGTGGATGTGAAAGGAGATGGCTCATACGAGTACAAATTTAGAGTTAGAAGTTTAGATTCCAATACAGGTGAATTTGTAAATATCTTCCAGGGAGATTACACTGTAAAAATTTACAAGGTAATTCCAAATACTAATAATTTAGTATAATCAATAAGGAGTTCCAGATTCTCTTTGTTTTGCCAAAGCAGATACATACCATTCAAACTCTTCTAAGAATCTAGCAATTCTTCTATTGTAATTTTTATCGAGTAATTTTCCATCATCATCAAAAACTTTATGAACCTTTGAAATAGGAAATTGTGAAGAAATTGCCAAAGTTCCCATTTCTGCTAAAATTTGACGAAGATGATTTCCTGCAGTAGCACCTCCAAACGAACCAACAGAATATGACACTATTGCAGAAGGTTTGAAAAAATATTCTTCTAAAAAATAATCTAAAGTGTTTTTTAATGCTGAAGATACACTATGGTTGTATTCAGGAGTTATAGGAACATATCCATCTGCGTCTTTGAGAATTTTTTGCAGTTTTTGTAGTTTTTCAGGAGGAGAATTCATCTCTTTGTACATTTTATCAAGTAAGGGTAATTCTAATTCGATAGGATCTACAAGGGATACATCATGTCCTTTCTCTTCAAGTTTTGAAACAATCCATTTTGCCACTTTAATTCCATTTCTTTCAGATCGTACAGAGCCAACTATAACTACAATTTTTGCCATAAAAAATTCACAATAAAACAAGATAAAAAATTTTTACTAAATTCAAATAATTTCATAGAATTCATATACTGAATATCCAAACGAAGAGCTAGAAAATGAGTAAGAATTTTTGGCATGATATAGAATCAGGCAATGATGTTCCAGAAATAATTAATGCAATTGTAGAGATTCCCAAAGGATCTATGAACAAGTATGAATATGACAAAAAACACAATATGATAAAATTAGACAGAGTATTGTTTTCACCATTTCACTATCCAGGAGATTATGGCCTCATCCCACAAACATTATCAGATGACGGAGATCCTCTAGATGCACTAGTATTAGTAACAAATCCAACATATCCAGGAATTCTTATCGAGGCAAGACCAATCGGATTACTTCAAATGAAAGATGATGGAAAATTAGATGACAAAATTATTTGTGTTGCCACAAATGATCCAAGATATCTACATACTGCAGACATTACAGATATTGAAGACCACTATCGTTCTGAAATTGCCCACTTTTTCCAGGTTTACAAAGATCTGGAAGGAAAGAAAGTGGAAATCATAGGATGGAAATCAGCTAAGGAAGCCAAAGTGGTAATTATTGAATCAATTAAAAGATACAAAGATACTCTAAAAAAATATTAGCATGCCAAAAGAATGCGAGCATTTCACTGAAGAGAGAGAAATTTCTCAAAATACAAAAAATTGTGAAGAATGTGAAAAAGAACATTTACCAACAGTTGCACTTAGAATGTGTTTAACGTGTGGACATGTTGGATGTTGTGATTCATCTATTGGTAAACACGCAACAAAACATTTTGAAGAAACAGGTCATCCAGTAATGCAAGCAGTTCCAGAAAAGATTTGGAAGTGGTGTTATGTTCACAAAGAATTTTATTAATAAAAATTAAAATTTTAATTTATCATTCTAATCGTAAACCATTAGCCCTTTTTCTTCAAGCAATGCATGAATCTGATTGACTGAACGATGAACATCTTTTTCAAGTTTAGCACCAACACATACCAATTTTCCTGAAGCAAAAATCAAAATCACAGTTTTAGGATCAAGCATTCTATGAATCAACCCTGGGAATTGTTCTGGCTCATACATACTTCTAGGAAGAGTTCTAGCAGCTTGCTCCAAGTTTACCTTGCCTCCAAGATTTATTGAAGATACAATATTTTGAATTGAAATTATAGGATCATTTTTAATTTTGATTTTACCTTTTCGTAATATTTTTACAACTTCAAAGACAGCAGTTTCTGCCAATTCTTGTGATTTTGCACCAGTACATACCATTTTGCCTGAACCAAAGAGAAGTGTTGCAGTCTTTGGATTTTTGAGTCTAAATACAGCACCTGGGAATTGTTCTGGATGATATTCAACGGCAGGGAATTTTTTAGTGATATCTACAAGGTCTAATTTTTGTTCAATTGTAGCAGAAGCTACAACATTAACTATTGCAATTACAGGTTTTGTTTGAGTCATTTTCTTATTTTCCTCCCATCATATCCATATTTTGGTCTAATCTCAAACCTTTGTATCTATTTCTAATTGTTACTTCAGTGACATTTGCAGCTTCTGCAATATCACGTTGAGTTTTATCCTCACTATTTTTGACACAAGATAAGTAAAGTGCTGCGGCAGCTAATCCCATAGGATCTTTTCCAGCTGATTCTTCATGTGCTTGTGCATCTTTGAGTACTTTAACAGCATAACGTTTTGTTTTTTCAGTAATTCCTATAGAGCTTGCAATTCTTGCAACACACTGAACGGGGTCAACTACAGGCATTTTCAATTCTAATTCTTGATGTAAAATTCTATAACATCTTGAAATATCTTTTTTCTTAATATTTCCAGCATCTGAAACATCTTTGAGAGTCCTTGGAGTTTCAGTATCTCTACATGCAGCATATAATGATGCTGCAATTAAAGCTGAAATAGAACGCCCTTTAACTAAACCTTTCTCTAATGCTTTTCTGTAAATGTAAGATGCTTTTTCAATAACTGCATCAGATAATGAAAGTTTATCTTTTAATGTAGATAATTCGCTCAATGCTTGTCTGAGATTTTTATCAGAAGATGCATTAACTTTACTTCTACTATCCCAAGTTCTCAATCTTTCGATAGTACTCTTCATAGTAGATGTGAGTGGTTTTCCAGAAGAGTCTTTGTTCATTGGACTGATAATAGTTGCAAGACCTCTATCATGCATTGCTAGTGATGTAGGAGCTCCAGTTCTTGTTGGATCTGCTCCACCTTCTTTTGAAAATGATCTCCATTCAGGGCCGGAATCTTGCAATGTTTCAGTAATTACATATCCACATTTTCCACAGAATCTCTCTCCTGTAACATTATCAGTCAACATGGAATTTTTTCCACAACGACCACAGGTAGAATCGGCGTTAATAATTTCTAAAACCATAAGTAATACGTATTTTATGCTATTGATTTCCTATATAAACGACTTTTTACAGATTTTTTCAAGGATTTTTTTCAAGCCTATTTTGATGACCAAATTTGGTAAGAATTGAGAATTTGCCCAAAATTCATCAAAAATGAATAAAATTTGAATTTCTAGGTTTCCAGCATTTACAATTTAACACAAGAAATAGTGAAAAATATGACATATACTAAAAATGGATATTGATTTTTTAGTAGTTGTAAAACAATGAAATCATATGGTAGGATATCAGATTGATAAATGGGATCTTTCGGAACTAGCAAAAAATCCAAAAAGTCAAGCATTTCAAAAACAAATTCAAGAATTAGAAAAACAAGCAGTAAAGTTTGAAAAAATTAAATCAAAACTAAATCCTAAAATGTCATCCAAACAATTTATGAATATTCTCAATCAAGTTGAAGAAATTTCAGAAAATATGAGCAAGATTGGAGGGTATGCATCATTGGCATATTCATCAGATACACAATCAGATGAAGCAACATCTCTAATGACAAAAATGTCAAAATTAGGTTCAGAGATTTCAAACAAGATTTTATTTTTTGATTTGTGGTGGAAGACACAAGTTGATGATAAAAATGCAAAAAGACTCATGAAAGATACAGGTGAAATTAAAGAGTATCTATCACACAAAAGACTATTTGCAAAATATGCTCTTAGTGAACCTGAAGAGCGAATTATAAACACATTAGATGTAACTGGAATTTCGGCACTTGTCAAACTGTATGACAAAATTACTAATTCTTTTGAATATAAAATGAAAATTGGAAGTAAATCTAAAATTATGACCAGAGAAGAACTTACAAATTATGTGAGAAGTACAAATCCAAAAATTCGAGAAACAGCATACAAAACAATTCTTTCAAAATATTCTGAAAATAAAGGAGTAGTTGGAGAAATTTATCAAAACATTGTTCTTAATTGGAAAGATGAAGGTATTGAAATTCGAAATTACAAATCTCCAATATCTATGAGAAATATTGGGAATGATGTGGATGATAAAACTATAGACTCCTTACTCTCAGTTTGTAAGAAGAATTCCCCCGTTTTTCAGAAATTTTTCACTCAAAAAGCAAAGATGCTAAAAATGAAAAAATTACGAAGATATGATTTGTATGCGCCTGCAGCAGCCAGCATTAAAGAAAAAAAATATTCATACGATAAATCAGTCAAATTAGTTTTTGAATCACTAGGGAAATTCAGCAATACATTAGAAGAATATGCCCGAAAAGTATTCAATGAGAATCATATAGATTCAGCAGTAAGGCAAGGAAAACGAGATGGAGCTTTTTGCAGCACTCTAACTCCAAAAATCACACCTTATGTTTTAGTAAATTTTACAGGTAAATCTAGAGATGTCTTTACTCTAGCCCACGAATTAGGTCATGCAGTTCATAGTCAAGCTGCACAAGACAGATCAATTCTTGTTCAAGACGCACCACTACCTCTAGCAGAAACAGCATCAACATTTTCAGAGTTATTATTATACGATAATTTATCCAGCAAAATTTCTGATGACGAGAAAAAGACTATGCTTTCAGAAAAAATAGATGATCTATATGCAACAATTCTAAGACAATCATTTTTTACAATCTTTGAAGTAGATGCTCACAAACAAATTGGTGATGGAACAACTATTGATGAAATTTCAAAGACCTATTTGAGGAATCTCAAAGTACAGTTTGGAAATTCAGTGATTCTATCAGATGATTTTGCAGTAGAATGGAGTTGTATTCCTCATTTTTATCATACACCATTTTATTGCTATGCATATTCTTTTGGAAATTTACTTGCATTATCATTATTTCAAAGATACAAAAAAGAAGGAAAAGACTTTGTTCCAGCATACATTAGCATTCTTGCAGCAGGAGGTTCCAAAAAACCTGAAAAACTTCTTTCAGAATATGGCTTTGATATTAAAAGTCCAAAATTCTGGCAAGAGGGATTTGACTATGTTAAAGACCAAGTAAACACACTCTCATCATTAAATTAGATTTTAGAATAAATGGGGCCGACAGTCCAACGCATGGACTGCCGGCTTGTTCCCCGAACGGTTTGAATTCGATGTCAATTCCAAGACAATAATAATCTGATTTAAACGTTTGAAATTATTTTAAATCTAATTTCTTAGGTTTAATTTTTCTAATGGAACCAATTAGAATCCCAATAGTAATTCCTAACTGATAAAGAAAATACAATAATACTTCAAATGTGCTAGGGGTAAGATCTGTGAACCTACTTATGGCAGTTAATATCAATATGAAAGCACTAAAAAAGAAAACAAATCCTTTGGTGATGCCATTAAGATTAGTGAATTTTAAAATAACAAAGCTCATCACAGTTACAGAAATTGCCAATACAGTTAGAAATCCAGTGTTCATTCCAAAAATCAAAAATAGAGAAGATGCAATCTCACTAGGGTTATTTGCAGACAAATTTGAGAAGTTAATTTTTTCAGGAGAGGCAAATCTAGAAACACTTAGAATGGCATTTATCAAAAAAAGAACAAACATTGTGATTGAAACAGTTTTCACATGATTTTGTAACCGAGGAAATCTCATCAAAATAGATCTACCAAGAATTACTCCTTGGAATAAGCCAATTCCAAATGCACTCAAAACAGCAATTAGTTGAATAACGGGATGTAGAAAAATATCAACGAGAAATGGAATTAATGCCATATTAACAAGAATTCATTGCATTTGAGAATATTAGTTACCAGATAAGGTATTCTTGTTAAAAAAATAAAAAAAACTACGATCAAATGATTATTCTGAACGAAATAAGAGAAAAGTTAATAATTTCATTTCCAAAGTCATTTTCATGCACAGTAAGATAATTTCTCTAACATTAATTGCATTAATTGGAATAACAACAAATGTTGTATGGGCTCAAGAAATCGGTCATTCAACATTTCAAGAAACAGCACAACTTGTTATTGATAAGAGCATATCTCAAAATGTAACAGCGTCAATTACTTTGCAAAGTACCAGTATCCAAGAAATGAAAATTCCTGCTGAATTAGAACAAAAAATTAGAGAAGATCATCGAGTTAAAGCCATGATTTTGACAAACCAAGATCAATGTGTTCTTGGAGTACAAGGTGAATCATGTATTATGATTAATGTTGAAAGAGACCCTGAAGATAAAGGAATCATCATGATTCAAGAAAATTCAAGGAAAATTGGTGATAAGTATATCAATGAAATTAATGAAACATTTGATACAAATGCAAAATTTCATTCAACTTATGTTCATACCAATGATCTTACAAATACAGCATTAGAAACATCAGGAGTCATTTCAGGTAAAGGAGTTATTTCAGTAGTGTACACATTACCAATGGAAGATACAAATTCCATGTATGATAAAATCTCAGCACTTTTAATTCATAAAACCATTAGAGAGGGTGAAGGATTTTACAAAATTGCAAGAGATTTATCCATAAATGATAATGCAAAAATGACATTTTCATTGCTTCCAACAGAATCTAGATCATTGATGCAATTGAAATTATCAGTAGATCATCCGAACCAAGCCCTAGAAATTTCAGATGTCAGCCCAATGAAGTTTTTCAATACAGAAAAAATGAATAGATCAGATTATTTCTCCTCAGGATTCTATCCCTTAAATTCAATAATTCAAGTTGTGGTATTATCCCCAGATAACACGAATGTTTCAAATGTTAAAGGAAACATAATTGAATCACAGATAATAGATAACGAAAAAATTCCAATAGAAATTACAAAACAAGGTTGGATTTTTGATCCCGAAGAAGGGCAAAGAATTCAAGGAAAATACATTTTTGGTAAAGAAACATCTGTTAACAGTAAAGAATTAGAATTTTCTTTAGGAGGAACCAATTTACAAATAGAAAAACCAAAAGTAGATGAATCAATAATCATAGTTATAATAATCACAGTTGTTGCAATTACAGCTGCAGTATTTTATCTCAAAGGATATAAAAAATAAGGTGATTGTAAACCTATTACCACCAACTATTTTTGAGTAATTATTGGAAAAAACAATCAACATAATTGAGTTATCTAAAATAATTCACAACAAATCAACGGCATTGGAATTTCTCTGCAACCAATTCAAAAAGAAAAACACAATTCATTGTTCATCATGTAACTCTGAGAATTACTATATTATTTCAAGAGGGAAACTAAGATGCAAAGATTGCAAGACAAATTATAGACCGTTTGCTGGAACATGGTTTGATATCATCAACATTAATTTTACAAAATGGTTGGCCCTAGTCAAACTATTTGATCTTGGGATTAGTGCAAGACGTGCAGCTAGAGAAGCGGATGTCAGTTATCCAACTGCACTAAATGCTTTTGATTGTATTAGATATGCCATACTGTATCATCTAGCAGAATCTGACAAGAAACTAAAAGGGAAAATTGAGGCTGACGAGGCGTATTTTGGAGGAAAAAGAAAGGGAAATCGTGGCAGAGGTGCCAAGAACAAGACCATCGTATTTGGCATACTGGAAAGAAAGGGAAAAGTTCACGTTGAGATTGTAAACAACGTCAAAGCTAAAACTCTTCTTGCAAGCACCATCAAGAAAGTAAAGAAAGGAAGTATTGTGTATACGGACAAGTGGAAAGGATATGATTCTCTAATTTTCAATGGTTACAAGCATCTCTCAATAGACCACAGCAAAATGTTTGGTAAAGGCGATGTTTACATAAATGGAATCGAAGGGTTTTGGAGTTTTGCAAAAGAGAACATGGCAAAGCATCACGGAGTGTACGTGTTTAGGTCCAGACTCACACATATTTCACAATTTCATCTAAAATATTGCAATTCCTAACCTTCCATGTCATAATACAACTCATTAAATTTCCAAACATTCTCATACCCTTCTCATTCCTAACACATCCACGAATCTTTCTACAAATTACTGACTCTCGTAATGCACGCTCAGCTGCATTGTTTGTTGGTTCCACTCCTGGATATAGCAAAAATGTGAACAGGTTATTCTTTGCGTTATTAATCTTGGTTAGAAATTTTTGTAATGATTCATCATCAGTATATTGTAACAGGATTTGCTCCAATGACAGTATGGCAGAATCATACAGAAAATAATTTGGTTTTTCTATTTTGTATAATGTGATGTATACAAACAATTCTTTCAAAGATTGATACAATGAGGTAGAATTGTCTGTTTCTAGTTTTTCTGATGTGTGTCTTGCCTCACGCAGTATGTGGGCCCAGCACCTCTGTCTGATACTAAACATATGGTATGGCATCCATCCATCACAGACTGCAACTCCTGCAAATGATGGGAAATGTTTCTGTAACACATTTTTGCCTCGACTTTTCTCAACTGTGATAAAACACGAGTTCTGGTTCACTCCAGTCCATACCCATCCCGTATTTCCATGAATGGAATATTTTGTCTCATCAAAATGCGCAGATTTTGAGGCACAGATGTCATCTCTGATTTTCTCTACGACAGGTTCTAGTGCTGCAGAAGTGTTACACAGACAATTGTTGATTGTACCTGCAGATATTTTTATACAATAAAATGATTGAAGCATCTTTGCAATGTTTCTTAGTGTAATTCTAGCTGACCACAGAGATAGTATGATCCCTGTCAAATTAAATCCCAAATTTCCTTTCTGGGGTATTGCACAATCAGATGTCGTTGTGTTGCCGCAGTTGTTGCAAAAGTATGAGTGGATTACGTGTTTGGTTATGATAACTGGTTGCGGTTTTGGAATTTCTACAATGATTCTGGTTTGTTGTGTGGTTTGTTCTATCTTCTTGCTGCTACATATTGAGCATTGGTCTGTTTTGTGAAGAATGGTCTCTGTTGGTTTGAAATTAGTAGTTGTTCCCTTGTGTCCCGGCTTTTGTCCTGGTTTGTTGTGATGGTTTGATTTTCTGTTCTTCTTTTGTTTCCTCCAATGGAGAGAATCAGATGATGGCGGAGAGTTTGGGTTATCATAGTAAGATAATTTTGATTCCAGCTGCTTGATTTTGATTTCCAATTCTATATTTTTTCTTGCCAAATCATCACAGTTTTTGCACGGTTTAGAGTCCATTATTTCTTGAAAATTCTTCTCTGATCTAAATTATTCGGTTTAATCTAGGCGTGACCTAAACACATACCACGGAGTAAGTCCAGGAATGTTTTTGTTGTACATCAAAGAAATGGAATGGAGATACAACAACAGAGATGAGGATACTTTCTCATTATTGTTAGATTATGTGTTGGTGGTGAATAATTGATAATCACCAAAAATAATTATAACAAAAGAACAGCTGCTGCAAAAACAGTTGTCCATTTTCCATCCTTGTCGCCTTTAGTAGCGGAAGTAATATTATGAGTATTGTAAATTTCTCCAGAGATCGACCACTGCTGTCTTTTTTCATTCCATGCTTTATCAGCATCAAAAGGAATTCCTAGAGAAGATGCAAGCATTTGTGCGGCAATATCTTCAGCATAATCACCGGCCTGAACTTCATTTTGTCCAAAGGCTTCATATTCAGAAAGGTATCCATATCTAGATGTATCCTTTGGTTGTGCAAGACCTACAGATGCAGAACAAACTCTATGAGGTTCATTGGTTTGATTTTTAGAATAAATTGTAAATAGAATTTGTCCAGGCGAAATTTTTTTCAGTCCTTCTTTCCTAGAAATTAATTTTGCATTTGGAGGGAATATACTTGAAATTAGAACTAAGTTTGTTCCGGCAATTCCTGCATCTCTAAGTGCATATTCAAAACTAGTTAATCTATCTTCATGAACGCCTTTTCCTTTTGTAAGAAACAAATTCTTGGCAACTAAATCTAACATTTCTGAATTGATGAAAGAAAATTATTATTTATACTTTAATTACAATATGAGGCTAAAATCTCTCAAGTTAAATTTTTAAGATTTGTCAGTTTTTCTTTTCTTCTTTCTTTTATCAGGATCCTTTTTGACTTGTGTCAAATAGATGAATGCAAAGAATGCACCTAATCCAACGTTTATGACACCCATGAAAGTGATCATCATAGTTTGCTGAGGTCCAGCAACAGGAGATAATCCAATAACAATGCCAAGAGAGCCTGTTGCAAAAAACATAATCAACAAAAACTTGACTCTGGTAGGTTCGATGTATCTCAATACAAGTATCAAAAGATGGGATTATTATAAACTGACGGTGAATTTAGCGATTTTCTAATAAGAATTATTTTCAAACGAACCACAGGTAACACTTTAAACCTTCAAAAATTTCATTTTACTTCGTGCCAATGTAGCTCAGCCTGGTAGAGCAATTGATTTGTAATCAATAGGTCATGGGTTCAGATCCCGTCATTGGCTCTTAAATTTTTATAAAATATAGAATCTTAGGATTTGGGGTGTGTCCTAAAAGTAGACAAATATAACAATTTTATTCAATTCTGTAACATGTTGATCGCATGGAATCACAACAACCATGCAAAACAAATCAAAAAGAGACTGCAGTAGATGTCAAATCAAAGCAGATTACAGGTTTGGAAATAACAGATGACAAGTCACATGATTCAAAACATTTCACATCTCTAGTTGAGCAATCAAAACAATCTGGAAATGTTAGAAAAGTTCTAACTGATGGTGCATATGATGTCAAAGATAATTTCTAATCTTATGGAATCACAACAAACTGTTGCTTCTGTCTTGTCTTGAAATTTACATTCTACATACGATGTCACTTGTTGCATCATCATACCTGCACAATCTATTCCTAAATGTCTCAGAATTAATCCTAAACTTTTTGATTTGAGAGATAATATGTTCTATAGTTTAGGCATATAAATTTTGAATGAATTATCAACTATTTTAACCCAAAAGATCTATGATCATAGTTTATACTTACAGAATCATGTCAAAACAAACTAAAGCATTAATGGTATCTTCAGGAAGCCATTTCATGAAAGGAACAAGCATTAATTTTTTAAGAAAAACATGCAAGAATGAAAAAAATGCAAAAGCAAAGATAAGACTAAAGGCTGCAATACTAAGAAAACAAGATATTCCGTATTCTGTGATATGTGCCAGTTTGGATGTCATACCATCAACTCTGTCCTACTGGCTAAATCGAATGGATAAAGAGGGAATAACGGCATCACACCGCAAGAAATATTCTGGTTCTAGATGTTTTCTAAATAAAAAACAACTAGTGTCATTAAGAGATGATCTAATTTCAGGTCCAGAAAAGTTTGGATTCAATCAATTCATGTGGAGTACAAGAATGGTAATTACACATGTGAATAAAAAATACAACACGCTATACTCTGCACGTGGAATGCGTGAATTGCTACACAGAATTGGATTCTCATCTAAAAAACCAAGACCAACTCATCATAAATCAGCCTCAAAAGAGGAGCAGAACCGTTTTAAAAAAACGCAAAAAGGACAGTCAACAAATATTCCAAATTGGGATACACCACACTATGTCTGGACGAGTCAACAAATAAGGTAGCACCCAACATAAAGCGCGGATGGTATCTTGCAGGCAATAACATCACCACACCAATTAATTATACTCGAGAAAAATTTCAATCATTTGGTGCATTGGGGAATAACGGCATATTTTTTTGCAGGTTCTATGATAAATCAAACACAGACTCATTTCTTGATTTTTTAGAGTCACTGCAAAAACAATTTGGTAAGAAACTGTTATTATTTGCAGATAATGCATCATACCACAAAAGTTTCAGAGTAAAAGAATTTCTCAAAGCATCAAAAAATAAAGTGATAATTAGATATTTTCCTGCATACACTCCAGAATTAAACCCAATTGAGATACAGTGGAGAGAAGAGAAAAAGGGAACTGCAAACCAATTCTTCGTCAATGGCTCTGAAATGAAAAAACACATGCAGAAGAGACTAGATAATGGAGCGGTTCGAGTTGTTAAAGTGTTCAAATATTTAATGCCTTAACTATACTTTAATTCGGATTCTTGACTGTATCTTGTTCCATTCCTTTTGATGTATGGTTAGTTTTTTTCCTTTCTTTTTCTTGTATGGTAGAATGCTTGTCTGTTCTGGAAAATCTTTTTCCACTTCCAAATACCCAAGGTCATAAAATATCATCACATCTTCGTGTAGTGCAGGATGTCTGATTTTCAGTATCGTATAATCATGTTTTTTACCTGGAGAATGTGGGGGGGTTTGTGGATTATCTCACCTTTCTGGTTTACGGTGTTTGGTTTTTTACCGTATGTTTTTTCTTTTTGCCTGAATAGTGAGAGTCTTTCTTTTCTTTTTGTTCTGGAGTCGTCTTGGGATTGGTTGTTCAGTACCATCAGTCATTGCAATCAATCCTGGAAAGAATCGTTGGAGTTGCTGCTGCTGTACATCATTGATCTTTTTGGAATCAGAGTATAGTTTTACAGGAATAGGAATTGACTTTCTTACTGCAGGCTCTAAATATCTGATGTTTCTGTAGACGTTGCTCTGTGTGGTCCAATCCAAACAGATATCCTGTCAATTCGCATGTCAGGTATAGTCGATAGTAAACAAGCAGCATTACAAGCTGGTCTTCAAGACTCAAATCAAACTTTCGTCCAGCTCCGATACTTTTTTTTCTCTTTACTTTGGATAGTCTCTTCTTTTCTTCTATACGGTGATTCTTTCTGACATCCTTTAGAATCACATCAAACTGTTGCCTAGTCACTCCAGTAAAAGAGAGAAATGATCTTGGCTTTTTTGAGAGTTGCTTGTATGTTAACATGAAATGTGTTAGGTTGTTCTTAGCTTTGGATCTTACTGTGAAGGAATTTGTGTAATATGGTAAAATATGTCTAATTACGCAAGAGGTCTAATGTAGATTATTCTGATGGGTTAGTGACTCGTCCGATAAAGAGAATATTTCCAGTAGTGTTATCTTGAATCACAAATAGAAATGGATGATCAGCTATTATTGGCATAGATGCAGATTGCAAAGTCATTAAGAATCCAGTAGCTGCTGCAGCTTCGGTTCCTTTTTCATTTACATTTACAAATGCTTTGTGAACTGCCTCGCTTACAAATAATTGTGAATTAGACATTCCAGAAAAATCTGCTGCAATTGGATCAAATGCATCAACCATTCCAAGGTTTTTCAAAATGGGATTTAATCCATAATCAGTTTCTAGCTCAAATTTTGGAATAGACACATTAGTTTTTTTGCTGTAAAGGGAATTTTGCCAAGTATCAAGAGTTTCTGCAGAAAGATTTTCCTCAATTGAGGACAAACCATCTTTTTCATGAGGCAAAATGATTAGCATTGATAGTTTGTCTCCCTTATACGGAAGCTGTACAATTTGCAAATCTTCTGTCCGTGTAGAATTCAAATATTTTGTTCCAAGATTCATCATTGGAACATCAATACTTTCATCAGGAGTTATCCAAAATGGAGCATCTCGAGTATTTTCAGCATCAAATGGATATGCCCATGTTCCATTAAAGTAAATGGCATTTGTGATTCCTAATTTTGTGTCAGGTCTTGGTTCTGGTGGAAATAATTCTGTAATTTTTTCTTGAGTTTTCTCGGACACCCATTCATTAATTACATCTACACCGTTAGTTTCAAAATCAACAGTTTCAACTTTACTGTCATAAAATGTACTTGCAATATCGACATATTCTGAATGTGGATTAAATCCTTCTTGAATCCACAATCCATTTGCAACATCTAGGCGATATTCAGAGTTGATTTGATTTAGAAGATAGTTAGCATATTGAAACTCTAATTGTCTAGTTGAAGAATCCGATGAAAAATCAAATATTTGTTGCATTTCATCAGCAGTATTTTCTCTTGCTCCTTCATAGACTATAGCTGCTGCTGTAGAAATACTCCAAGGTGAGAAGAAAACATTATCAACATTATCTTGAGAAACATCAGAATAGAAATCAAGTGCAAATTGATTATTTGCATTTACAGTATGAGATATGTCAACAGGAGGTAATACTTTGGAAGATTTTAGAATATTTGTTAAAGTATATTTTAAAGAAGAAGCATCAGCTGGTGGATTTTCAATTTTAGTAATTTCTACATTAATTTTGTATGCGGTTCCTTCTTGATATTCAAATCCATCAATGTTTCCATAAAACATTCCCCATTCATCATCAGAATTTTCTCTAACTAACATACATTGTTGTGGAGCTACACCAACACAATCGACAAGTTTAGAGTCAATGTAAAGAGTTGAAATTTTGGGTTCATCTGGATTTACAATATTAGACACTAGAATAATCCATCCACGCAGATTTAATTTCTCAGCAGTTTGAGGGTAAACGCAGGCAAAATCACCATTTGGTCTTTCAACTAATACACTAGCATCATACCAACAACCAAATTCATCAGAATCATAGCCCCATTCTTTTTGCATCTTCAGAGATGGGCCTCCTGCATGTGCACTGGTTGCAAGAAGAGTTCCTGAAATTAAAACTGCTAATAAAATAGGAAAAAACTTGTTCATTTTCTTTTTGTTCAGCAAGATCTTATAAAGTGTTCTACTCATAGGGGGTGTGTCCTAAAACTATCCTCTAACATGTTTTGTAACCCCCATCAAATTAACAACTCGTATGTTGGTACGTGTTTAGGTCCAGACTCACACATATTTCACAATTTCATCTAAAATATTGCAATTCCTAACCTTCCATGTCATAATACAACTCATTAAATTTCCAAACATTCTCATACCCTTCTCATTCCTAACACATCCACGAATCTTTCTACAAATTACTGACTCTCGTAATGCACGCTCAGCTGCATTGTTTGTTGGTTCCACTCCTGGATATAGCAAAAATGTGAACAGGTTATTCTTTGCGTTATTAATCTTGGTTAGAAATTTTTGTAATGATTCATCATCAGTATATTGCAACAGGATTTGCTCCAATGACAGTATGGCAGAATCATACAGAAAATAATTTGGTTTCTCTATTTTGTATAATGTGATGTATACAAACAATTCTTTCAAAGATTGATACAATGAGGTAGAATTGTCTGTTTCTAGTTTTTCTGATGTGTGTCTTGCCTCACGCAGTATGTGGGCCCAGCACCTCTGTCTGATACTAAACATATGGTATGGCATCCATCCATCACAGACTGCAACTCCTGCAAATGATGGGAAATGTTTCTGTAACACATTTTTGCCTCGACTTTTCTCAACTGTGATAAAACACGAGTTCTGGTTCACTCCAGTCCATACCCATCCCGTATTTCCATGAATGGAATATTTTGTCTCATCAAAATGCGCAGATTTTGAGGCACAGATGTCATCTCTGATTTTCTCTACGACAGGTTCTAGTGCTGCAGAAGTGTTACACAGACAATTGTTGATTGTACCTGCAGATATTTTTATACAATAAAATGATTGAAGCATCTTTGCAATGTTTCTTAGTGTAATTCTAGCTGACCACAGAGATAGTATGATCCCTGTCAAATTAAATCCCAAATTTCCTTTCTGGGGTATTGCACAATCAGATGTCGTTGTGTTGCCGCAGTTGTTGCAAAAGTATGAGTGGATTACGTGTTTGGTTATGATAACTGGTTGCGGTTTTGGAATTTCTGCAATGATTCTGGTTTGTTGTGTGGTTTGTTCTATCTTCTTGCTGCTACATATTGAGCATTGGTCTGTTTTGTGAAGAATGGTCTCTGTTGGTTTGAAATTAGTAGTTGTTCCCTTGTGTCCCGGCTTTTGTCCTGGTTTGTTGTGATGGTTTGATTTTCTGTTCTTCTTTTGTTTCCTCCAATGGAGAGAATCAGATGATGGCGGAGAGTTTGGGTTATCATAGTAAGATAATTTTGATTCCAGCTGCTTGATTTTGATTTCCAATTCTATATTTTTTCTTGCCAAATCATCACAGTTTTTGCACGGTTTAGAGTCCATTATTTCTTGAAAATTCTTCTCTGATCTAAATTATTCGGTTTAATCTAGGCGTGACCTAAACACATACGTATGTTGTAACAAATTACACGCAACGCCAACTCTTTTCTTTGAACCAACTTGTTTTTTGATGACAAGCTATTTCCAAAGATTCTTTTGAGTACTGCAAATACTGATTCAACAAGTGACCTCTTGTGATAATGTCTGTCAAATTCATCTTGATTGTCCTGGAATAATGTTATCATTTTTTTCCATGATGCAGAGCCTTTGGGATTTCTAACTGTGTTCTTCTTTGGTTTGATGTATGGTATCTTTTGCAGAGTAGCTAGCTACCATATTGCAAATGTCTCGTGACAAATATGCAGGATCTGCACAAAAATCACCAATTCCCTTTGGAATGTCTTTGATTAGTTTTTTGAGAATTGGTGCATCACCACGAGTTCCTTTGGTAATGTCAAAAGATACTACTATTGCCATGGTCTGTATTGCAATTAGGATGTGCAGTTTTAGATATAATTTCTTGGATTTGTGTGCGTGTTTGTCTTGATGTCAAACCAAGCCTCACATCTTTTGGTACCAAATCCTGAACTGTCAGGAGCTATGTTTTTTTTTTTGATTGGTTCTGTGAGTTTTGCGTTTACCTTTTTCAAACAAGGCATTGGAATTCTTTTTAGACCATCATTAATGACAGTCTTGCTTGGTGCTTTTTTGAGCTCCATTATTTCCAACAGATCCGGCCTTGATCTCAAGTGGGACTTTATGAAACGATAATCCAATCCAAACTTTACCTTTAGCATTGCACAGACATTATCTTTGCTTTTGTTGGAAATGCAGGACGTCTACCTCAGATCATAAGTCTTTTCAATTTATTGTTCTTGCAAAATACTGATACATATTCAAATTAAATTTGTGGGTTCTAAAATATTCCATAACTGTATGTCTCATCTCATGAATAGATTCATAAAATTCTGATTCAACATTAACATGTTTGCACTGTCTCCAAATCTCTTCAATCATACTCAAATGCGGGGAGCCTCTCGGAAGATATGCCAGTTTGACATCCTTGTTTTTGTGCAGATATTTTTTCACATCATTAGCTTTGTGTTGTGGTGCCCTATCAACGATAACAAATATTTTCCCGAATTTTTTACGAGCTGCCTCCAAATAATCCATAAATGCAATTGCGTTAAATTTTTCATACGATCTAAAAAAACTTTGATTGCCATCTGTCACCATTCCATAAACCAAAAATCTTTGATGTGATCCTCTCCAAGGTACAATCATTCGTTGGTGTACATCTGTCCAGTATTTTTTGCCAAGACGTACATCGTCTACAAATACAGACTCATCTTGGATGAATACTGTAAAACCTTTCTTTTTTGCCTTTTCTATGCGTGAAATGATGCGGTTTTTCCACTTGCGGCATGTATCCTTGGATGCTGCTCGCACATGTACCTTTTGTGGAACCTTTGGTTTTAGATTCCATTTGTGCATCAAACGACGCACATGAGTGATATGATATGTAATGCGTGTTCTGTAAAATATGAACTGCATCAGTTTTTTTGGAGTCATGCCGTCTGAAATTTTCTTAAATGTACGCTCTATTTTTTGTAATTTTTTGTGTGAAATTAATGGCGGACGGCCAGAACGAGGAAGGTCCTCCAGGCCCTCCAATCCATATTTTTCAAATGAATCAAGCCAATTCCTTACAGAATTGTAGGTACAAAACATTTGGTTGGCAGTTTCAGCAATTGTGAATTTGTTGATTTTAATAATGCACATTGCATGTAATCTTGTTTTTTTGTGAATATTTTTTTCTTTTTTGTAGGCCTGGAGTAATTCGTCATTTGTAATGTCCATGAAATTATTTCTAACTACTGATCAAAAAGTATTGCTATTTGTTTTGAAAAATTGCAAAGAATTATGCTCCGAGGTATCCGCCTGTCTTTGGTTCCCATGGTGTATCCATACTCCAAACTGTCTTCTTTACTTTTTCCAAGAATAGAATCTCTTCATCCTTGCGATATGTGCCATATACTTGCCAGTCTCTTTTTGATTTGTTTTGCATAGTTGTTGTGATTCCATGCGATCAATATGTTACAGAATTGAATAAAATTATTATATTTGTCTATTTTTAGGACACACCCTAGGATTTGGCAATACGATTAAGTAAGCTAAGATTGAATTTAAAAAAATGAGTTTTGAAGAATCAGATTTTAATGAAAATAATAATGATAAAGAAATTCTAGTGAAAAAATCAACTTTTAACGGATTAGTAGTTGGGCTAATTGTTTTAGTGGGGATTACAACATTCTTTGCAGGGTCTTACTTTATAAATTTAAATTCTGATCAAATTTCTAGCGATGATTTAGATAAAGCAATTGCTAAACTGGAACTAAAATTATTACAAAATCAATTACCTACAAACCAACCAACAGAACCAGTAAAAATTTCAGCAGATGATGACCCATTTTTTGGAAATCCTGATGCACCAATTACAATAATTGAATTCTCAGATTTTCAATGTCCATTTTGTGCAAGATTCCACACTCAAACTTTGCCAGCAATTTTTACTGAATATATTGAACAAGGTAAAGTGAAATTAGTTTTCAGAGACTTTCCAATTCTACGCATTCATTCTAATGCATTATCAGCATCAGTTGCAGCAGAATGTGCAAATGATCAAGGAGATTTCAAAGGAATGCACGATATATTATTTGAAAAACAAAATGAATGGAACCAATTAGAAACAGTAGAGGCATTATCTTTGTTTAGTCAGTATGCCTCAAACATGCAATTAGATCAAGAATCATTTGATTCATGCCTTACTAGTGGAAAACATATTTCAGAAATTAGAAAAGATCTTGATGATGGAAGAGATTACGGAGTGTCTGGAACCCCAGGATTTTTTGTAGGAAATGATCAGATAGGATATGTGGAATTAAAAGGAGCCCAACCATTTGAGAGTTTTAAAAAAATAATTGATGCTCAACTAGATGCTTAAATAACAAGCGTTTATTAGACCACAATCGTGATCAAGCATCAGAATAATGACGAGTGGGCAACGAGCTTTTTCGTCATTGCCAAAGAGAAAAAAATAAAATGACAAAATTTCAAGATTTAGGATTAAGCGACGATGTGCTGAAAGGAATTACAGATCAAGGTTTCGAAGAAGCATTTCCAATTCAAGAAGCAGTAATTCCAGTATTACTTTCAGGAAGAGATGTTGTAGGACAAGCACATACAGGTTCTGGAAAGACTGCAGCATTTGCATTATCAATGTTACAAGAAATTCAACCAAAACAAGGAATTCAAGGGTTGATCATGGCACCAACTAGAGAACTTGCCATGCAGATTAGTGATGAAATTAAAAAATTCGGTAAACACACAGGAATCAGAATAGCAACAGTATATGGAGGACAAGGAATGGGAATCCAATTAGATGCACTTCATAGAGGAGTTGAAATTGTTGTCGCTACACCAGGAAGACTAATTGACCATCTCAAAAGAGGTTCAATTGAACTTAGGGATATTTCCCATATTGTCCTTGACGAAGCAGACACTATGTTAGACATGGGATTTGTAGATGATATTTCATTCATTTTAGATTTGGCGCCTGAAGAGAGAGTAATGTCATTGTTTTCAGCAACAATGCCAACTGAGATTTTAAGATTATCAGAAGAGTATTTGAACAATCCAAAACAATTCTTGCTAGATGCAGATGATCTTAGTGGTGAAGGAATAGATCAATCATATTTGGTGATTAAAGACAGAGACAAATTCAAGTACCTAATTGACTTTATCAAACCAATTAAAGGACAAAGTATCGTCTTTTGTTCTACAAAATATAGAACCAGAGACGTGGCAAAATTCCTCCATCAAGAAAAATTTAACGCAGTAGCTATCGAAGGGAATATGTCCCAGCATAGAAGAGAACAATCAATGGGGAAATTCAGAAGCGGTAAAGCAGATATTCTTGTTGCAACAGATGTAGCATCAAGAGGGATTGATGTTCCAAGGGTAGAATTAGTGATAAATTATGATGTTCCAAACCAAGAGATGGTATATTTTCACCGAATTGGAAGAACAGCAAGAGCAGGAGCTAAAGGAAGAGCAATAACATTTGTTTCATATTCATCAGTAGGAGATTGGAATCTAGTTAAACGTCAAATTAAAGTTCCAATTACCGATTTAAATCAAGAGATGGGAATTCAGATTTCAATTCCAGATCCATTGAAGAGACAAACACCATCAAGAAGATATGGAGGACAATCAAGATCTAATTATTCTAGAGGCGGACGTTCTGGAGGATATGGAGGTTCAAGAGGAGGAGGAGGAAATCCAAGAGATAACCGTGGAGGTAGAAGAAGAAGTGATAGAGATGGAAACAGAAACAGCTACGGTGGACGTAGTAGATGGTAATACTGTAAAACTTAAAGACCTGAACTGCGTATTAATTTTAAGATAAACCAATGCACAAAGGATTCATTTTATTAAATTGTGACCTAGGAGCTGAAGAATACATTGTAGATGAATTAAAACAAATGCAAGATATTTCCAATGCGTATCTAACTTTTGGAGCATATGATGTAATTGCAGAAATTCAGACAGAAAATCAAGACGTATTTGAAAAAGTCATTGCAACAATTAGAAAACTATCAAGAGTAGTAAGTACAATGACACTAAATGTAATAGTTCCCGAATAATTGATGTGGACGATATTTTTATATTGTTTTATTTCAGAAGATAGCTTGTTTTGTGCCTAAATTCACTTTCTCTTCAAATAATTAGACAGTATAATATCTGCCATCTCAGTAACTTCTACATCTTTCTTCATAGCCAAACTATGTAACTTCCTGGCATTTCCTTTAGTTAATTGTATGTGTTTAGGTCACGCCTAGATTAAACCGAATAATTTAGATCAGAGAAGAATTTTCAAGAAATAATGGACTCTAAACCGTGCAAAAACTGTGATGATTTGGCAAGAAAAAATATAGAATTGGAAATCAAAATCAAGCAGCTGGAATCAAAATTATCTTACTATGATAACCCAAACTCTCCGCCATCATCTGATTCTCTCCATTGGAGGAAACAAAAGAAGAACAGAAAATCAAACCATCACAACAAACCAGGACAAAAGCCGGGACACAAGGGAACAACTACTAATTTCAAACCAACAGAGACCATTCTTCACAAAACAGACCAATGCTCAAGATGTGGCAGCAAGAAGATAGAACAAACCACACAACAAACCAGAATCATTGCAGAAATTCCAAAACCGCAACCAGTTATCATAACCAAACACGTAATCCACTCATACTTTTGCAACAACTGCGGCAACACAACGACATCTGATTGTGCAATACCCCAGAAAGGAAATTTGGGATTTAATTTGACAGGGATCATACTATCTCTGTGGTCAGCTAGAATTACACTAAGAAACATTGCAAAGATGCTTCAATCATTTTATTGTATAAAAATATCTGCAGGTACAATCAACAATTGTCTGTGTAACACTTCTGCAGCACTAGAACCTGTCGTAGAGAAAATCAGAGATGACATCTGTACCTCAAAATCTGCGCATTTTGATGAGACAAAATATTCCATTCATGGAAATACGGGATGGGTATGGACTGGAGTGAACCAGAACTCGTGTTTTATCACAGTTGAGAAAAGTCGAGGCAAAAATGTGTTACAGAAACATTTCCCATCATTTGCAGGAGTTGCAGTCTGTGACGGATGGATGCCATACCATATGTTTAGTATCAGACAGAGGTGCTGGGCCCACATACTGCGTGAGGCAAGACACACATCAGAAAAACTAGAAACAGACAATTCTACCTCATTGTATCAATCTTTGAAAGAATTGTTTGTATACATCACATTATACAAAATAGAAAAACCAAATTATTTTCTGTATGATTCTGCCATACTGTCATTGGAGCAAATCCTGTTACAATATACTGATGATGAATCATTACAAAAATTTCTAACCAAGATTAATAACGCAAAGAATAACCTGTTCACATTTTTGCTATATCCAGGAGTGGAACCAACAAACAATGCAGCTGAGCGTGCATTACGAGAGTCAGTAATTTGTAGAAAGATTCGTGGATGTGTTAGGAATGAGAAGGGTATGAGAATGTTTGGAAATTTAATGAGTTGTATTATGACATGGAAGGTTAGGAATTGCAATATTTTAGATGAAATTGTGAAATATGTGTGAGTCTGGACCTAAACACGTACAGTTAATTCAATTGTGACTCTTTGTTGGAGTAATCCTGCTCTGGCTCTTTTTAGTAATTTTAGATGTGATGACTTTGGAGATCTACTTAAAGCCTTGAGGTATTCCTTTCGTAGTTTCTGATCTAGCGGAATAATTTTCTCTGCAATGGATACAGCCTTTGGTACATTTGATACAATTTGATATAATTTCACACAATCATCACGAGACAACTCTTTTGGAACAAACTGTTTTAGTTTCTCTGGAACTGCTGCAAATCCAAGGTATTTTTTCAGAGTCTGAGATGAAATCCCTAATGACTTTGCAGATTTACTTTTGCCTATAGATTCACTCAAGAACACACAAGCTGCTGTCATATCTTTTGTGTTCATTTTATTTCTATGTAGATTCTCAACAACTGATGCTGCCTTTGCATCCTCTAAATCATATTTGGTACTATTAGTTAACAGTAATACGGGTATCTTTTTTGCACCTAGTCTTTTCAAAGCTGCAAGCCTTCTCTGGCCTGACATTAACAGATAAGAGTTCTTACCATTTTTCTGGACCATTGGCGGATTTTGTAACCCATCATTTCTGATAGACTTTGCAAGTTCTGCAATTCCCTCTCTATCAAGTTTTCTTGCCTGAGCATCCCTCCATACTGTAATGTATTTTATTGGGATCTCTTTTAATCGATAAGTAATTGGGGGATGTGGTAAATTCTAGTGATCTAGGTATCAAATCATGAATTATGGATCTTCTCCAAATTCGATTTTGAGTTTTTGATATTATTCTGACTAGGTTAATTACCCAAAATTATCTCTGTAACACTGCTGTTAAATTTTGGTGATCTTTAAATTTAACCTAAAAGTAATATCTCCAATAACTATGAACAACAAAACTAACAATAACAAAAAAACAACGATAATGACTTCAACTATGATGATGACTTTCTTTGTATTGGTGTTTGTACCTGCAATAATGGATGTTTACGCAGATACTGTAATATTGACAAGAGAACACATTCCAACTTTCCCTGAAAACCCATTCACCATAAAAGATGTAACTATAAGTAGTTCGGGAGATTTACATGCAGGCGTATATGCATTAGGTATAATTGGTGGTAACAGTGAACGAATTACACCGCCATTTCATCCAGATAATTATATCGATTTTGGTGAAGATCTACATTTACTGTTTTACGGTACAGATCACTAGAATTTACCAGAACCGGAGATGTCACATCAATGGAATGGATGGATTTTGGAGTTTTGCAAAAGAGAACATGGCAAAGCATCATGGTGTCAGTCCAGGTAAATTCTTGTTGTACATCAAAGAGATGGAATGGAGATACAACAACAGAGATGGTGGATATTTTCTCATTATTGTTAGATTATGTGTTGGGGGTAAATAATTGATAATCACCAAAAATTATTGTAATTCTTTGATTTTATCATCAATGTCTTTTGTTGCATTTCTACAATTTTCAATACTTAAAAAATTTCTACGAAAAGCAAGGTCAAGTGTTTGTCTAATTAACATTAATAACATAAGATCAGACTCATTTTTGTATGGCATAAGAAAGATTGTATGTATTAGTTAAGTGAATAAGCACCAGCTGTAGTTTTGTGTATAGAATTTCTTGGAACATCGTCAATCCAAGAATATTCTAATGTAGCATATGACGGTCTTACATATGTAGAAGTAAAGTCAAATGAAGGTGAATGTTGTATTTCAACATTATAGTTATTTACTACACGATGGGTTGAATACCAATCAATAGAGCCACTTTTCTTTAAAGAATAATGAGACCAAGGTTTTATTTCTGCATAATGTTGATCTGTTATGACTTGAGAGATATATGGTATAGATGGTGATGCCTGTGTAACTACTGCCCAAGTGTTAGCTGATTCAGATGTTTTCCAAATAGGTTGTATTATCCACCAATCAAAACCTGAAACAAAATAACCACTTTGAGAACAGGTTGAGCAAGTATGTGATACTGATACAGTTTGAGAATCATAAGAAGTTAGATGAACTTCATGTGAAATTTCATCAGGGTGTGGAGGATGGCTTAATGAACGCCAATAATCAGGATTATCCTCATATTGTTTAGCTGAAGCGATACCCTCTTTGTTGAGTTCATATCGAATTTTTTTAAAGTCTTTTGTTAGTTGCTCTATTTTGTTTTCATCTACATTTGTTTTCTCTCTTTCTTTTTCTAGTTCTTTCCATATTTCTGCACCTTCAATAGATTTAATTTTCGTTTCAGGTGAAAGTTCAGCGTAAACATCTAGAATACTAAATGGTATAATTAGTACACTCATCAAAGATGCAAAGAGAATTATTTTGAGTGTCTTATCTAGCATTGCTACATAATAGCTCAAATTAGAATATAAAAATAGCGATCAGGGATTATAATTATCTTGGTGATTATCAATTATTCACCACCAACACATAATCTAACAATAATGAGAAAGTATCCTCATCTCTGTTGTTGTATCTCCATTCCATTTCTTTGATGTACAACAAAAACATTCCTGGACTTACTCCGTGATGCTTTGCCATGTTCTCTTTTGCAAAACTCCAAAACCCTTCGATTCCATTTATGTAAACATCGCCTTTACCAAACATTTTGCTGTGGTCTATTGAGAGATGCTTGTAACCATTGAAAATTAGAGAATCATATCCTTTCCACTTGTCCGTATACACAATACTTCCTTTCTTTACTTTCTTGATGGTGCTTGCAAGAAGAGTTTTAGCTTTGACGTTGTTTACAATCTCAACGTGAACTTTTCCCTTTCTTTCCAGTATGCCAAATACGATGGTCTTGTTCTTGGCACCTCTGCCACGATTTCCCTTTCTTTTTCCTCCAAAATACGCCTCGTCAGCCTCAATTTTCCCTTTTAGTTTCTTGTCAGATTCTGCTAGATGATACAGTATGGCATATCTAATACAATCAAAAGCATTTAGTGCAGTTGGATAACTGACATCCGCTTCTCTAGCTGCACGTCTTGCACTAATCCCAAGATCAAATAGTTTGACTAGGGCCAACCATTTTGTAAAATTAATGTTGATGATATCAAACCATGTTCCAGCAAACGGTCTATAATCTGTCTTGCAATCTTTGCATCTTAGTTTCCCTCTTGAAATAATATAGTAATTCTCAGAGTTACATGATGAACAATGAATTGTGTTTTTCTTTTTGAATTGGTTGCAGAGAAATTCCAATGCCGTTGATTTGTTGTGAATTATTTTAGATAACTCAATTATGTTGATTGTTTTTTCCAATAATTACTCAAAAATAGTTGGTGGTAATAGGTTTACAATCACCATTATCTTTTCCGGAAATTATTTCACCCCTTATACCCCAGATCATAAGTCTTTTCAATTTACTGTTCTTGCAAAATACTGATACATATTCAAATTAAATTTGTGCGTTCTAAAATATTCCATAACTGTATGTCTCATCTCATGAATAGATTCATAAAATTCTGATTCAACATTAACATGTTTGCACTGTCTCCAAATCTCTTCAATCATACTCAAATGTGGAGAACCTCTCAGGATTGATTTATATGATAAAATAAAAAGTCAGATTAGCATGAGCCAAGAAAATCCATCATCTACAAACAATACTTTTGTTCAAACAGACGATCTATATTCAATATACGAACAAACTACTCTGAAATATTTTGAGAATGTTAGAAAGAACTATCCACAATACTTTCAGGCACTGACTAATTTCCAACAAGAATGCATAAAGACATTTGAGAATGCCATATACACCATGATTAAAACACAACAAAACTATGCCAAACAATATAGCATGAATAGTACAATTTCAACAGATGCAAAAAATACAATATCTGAGTGCACCTCACAGATGATTCAGGCAAGTGATATAAATTCCAAAATCAGAAAGACCGTACTTGATACGATGACTGAAAATCTCAAAGTTTTCAATGACAGTGTAAAGTCATTTGCCGATGTAAACAAGTCTGCAAACTAGAAAAAAATCATATCTGATGAAATGTTAAATTTAATTTTTTATTTTACAAATCATTCCAAGCCAGAGACATTCCAAGCTAGAATGAATCTTTTTTATTTTCATAAAATTAGTTCTTTTATGTTGTGACGTTATTTTTTGTTTTATGAATTGTAATGTAGTAGAATCATGACTGTATTTCTCAGATTCTACTAATTTTAGAAAAAACAATGAACTGAGGAGATGTTGCAAAGACTAGGCCCACGTGCATTTAATTTTATTTACATTTAATTTTTTGATTTTAGGATAAAATTAATTTAAAATTTCAGGACTGGGCCCCCTTGCATCTCAAATTAATTTCAATGTAAAATGAGATTAACTTTTCATTTTTAAACTTCATTCCGGGATTCTCATGCGATGTCACATTAATTTCAGGTATTGTGCTGGGATTATTCCATTTCAGAAAAGTTTTGTATCCATGAAATGATAGTACAGTGTAAATAGAGTCAATTTATGAAGGTGTACAATAACATGAATTATACAAAAAACAATCAAAAAATGACTTTCTTGTTTGCTGGAATAATTGGTATGATGATATTACCATTTGGTACAATGAGTGATACTTTTGCCCAGAGTGAACCCGGTAAGGATTCTACAGGCAAGACAGGACCAGTTGGAACTGTAAATGAATCTGCTGATATCAAATTACAGGAAATAGAAGAAAAACAACAGACTTTAAAAAACAAACATCATGCAATAAATGAGGAATTCAACAGTACCAATTCAACTAAAAAAATTACAGAATTAAAGTCTGATTATATCCAGACCGTCAAAGAACTAAATACTTTATCTTATGTAGAGCCTGAAAGGAATTACCTTGCAGAATGGACTGCATTGGATGCACAAATTATAATTCTCGAGGAACTGCAATGGAATAATCACGCAAAACCAAGACAGGTAATGATAGACGGACTATATGAACAAATGAATGAGATTGAGCAAGAAAGTATTGCCTCCATGGTCTTAGATGCTGCAGATAAGACCAAACTATATAATTTAGAAATGGAATTACACAATAAATACTCCAACCCTGATCACGAAACTTTTGTCAGTAATGAGTTTGTAGAGTATGCATATGTAGATCATGTGCAAGAGAAGGTATTCCTTGTAATTGATGAAAACAAGGCACTTGCAGAAAATGGTATTTCATCCATACTTGTTGCACAAAATGTAATGGATGATGTTGGAATTGATAATATAACAATAGACTTTGCAGAGATTACCCCACTAAGATGTAACAGTGTGACATCAGACTGTGATCCACTTATTGGTGGAATCTCAATTGGAAGGGCAGATTCACCAAATGATCATTCAGGTACCATAGGATTCCGAGCTAAGGATAGTGGCAATAATAACGGATTTGTAACTGCAGGCCATGCAGTTCAATTTGAGGATTCTACTAATACTGTAATGCATCAACCACACACCAGTACATCAATTATAGGCACAATTCCAAGTAATGGTGATATGGTATGCTATACCGGAGGCGGTGTAGATAAAGGTGAGCGAACTATAAATGGCAAACCATGTGACTTTGCATTTGTAAAAACTGCCAGAGGCGTATCAATTAATGATGATATTTACAAGTCTCCAAATAGAACATATGACATTAATGCATTAGCTATACCATCTGATCAAGTACGCGGAACAATGCTAAAACTTGTCGGCTCCAACAGCGGAACAGTTACAGGTTCGATACAAACTATTCTTTCAATTAGCGACAGAGTTCTGATGACTGTGCATTCTCCTGCAATTGCTGGAGATAGTGGTGGACCAGTATTCAAATCATCCACAGGTGCTAGAAATACATCAACTGCTGAAATATTTGGTATTGTACTCAGCTCGCATGGTATTGCACGCATTATGTATGAACCTGTAGATAAGATAATGACAGAGTTGAACTTGAGACCATACCATTAATGTTCATACCTTTTCTTTTTATTTTATTTGTAGTATCTCTTTCGTTAATCCAATTATCATATTCAGTTGAGAATAACTGGAAAGAAATTAATGTTGATTCGAGACTTGATAACCAAACAAAATATATCTTTTATTATAATTCTGAAGGCATTGAATTGATAGATGTACAATATTTTACTGATTTCCCGTCACCTGGTTTCGTATTTAACACAACACAAGTCATAGACAAACAAGCACAGATCAAGGCACCTAGAAATTATCCAGTAGATTCACATCAGGAATGGATTATAGTTACAGACATTAGCGGTTCTTATGAATATGAGGAAAGTGATTGTTTTTACACTTACACGATTAGTACAATAAATTCAAAAGTGTTAGATTTTGGATATTATACAGTGCTTGCAGCTGACCTAGACGAAGTTGAAATACTCCAAATACCTGATTACTGTTTACCTCATACTATTGCCAACTATCCTCAAAGTATGAAAACATATGAGAACATTAGAGGAGAACAGGTGAATGTGTATTTATCATCAGTTCTAAAGTTGTTGGAGAGAAATTATCTTGTTGAAGCAATAAACTAATTGCACGATGTTTTCTTATTTTGCTCAAGACGTGTCACATATACCTCGGAGCATAATTCTTTGCAATTTTTCAAAACAAATAGCAATACTTTTTGATCAGTAGTTAGAAATAATTTCATGGACATCACAAATGACGAGTTACTCCAGGGCCTACAAAAAAGAAAAGTACGGTAAGAAAAAGGAAAGACTGCACGCAATGTGTATAATTAAGATCAACGAATCCACAGTTGCTGAAACTGCCAACCAAATGTTTTGTACATACAATTCTGTAAGGAACTGGCTTGATTCATTTGAAAAATACGGATTGGAGGGCCTGGAGGACCCCCCCCCCTCGTTCTGGCCGTCCGCCATTAATCTCACACAAAAAATTACAAAAAATAGAGCGTACATTTAAGAAAATTTCAAACGGCATGACTCCAAAAAAACTGGTACAATTCATATTTTACAGAACACGCATTACATATCATATCACTCATGTGCGTCCTTTGATGCACAAATGGAATCTAAAACCAAAGGTTCCACAAAAGGTACATGTGCAAGCAGCATCCAAGGATACATGCCGCAAGTGGAAAAACCACATCATTTCACGCATAGAAAAGGCAAAAAAGAAAGGTTTTACAGTATTCATCCAAGACGAGTCTGTATTTGTAGACGATGTACGTCTTGGTAAAAAATACTGGACAGATGTACACCAACGAATGATTGTACGTTGGAGAGGATCGCACCAAAGATTTTTGGTTTATGGGATGGTGACAGATGGCAACCAAAGTTTTTTTAGATCGTATGAAAAATTTAATTCAATTGCATTTATGGATTATTTGCAAGCAGCTCGTAGAAAATTTGGAAAAATATTTGTTATCGTCGATAGAACACCACAACACAAAGCTAATGATGTGAAAAAATATCTGCACAAAAACAAGGATGTCAAACTGGCATATCTTCTGAGAGGCTCCCCGCATTTGAGTATGATTGAAGAGATTTGGAGACAGTGCAAACATGTTAATGTTGAATCAGAATTTTATGAATCTATTCATGAGATGAGACATACAGTTATGGAATATTTTAGAACCCATAAATTTAATTTGAATATGTATCAGTATTTTGCAAGAACAGTAA
>CBDBGZ010000005.1:0-232669 GCA_965205425.1 Candidatus Nitrosopumilus sp.
AAATGTTTTTAAAGATTTCACATAGATATGTGTTTAGGTCACGCCTAGATTAAACCGAATAATTTAGATCAGAGAAGAATTTTCAAGAAATAATGGACTCTAAACCGTGCAAAAACTGTGATGATTTGGCAAGAAAAAACATCGAATTGGAAATCAAAATCAAGCAGCTAGAATCAAAATTATCTTACTATGATAACCCAAACTCTCCGCCATCATCTGATTCTCTCCATTGGAGGAAACAAAAGAAGAACAGAAAATCAAACCATCACAACAAACCAGGACAAAAGCCTGGACACAAGGGAACAACTACTAATTTCAAACCAACAGAGACCATTCTTCACAAAACAGACCAATGCTCAAGATGTGGCAGCAAGAAGATAGAACAAACCACACAACAAACCAGAATCATTGCAGAAATTCCAAAACCGCAACCAGTTATCATAACCAAACACGTAATCCACTCATATTTTTGCAACAACTGCGGCAACACAACCACATCTGATTGTGCAATACCCCAGAAAGGAAATTTGGGATTTAATTTGACAGGGATCATACTATCTCTGTGGTCAGCTAGAATTACACTAAGAAACATTGCAAAGATGCTTCAATCATTTTATTGTATAAAAATATCTGCAGGTACAATCAACAATTGTCTGTGTAACACTTCTGCAGCACTAGAACCTGTCGTAGAGAAAATCAGAGATGACATCTGTACCTCAAAATCTGCGCATTTTGATGAGACAAAATATTCCATTCATGGAAATACGGGATGGGTATGGACTGGAGTGAATCAGAACTCGTGTTTTATCACAGTTGAGAAAAGTCGAGGCAAAAATGTGTTACAGAAACATTTCCCATCATTTGCAGGAGTTGCAGTCTGTGATGGATGGATGCCATACCATATGTTTGGTATCAGACAGAGGTGCTGGGCCCACATACTGCGTGAGGCAAGACACACATCAGAAAAACTAGGAACAGACAATTCTACCTCATTGTATCAATCTTTGAAAGAATTGTTTGTATACATCACATTATACAAAATAGAGAAACCAAATTATTTTCTGTATAATTATGGTGTAGAGTCATTGGAGCAAATCCTGTTACAATATACTGATGATGAATCATTACAAAAATTTCTAACCAAGATTAATAACGCAAAGAATAACCTGTTCACATTTTTGCTATATCCAGGAGTGGAACCAACAAACAATGCAGCTGAGCGTGCATTACGAGAGTCAGTAATTTGTAGAAAGATTCGTGGATGTGTCAGGAATGAGAAGGGTATGAGAATGTTTGGAAATTTAATGAGTTGTATTATGACATGGAAGGTTAGGAATTGCAATATTTTAGATGAAATTGTGAAATATGTGTGAGTCTGGACCTAAACACATATCTATGTGAAATCTTTAAAAACATTTGCACTCTTTTGCAACACATGAGAATGGCTACCGCTAGAGATGATCCCATTCATTTTCAAAAGATGAAACCGGACACATATCTATTCGAGGATCTCCCTCAGTACCATTCTTCATCCATTTATCAGAACCATGCCGCAGTTACAAAACGAGGATCTCCCTCAATGTGTTTAACGAGGATTATAGTTCTGATCATAATGTTTCATTATGCATTTTTGATGCACTGGTAAAATGTCATGTTGTTTTTTAACATCCAGTAAATTATTCTCAACAGTTTGGATGCTGCTGCCACTGCAGCTTTTGATGTCCCCCTCTTTTTTGCAAGACGTTTGTAAAAATTTGTAATGGTGCTGTTTTTTGCATATCTTACATGAGAATGTACTGCCTCCACCAGAACCCAGCGTAACATGCTACTTCCTCTTCTTGTTATGGACCCATGGCGTATGGTGTCAGCTGAGTTTCTCACCGATGGTACAATTCCTGCATATGAACACAGTTTGTGAGAATCTGAAAATCTTTCGATATTGTCAATTTCAGAGGATATGGTTAATGCAGTAAATCTTCCAACACCAGGTATTGATTCTAAGAGTTGTGCGTTAGAATCATGTTTTAGAGCATCCTTGATTCTCATGTCTGACTCTGCGATTCTATCATTGATTGATATTATCATCTTGAGATATCCATCTATTCGATAGTCATCTAATCCCAACAGTTTGTGCACATATGAATCAGAAAATGCAGTTCCTGGTATCTTGATTGCATTTTGTAAGGTTATACTGTGAATCAAATTTTTCATCCTTGTCCTGTTGCGGACTAGTTTGGTTCTATATCTCACCAGTTGTCTTGTTTGCACGGTATCTTTTTCTGGTACATGACAAGATGAGATGTATCCTCCTCTTAGCAAATCTGCCAAGATGTGAGCATCAATCTTGTCAGTTTTTTTCTTTGATGCTGCAATTGCTTTTGTGTGATATGGGTTTGATAGTATTACATCAAATCCTAGTTCGTCTCGCAGAAACCTAAACACGCCATACCAGACAGATGATGATTCCATTACACATTTTGAGTTTTTTGGGATTGCAGAAAATGCTTTTTTGATATCCCCTCTGGTGTTTGTAATTTTTTCATTGAATAATGTATGTCCTTTATCATCCATTGTTTCGACCTGTAAGAATTCTTTGTGCAAATCAATTCCGACATAGGTCATGGGTTTTGTCTTTCTAGTCCTAATGATTTTCTTTGGTTTTTTCTTGGAGGTGTATCTTTTAGAAACTATAGAATCAGCAGTACCATCTAAATTTCGTTGTTTATTCACATATGGTTACAACTTGCTTTTGCAAGAAACTTTGCAACAGATTTTGTGTCAATAGAACCATCATCGGCATAGCATTTGCATTGTATGGCACATAATTTACCATCGTGCTGTTCTGCTACAAGGTCAATTCCGGTGTCTATTCCATCTCTTTTTGGCCACTCATTCCACATGTACGCTTTTTTGAATTGTCGGGTATACATGGGATCTATTTTGAAAAAATCCTTTGTTATCTTTTCAAACTTTGTTCCTAGTTCCCTAGTACTTGCAGATTCTTTTCTTATTTTTTTGAGAACATCATCAAATGTGGTTTGAATCATTTAGAATACACCTGTGTTATCCATTATTTTATGTTTATTTAACAGTGTGAATAATCCTCCGTGCTGTGTTATTTTTGGAAACCTCAGGTACCTGACGAATTATCTTTTTAACATGTCTCCCTAGTTAAACACCAATGGACTCATCTTTGCTTAGTTCTAAAAATACCTTATCTCCAATTGCGATACCCATGTCTTTGTATTCATGCATTTCAAGTTTTAATCGAGTAACACCACTTTGTATTCCCATGCCACCTCCCATTCCAGACATCATCTTGTTCAAATCTTTCATCATGTCATTCATGTTTGAGAATCCCATGACTTCTGATTTTTCAAAAGGTGATTGCAAGTTTTTAGAACCGTCTTTAAGATCCCTGAGAGAGGATAGTGAGACTATTACGTATGGTGCCCCATCAGGTGCTGAATCAATGCTTTTTACTACAAATTCTTTCTTCATCTATGTAATGACTAATTTTTGTCATATAATTTTATTTATTTCAGAGGCTTTTATCTCATCCCAGAACCTCTTACTGTGTCAGAATTGTAAGAGATCGTAAGATTAACTAAAATTATTTTTTAGAGAGTAATTCATCAATCTTAGATTCTAAATTATCTAATTTTGTGCAATTTTGTAAAACATTGTCTTTTAGTATCATCCCTACATCTGACTTTATTACAGAAACATCGTTCTTCATCTCCTTTATTGTAATATTATTATTCTGTATTTCCACATTCAAAGAATTAAACTTTGTAATCAGATTGTCAAATCCAGATTGTATCATTTTATCGGCCTTGTAGAAACCATAATAAAATAACAAAATCTAATTTTCTAATCCTGTAAGCATTGTATGCAATTAACCTGTACAACATCTCATTGTCCTGAGTTGTAACATTTCTTGATGTGACATCTCCTGACATTATCTGTTTGATCACAAAAAAGATTGTTTCAGATTTGTTTCTCTGATGGTACAATTGTACAGGAAAGTTCCTCTTCATCTCCTTTCTGTGAATTCCACTGGTTCTGTAAATTGGAACTGTTCTATATCGAGTTGGAATCATTGCAGCTGTGTTGATCTGTTCTGCACCAACATGGTTATTCTCATCATCAAAACCCATGTCACCTAACACAATATCAACTGGAACAATATTGTTGGTTTTGTACAACAATGGCAGAAAATCAGGATTATCATGTTGCATGTTGTGGTGTGTCATGACACAGCAAACAAGCTGTGTATTCATGTCAGCACAAACAACAACTTTTAGGAAATTCCTGCGTAACTGTACTCTTTTTGTATAATAGTATGATGCTGTACTGTAACTGAATCCGCTACCATCAATTCCAGCTAGAACCAGTCTGACTTTTTTGTACAAAATGAATTCCTGCAACATTTTATGTAACAGATTTCCTTCCAGTCTTGCAGCTGCCTTTTGTAGTGTGGTGTAATGTGGAATGGTAGACAAACCAAGATATTCCTGAATTCCTACACATTCTTCTAAAAATTCTGTAAATCTTCTATAACTCTTTGATTCGTACTGTCGTATTGCCAAGAGTATGAGATGTGTCCAAACAGAATAGATATGATTTGATTTTGGATGTAAGAACCTGGGAATTCTGCATCTGGTGATTATATTGAGTAGTGTTTTGCACATTTTGACGTATGATGAGACCATACTGTAATCTGCAAATACAATCCTAATGGATCTAAATTAGCTAAAATGTATCACAATTGGGTTAAAATCAGATGGTTTCTACAAGGCCCATTTTATCATCCATGTTAAGCATGTTCTAGTATATTATTTATTATTTACTCGAATGGGGAACTGGTAAGTTTACGGTAGATAATTCTTTACACTGTTCAATCTCAGGAGCTTTTCAACTGCCTGTTAAATTAGAGACTTTTACTGTTAAGTTAGGTGCTTTTCATATTGAAAAAAATAACTGAAATTTTTAATTATTATTTTTGTAAATTTTCAATAAAAAATGGGTTTTAAGCACTTTGGGGGAATAATATTGTGGTATTTTTACAAAAAAGAGATTACAAGAAAAATGGAGTAGAATATGCACAATATAGAATTAACATCTCTCAGAAAATAGTCTAGAGCCTAAACTGGAATGGAAATGATTTACTGGAATTAACAACCAAAGACGGAATGATCATTGTAAAAAATCAGAAGAAGAAAAATTAAGGGATTGTTGGAAAATTAACCAATAATTCTTTCGACAAATTGGTCCAAATCTTCTACTGAACTGTTTGTCTTGTATGTGGCAAGACGAATCCGCTCATCTGATAAAGTCTTTGGGTATTTTTCATTTTCAATCAATCTATCTGAATAATTGATGTCATTGTTTTTTATTTCTGGCCACATTGGATTTTCCTGCAGAGTGATTTGGCCATTAATGCGTATGTTTCTAAGTATAGCGAAAAGATAAAGTTCGTGAACTAAATAATTCCAAAACAAAAAACTTTTTGATCACTATGTATGGTAAAATTTGATGAACAAGTTAGAATCACTTGAAAGCAGCATACAAAAAAGAAAACTCCAAGGTTGCAGTAAGGATGCTTGCAGTGTTGATGATTCTAAAGGATGGAAAGGACATACAGTGCACTGCAAAGACATTACACCACTGCACAAGCTGGGTGAGAAAATGGACGAGTCGTTTTGAGATAGATGGCCTCTACGACCACCCAAGAAGTGGCAGGCCAAGAACAATCTCCCAGACTCGAATGGATGCTATCATGTCAAAAGCAATGCTAACTTTGTTTACCCCCATAATGTTGCAACAAAGTATCTTTTATTCCACTGGAGTAAAATTTCACATAACCCACATCAGAAAGATAATGCACCAATACGGCATGTCTGCAAAAACTGCACAAAAATATCACATCAACCATGCAAGTATATCTGCTGTGAGAAGCTGGCAGCAACGCACCAAAAAGAGAATTTCACGCCTAAAAAAGAAAGGATTTGTAATTGCAATGGCTGATGAAGCATTCTTTGTAAGGGATACAAAAACAGGAAAAAAGTACTGGTCACCAGTTGCCAAGAGAATATTTCTTCCATATACAGGACGACATGAGAGTCTGGCAGTGTATGGTACAATTACAGAAAATGGCAATCAACTATTCAGAGTTTATGACAAATTCAATGCTGTAACATTTGTAGAGTACCTAAAGGAATTGCATCAGAAATATGGCAAAATTGCAATCATTTTAGATAGAGCATCAGTTCACAAATCAAAGAAGGTAAAGGAATACCTTGCAAACAATAGAGATGTCAAACTAATCTGGTTGCCAAAGGGATCACCATACTTGAACATGATAGAGCAGTGCTGGAAGATAAGCAAATATGCGTTGTTGGTTTCAGAGTATTATGCAATGTTTACAATAATGAACAAGGCAGTGTCAAAATATTTCAGAGTGACAAAATTCAAGCTTGATGTTGCAAATTATATCTTTAGAAATCCTGCAAAGATGTTTGCGAACTTTTGATCGTCGCTATATCTTGCAGAGAATAACATTACCACGCCAATTAATTACACTCGAGAAAAATTTCAATCATTTGGTGCATTGGGGAATAACGGTGTATTTTTTGCAGGTTCTATGATAAATCAAACACAGACTCATTTCTTGATTTCTTAAAATCCTTGCAGAAACAATTTGGTAAGAAACTGTTATTATTTGCAGATAATGCATCATACCACAAAAATGTCAGAGTAAAAGAATTTCTCAAGAAATCAAAAAGAAATGTAATCATAAGATATTTTCCTGCATACACCCCAGAATTAAACCCAATTGAGGTACAGTGGAGAGAAGAGAAAAATGGTAATGCCAATACATTCTTTGCAAATGGAACTGAGATGAAAAAACACATGCAGAAGAGACTAGATAATGGTGATGTTAGAGTTGTTAAAATATTCAAATATTTAATGCCTTAACTATAAGTTGACAATTCCGCATACGATATCACTTATTCCATCATACCATATTTAATATGAAACTAATTTTATCCCCAAAAACAGTTCAAGCCTTTACAGATTCATCATGTAATTACTTTAGTTGTTGCATTATTTTTGGATGGCATAACATAGAACTATGTGCTGCAGAATCTGTACCTATTCCATAACTAATTGTTGAATCTCCCACAAAATACAATCCTTTGATTTTTTTTACTTCATGTGGCATTTTTTGTTTCCACACTAATCCTGGCTCTTTGACTACTGCCTCCACAAGTTTCCATGCCATTGGTCGCTCCCATAACAAAGATTTCTCAAAATCTGGATAAATTTCTGAAATATCTTTTTTCATTTGTTGACTGATCTCTTTAATTTTTTCAGGATTTTCTGTGTATTCTGCAGGTACAGGTGTTCCTGCCATTAGGAGATGTTCACTTTGTGGTGATACTTTGGATGTGATATTTGATATGAAAAAAATTCCTTTAGATGTGTAATTCCCAATTGGAAATACCACTTGTCTTGAATCAATTTTTTTAGATGTACAAAAATGGGTTTCAATAACAGAAGTAGTTTTGTTTAACTTTTCAACTTTGATTTTAAATTCTTTATCAAATACATCTTCATCAAACAATTCTTTTACCGCAATGTATGCAGGATATGAAACTACAACACTATTAGTTTCAATAAATTTATCATTGTTATCTATGATTCCTACCACTCTGTTATTTTTGACAGATATTTTTTTGATTGTAGAATTTAGTCTTAATTCATTTCCATTTTCTTGTACATATTTTGCAAGAATTTCTGAAATTTTGTCATATCCTCCCTCATCTGGATATGCAAACTCGCTTGTACCTCCTTTGAATGGATTTGCTCTGATCATCGTTCTCATAAATTCTCCTAAAGATATTCGTTCAGGTATATCTGCAAATGCTAGCATACATACTGCATCAAAAAATGACTTTGTACTGTGATCTAATTTCTCTGTAATCTCTGTTAATTTCATATTGTCATGTTCTTCAGCTTTTTTCATTGATGAAAATGCCATTGGAAATAATATTTGCAATAATTTTATTCTGCTACTGATTGGTATGATTGCTAGTTTGAGTATGTCAATGATGCCTCTTGGATATTTGAAGAATTTTTTATTTTGAAAAAATACAATATCATCTACTAAAGCTAATTTTAGCCTCGAAACAATTCCAATTTTTTTAAAAACTTGATACACAGCAGATGTCTTGTAAAATGGCATGATGTGAAATCCGTTGTCGAGAATGTGATTTCGAAATTTCATACTTGTGGTTCTGCCTCCTACTTTGGATGATTTTTCAAAAATTTGAACTGAAATGTTCTCATTTGTTAGTAATGCGGCTGTTGATAGACCACTTATTCCTGCACCTATGATTATTACTTTTTTCTTTACACTAACATCAGTTGATTGTTGAGACATTTTGTTTTATTCTCCTCTGCTTTCTAATTACCCATAATGCTGACATGATAGAAATTGATGCTAAAATAAAAAATAAAATTCCGATTGAAGTATAATCATTTACAAATAATTTTGTATCAAGCCATGCCTTTGGTAGTATGGTAAAAAAACCTCCACCTGAAAAATCTTCAATTGTGCCTATTGCTAAACTATATTTTCCACTTTGATTATTTTCATCCATCACCACTACGAAATATTCTCCATCAAGAACGATGTCTGTTCTAACTTCTTGTCTTTCCCAATAAGTTACTTGGCCAAATGGTTCATAAAATTCTCTACTGGGAAATTCTCCCAGATATGAAAATTTTTCAGTACCCAATTCAGTTTCAAATGGAACAAGATCATTTCCAAAAATCCCTTTTCCTACAAGAACCAATGTTGGAGAATATTCTTCTAATCCATCAAGTTTTGGCACAACAATACTTGCATAAAATGAATCACCGTGTTTTGCATTAAACGAATAATATTTTGCTTCATTTGTACCCAAATTTTCGTAAATTGCCCATGAAATCTTGTGATCAGGAATTTTCAATGCAGAATCAAAACTCCTATGTAAATCATCATGACTGATCAATTTGTGTGCATATGCTGGACTCACTGAAATAATACTAATCAAAACAAATACAAGCATAATTTTTTTCATATTGCTTTTTTTTGGAATCAGTATTTTAACAAAAATAATTATTTTTTTCTAGTGCTAACCAATCATTTACTTTCGCCTCGAGTTAGCATCATGAAAAATTAGTAGAGATAGTTATAAGAGACGAAAATTTGAATTTGTTACTTGACTAAAATTCCTAAAATCAAAATTACAATTCCTTTAATGGTTCTAACAAGTATTTTTACAATTAGTTTGCTTTCTTACTATCCATCTGATGTTGGTGCTGAATATGGTGAATTTTCTATTCCAGAAATTTCAGGAACTATTACTATTGCTGAAACATCTGATGATTATTCTGATGATGCAAAAATTGTACTCAGTGTGGCAATGGCAGTTGCAGAAGATTCTGTTGAAAATGGAAAAGCAATGTGGGGAAAACTTGATGTTACTCAAGGATTTCTAGTTTACAAGATTGGGGTTTTGGCAAATGATGATATTTTTCATAAAGTTATAGTTGATGCTGGAAATGGAGAAGCATTGTATGTTTCAGAAGGAGTTTCAAAAGATAACTGGAAACATTCCAAACACTCTGATAATAAATCTCATAAAAAATGGAAAGATCATTATGCTGATTTAACTCCTCAAGAAAGAGAAATTAAAAAACAACAATGGAGTGAAGTAAAAGATGCTTTCTTTGCATTATCTATTGATGAGAGAGCAAAGATGATAATGCATTTCATGTCTATGAAAATCCAATTTGAATCAATGTCTGATCAAGAAAGAGCTGATAAAAAATTACAAATGAAATCAATGATGAATGAATTATTACCTCTATCTGTTGAAGAAAAAACTCTAAAACTACGTGAATTTGTAAATTCACTTTAATTTCCCATAATCTATACTCAATAACAAAAATTCGTCACCCTATTCTGAACTCGATTTACGTACATTGTAGATTCAAGTTTAAATTTCAGGAATTAGTATAATTTGGAGGATTTTGGGTCATGAATATTTGTTAGACAGTATAAGTCCATCTTTATCCCCAAAATGGTGACTGAATCCCCGTGGGCTCATTTTTGTATAGCGAAAAGATAAAGTTCGTGAACCAAATTTCAAAAAACTAGAAATCAGTTGATCTCACCTATAGGCAAATACGAATAAACAAATTGAAACACCTAAAAAATAACTCATGAACTTTGTCTTTTCGCTATACTCAAAAAAAGTGGCTGAATCCCAATGGATTCCATTTTAGCCTCAAAAATAGCAAGATATTGATTTTCAATTAAAAATTAGTTTATTCCAATAAATTTATGATTGTAATTTCTGGTGGATTAAAAAATCTTGGTGCGGGAGTTAGACCACATGTTGTATAGACATCAGCATCATTTACAATGTAATGTTTGTAATCATAATCTCCTTCAAATCCTATAATTTTTGGTATAGATCCGACATATGGAAGTCTGACTTGTCCACAATGAGTATGTCCAAACAAGTACACATCTGCTGTTTCTTTACTAATTTCTAAATTATTTTGATTATGTGTAAATAAAATTTTAAATTCATCTGAAGTGTTTTCAAAAGCTTTGTCTAAATCTCTTAAACCTGCCCAGTAAGAATCAAGACCAATTATTACAACATCATTAATTACAACATTTTCATTTCTAAGAATTTCTATTGGACCATTGGATTCAAGATATTCTATTACTGTTTCTGCTGTGAGAAAATTGGCATTATTAAGATTAAGAGAATATACATTATAATCATGATTTCCTAAAACCCCGTATACTCCACTTTTTGTTTCTAAACTTCCTAATGGATCTAGCGAAGGTAATTCATCTATACCTTTATCAATAAAATCCCCTGCAATAATTACTGCATCAAGATCTTGTGCATTTAGTATGTTTACAACACGTTGAACAAATGCAGGATCAGAATTTTGTCTTTGAAAATCAGAAATAAAACCAATCTTCATTTTAGTTCCAGTATCTAAAATATCTATCTCATTAACTTCAATCATGTTAGGTTCAATTACAAATGCATCTAATCCTGATATTACAATAATTCCAACAAATACGCTGACAAAAATTCTCTTTTTCGTCAAGGAATTTCTTCTAATTTTGTTGTTTAAAATGCATTTCTATAGCGAGAAGCATAGGTTCGTGAGTTATTTTTTAGGTGTTTCAATTTGTTTATTCTAGTTAAGGCATTAAATATTTGAATATTTTAACAACTCGAACGTCTCCATTATCTAGTCTCTTCTGCATGTGTTTTCTCATCTCAGTTCCATTTGCAAAGAATGTATTGGCATTACCATTTTTCTCTTCTCTCCACTGTACCTCAATTGGATTGAGTTCTGGGGTGTATGCAGGAAAATATCTTATGATTACATTTCTTTTTGATTTCTTGAGAAATTCTTTTACTCTGACACTTTTGTGGTATGATGCATTGTCTGCAAATAATAACAGTTTCTTACCAAATTGTTTCTGCAGTGATTCTAAAAAATCAAGAAATGAGTCTGTGTTTGATTTATCATAGAACCTACAAAAAAATACGCCGTCATCCCCCAATGCACCAAATGATTGAAATTTTTCTCGAGTGTAATTAATTGGTGTGGTAATGTTGGGTGTGTCCTAAAAGTAGACAAATATAACAATTTTATTCAATTCTGTAACATATTGATCGCATGGAATCACAACAACTATGCAAAACAAATCAAAAAGAGACTGGCAAGTATATGGCACATATCGCAAGGATGAGGAGATTCTATTCTTGGAAAAAGTAAAGAAGACAGTTTGGAGTATGGATACACCATGGGAACCAAAGACAGGCGGACGTCCTGCATTTCCAACAAAAGCAAAGATAATGTGTGCAATGCTAAAGGTAAAGTTTGGATTGGATTATCGTTCCATGGAGTCCCACTTGAGATCAAGGCCGGATCTGTTGGAAATAATGGAGCTCAAAAAAGCACCAAGCAAGACTGTCATTAATGACAGTCTAAAAAGAATTCCAATGCCTTATTTGAAAAAGGTAAACGCAAAACTCACAGAACCAATCAAAAAAAAGACATAGCTCCTGACAGTTCAGGATTTGGTACCAAAAGATGTGAGGCTTGGTTTGACATCAAGACAAACACGCACAAATCCAAGAAATTATATCTAAAACTGCACATCCTAATTGCAATACAGTCCATGGCAATAGTATCTTTTGACATTACTAAAGGAACTCGTGGTGATGCACCAATTCTCAAAAAACTAATCAAAGACATTCCAAAGGGAATTGGTGATTTTTGTGCAGATCCTGCATATTTGTCACGAGACATTTGCAATATGGTAGCTACTCTGCAAAAGATACCATACATCAAACCAAAGAAGAACACAGTTAGAAATCCCAAAGGCTCTGCATCATGGAAAAAAATGATAACATTATTCCAGGACAATCAAGATGAATTTGACAGACATTATCACAAGAGGTCACTTGTTGAATCAGTATTTGCAGTACTCAAAAGAATCTTTGGAAATAGCTTGTCATCAAAAAACAAGTTGGTTCAAAGAAAAGAGTTGGCGTTGCGTGTAATTTGTTACAACATACGAGTTGTTAATTTGATGGGGGTTACAAAACATGTTAGAGGATAGTTTTAGGACACACCCGGTAATGTTATTGCCTGCAAGATACCATCCGCGCTTTATGTTAGGTGCTATCTTGTTTGTTGACTCATCCAGACATAGTGTGGTGTATCCCAATTTGGAATATTTTTTGATACTCCTTTTTGCGTTTTTTTAAAACGGGTTTGTTCCTCTTTTGAGGCTGATTTGTGATGTGTGGGACGTGGTTTTTTTGATGAGAATCCAATTCTGTGCAGCAATTCACGCATTCCTCTTGCAGAGTATAGGGTGTTGTATTTTTTATTCACATGTGTAATTACCATTCTTGTACTCCACATGAATTGGTTAAATCCAAACTTTTCTGGACCTGAAATTAGATCATTTCTTAATGATACTAGCTGTTTTTCATTTAGAAAACATCTAGAACCAGAATATTTCTTGCGGTGTGATGCAGATATTCCCTCTTCATCCATTCGATTTAGCCAGTAGGACAAAGTTGATGGTATGACATCCAGACTTGCACATATCACAGAATACGGAATATTTTGTTTTCTTAGTATTGCAGCCTTTAATCTTATCTTTGCTTTTGCATTTTTTTCATTCTTGCATACTTTTCTTAAAAAATTAATGCTTGTACCTTTCATGAATTGATTTCCAGAGGAAACCTTGGATTGTCTTGTACTCTTTGACATGGTTTCATGAATTGATTCTACGATCTAGATCTTTTGGGTTAAAATACTTGACCAGTAGATGGGAAAGTAACTCAATTTAGATCAAAAACTATCAATTATTCAATCAATCTATTCAGATAGAAAAAGCTTGATGAAAGTATGTCACTCCATCAAATATGCATTGTACTTCATTTGATACCATGACACACCAAGGCGTGATACTATCTAAAGCATTTGAGATTATCACTAAAATAATGTACAATATCTTGTTGTTTCCATGCTCTAGTAAAAATAACTCACGGTTCCACAATGCAGATGCACACAATTCTATCATGTCATTGTGTTTGGGAAATTCATATTCTGAATCTGGATTAAAGAGACTGGCAATGGAATCCCAGAATCATTCTCCAACTGGTTCATGGTTGAGAAAAATCATATCAAAAATATCACAAAAAACAATGCAAATTCAATTACATCGTTCACTGGATAGTACAGTATCAAAATTACAAGAATTGGGAGTATTGGAGCAACCAGTTACTGTGGCAATTGACAAACATCTAATCCCAAGATATGACAAATTGCCAAACCATTCTTTAATAAAATCAAAATCAAAAAACAGTACTACTCATTTTGAGAGTTACTGCACCATGCAGTGCGTTGAAAAAAGAATCAGGGCTCAACTAGGTTGTTATCCTTTGTATGACAACATATCAAATGCCGGTTTTGTGCGTAAATTACTCTCTGATGGCATCAATAATGGAATCAAGATTAAACTATTGCTAGTGGATAGGGAGTTTTTCACAGCTGGAACAATTTCAGAAATAAAACAAAAGAATCTGAAATTTCTAATGCCTGCAAAAAAGAATTCTCGAATCAAAGATGCCATTTTACAATACGTTAATGGAGATAGAAAGTCAATCTCGCCATACACAATAAAATCATCATCAGGACATGTAGAATCATTTAATCTAGTTATTCTACCAAACAAAAATGCAAGAAAAAAATCAAATATTATTGATCAGTATGTTGTGTTTGCAACAAACGTTTCACCAAAAGAAATATCATATAACATACAAAACATTCCAACTGATTACAAGAAACGTTGGGGAATTGAAACAGGATATGCATGTGTGGGAAGGTTCAGACCAAAAACCACCAGTTCAAACCAATCCATAAGATTGTTGTATTTTTACTATTCATTGATTTTGTACAATGCATGGATAATTGCTAATTTGATTATCTCAGAAGAAACTAATGTACAAAATCACAAACCAATAATATCAATTGAAATTCTCAAATATTTCTTTGTAAAGATAATTATTCATTACTTTAGAAATAACAAAAATAATTATTTCCTAGAATGTGTAATTTGATGTACTTTCCCATCTACTGCTTGACAGTTTATTCAAAATTTATATGCCTAAACTATCGTATTTACCTATAGGTGAGATCAACTGATTTCTAGTTTTTTGAAATTATTTAGTTCACGAACTTTTGATCGTCGCTATATGCCTATCTGCGTACTTTTTATCTCCAATTTAGTAGATGAATTCCCCTGGAGTTCCATTTTAACTCTAATTTGGGATGGGGGTAAACAAAGTTAGCATTGCTTTTGACATGATAGCATCCATTCGAGTCTGGGAGATTGTTCTTGGCCTGCCACTTCTTGGGAGATCGTAGAGGCCATCTATCTCAACGACTCGTCCATTTTCTCACCCAGCTTGTGCAGTGGTGTAATGTCTTTGCAGTGCACTGTATGTCCTTTCCATCCTTTAGAATCATCAACACTGCAAGCATCCTTACTGCAACCTTGGAGTTTTCTTTTTTGTATGCTGCTTCAAGTGATTCTAACTTGTTCATCAAATTTTACCACACATAGTGATCAAAAAGTTTTTTGTTTTGGAATAATTTAGTTCACGAACTTTATCTTTTCGCTATATTAGGAATTAGTTGTGTAAGTAGTTCAAATAATTCTTCCACATGCTTGAATTTTACCATAGTCTCTACTTGTTCAAATGTATTCTCTCTGATTTGGATAGTTTTTTTAATTTTTTGCTGTTGCTCTACAAGCCACTTGTTAAAATTCCACAAATGTTGAACATAAAGAGAGCGAACAGTTCCTCTATTTCCAACTTTAACATTTTTCATTTTAGAACCTCTGAGCTGTCCGCTCCAATAATTCACAGTTTCCAATTCTTTGAACCATTGAGGAACAGTAGATGCACTAACTTTTTTTCTAAGAACTTTGATTTGAGTTCCAATTCGAATACTTACTGAGAGTACGGATCTAGCAGAGAGTTCAGTTCTGTCATTTGATGTCATTAAATCAGAATGTTTATCATAAAATTGGCTAGGAGAAAAAGTATCTCCAACAACTGTCAATTTTTTTAAAATTTCACGATGTCTTTTTTGCATAGAAACATCGTATTTTTTATCGGGATCAAAAGCTTCAATTACCTCATACTCTGTTTTTAGGCCACGATTGGACATGATAACATTAAAAGAAGATAAGTGGTTAAAATATCTGACGAATAATGGTGTGTAAATGAAAGATTACGAGCACGTCGTAATCTGGTTGGATTATTTCAACAAGAATTTAAAAAAATCTAAAGGACGAAGATTAGGATTAGAAAAATGTGTTTTTGATCCTTCATTAAAAGAATTAACTGATGCGACAAAAGCAAGTGGATTAGAAATTACAGAAACAGATGACAAAGTGAGATTTCCAAAAAGACCGTTTGTAAGGTCAGGTTACGTAGTGATACCAAAAGGATCCTCCAAGACAAAAATTCTTAACAAAATTTCTGAAAAGTTAGTGGCAAAAAGATCCAAACAGTCAAAATAAAATGAATTCTAGCTCTTAGCTAAAGTAAAGTTGACAGAAGTCTATGATAAGAGTATAGTAATTACTAATTCTAATTGCAGGAGGTAGGCGAAATAATGCACCTAGCCGGTAGTGGCAGGGTAATCATTCAACTATCAACAGAATTAGTTGAAGGACAAATACTCTGTGACGAAAAGGGAACTAGAGTTGCAAAAGTAAATGAACTGATAGGTCCAGTAAAAAGACCGTTTGCATCAGCAACGCCATTAACAAACAATATTAAAAAATACATTGGCAAAAATGTTTTCGCATCTCAAGAATCTCCTGCTAACAAACCAAAAAAATTTAGGAGAAAAAAATAATGAACATACTAGAAAAACAAAACTGTCCTGAATGTAAATCTACATTAGTAGATGACATGCAGAATGGTGAAATCATCTGTTCTGGTTGCGGCGTAGTAGTCGATGATCAGATTGCAGATTTTGGTCCAGAAACAATAAGCTCAAACTTCGAAGACAAGATGAAGCTTGCAAGAGCAACCGGACAAACAACATATTCTCAACATGATTTGGGAATAACTACTGAGATTTCAATCAGTGCAAAAGACTTTAGTGGAAAAACAATCAACCACGATGTCGCAAATCAAATGCACAATCTCAGGAAATGGCAACAAAGAGTAAGAGTTTCCTCACCAAGAGAGAGAAGACTTGCAAATGTTTTAACAAAAATGGGTGAAACATGCGACGGTCTAAATCTTTCAAAGAATGTGTTGGAAACTGCATCTATGATATACAGAAACTTGGATGGACATGTTGATGTGAAAGGAAAATCAGTAGTTAGCATTACAGCAGCTACAATTTACATGGCATGCAAACAATGTGATGTAGTAAGATCATTAGAAGAAATTTGCCGAGGAATTTGTCCAGCAAAAGATGTTAAATCAAAAACAAAACTTGCAGCTAGATACTATCGAACCATGGTAATGGAAATGGGACAATTACATGCCCCAGTTGTAACCATGGACAAATACATCTCAAAGATAGCAAACATGACACAGACTGAGGTCAGGGTTGAAAGACTAGCCTTGGAAATTGCTGAAAAAACCAAAGACAGCAGTATTGCTGATGGAAAGGCTCCAAACGGAATTGCCGCAGCATATCTGTATGTAGCATCTGTCCTACTTGGTCAAAATGTCCTACAAAGAGACGTTTCAAGTATTGCAGGAGTCACAGAAGTCACTATCAGAAATAGATGTAAAGAAATTCTAACATGCTACAAACTCAAAATTACTTTGAGACCATCTCTGGCCAACTAATTACACCCCCCCCCCCTCTTTTCATTTTATTATCTACCATTACGATTAGGATTAGCTAAATTTCGTCGGTATTATATAGAGAATCAAAATAAATTGCAATATGGCAGTATTAGAAATCAAAGATCTTCACGTAGCAAGAGAAGGTAAAGAGATTCTCAAAGGTGTTAATTTGAAAACAGGGCCTGGGGAAGTACATGCCATCATGGGACCTAACGGTTCAGGAAAAAGTACACTAGCTTACACATTACTTGCACACCCAAAATACGAAGTCACAAAAGGAGACATTTTGTTAGATGGTGAAAGCATTTTAGAATTAACAGCTGATGAAAGAGCAAAGAAAGGATTATTCTTAGGATTCCAATACCCAACGGAAGTTTCAGGAGTAGGTTTTTCTCATTTTTTAAGAACAGCATACAATTCTCTTAGTAAAGCACTTGAAGGTGATAACAGAGAAGTATTCATTACAGTTAGAGAGTTTCAAAAATATCTTAAAGAAAACTTGGAAAAAGTTGGATTAAGAGAAGAGTTCCTTTCTAGATATCTTAATGAAGGGTTTTCAGGTGGAGAGAAAAAACGTGCAGAAGTTTTACAGATGGCAGTTTTAAAACCAAAAATTTCAATTTTAGATGAACCAGATTCAGGATTAGATATTGATGCAGTTCAAGCAGTAGCACAAGCAATCAGTAAAGTCGCAGACAAAGATGCAACGATAATCATCATCACTCACTATGCAAGAATCTTGAAATTCTTAGATAAATTAGATTTTGTTCACGTATTTGCAAGAGGACAAGTATTGAAAACAGGCGATGCGGCACTTGCAGACAAGTTAGAAGCAGAAGGTTATGAGTGGGCTTTAGAGCAATCAGCATAAAACTAAAAGAAACAATCACAAGTAATTGTTAAATAATTGAGACATGGGCATAACTAATTCTAATTTTTGAGTCAATTCTCAAATTATTCAAATAGAAAAAGCTAAGGATCTTATCATGTTTCGTTCATTGGAATGTCAAAACAAATGAAAATCCCTGGCAAGATTCTATCGGAATCATTTCTTATTGGCGTGTTACATTTGGTGGGAATGTTGTCTTTGTATGAGGAAGTATTCAGATCGGGTAGACCATACGTGTATCCAACCATCCAGATGGTGCAACTGTTCATCATAAAGTTGTGGATGAGAATACCAAGCAACAACACATTTCATTATTTCCTTTCAATCAAACCTTCCAATGACAAACTGCTCAAGGTTTGCAAATTAACTCAAATTCCAGACAGAAGAACTATTGACAGACGATTTCAATTTCTACCAATTAGTGACATGATTAGTACCATGGGCAACAAATTCATCTCAGAGGGATTGGTGGAAAATGTTTCAGCATCAGGGGATAGTTCAATGCTAAAAGCAGATGGTCCAGTATGGCACAAATCAGACATAAGGAACAATCGTCTACCAATCCCAGGAATTGATACTGATGCAAAATGGGGTTTTTCAAAATCAAAGGGTTGGATATTTGGATACAAACTGCACATGAGTTGCAGTACTGGAAAACTGATAGTTCCATTGTCTGCTGATGTCTCAACTGCAAATGTTTCTGATGGTAAAATGTATGAAACGTTAGTCAAACCACTTGCAGGACTGGTTGAAAATATTTTATGTGATCCAGCATATGATGATAAATCATTATATCAGTTTAGTGATGAGAGACATTTGAGATTGATTTGTTCTATCAAAATATATCCATCAACACCGCCAGAGCGAATCAAACTTGCAGATTTTTATAATTCTGTACAAGGTCAAGAGTTGTACTCACAAAGAAAAGTCTCAATTGAACCTTTATTTGAAATATTCAAAGATACGTTCAACATTAGAACTGTACATGTGAAAGGATTTGACAACGTGAAATCATTTGTATTGGTTTGTGTGTTGGTGTATCAACTTGTAGTATATTACAACTGTATAATTGGAGCAGAAAATCCAAGAACTGTAAAGAGAATGCTTTGCTGTTAGGAAATGACTGAGAGTTATTTTTGTAAATAATTATGCCCAAGTCTCACCTAATTAATAAAAATTAACGCAGCATGGAACTTTTAGCTACAATAGGAATTAGTGTTGGAATTATTATAGGTGTCATTGCAATCTTCTTTCTGTTAATTTTTAGTATTCCACAACTGCCAAATGCAATTGACAGGATTGAAGACATGTATTATGAATCAGAATTTATTGGATTGCCTAAATCAGAGATGTTACAAAGATTTGAGAATCATACAGCTTATGTTACGTTTGTTGAAAAATATCCTGAACCCTCAATTAATTTTGAATATCACAATGGTGAAAGTGGAAATATGGAACTTGATGTGATGAACTTTGAAAACTATAATGAACTAAGATTAAACATTTCTTACAATCATCACAATGAATATTTCAGAATTCATGTAGTTTGCCATAACCAGTTAATTGATCAGCATATTGACTTTGATCATGAATTGGCAACTCAATATCTAATTAACGCTAACTGTTTAGGAGATGGTCCAATTTCTGGCTCCTCACCTTTAGTAGATGAAAATGGAAATCCTGTACCAGTTCCAGAACCACAACATTATGAAATTCCTTCAAAAATGTGTGGACCTGATGCCAGATACCATGAAGGTGTTTGTCTAGTAAATAATGAAGTCATTTTAGATTAGAGATGCATGTCATCATTTTCTTTTTACTATCTGCCATTTTGGTCTTGCAATTACCGAATGCAATGACCGAACCCTTTCCTACACCATCAGCATCAATACAACAAAAACACGGTACTGAAATTTACGATGTAAGCTGTAAAAATCCTCAACATCAACTGACATTCTTTAAAGACGGTTCAAGGTCAATATGCACTACCTTTGATACTTGGGAGAAATTATACGAGAGAGGTTGGGCTATGAAAAAACCAATGATTGATTTTGAACAAATCAATAATGATCCAAATGCTATTCGTGGTACATGCACAGAAGGAGGGCATCTGATACAGGGTGGCTATAGACCTAGTATTGATTATGAGTTTCAACTAATTGAATACAGAATCATAAATGATGTTCAAGTAATGGAGTTTGAAAAAATTCCAATTGATATGGGTTCAGCTAGAGCCAATCCACATGGACATGCAATGTATGGTGATTGTATTAATGAAAACATAGATAATTTCTTAGATTGCAAGCTAGCCACACATTACAGAGATAAGAGTAACTTTCCTATTATTACTTGTTTGACAGTTGATGGTAAATTATTTTCAATTAATTGGGATGAGCAAATGAAAATTGCCAAAGCTCAAAGAGCAAAAGACATTATCTTATTTACATTCCAACATGAAGAAGAATTAGGTCTTCCAGTATATGATGAAGAAAAAAACAAAATTGCAATGCAAGCAAAACAACAGTTAAGAGACAAGCTTGCTGAACAGTCTGAAATTCATGGAAAAGAACACATCAGAGAGAAACTTCCTTGGGTAGGAATTGGATATGATCCTTGGAGAAATGCCCTAAAAGTGGAAATCCATCATGAGAAATACAATGAAGATAATGCCCAAATCTATGCAGACTTGATTAGATGGTACACTGGTTACTACTATGATTTGGTAGTTCGACCAGGAGACATGGCTGTCCCTACATGAAAATTATAATCTCAATTGCTGCAATAACAATTTTCGTTACATTGATTTCAGCATTACCTTTTTCAAAAAAATTATTAGCTTACAAAGTTTTTGAAGATTCTATAACAGAGAATCTAGTTTTTGTTTAAATAGGGTTTCAAAATTGGAAATGATATGTCAGAAGACAATGATCAATATTATTTTAATTTCTCATTTTTCAAAGTAGATCCAAAATGGAGATGGATGGCAGATTTAGCAAAAGAAGAATCTGCAAAAGAAGTGGAGAATGTAATTAATAATTCAGGAATAATGTTTAGATCATATTCAAATTTAGGGTTAAGAGATGATGCTGACTTTTTATTTTGGTTTGCAGCAAAATCAGTAGAAGAAATACAAAAAGTAATTGAAAAAATCTACAAAACAGTGTTTGGGAAATATATAATTCCATCAATGACATATTTGTCATGTACAAGACCTTCTCTTTACGTTCAAGAACAAAAAGGTCATGGATTTGTAACTGGAAATGATCCAAAAAAACACGTCATAGTATACCCATTTACAAAAACAAGAGAATGGTATCTACTACCTAAAGAAAAACGTCAAGAAATAATGGATGAACATATTGAGATTAGTAAAAAATACCCACAAGTAGTACTCAATACCACATACTCATTTGGAATACATGATGAAGATTTCATGTTAGCATTTGAAGTAGATGATATCAGGGATTTTCAGGATTTAATCATGGAGTTGAGAGAATCACAAGTTTCAACATATGTCAAAAATGACATACCAATGATCGTATGTGTGAAAAAAGACATCGTCCCAATGATTTCTAGTTTAGGATAATCCTTCAAATTATTTAAAAATCAAATATCATAGGTGCAAATCTTGGATAAACATAAATGATGAAATTTTAGATCAAAAAATAGTTTTGAAATACAATAAACTGGGAAAAACAGACATTGAAATCTCAGAGATAGGATTTGGAGCATGGGCAATTGCTCTTGATTGGTGGGGGAAAAAAATTGAAGAAGATGAAGCAAAACGAATGCTCAAAAAAGCATATGATGTAGGAATTAATTTCTTTGAAACAGGAGATTTGTACGGTAAGGGATTAAGTGAAAAACTAATCGGTGAAGTCTTCAAAGATATGAGAGATGAAATTGTTATTTCCACAAAATACGGTTATGACTTTAGTGGAGTTGAACAAATAGGACACAAAGAGCTTCCACAAAGATTTGATGAAGATTATACTAGAATGGCATTAAGAAATAGTTTAGAAAGATTACAAACAGATCATGTAGACATGTATGGGGTACACAATCCAAAATTAAAAGATGTAAGGAATGATTCTATTTTCAATTTATTGGATAGTTTTATCAAAGATGGCTCTATCAAAACATATCAAATTGCTTTAGGTCCTGCAATAGGATGGACTCAAGAGGGGATGGAAGCAATGGATAAACCAAATCTTAGTGCAGTTCAAACAGTTTACAATATACTTGAGCAAACACCAGGAAACGAATTAATGAAAAAAGCTGAAGAGAAGGATGTAGGGATTTTAGTCAGAGTTCCAGAAGCATCAGGAATTTTAACAGGAAAAGTCAATGCAGATACAAAATTTGATGATAATGATCATAGATCAGTAAGAAAAAGAGAATGGCTCAAAGCATCATTAGAAAAAGTTGAGCAGTTCAAACCAATTGCAGATAGGAATGGATTAAGCATCACCGAATTTGCAATGAAGTATATGATGACAAAGAAGGGGTTTGCAACAGTACTTCCAACAATGATCAGTGAAGAAGAAATTGTAAATTATGCACAAATGTCAGATGGAAAATATATTTCCGATTCAGATATGAAAGAAGTAGAAGAATTATACAATACTTGGCCTTCATACGAATTAAAAGTAACACCTCAAGCAAATTAATTTGTAAATGAATGACCCAATAGATATAGAAAAAACTCTAGAAGTTATAGAAAGAATGAAGATTGCCAAGATAGGCAAATACAAAAAATGGGAATCCATGATTAAAAAAATTAAAAATTATCAAAAACTAAACCCTGAAGAATTAGAATATTATTCAAACATAACTAGAATCTATAAGGAATCAGGCGTCACATCTAGAAGCAAAGTATACCACACTAAACTCTCAGAACTAGATGAAAAACCACCATGTAAAGAATGTGGGGATGATTCACAATACTATTGTAATATGAATGATCAATATTTTTGTACGATACATGTAGTCGGACATGATGAGAATGAATTCTAAGCAGGAACAGTTTCTTCTAAACTAAAAGAACTTTCTACAAAATATTCTACACGAGTTTTTTTGAATTCTCTAGTACTAAAGAGAATTTTGTATTCATCAACATTAATTTGATCTTGAATTGTTTTTGCCATTTCATTTGCTTCTTCATGAGTTTTACAGTGAATCATGGAAAATACATTGTAAGGCCAGTCAGCATATGTTGGTCTCTCATAACAATGACTCACTTGAGGGAATGAGCCTAAAGTTTCTCCAACTTTAGAAATTCGATCTTCAGGTACTTTCCATACAATCATGCCATTTGCGGTAAATCCCACTTGTCTATGTCTCAAGATAGCTGCAAACCTTCGCATAACTCCAATATCTTCATAATGTTTCATTTTTGCAAATAGTTCATCTTCAGTCATTCCAAGATTTTTTGCGGCATTTACAAAAGGTTCATCGATAATATCCATATCTTTTTGTAACTCACGGATGAAGTCTTTGTCTTCATCAGTAGGAACAAATTTCACATTTTTAATTTCTTTTTTCTCTTCAGTTGGAGCGACATCATGTTTCTTGTCATCTACCATGTCAAGTTTAACACCGATTTTGAATAATTGTAAAGTTGGAAGCATTCTAACTGTTTTAATTCCTTTTAGAATATTGAATTTTTCAAGTTCTTCTTTCAAATCAGCACCAGGAGGAACGGCCAAAGTAAACCAAAGATTGAACTGATGATCTCGTTCATAGTTATGGCTTACACCAGGATGGCGATTGATTTGACTAGCAACATATTCTAATTTATCATCTTCAATCTCCATAGCAACTAACGAACTAGTATAGCCAAGTTTTCTCGTATCAAAAATTGCACTTAGTTGTCTTAAAACGCCAATCTCTTTTAGTTCATTTAATCGCGCCTGGATATCTTCAGGAGTAGTGTCAAATTTTTTAGCAATAGCATCAAAAGGTCTAGTTACAAGTGGGAAAGTCCATTGAATCTCATTGAGAAGTTCTTTATCAGATTCATCCATAGAAGTCAACAAGTCAACAACTTGGTCATTCAATTAAAAATGTAGCTCGAATTTTAGGCTCTGATTTTTAATACATAAATAGAAACTGGAGTCCCTTTGATCGATGATAGTTGATCTTAATCTTCAAGGGAAAAAAATAATCATCATCGGAGGAGGAAACGAGGCACAAAAAAGAATCAACCCAGTGTTAAAACAAGAATGTGACATCATAGTTCTTAGTGATTCAATTAATCCACAAATAAACAAACTAGTAAAAACAAAGAAAATTAAATTTGTGAAACAAAAAATTGCAGATACAAAATTTATTTCAAAATTAAAACCAGATTTAATAATTACAACAACGGATGACAAAAAAATTAATCAGAAAATTATCAAGGATGCAAAAAAGAAAAAGATTTTCGTTTACAGTTCAGACAATCCAGAGAATAGTGATTTCTCAAATCCTGCAATAATAGATTTTGAAAACATGATACAAATTGCAATTTTTACTGGTGGAAAAAGTCCAGCAATGTCAAAAAAACTTAAAAATAGATCAGAAAAATTATTCAAAAAAATAATCACCAAAGAGGATATCGCTCAAATTAAAATTCAAAAAATTGCAAGAAAAATTGCAAAAGAAACTATTTCCACTCAAGAGGGAAGAAGAAACTGTCTACATAATATCATGAATGATAATGAGATTGATCAGTTAATAAAAGACGGCCAGGTGAAAAAAGCTGAAAAGCGAGCTATTACAATATTGAGGAATTGGAAATGAATCAAAATATCATCAATGCACGTGTTACTTTTCGTAACTCTCCAATTCACATTTTAGAGCAATTTACCATTAAAGATATGGAAAATGCATATGATCAATTCAAAAAGAATTCAGGGTTAGATGAATGTGTAATTATTCAAACTTGTAACAGAATAGAACTATTTGGTAAATCAAAATCTTATGATTCAGATAAAATTAAAAAAACATGGGCAACAATTACAGGGCTAGAAGAAGAAGCATTTGATGAAAATATAGAATTTGTAGAAAATCAAGAAGCACTTCATCATTTATTGAAGCTCACATCAGGTCTAGATTCTATGGTATTGGGAGAAGAACAGATTCTAGGTCAAATTAAAAATTCGATCACATCTGCCAGAGAAGTAAAAGCATCAGGACAACATCTCAACACATTATTTGATAAAGCAATTAGGATTGGAACCAGAATTAGGAATTCAAGTGGAATTGGTGCAGGTGGAATTTCAGTAGGATCAATGGCAGTAAAGCTTGCAGAAGAAAACATTGATGAATTAAAAACAAAAAAAGTATTACTTATCGGTACAGGAGAAGTATCTACCCTAGTTGCAAAATCATTACAAAGGCGCGAATATGCATTTGATGTTACAAGTAGAACAATTGGAAGATCAGAAACATTTTGTGAAACAATGGGCGGAAATCCAGCTAAATTCGAAGATGTGTTTTCAGGATTTGATAATTATGATGTAATTTTTGTTGCAACAACTGCACCATATTTTCTAGTTACAAATGATAGAATAACAGAAGCTATGAAAAACAAAAGTAACGGGATGATGATTTTAGATTTATCAAATCCTAGAACAGTTGACGAAAAAGTTGCTACTATCGGAGGAGTAAAGCTCATGAACCTGGATCAAATTGCAGAGATGGTTGAAAAGAACATGAATGCACGATTAAACAAGGTAAAAACCGTTGAAAATATAATTAACGAGGAAGTTTCTGTATTAGAAGCCTCAATGAAAAGACTAGATGCAGAACCACTCGTAAAAGACGTATTCAAAAACATAGAGAATCTCAGAGAAAAAGAATTACAAAAAGCACTACAAATGCTAGATGAAAAAGATGAAAAGAAAATCAAGATTATAGAGGAATTAACAAAAGCAGTTGTAGAAAGTATTGTATCAACTCCAATGAATAACATCAGAAAAGCATCAGAACAAGGTAAACCAGACATGGTAGAGCTTGCCAGTAAATTATTTGACTATAAAAAACAGAATCAAGTAGATTAGGATTATATTTTAGCTAGAGAGAATTTCAACATGTCATTTCCAACTAGACGACTTCGTCGACTAAGAATATCAGATAAAATGAGAGAATTGGTTCAAGAAACAACTCTTTCTCCAAAAGATTTCATTTGCCCAGTATTCGTTCAAGAGGATTTGAAAGAAAGAGTAAAAGTAGAATCAATGTCGGAAATTGAGAGATTACCATTAAGTGATGTAAACGAAGAAGTTGGAAAAATTATTGATTTAGGAATTCCCGCAATCATGATTTTTGGCATTCCATCTCAAAAAGATGAAGCAGGGAGTTCAGCATTTGATGATAATGGAATTGTTCAAAAAGCAATTGCACAGATCAGGGAAAGATTTGGGGATAAAATAGTAATCATGGCAGATGTTTGTCTATGTCAATTTACATCCACAGGACATTGTGGAATTATTCAAGGAGATAAAATAGATAACGATACTAGTCTAGACACTCTTGCAAAAATTGCAATTAGTCAAGCAAAAGTAGGAGTAGATACAGTATCACCATCAGCAATGATGGATGGTCAAGTTGCTGCAATTAGAAAAGCGCTAGACAAAGAAGGATTTACAGATGTTTCAATAATGTCACACTCTGCAAAACATCGTTCAAATTTTTACTCACCATTTAGGGATGCTACAGAATGTGCTCCAAAATTTGGGGACAGAAAAACCTACCAAGTTCCATACACAAATGCAAGAGAAGCAATGATGGAAGTTGAAACAGACATTGAAGAAGGAGTAGACATTGTTATGATAAAACCAGCTTTATCATATTTGGATTTGATTGCAGAAACTAGAAGAAAATACAATGTTCCAGTTTCAGCATACAGTGTTTCTGGAGAATATGCTTTGGTAAAGGCAGCATCACAATTAGGATATGTAAATGAAAAAGACATTACTTTAGAAATTCTACATTCAATTAAAAGAGCAGGTGCAGACATGATAGTTACATATTTTGCAAAATCAGCTGCTAAATTCCTTAAAGAATCATGAGAAATGATGAACGTTTTGAAATTCAGAGAGCTTTTGATTTATTGCCACATGTAGTTGGGGCTAGCTGGACTGCAGTTTGGTTTAGAATGAAAGGCATCAAAAAACCAACAAGAGAAGAATTTAGAGAAAAAACCATAGAGTATTTGCAATTAGTTGAGCCTGTCTTTGATTCCTACCCAAAAGAAGAAGAATTTACTGAAATTAACAAGTACATTGAATTTAGAAAAAAAGAAGAATATGAGAAAATAAAGGCTGGCGAGAATAACGAAATTGAAACAAGATATGACAGATATGTAGATTATGGTTAAATTATTGGAGTTTTAAAACACACATCCCCATAGATGCTAAGACAATATGAGAAAAGCAATACAAATGCCAAGATTACAGGAGGAGTAAAAATGAGAAAATATGTTCGTGTCCTCATTGTTCTCAACTGATTAAAAATGCCCATATTCATATCTCCTGTTTTAGTTGTTTTAGATAATCTTTGAGTATCTTTGTTCTTTTTTTGGCTTCCATCTTACCAGATTTTGTGTTCATCAAAGATTCCAATTTGAGTAATTTTTGATAAAAATGATCCACAGTCCAAGTTTTATCATCAGGTTTTCTTGTTTTACAAAATGGATCATCAAGGTTGTAAAATGGTCGTTTCAGTGAACCACCTGTAGCAAAAACTCTTGCAAGTCCTATTGCACCTATTGCATCTAATCTATCAGCATCCTGAAGAATTTTTCCCTCCAAAGTTGAAGGGATTTTATTTTGTGAAAAACTATGATCACGAATAGCATCGGAAATAACAATAATTTCTTCTTCTGAAAAATCATATTTCTTTAGAATTCGTTTAGATTTTTTTGCACTTTCTATTGAAGATTGTTTGGAACGTTTGTCAGATTTTGGATAAGAAACAATATCGTGTAATAATGCAGCACTAAGAACCAATTTTTCATTAGCTTTTTCTTTCCTGCACATTTTTTGAGCATTTTTGTATACTCTCATAATGTGCTCAAAATCATGTGCCGAATCATTATCCATGATTTCTTTAACTTCATTTTTTATAGAATTAATAACTTTCATTTAGAATCTCCATATTTTGGGTTTGACAAATTTTAATTTTCTTTTAGTGATTAAAAGAGTCCAATTAATTGATGCAAATAAAATGATCAGTCCAATTCCTGCACCATCAATTAATAAAATTCCAGTTAGACGATCCTCAAATAATTCTAAGAATGGAGTTAGTACAGCATTTCCAGAATAAATCATAACTATGTATGAGAGGGTCCTACCAAACCAAAATCCAACATAAATTCCCAGGCTTTTTGCTCGCATTAATCCATATGCAATAAACAACATGTTACTTGGTAGAGGGGTCGCACCAAAAAGAAAAGATGCAATAACATAACCATATTTTTTATTATTCAGATAATCTCCAATCACATCAAGATTAGATTTTTGTTCTTCTGCAACAAATCTTCTAAAAAGTACACTAATTCGCTTAAGAGCAAATCTGCCAATAGTAGATCCTGTTGCACCCACCATAGCAAGAATAACTACATTCAGGGTAGGATCTAGAAGATAAAATGATGTTAGAATAATCCAGCTTGGAGGCATTAGGATTGGAGATGCATTTACTCCAATTAGTACAAGAAAAATTCCAAAATATGAAAATTCTCCAAAAATTTCAAAAATATCGAACATCTTTCAAAAATTGTAGTACTTTTTTTGCTTCTAAACCCTTGGATTTATTTTTAGTCATGAAAAAATATCATTCTGATCTAAAAAATTATAAGAATTACATGTTTTTCAAAACAATGATCACGTATTGTAACAAATTGGATCAATCATGCAATATCCTTATAAGCAATTTATGCATAGTGTAGTCATGTCCGAGATGGTTTGGAAGTGTTTTAGATGCAATTTATCATTCAAGGACGACCAACTTGCTGAAATGCACAAACAAATTTCAAAACATTCTGTTACTAAAGTAAAGACAATTGTAGCATAATTACAAGAATTTTAACAAATTTTGCAATTTTAGATAAAATATAGTGCAGAGGGTGGGATTTGAACCCACGAACTCCTGAGAGAAGGGATTACCCATATTATGGATCTTGAGTCCCTCTCGGTTGACCGGGCTTCGATACCTCTGCATTGAGATTGTATATAGACCAATATTTCTCGATTACTATTTTACCAAATTAAAAACCTGATCTATCATTTTACTAATTTTTTGACAAAGCTTATAATCGTGCACAATAGTTTCCAAAACATGTCAGAATTCATACCAATTTCCGACGCAAAAAAAATGCGAAGCGGAGTTAATGTTGAAGCTGTTGTTAAAAGCAAAGGAGACCCAAGAACTGTCAACCTCAAAAGTGGGGGAACAGTAGATGTCTGCGATGCAGTAATTTCTAACGGTGAAACTGAAGATGACCAAATGAAACTCACATTGTGGGGCGACGATATCAAAGAAGTAAATGTTGGAGATACAGTTGTCATTACAAATGGATATACCAATGAGTTCAAAGGTGAAGTATCCTTAACCAAAGGTAAATTTGGTAAGATGGATATTAATCCTCAATAATTTCTTTTATTATCTAAATTATTTTTCAAATCTACTAAAATTATAATTGCACCAATGATTGAAATTAGTATTCCCAAGATAAGTAAAAATCCAGAAATTAAAAGAGGTAAGACCATATTCATTACAGGAGAATCAGGATTTGATAATGCGTTAGAATTTTCCGGATCTTCAGAAAACATTACAATTACATTTACAGTTCTAGAACCAGTATTTTTAATTTCAAAATTTAAACTGTCAGACTGTTCAAGTTCTAAGGCTTCAAATAAAATTGATTCAGACATTACAAAATTTCCATAATCATCTCCAAAAATATTTGAGATATTAATTGATAATGCATCTCCAGAAACATAATCAATAATTTGAATTCCCCAAAGCAAAGGAGTATCATGTGATGATGTATCGTAGGTCACATATGCCGATTCATCAGGCATTATTTGGAGTTCGTTTGTTATCTCATCAAACATTCCCTCAAACATAGCAGCCATTGAAAGATCATTTGGACCAGTAATGTTTGAAGGAACAGCAGAAACTGCAACAGTAAGGGAAATTCCAATTAATATTAAACCAACAATTGTAATTACTAAACCACGTTTTTTCATTTTAAAATAATAAACTAAAACCCACTTTTATGTTATTAAATTGAATAGAAAATAGATTTTGTAGGATTAACGTCTAGATTTCTTTTTAGCTGCAGTCTTTTTCTTTGCTGGTCTCTTTTTAGCTGCAGTCTTTTTCTTTGCTGGTCTCTTTTTAGCTGCAGTCTTTTTCTTTGCTGGTCTCTTTTTAGCTGCAGTCTTTTTCTTTGCTGGTCTCTTTTTAGCTGCAGTCTTTTTCTTTGCTGGTCTCTTTTTAGCTGCAGTCTTTTTCTTTGCTGGTCTCTTTTTAGCTGCAGTCTTTTTCTTTGCTGGTCTCTTTTTAGCTGCAGTCTTTTTCTTTGCTGCCGCCTTTCGTCTATTTGCCAATAATTCTTTTAATTTTGAGTATGCTTTATCTAATGATTTTTGAGCAGATTCTTCTGCTTTTGTACGTCGTTCTAATTCTTTAAGGAACTTTTGTACAGATTTGTGACTTGCAAATTTTGTTTCACGAAGAGAGGGTTTTGATTTGGTTTGTTTCTGTATCTTTGAGACAATTTTTGATTTTATATCAGAAAAATCAGTAACATCGCCGGAAATTTTTCTTGCAGTTTTTTGTCTACTTTTAATTTCTTCAATTAATTCAGTTACATGATCATTTAATGAGCGTAATCTAGCCTCAGCATTTTGTTTTTCCAGAGGATTTTCAGCAAATTCAATTTCTTGTTCAGCCTGTTCTATAGACTCTTTTTCAGTTGCAAGTCGAGCCTCTGCAGCAGCTACCAACCTTCCAATACTTTCCAATTGGGAATTTTTCCTAGTTAGAACAGTAGAAACATCAGTAGATTCTTCTTTTTCAGATTCTATTTTTTTATCAATAGTTTGTAAACCAGATGAAGAGCGTTTTTCAGCAGAACGGGATTCTTTGACTTGATCTTCAGCTTTTTTACGTAATTTAGTTGCCTCTTGCTTCTTTTGTCGTAATTGAATTACTAGTTTTTCTAATGATGTCAATGATTGAATCAAGACAAATGGCTCGGTTAAGTGGTGGACATAATCATGATTTGACTTTCAAGTTAAGAAAATTAACTTAATTTGATCGCTAAAAATCATTTTTTTAAAAAATATTAGTTAAGAGAAACTAGCATCATCATGGAGTTTCATCCAAAAGATTTGCCAATCTCAAAAACATATGATCTAAAAAATGAGAAGGAGGCGATGATGGCAGTTGAAGACATGGTAAATTTAGGATTTAAAGGGAAAAAAGAAGGTTACAAGGTTCTAATGCCAAAAGAATCAAAAATTGCGAAAAGGATTGGTTATTCTGTAACAACTGGAATTACAACTGGACTTAGACAAAAAAATGAAGATCGAGATATTAAATTTTGGACTTATCATCATGACGATGAACATTTTGCAATAGTTCTAATTCATAGAGATAGGTTAACAGAATTAGGTTTTTGATTTGTCAAAAATCTTGTAAAGTTTAGTTCTTTTTGCCATTACACCAGCTAACATTACACCAACTACAGTTCCACCAATTACATCCATTGGATAGTGCTCCAAAACATAGAGTCTACTTAATGAAATTAAAATTGGATACAAAAACATCAAGTATGCACCTCTAGGAAATCTCTCAGATAGGGCAAATCCAAGAATGATTGCAAAAATCATTGATCTCGCCGCATGCCCAGAAGGATATGATGCATCATACCCGCCCTCACAAAACAAGGCAAAGGTATCTTTGCTTATAGGCACGGGGAATGGAACAGACTCATATTCAAAATCAGGCCTATCTCTATCGACACCACATTTGACATAACCAGTAAACAATGTAGAGATTACAATCAAAATCATCAAAGTGACTCCCACTCTACGTGTTTTTGGAATAATCAAAACTAAAATGGCAAAACCTAACATCCATAATGCTTCACCACTTTCAGTAATAGATTGCATTATGAGATCTAGTGTAGGATTTCCAACATTTTCAGAAAAAAAGAAAATTATACTCTGATCAAAGCTTTCAGTAATTCCAGAATATACAATTGCAGTGATAATTAAAAATAAAATTGTAAGTAAAACAAAGGAGCGAGACCTAATATCAAAAAGCCAATTTTGCAATTAATCAAACCTCAAGCACGTGTCTTTTAATTTTTGTCAATAGATAAGTTTTGAAATAGAGATGGGGAAATTATTTCTGATCGGCTAAAGAATTTAACCAAGTGAACAATAGACAAATTGTGAAGGTGCTCACACTAGATGATTTTGACCTAAAAGGTAAGACTGTTTTTTTGAGAGTGGATATGAACTGTCCAATAGATCCAGAAACATTAGAAATTTCAGGTACTAAAAGAATTGAAGAGGCTATAGAAACTCTAAATTCATTAAAAGAGGCCAAAGTTGTAATCGGGTCACATCAAGGTAGAGTTGGAAATAATGAATATACTGGAATGGACAAACATGCCAAAGTTCTTGAAAAATTAATGAATAGAAAAATAAAATATGTCGAAGACACGATTGGAGAAGCAGCTCAAAATGCAATCAAGAATTTAGAAGAAGGAGAAATTTTACTTTTAGATAATCTCAGATTGTGTGCAGAAGAAAATTATGAGTTTATTCCAGAAAATGCAGCTAAAACAATTATGGTTTCTCGTTTATCAAAATTATTTGATCTTGTAGTATTGGACTCGTTTCCTAGTGCTCATAGGTCACATCCATCAATAGTGGGATTCCCTCAGGTTCTTCCAGCTTGTGCGGGAAGAATTGTAGAAAGAGAGGTAAGGAATCTAGATAAAATCATGACAGTTGCAAAAGCACCACACGTTATTGTCTTAGGAGGTTCAAAAATTCCAGATAGACTAGAGGCAATAAAATTATTGATTCAGAATGGTCGTGCAGACCATGTTCTATTGACTGGATTAATTGGCAATGTGTTCATGAGAGCACAAGCAAGAATCAAATCTCCTATGGGAATAAAACGTGAAGAAGAAGTAGTAGCAAAAGCTCACTCATTGATAGGGGAATATCCTGATGTCTTTGCAACTCCAGTAGATATTGCAATCGACAAAGATGGAGAAAGAGTAGAGATGGATGTAAGAGAAATGGGAAAAGGTGATAAAATATTTGATTTAGGACCAAAGACTATAGAATATTATTCAAAATTAATTGCAGGTGCAGGAACCGTATTTATCAGTGGACCAGCAGGATTTTTTGAAAAAGAAAATTTCAGTTACGGAACTAAAGCATTACTAAATTCAGTTGCAAATTCAATGGCTACAACAATTGTAAGTGGTGGACATCTTACTACTGCATTAAAACAACAAGGATTAGCAGATAAAATTAATCACATTAGTACTGCAGGAGGAGCACTTGTACTTTATCTTACAGGAGAAAAATTACCAATGATTAAAGCATTAGAAGATGTTGCAACAAAACACAAATCTAAATAGAAGATTTACAAGAAGGGTTAGGACATTTTCTTTCTTCTGAAGGTCCTAAATGAATATCATTATCACATGCATTACAATGAAGTTTTTCAATAGGATCAAAAAGTTTCAGATACATAGTGGTAAAATTCTGTGCAATATTTCTTGCAAGACCAGAATCACATAATTCATTGAAGAAAGATTCAGTATCATCTATAATCCAAGAAGGATCAAGATCACCATTTGTTTTGATCATTGTAAAAATATCATCGTTTGTAAATTTGGTATCAACGTCATTGTATTTTTCAAAGATAATTTTTCGGATTTGAAGTACGATTGGTACTGTAGGAGTAAAATCACTCATACTAGTACAGGTTTTCTGCCTCTTCTTTTAGTTTATCCACATCTTCAGTATCTTTTAGATTCTTACCAATGTAGGTATAAAGAGCAGATTTGAGTACTTTTAGAGAAAGCAATGCACATTTGATTCTGACTGCCTGTAAATGTTCAAGACCTAATTCACTTAAAACATCATTTTTTTCAAGGGCTCTTGCTTCATCAATTGTTTTACCTTTTGTAATTTCTGTCAAAACTGAAGAGCATGCCATGCAAATTGCACAACCTTTTCCATGAAATTTAATATCAGTAACTTTGTTTTCATCAATTTTCATATCAATGTCAATACTATCACCACATAGAGGATTAGAATCATGAAAAGTTACATCGTGATTTTCAATTTCCCCATAATTGATTGGGTTTCTTGAGTAATCAACAATCATTTCGTGATAAATGTCTGCATTACTACTCATAATTTGAACACCTTTGCCACAATATTTAATGAATTTACCAGAATATCAATGTCTTGTTTAGTATTGTAAATGTAAAAGCTAGCCCTAGATGTTGCTGCAACATTTAGTCTCTCCATCAATACTTGTGCACAGTGATGACCAGATCTGACTGCAATTCCTTCTTCATCAATTATTTGAGCAACATCATGAGGATGAACATCTGCAAAATTAAATGAAATTACACCACCACGTTTTGAAATATCTTGAGTGCCATAGATATGAAGTCCTTTAACTGCAGATAATTTTTCTATAGCATATTTTGTTAATTCAATTTCATGTTCTCGAACATTATCCATACCAATTTTTGTTAGATAATCAATTGCAGCACCCAGTCCAACGACATCTGCGATGTTAGGAGTTCCTGCTTCAAATTTGTATGGTAAATCATTCCAGGTTGTTTCATACTTGTGAACTTCACGAATCATATCTCCACCACCATGAAATGGACTCATAGTTTGCAATACTGGTTTTCTAACCCATAAAACTCCAATTCCAGTTGGCCCCAGCATTTTATGACCAGAAAATGCAAAAAAGTCACATCCTAATTTGTCAAGATCAACTTTCATGTGTGGAACTGCTTGTGCACCATCAATTAAGGTAAGAACGCCAGCAGCTTTGCATTTTTCTATAATTTTTTCAGCGTTAGTAATTGTTCCAAGAACGTTAGACATTAAACTAAAAGTTACTAGTTTGACTTTACCTGTTGCCAAGATTTTGTCAAGATCATCTAAAATTAATTCACCATTATCATCCATTCCAATGTATTCTAGTTTAGCATGTTTTTCTTGTGTTAGGAGTTGCCATGGGACAATGTTGCTGTGGTGTTCATATTCAGTAGTAACTATAATGTCTCCTTCTTTAATATGGGGCCTACCCCATGCATATGCAACTAAATTAATTGCCTCAGTAGTGCCTCTAACAAAAATAATTTCTTGGCGATTTTTAATATTAACAAAATTTGCAATTTTATCTCGTGTTGCTTCATATGCTTCAGTAGCTTCTTCAGCGAGTGCATAAACTGCTCTGTGAATATTTGCATTATGGTTTTGGTAATAATCAGTAATAGAATCAATTACTTGGTTTGGTTTTTGCGTAGTAGATGCATTATCCAAATAAACAAGAGGTTTGTTATCTCTAACGGTTCTTTTGAGAATTGGAAAATCTTTTCTAATATTTTCAAATAGTGATTCAGTACTTTGCATATCTTAAAGCTCCACGTAAATTTCGTCGGCGTCTATTTTAACATTGTATATTTTGAGAGCAGTTTCAGCAGGAAGGTTTTGTGGTTCACCATTTACCAAATTAAAAACAGAGAGGTGTAATGGACATCTAACACCTTCATCACTTAGAAAACCAGTTGAAAGGTCAGCATCAGCATGAGTACAAATCAAATCAGTCGCATGAATTTTTCCTTTGAGGTTTGCTATGAGGAGTTTTTTATCTTCATGTACAAATCCAAAAAGTTGGCCTTCTTTTACCTGCTCCATACTGCAAGCTTTAATCCATTCAGACAAAATATCACCTGTATTTGTAATGTTGTTCCATTTCAGAGTCTTCATTGTAACGAGTCTCTTCAATTTCAACAAATTTAGCTAATTCTTCATCAGTGTTAATTGTAAGTTCTTTGTTATCCCATTTTGATTCGATAAGGTAAGCAATCCATGCTCTAACTTGAAAAGACATTTTTCTTGAAAGTGGTTCTAAGAAACCTTCAACGATAGTTCTTTCAGCTTCTTCATGGCTGAGACATCGGCTTTTCAAATAGAAAATTTGTTCTTCGTCTATTTGTGCAACAGATGCTGAGTGAGTAGCCTTTACATCATTAGTGAAAATTTCTAATCCAGGAATGGCATCAGATTTTGCATCTTTATCTAATAAAATTGAGCGACCAGACAAAAATGAATTTGATTTTGCAGCATTTTCTTTGATTCTAATCATTCCTTTGAAAAGAGATTTTGATTTGTTTCTAAGAATAGATTTTTCAACAACTCTACCTTCAGTTGCAGGACTTTCATGGTTAACATTAGTTTGAATATCAAATGACTGTTCATTGTTTCCAAATATTACTTCAGAATCATTACATGATGCACCAGTTCCATTTAGAAAGTATTCTATTTTGTATCTAGATAACATTGAACCAAACAATCCAGAATACCAATTTACTTTAGCATCTTGAGCCAAGTCTGTTCTTTTTGTTGAAAAGGCTACTGCATGCTGATCAATCATTTGTAAAGTAGTAATATCCAATTGGGCATTTGCACCAACATTAGTATTCATTAATTCCAAGTATGCTTGTTGAGTTTGAATGCCTGGAGAGTATAATTCTTGAACAATGCTTGCCTTGCTGCTTTCATCTGCAAATATAATATTTCTAGAAATTGTAGAATGACCATCTTCAGATAAGCAGGTCATGAAGTAGATTGGTTTATCGACAATCAAATTACGTGGGATGTGAATGAATATGCCTGAATTAAAAGCAGCATTGTTTAATGCAGTGAATTTATCATCTTCAGATTTTGAAGCTTCTAGTGCTTTTTTTACCAATTCAGAATTATTTTTTATTGCATCAGAAATTGATGAAATTACTAATCCTTTGGATTTTAGATCATCAGGTAAATTGATTTTGAGAATATTAGTTCCAATTTGAATAATACAAATTTCATTTTCTAGTTCACCTAATCGTTTTGTTAAGAAGCCAGGAATTGTTTCTGCAGTAGATGTCGATAAAGATACTTTTTCAGGATCCATCTTTTTGGCATCAGTGTATTTGTTGTATAGTGGAGATAGTTCAATTGGTAATTTATCATAGATAGATAGTGAATTCTTTCTGTAATCTTTTAGCCAATCAGGTTCATTTCTTGATGAGGAAATCTCATCGATGAGACTTGTGTTAAGTTTTGAAAGAATTTCTTGAGACATGATTTATCAAAATTAGGTATTGGGAGTTTATCCCACTGAGTCATCCATCTCTAGTTTGATGAGTCTGTTTAATTCAACAGCATACTCCATTGGTAATTCTTTTGTGAATGGCTCCATGAAACCATTAACAATTAGAGATAATGCTTCTTCTTCATTAAATCCTCTACTCATTAGATAGAAGATTTGTTCATCACCAATTTTTCCAACGGTTGCTTCGTGGGTAATTGTTGCATCTTCTTGATTAATTTCCATGTAAGGATATGTATCAGTTTTTGAGGTATCATCCAATAGTAATGCATCACATCTTACAGTAGATTTTACGCCAGTAGCACCTTTTGCTACATTTAGCATTCCTCTGTAAGTGGAACGTCCATCTAGTCTACTTACTGACTTTGATGTGACTTTGGATGTTGTGTTTGGTGCAAGATGAACCATTTTTGCGCCTGTATCTTGGTGTTGTCCTTTACCAGCAAAGGCAATGGATAATGTTTCACCATATGCTCTCTCACCCATAAGATATACTCCAGGATACTTCATTGTTAGTTTACTACCAATGTTTCCATCAATCCATTCGACTGTTGCACCTTCATATGCATAAGCACGTTTTGTTACAAGATTGTAAACATCAGCACTCCAGTTTTGGATTGTAGTGTATCTTAATTTTGCATCTTTATGTGCAACTAACTCTACAACTGCAGAGTGTAGTGATTCTGAAGAATAGACAGGAGCAGTACAACCTTCAATGTAGTGTACTTCTGCACCTTCATCTACAATGATCAATGTTCTTTCAAATTGACCAATATTTTCTGCGTTAATTCTAAAGTATGCTTGTAGAGGCATGTCTACTTTGACACCTGGTGGAACATAGATGAATGAGCCACCACTCCAAACTGCACTGTTTAATGCTGCAAATTTGTTATCCTCTGGAGGAATAATTTTACCAAAGTATTTCTTGAATAACTCTGGATGTTCAATAAGAGCTGCATCAGTATCTAAAAAGAGAACACCTTGTTTTGCCAAGTCTTCTCTTAGACTGTGGTATACAACTTCAGATTCATACTGTGCACCAACACCTGCTAAGAATTTCTTTTCAGCTTCTGGAATTCCTAGTTTGTCAAATGTGTTTTTGACATTATCAGGAACATCATCCCAGTTCTTTTCTACTTTGTCAGATGCTTTTGCATAATAGTAAATATTTTGGAAATCAATTACACTAAGATCTCCACCCCAAGTTGGCATTGGTTTTTGCATAAAAATTTCAAAAGAACGTAATCTGAAATCAAGCATCCATTGGGGCTCTTTTTTCATTTTACTAATTTCTATTACAGTATCCTTAGACAGGCCTTTCTTGCTAAGGTGGACATACATTTCTGTAGAATCCTTAAAATCATATTTTGAATAATCCATGTCGAGATTTTCAGCAGTCATGTCCGTCATAACCCCGTTATATTATAAATACATGAGGAAAAATAGGCACAGCTAAATAGCTTGAGCTAAATTTCAGAGTTTAGCTAAGAGAAATTTGTGAGGCTTTATTATTCTCCAAATATATCAAATATGCATTGAAAGACATTACAACTATACGAATTACTAAAGACACTCACAAAGAAATTCTCAAGATTATGGGCCAGATTCAGGCCAAGACAGGAGAGATTCCCACTTTAGATGACGCATTACAAGAAATGTTAAAGAATTACAAGAAAAAAGGATAAGCCTATTTCTTTTTCAATATTTTATTAAATTCTTCTTCGATTTTTTCAAGATATAGTTTACGTTTTAATGTCAAGTAACCTAACGATTGAGGATCTTCCAAAGTAAGAGTTGTTAAAGCTTGAACTTTTACATCCAAAGGTACAATTCCTTCATATTTTGTCGGATGATCAATATCTCCAATAGTGTAACTTTGATCAACAGAAACATAATCCATTACAGTATCTCTTGCAGTCAAATTTTGAATAATAGTAATGAAGTCATTTGGGTGAAATGCAGTCTTTTTTTCTTGGCGTTTGAAATCCCAAGCAGAATCAAAAATCATATTTCTGTCACCTTTTCTTCCAGCATCTAAAAATTTTTGAATAGAATCAGCTTTATCTTTAAGTGCTGGTGGGATTTTTAGTCCAAACATCTTATTGACATCTATTTGTACACCAACATCAACATAATCGATTTGTAATTCAGTCCAAATTTCTTCAAGTTTTTTAGGATTTTGCTGTGTTTCCCAACATGACTAGTTGATCCAATTAATTTCATCACCCAAGCTTTAGATCAGAATATTCTGTATTATTCCATGAACAGAAACTGGAAAAATTACAACAAAACACTAGTTAGACGTGGAGAAATCATGTTGTCCTTTGACGCAATGGAATCATGGAGTATGGAACTAAAAGAGATGAATCACAAAAAGGAAGGTCATCGATTTGTCTATCCTGAATCCTTCATGGAGGCACTAGGATACTGTCATCTCTATTTGCATCTTCCATTCAGACAAACAGAAGGTCTGATAAAATCACACCTCCAATCCAAAACAAAGACTCCCACATATTCTGCCATTTGGAAACGTGTCAACAAACTTGACATCAAGATGAATCCAAAACTAGGAAAAGACATTGTCATTGCAATAGACTCAACTGGAATCAAGGTTGCAAACAGAGGTGAGTGGATGAGACAGAAATGGCAGAAGAGAAGAGGATTTCTTAAAATTCATGTGGCAGTAGATGTGAAATCTAAACAGATCACAGGGATTGATATTACAGATGACAAGTCACATGATTCAAAACATTTCATATCGCTAGTTGAGCAATCAAAACAGTTTGGCAATGTCACTAAAACTTTGGCTGATGGTGCATATGATACAAAGGATAATTTTTCATATCTGTATTATGATAATGATATTCTACCTGCAATTAAAACAAGAAAAAACTCATCAGTTGTAACTGATTGTTATCCTCGGAGAAAGTCCGTTTTGGCACAATTGTATAACTTGGATCTATGGAAGCTCAGCGTAAGCTATGGGGATAGATGGATTGTAGAGGGAGTATTCTCTGTATTCAAAAGAATATTTGGAGAGCATGTGACATCGCACAAGAGAGAAAACATGATTCATGAATTGAAAATGAAAGTTTGTCTGTACAATAAAATGATTGCAATGCAATAGAATCAGAAATGATTTCAAAGCATCAAAGAGTGTTGATGGTTATTTGGGGTTGGGAAACAAAGTATAGGATTTTTCAAAGAAGCATCTAACCAATAACGGTCATACTCGTCATCATTGTCTCTATTAATAGAGGGTTTTATGTGAACTAAATCTTTTAGACTTTTTTCATCTATGCTTCCTTCTAATTCTACGAAATATCCATCGCTAGGAGGTAAATCTTTTGCATCTAAAACCCATTCATTTTCAACAACTCTCCAAAGAGATTTAATTTGGTTAAATGAAGCATCCTCCATTTTACGTATTCTAAATCCAGGATAAGCAGGGATTTTGATTTTATTATGATTTTTTCTGAAACCTTCATCAATTTTTACTGCTAACCCAATATTGCTAGTTTTACGACCATAATTGATTGTCATAGATTTTGCTTCAGGGTGAAAATCTTTGAAATATGATTTTATTTTATCAAACCAAGCTAAAGCATCGCCTGGAGATGCGCTAAGAGACATTTTGAATAATCATTTCTCCTACATTTTTGTAAGCTTCAGTTTCATCCACCTTTTCTATGTCAATAGGTATACTAACACGAATTTCATGATTAATTTCTCTTTTATCTACAATTTTTAAGGTTGTTTCTAAAGGAGGGTAAACATTTCCATTAAGATCTTTATAGAAAATTTTTAAGTCTAAATTTGTTAATTCTGCTTTAATCTCTGCAGAAATATTTGTTCCAGAATCAATTTGTAAATGTCTACTAACATTACGAGAAAACATATCAGTTAATTTTTTTACAAGATAACCTTCCATGGTTCCATACAAGACATTCATGAATTTTTCTTGTTCAGATTCATCAAAACTTTTAAGCCATTCAATAGCATCCTCGTTAATTTCTTTGTCTTGCTCTAATGATTTGACATACTCGACATCTCTTATTTTATCTTTAAAGACATCAAGAGCTCTAGTTAATGCAATTTTGTTAATTTTGAAATCTTTTTTGTCAGCATTTTCAAGATCTTCATCAAAAAATCCCTCTCGCAAAAATCCATGAAAAAGTCTATCCATAAGAGAAGAACCGCCTTCTGAAACAAGATCGCCTCCAATATTTGCTTCAATCCTTATTGAAATATCTCCAAATCCTTTGAATTTCAAATGTATAGGCAAGGATGTTTCTTCAACATCATTCAAAGAAATACTATCAGGAATTTGTTGAAGATCTAGTTTGGGTCTAAAAATTCTAGCATATGTATACAATTTTGTTTCTGTATTATCAGGTTCAATTAATTTAATTGGAATTTTACTTTGAACAGCTAATTCATCGAATGGTTCTTTTGAGGAAATGGTAATTCCAAAATAATCGTATTTAGATAATTTAGAACGACCAATGTCTAAAATTTCTAAAGTATTTTCTAATGATTTCATGTTGTCTACATTAATGGTACCCTCTACATCCATACAATCAGGAAGAGAAATGAGGATTTTTGAAAAAAGTAATCCTTTTTGTAATTTAACATAAAATGTAATTTGTTCTTTAGGTAAAGCCCAAGGTGGAATTTCAACTATGATTTTATCACTAGAAACATCTGGATTCATAGAATTATCACTCGACACAGGTATGTATGCATGTTGTTCACTTATCAAGGTTCTTGATAAGAAGTCCTCATAAATTAATATTTTCATATGAATTTACAAGAAATGTAAACAAATTTTAAAAATTAAGTTGCAATTTAAAGTAAAAATAATTATAAATCTTAAATTATTTCTTGGCCTTCAGAAAACCATCTTAAAACAGGTTTCATATGAGATTTATCCTTAATATAAAAAATCATCAAAAGACCAAAAGCATAATTATAACTTTCAGAAGTTAATTCTTTTAATTTCATAATATCTTTTTCAATTTCCAGATTTCCATGTTTTTTAATTTCAATTACAAATAGATTATTTCTATCATTACCTCTTGAATGAATCACAATATCAGGAATAATAGGACTAGGTTCTGAACTCTCAGGATAAACCATTGTCTTAACATCAGAACCATGTCGATTATATTCACAGTCAGTATCAAATTCAGGAAATTCAGTTATCAAATAATTGGCAAAATTTTGAGAAATAGACCTTTCAGATACATTTTTGGTCAAAAGAGAAAAATCATTAGCAAAAAAATTATCAAGGCTGTTTTGTACAGCAGTTTGAATAAAATGAAAATCTACAGTCATGTGTTAGATTCATCTTTGAATAGATCATCAGGAAGAATTGAATTTCTAAAACTTTTTCTGGTTTTACCATCATAAATCTCATCAATCCATTTTCTAATTAAAACACTGCATAATGAAGCAAGATGTTGCTTAGTACGATTGTGAATACCATATTGATTACGATCTAAATCAAACTTTGACTTTAGATGTGCAATGTCATTACGTTGACCATAAACACCTCTCAAAAAAAGTCTAGATCGACCACTTGTATCGCCAATATATTTTGGAATACGTTCTTGAATTTGTTTACTAATATTTTCTTCAAATGAAAACATAGATTCCAATATAGCAATATGAGAAGGAATAGAATATACAAAATTTCTTCCTTCTTTTGCAGATTGATAAGTTAATAAAATATTTTTCAGGGTTCTTTTTGTTTTCATATCATCACGAATCAAAATGTCAGATACTTTATTAAAAAGTAAATCTGCTTGATTAAAATCATCTGAAGAGGCACTAAAAGAAAAAGGGAAATCTCTTAGTTCAACTTGTGCAATAGATTCCAATTCATGTTTATCATCATCAGAAAGTTCATTCAAAGTTATAGATGAATCAACATCTACACGTAACGGAATTAAATTTGAAATCATAGGCATAGCAGCCATGTCAAACCCACATTCATGTATAGATTTTCCTTCAGGCAATTCAAGAGGGAAATTTTCTAATGAATCATCATGAGAAAGTTGAAAACAGGAAAGATACATTTGTAATTTTTCTAATGGCTCTGAAGTTAACTTCCCAAATTCAGTTTCAAGTGAAAGTGAATTATTATCGGAGATAGATACATCAGAAAAAGATTTGGATTTAACAGCTGCAATTGTAATATGTTTAATTTCATTTGTTGCTGCGTCATGTTGTCCACGAAAAATTTGTTTTACGGTAAAAGGAATAAAAATAATATCTTTAGTGTTAACTATTTTGCCAATTTCAAGATTGGCCAGAACAAATAAGCTGTATGATGTCAATAATGTACTCATGTACACCTATCTAATATTTTAAATCATCATTACAATTCATACAATATAGTTAAGGCATTAAATATTTGAATATTTTAACAACTCTAACATCACCATTATCTAGTCTCTTCTGCATGTGTTTTCTCATCTCAGTTCCATTTGCAAAGAATGTATTGGCATTACCATTTTTCTCCTCTCTCCACTGTACCTCAATTGGATTGAGTTCTGGAGTGTATGCAGGAAAATATCTAATTATTACTTTATTTTTTGGTGCTTTGAGAAATTCTTTTACTCTGAGACTTTTGTGGTATGATGCATTATCTGCAAATAATAACAGTTTCTTACCAAATTGTTTTTGTAGTGACTCTAAAAAATCAAGAAATGCGTCTGTGTTTGATTTATCATAGAATCTGCAAAAAAACACACCATCATCCCCCAATGCGCCAAATGATTGAAACTTTTCTCGAGTATAGTTGATTTTGGTTTGTGTATTTTTTCCTTTTAGATACCAGCCTTTTTTGATATTTGGAGCTATCTTGTTTGTTGACTCATCCAGACATAGTGTGGTGTATCCCAATTTGGAATATTTTTTGATACTCCTTTTTGCGTTTTTTTAAAACGGGTTTGTTCCTCTTTTGAGGCTGATTTGTGATGAGTCTGTCTTGGTTTTTTAGATGAGAATCCGATACGGTGCAGCAATTCACGCATTCCTCTTGCAGAGTATAGGATATTGTATTTTTTATTCACATGTGTAATTACCATTCTTGTACTCCACATGAATTGGTTAAATCCAAACTTTTCTGGACCTGAAATTAGATCATCTCTTAATGACACTAGTTGTTTTTTATCTAAGAAACATCTAGAGCCAGAATATTTCTTGCGGTGTGATGCAGATATTCCTTCTCGGTTCATTTGGTTTAACCAATTACTAAGAGTTGATGGTATGATATCAAGACTGATGCATATTTGAGAATATCTCATGTCTTGTTTGCGTAGAATTGCAGCCTTTAGTCTTATCTTTGCTTTTGCATTACGTTCATTTTTACATGCTTTTCTCAAAAAATTAATGCTTGTACCTTTCATGAATTGATTTCCAGAGGAAACCTTGGATTGTCTTGTACTCTTTGACATGGTTTCATGAATTGATTCTACGATCTAGATCTTTTGGGTTAAAATACTTGACAGTTTATTCAGAATTTATATGCCTAAACTATACAATACTCCATCAGGATCTCTATCCCTCATCTTCTTTGGATGTCTACAATTAGATTTTAGTTTATTCTCAGAAGATAACTTCTGCTTCAATGTCTCCAAAAATTCAACATCAGTCTTTAAAGAATCAATTAATGTAGAAGTGAGACTAGAGATTTTGTCGTCAGGCCATGATTTTATCTCATTTTCTAATCCTGAAACTAGTTGTTTTTTTCCATCAAGATAGATATCAATTCCTTTCAGGGTTTTTTTCAATGACATCGTGTGATGCGGGTGTTGTTATTTAAAAAAAAGTTGTCCTAAACTTGAATTTCGATTGTATATTATTAAGAATGAAACGCAGAGAGAGGGATTTGAACCCCCGTATGCTTGCGCACACAGGCTCTCAAGGCCCGCGCCCTACCGAGCTAGGCGACCTCTGCAAAAATTGTTTGATAGTAGTGATTAAAATCTGTTCGGCTAAAATAATAAAAAGTGTTCAAATATCTTTAGTACATAAGATCAGTTTAAGTCAACGTGTTCAGAGTCACATTAATTTAGATTATTTGTTTAATCCATCTCTAATCATATCTGCCACATGATTAATTTGAGATTTCATAAATTCAACATTTTCCGAAGACATTGGGACATTATATTTTTCATTCCAATAATGATTGAATTCGTTAAATATTGAACCTACTAACATGCCTAAACCAAAATCATCAGGTTTTTTAATTGAAAATATTTCTGTTAAAGGCCAATCACGGGCTATTTTTTTGAATTGGTGGCCCTGAACAAGTGCATGCCCCATAATTAAAATTAATTTGTCTAGATCTTCTTTTGTCCATTTTTTTGAATCTTTAGACATCATGACATATTTCAAACAACATTACTATTTCACTCTTCATATTTTTGGAAAAATTAGAATTTATGCCGTCTTTTTCAAAAAGTCTTTTTTAATTTAGTTAGATAATATTCTCTTTGGTTTTTTAGAATTTTTTCTCGATTTTCCTCTTGGTATTTTTTTCTTTTTATTAAAATTTTTGTTTTGTTTTTTTGATATGTTCTTTTTGCGATCATTTTTTCTTTTTCAGGATTTCTCTTTCTCCAATTTTGCATGTAATGTATTTTGCAATATCCTTTAGCATTAACTTCTTCATTACAATTTTCAACTAAACATATCTTATGCATTATCATATCGGTAAATCTTTACATGTATTTTTTTGTTTCAATGTATCAGATCATCACATAATAGTTAAAAATTTACAAGGATTGTAATTCTAAGATAAATTCTTCAATTGTGTTTTTACTCACTAAACGGAATAGATAATTTTCAGGAGTAATTTGTTGCCATTTTTCACCTAGTTTATTCTTGTATTCGGTATCCGCATTTGTGAGTAACGCTGCTCCTTTGTATTCCAATAAGATGTAATTCCCCTTCTTAGTCTTTACAATAAAATCAGGATAAAACTTGTTACGATGCCAGCCTTGAAGATAAATTGCCTCTTTTTTTTTCTCAGGGCACCTATACCACCACAAAATATTATCTAGACAATCAACTTTTAGTGCAAGAGTACGTTCTTCAGAATTTAATTTACCTGCCATTTCATAGAGATGATTATTAAATACATCTTCACAGAGATTATCTATAGTAACTTTTTCAGGCAAGTTCAAAAATTCTTTATCTAGAAAAATTTTTTTATTTTTTACCATTTGTTCAAATTTAATTTTAGCTACATTTTCTTCTAGAGTATCAAGATAATTTTCAACAACGGATTTAAGTTTAAAACAGTTTACCGAAAGTTCAGATAAAGAATAATCTTTTTTTTCAATAAGGAAATTGATAAGAGAAGTGAAAAAAATTCTTTTTTCGTCTTGAGAGTATTCTTTTCGTAATACTTTTTTGTCAAGCCAAAATAATAGATCTTCTTTTGAAAAATCTTTGTGTGTTGGTACAATGGGTAATTTTGTTTGTTCTGAACGAACAAATTCTGAATTAACAGTTACATCAATTTTTTGTACTCTATTATCATCATAATACAAATCAAAATTTTCGGGTAGTTTTTGCTTTGTTAATTCAAATTCACTCCCTATAAGATCCTCAAAAAATTCAAGTTTTCTATAATCACCATCATCTACTGCAAAAAAGGGGATTTTGATATCTTTATCTGATTTGACTTTTTGGAAAACATTGATCTTTTTTATTGTGGTAGAAAATTCATCAGTTAATTCTCTGAAATCATTTGCAGAATATCCATTTTTAATTAATCCTGCTTCAAGATTTTTTGCGGCATCAAGAAAATTATTTGACGAAGTATAGACATATGAACAATTTAATTCCTCATGTTTTTTCTCTTTGACGTGTGGTAATCTAAGAATTCTTCCTATTACTTGTTCTACAGCAATTTTTGCACCAATATTTGCAACTGAAATCAATACGTATGCAAATGCATTATCCCATCCTTCCTGTAATGCAGCTACGGTAATGATGTATTTGATAGGACAATCTTTTTCAAAAATATCATTACCCCATACCGTTAGATCATCTTGATCACTAGTTCGGATGGCAATTTCAGGATCAGTAATATTACAATCTTTTTTTAGAAATTCAACAATTTTTTGCACATGAACTGTATTAGGATCTGTTTTTGAAACAGGTTGAGCTTGAATTAATGCAATTGGTCGAATGTATTCACCTTTTTCTTTTTCTGCAATTTTTTCAAGTTTGATTCTTTCTGATACACCATCACGAATTGTTTGTTGCCAAGGAGTGATATTTTTTAACCAAATAGGTATTTTGACCATTTTTTCTTCTTTGAGTTCAGCGCCAGTTACTGTAACAAGCACATTACTTTCATCCATCGGAGTTGCAGTATATTCTATCACAAATACAGGATTCATAGATCTAAACATTTCTGTAGTTAGTGGAGTTTTCACATGATGTCCTTCATCGGCAACAATCACCGGGTTAGACATTCTAACTACATTCATCAAAGAGACGATAGTTTGTTTATTCTCATCTTTTTCTAATGTTTTATCCAGATCTTCTGGAATGTCTTCAAAATGTTCTAAAAGACTTCCATTTTCACCATAAACTTTTCTAGATTCCTTATTATCTTTTGAACTTTTGAAAGCACTTACAGTAGAAACTATTATGCAAAGATTATTTTCAATATCAGATTTTTTTATTGATAATGCTTCTTTGACACTAAGGATCAAAATATTATTTGAGAACTTTCTATCAAGTATTTTTCGATAGGGATGATTTCTATCCTGTAATGCATTAATTGTCTGAGTTTTAATGGCAGTTGTAGGTACCAACCATAATACTACACCTTTTTGATTTCTTGATTCAACAAATTTTTCATAAACTGAATTTAGTAGATGGCATGCAACTAGCGTTTTCCCACCGCCCGTAGGAATTTTAATACAAACGTAAGGAACTTTGTCTAATCCTTGTGGGTTATACTTTCTATCGGTTAACGTATAAAATCCAATATCATGTCCTTTTTCTGCACCATATTGTCGGATACTATCCAAATAAGATTCAAATTCTTGGACAGCTCTTTTCTGATATTCTTTTAATTCCAACATTAGAATTCTTTTACCTCATATGGGATCTGCCTAAATAATGTATTATGTTGTTCTAAAATATCATCAGATACAGTACATTTATCTGAATAAATTATTTTATTTGTATGGCTGTCAACACTTGTAAGAAATTTTCTATCAAGCCTGTTTTGACCAATTCCTTTGAAAATTAGATAGTATTCAGTATCATTATGAGTCCCAATTAATGATTTGTTAATCTTCTTTTTATCAAGAATAGTTTTTGTTTCTTCAAAATAGATGTAAGATGCTAGATCCTCATAAGTACAATCTTCATTAATTCGTCCATCAGAATTAAACAGTTTTTTGTCTAATACTGCATATTGGAATCCGCCTCCCGCCCCTGTTCTTTTTCCAGATATTTCATTAGTCATATACAGCGACAAGGTATTATTTTCAAATTTTAAGTCAAAATCTTCTGAATTTCCATTTTTTTTAAGATTTTCAAAATGATCCAATATTGGATCAATATTTTTTAGATCATCTACAGAGAGTTTTTTTTCAAATATTAAATTCAAATCTTTGCCTTTAAAGGAATATCCATTGATTACTTTTTTTACTCGCTTAGAAGTAATGTCTCTACAAATTTCATGTTCTAATTCAATTAGAATGAATTTTCTATTACCACCTTCTTCCTTGTTTAATTCAAGTACTGCATGAGCAGTAGTACCAGAGCCTGCAAAAGAATCTAAAATTATATCATCTTGGGTGGTAGAGATTCTAATTATCTTTTTTAATAATTCTTTTGGTTTTGGAGTTTCAAATAATTTTTTTCCAAAAATTTCTTTTAATTCTTTTGAAGCTGTTCTTGTAGTTCCAACATCTTTGCCAAACCATATTGTTTCAGGTGCTCTTCCATGAACATTTTTTAAATGAATTTTTCTAGTAATCGTTGTTTCGGTTTTATTAAAAAACACCTCACCAGTTAGAATTTTTGAATCCATTGTAGTCTTTTCCCATCGCCATCCATTAGGTGGCGGTTTAATTATTTTTCCAGAGGGAGTGACAATATCATATATGCAATTTTTACGATATTCAGAATTTCTAACATCCCCAGTTCTCCAATCACCCTCAGGATCATTATCAGGATTTGAATAATTTTTATTATCTTCTTCTGTACGTTCAGTGATTTTTAGTTTGAATTGGTCTGTTTTTCTGTAACATAAAATATGATTATGATGAATTGAAAATTTGTCAACATATCCTTTGGGCTGTAAACTATGTTGCCATATAATATTAGCCAGAAAATTTTCTTCATAAAAAATTTGATCCATTATTAATTTTAGATTATATAGTTCTCCAGTGTCACGTACAGCTTTATCATTAATACTAACAAAAATTACTCCATCATCTGATAGTAACTCCCTTAATAATTTTAAACGAGGATACATCATACAAATCCATTTGTCATGACGAGTAAGATCATCAATGCCTACTTCGGAATCAAGCCATTTTTTGATAGCAGGTGATTTTACATTGTCATTGTAACGCCAATGTTCATTTCCAGTATTGTAAGGTGGATCTATGAAAACACATTTGATTTTATTTTGGTAATGTGGCAATAGTGCCTTTAATGCCTCAAGGTTATCCCCTTCAATAATTAGATTTTCTGAATCGCCTACAGATTTTGGTTTATTCTTTTTTAATAATCGAAATGGAACATCTTTATCATGATTTACAACAGCATCCTTACCGATCCAATTTAGTAATGGCATCTAAATGAGATAAGAATGTCGTGTTAATATTTTATTATTTTCTATGGTTAAATTGAGTTTCAAGGCTATTATACTGCAATATACTATTACAAATACTCACGATTAATGTGTATGACTCAATTTATTGCAGATGTAATTTCAACGGGATTATTTAGATAATCAATTTTGAAATGGATCTGTCAAGTCCCACATTCTAAATTAAATTCAATTCGGTTCCAAAAGCATTAGCTAACAATGACTAGCTAAATTCCAAGATTATTGTCAAAATGGCAATAAGGAATTATTTCTCAAGAGATTTCAGATGTTGGAGAAACGCCATAGTATTTCGGATTTTTACAGTGTGTTCAACATTGTTTGTATCTAACATCATATTTCTAAAAATAGCATCAATAGATTTAGAAAAATCCATTTTTTCGGATACACTATATTTCTTATAGAGACCGTCAGGCTCAAGAATAGTATTTTTAGTTCTCGTATAATCTGCAAGCATGTTTAATGCAATTCCATTTTTTTCTGGACCTATTTTTAACGGGACATCATAATCAACAAAATTTTTAACAATCTTAGCATTTACCAGTTTTTTAAGATGTATGATTTTATATGCAGATGGAGTTAATGAAATTCCAATCCAATTAGGTAGTTCATAATACTCAGCAGCATCTATCAATGCATCACCCATTATGGAATTATCATCTTCCAAAAAATCACCAAAGGATATACTACCTCTAAAAGGAATTCCTAGGCTTAACGCACAACTAGAAAAAAAACCAGCATATGAAGATGCAATACTAAGTAGATCATATCTTTCGTCTAGTTCAGATTTCAGCATTCCTAAATCAGTATGAGCATGAGAGACAGTAATGAGTAAGGTATCAGAAAAGGATTTTACTTTTATTTTAAAACTTCCAAATTCGTCTTCAGTAACACCTTCAGTAATCTTGATTAATTCATTCCATTGATTGAACCATTGTAAACGATCAATGATATCAGGTATTTTTTCCATCGTGCTTTAGAACCCAAAGCATCTAACAGTATAACAGCTCCATGATTGTCAATGTTTACATAAGAAGCGGCAGAATTCAATACATTGTTTTGGTTTAGAAGTATTTGAATTATTAATCAGTAGCAAGTTCAAACATAATTAGAAAAATATTCTCAAAGAATCTAACTAAAAATACTTTCTAGTTTATGAAAAGTTTAGCTTTCCATTATTAGCTAAACAACACGTCGAGACAAAGATATATGAAAATCATGTAGTATGAATTAGATTGTCAAGAAATCATCATATTTCAGGCGACAATGCAATTGACCGCATACTCACAACAACGGTTCTATGGATTTTAATCCCATTCGTAGTACATTTTCTAAATTATATCAGGATTGCAATAAACAACATACCCACAATACATGCACCATACGAACAAGTTCAATATCAAAATGAGTTTTTTCAATGGTACGTTAATGCAATTAATCTTTTAAAACCAAGTTGGGAAATGGCACTACTTCATCTAGCACTTGTTCTGTTTGGTGTTGCAATGACATGGGTTTCATTGAGAGGTATTCTTCGACCCATTTACACAATTTTAGGGATAATTTTTGCAATTTGGTTATCTAATTTTATTGGATTAGACGCAATGCTCATAGATTTCCCTTTGAATGATGATATGGATACAATGAATGAAAAAGAAATAGAGCAAACAAAAGAAAAAGAAGATGACGGTAAACTAGTCTGTCACAATACAAATTCATTAGAAATTAATCAAATTTTATCACAATATGAAATTTCTAAAATAATTACATACAATTGTAATTTAGATATTGACAGTGTAGGAAACAGCACTTTGACTTGTCCAAATTCATGGCCAGCAAAATATCAATTTACAAACATACAATCATTTCAAACCACATCTGCAAATTTGTTAGTTACAGAGCAAGGGAATATGATTCAGTTCAAACTATTAGGAAATTCCTTAACGTGTAATTAATTATAAATTATTCAAATATTCTTCGAGCCAAATTGGCTCAGAGAAACTAATTTGCAAATGTTAGGCCTTTCAGATATTCATCAAGATCCCTAGTTGATGCAAACTCATACTTTGGTGGCAAATAATCTTCTTCAGTTCCAGTTTGCACTAGATACCATCCATCAGAATCTACAAATCCTTCGAAATATTGGTCTGGCGGAGTAGGAGGATCAAAGCCATTATAGTAAATTTCAACAAATTCTGCTCCACATGCTGGACATACACGAATTTGAGGTTCATTTTCAACTTTTAATTTGCGATAAGAGAGGTCACCTAACCAGGATAATGCATGAAAATGCTTCTTGATGCCACAATGTGTGAGAAGATAGTAAAAAGTATTGAAAACAGACTTTCGTATGCCTAAATCCTTGATAAACCATCGATTATTTTTGTAAAATACTTCTGCAATTTTGTCTATACGTCCAAATCCCACGGCATGGAAATGTGGAGAATAATACCAACAGCGAATTTTTTTGTTAAATCTAAATGGATGAAAAATAAGCCCACATCCTATTACACCCAATTCAGAAATAATTTTCCTAGCCTTCTTTTTTAATTCTGGAAAACCAGCTTAGTGCCTAAAACCTCACAAATACCGTGATATTACCATGATATAACAAATTCCATTCCACTAGTCAAGCTCACTAGTCAAGCTCACTCTCACTTTATCTCACGTTCTAGTCAAGCTCACATTTACGGGCTAGTCAAGCTCACTATTCTTTCATTTTTTTTGTGGGTTCACGAAAAAATTATTTCCCATTTTGTCCAATACTTAGGTTCACTTTTGGCCAATATCTCACACTCACAAGGGGGGTATTTGCCTAGTATTTTTCACAAGTGAAAATGAAGTGGAAGTGAAAATGAGTTATCACTCAATAAAATCATACAAACTAAAATACATCTAAACTTTCTAATTAAATTGAAGAAGTGAGGATTTGGAATGTGCCAATTTTAGTCGATTTTCACGATTCCCTAGATTGTTCTAGTTCTCACTTCTTCATTTTTTCTGATCTATAGATCTTTCCATTTGTGCCTAATCTCGTTGTTTGCATTTAGTCAAATTTAGTGAAATATTTAGTGAAATAATTGAATAGCATATTTTATAACTCACAAAAAATTAGTAAAAATGACTAAAATTGGTAAGTGAGGATTCACAATCTAGACTATGTTTAAGCTGCACTTTCTCTAGTGTAGGTTTGAATCTTCACTTTCTAGGAAGTGGGGATTTTGAACTCAGTTCTTAACGCTTCACTTCCTCAATCTCGAAATAGAGTCGATGGTGTTCAAACTTCAAATTCTGAAATTTTAGATAAAGTCCTAAAATTATTCCAAACTCATAAAATTCTCACTGCTAGAGCAATAGGTGAAAATTTGGGTGTCTCAAGGGAACACGCCCAAAGAGAATATGTGAAGCCCTTGATAGCTGCAGGTAAAATTAAGAAAATTGAAACTTCAAAAGGCCAATACCAGCTAATAGATGATACTACAACAAAAGCCGATCTCACTGCAGAGTTATATTCTGAATCTGAAGTGATGCAAACACAATTTTTCAGAACATGGATTGAAAATAACACTGCTAAACAAGAGCATAAAAAATTGACACGCTTTGCTAGAATCTGTTTGGGTGAGATTAATCCAAAATTCAAGATTCACCCTGATGCAATTACAAAAGAAAATTGGGAAACTGTCATTATTACTATACGAAAAATGCTTCTTGAATTAACCAACAAGAAAAATCTTGGATGGGGTGATAGACAAGTATTAAGACACGCTGTAAAATATGGCCTAGATGTAAATCTATCAGAAGAAAAAGGAATTAGACTAGGTATTTCGGGCGAAAAGGACAAGCCAAAAAGTGCAGATCTAAGAATTTCAAGTGAGCAAGTTGAACAGTCAAAGAAATTATTAAAAAAATTACCTTTAGAGTTTGTTAAATTTGGTGTTAAGAGCTGGACTTTTTGTCGTCCCTCAAGTATGTATTTGATAGAAACTAATGATTTGAAATTTTATGATAGAACGGTTCTGGTGCATTCTAGTGATCTGACACATAAATCATGAAATATGGATCTTCTCTGAATTGGATTTCCTCAAATTGTCTGATTTCTACTTGAATAATTTGTAATAATCAGACTCAAAAAACTCTGCTGGTGGATTTTGATGATCTGATCACCATTTTGCACCAGAACCTTTGGCCAGTTAAACAACAAATTTGGATAGAAAAATCTTGAAGGAGGCTGTGCTTCTCCATCAAATATGAATCATAATCTTGATTTTGTACACATCAAAAATTCCACAACTGGTGCATTTACAAATTGAGGAATTTTTTAGTCATTACAGACCAATTAATTCTCATAAAGGATTAAATACAAAGTTCATGACCAATTGTCATGAATAAGCAACTTGATTCACAATGTGTAATAAAATACATGTTTACACACGAACAGATAGAAGAACAGGAGCAATTCACACAAGACCTCAAAGCAGGTAATGCCTCGATAGCTTTCGAAGGATCATTTCTAGAAGGTATGGCATTTTTAAAAGGAACAAACGAACTTGTGGAAAATATAGTTCACTAAAAAGTTCTTCATCCAATTTATGAATCTGGAAAATAAATCTAGAGAATTTGTAATGGAATATGTGGATTACATACTTGATAATGCAAACATTACTATCTTTTCCGGAAATTAGTTCACCCCTTAACTAGGAGAGCATCATTCCCATACTATCGTATGCGTGGGTATCGTGGCATACCTATGGTAAAGTTAGATGAGAATAAGATCAGGTGGATTATACAATCTAAAAATGAAAAAGTCAAGAATTTAGATATTTCAGTAATCCTCAAGATAACGCCTAGAAGAGTACAACAAGTCTACTCTCAGTACAAAAAAACCAAAAAGATTCCCACACTCAAAAGGCCAGGGCGTCCAAAAAAGCCAGTCACTGTACACGAGATAGAGCTAGTCAAACAAGTTCAAGAAAAATTTCATACAAACGCACTATACCTTGAGAAAATCATATCAAAATTGTGGCCTTGTAGAAACCATAATAAAATAACAAAATCTAATTTTCTAATCCTGTAAGCATTGTATGCAATTAACCTGTACAACATCTCATTGTCCTGAGTTGTAACATTTCTTGATGTGACATCTCCTGACATTATCTGTTTGATCACAAAAAAGATTGTTTCAGATTTGTTTCTCTGATGGTACAATTGTACAGGAAAGTTCCTCTTCATCTCCTTTCTGTGAATTCCACTGGTTCTGTAAATTGGAACTGTTCTATATCGAGTTGGAATTATTGCAGCTGTGTTGATCTGTTCTGCACCAACATGGTTATTCTCATCATCAAAACCCATGTCACCTAACACAATATCAACTGGAACAATATTGTTGGTTTTGTACAACAATGGCAGAAAATCAAGATTATCATGTTGCATGTTGTGGTGTGTCATGACACAGCAAACAAGCTGTGTATTCATGTCAGCACAAACAACAACTTTTAGGAAATTCCTGCGTAACTGTACTCTTTTTGTATAATAGTATGATGCTGTACTGTAACTGAATCCGCTACCATCAATTCCAGCTAGAACCAGTCTGACTTTTTTGTACAAAATGAATTCCTGCAACATTTTATGTAACAGATTTCCTTCCAGTCTTGCAGCTGCCTTTTGTAGTGTGGTGTAATGTGGAATGGTAGACAAACCAAGATATTCCTGAATTCCTACACATTCTTCTAAAAATTCTGTAAATCTTCTATAACTCTTTGATTCGTACTGTCGTATTGCCAAGAGTATGAGATGTGTCCAAACAGAATAGATATGATTTGATTTTGGATGTAAGAACCTGGGAATTCTGCATCTGGTGATTATATTGAGTAGTGTTTTGCACATTTTGACGTATGATGAGACCATACTGTAATCTGCAAATACAATCCTAATGGATCTAAATTAGCTAAAATGTATCACAATTGGGTTAAAATCAGATGGTTTCTACAAGGCCCAAAATTGTACAATACCAAGATAAACCACAATCGCATCCACAAGATTATGCTAGATGAAGGATTATCAGTTGAGCAACCACGGAAAAAGATGAGAAGAAAGTGGATCAGGTATGAACGTGAATATTCAAATTCACTGTGGCATACTGACTGGCACACAATACATGATTCACGCTGGGCAGGAAAACAACTAATTGCATTTGAAGATGATGCCTCACGATTTATCACGGGTTTCGGAGGGTATGATGAGGCAACATCTGTGAATTCTTCTGAAGTACTATCTGATGCAATAAAGAATCACGGTAGACCAGCATCCGTACTATCTGATAATGGAAAACAGTTCACATCAAATGTCAATACTCTTGATCATAACAAGCCAGTAGACTTTGAGCAGCAACTAATGAGACATCACGTAAAGCACTCTCGTACAAGAGTGAGACATCCACAAACAAATGGTAAGCTAGAAAAGTTCTGGGATATCTTTGAGTGTAAAATAGAATACTTTGAGTCAGTGGAGCAGTTTATGCATTGGTACAATCACATTAGAGTTCATGGCGCACTAGACTTGGATAATATGGAGACACCATCTGATGCGTATCACTCCAAGATGATAACAAACGAAATACTCATAGACCCAAGTATTCTATGGAGGAATTACTCATGAAAGTGACACGAAATAATTTTTGGAAAGAACATAATGCAAACATTACAGAAGAATTTGAATACGATATAGTTGACGAGTATGAAAATGGTGTTGAAACCATGCAAATGCCTGTTAATTACAAAGTTGTTTCAGATGAAGAAAAAGTATACATAATTTCAGTCAATACAAATGGTCTAGAACAACATAAAAAATATAGGCAGTTTTAAAATAATTACAAATATCATTCTATTACTATCCCGAATTTATTAAAAATAATGTCAATTGAAAACTCTATCATACTAATATCGCCACAAATTACAGAAACAGAGAGAATAACTGCAATATGAACCCTGGCAGGTAATCTAGAAGAATATGATGTTTTGCTGAGGAATCACACTTGAGGAATCATACATGACAGGTACCGTAAATTTCAACATTGACTTATCCCCAATTCTAAAATCCATCACACCAATTGAAAAAAACATTGCAAAGTATAACGAATCAGCATTGAAAGATGCCCAAATAATTCTGCGAAACAAAATAAAAAAACTAGCTCCGAAAAAATCAGGCAAATATGCAGAATCGTGGAAACTTGGAAAAATTACAGGTAATCGAGCCGAAGTATTTACAAATAACAAATACAAATCATTTTCTAGCAATCAATTTACACGATAAAGAAAACCCTCTACATTGCATTGCCCTTTCTTCTGGCAAATATCATTTTCAATCCTCGATACACGGCATATGCCATGACAAAAACTACTATAATCCAAAATATTCTCTCATGTACCAACTCCGGCGATACCGGACTGTATTGAACTATTTGCATTGCAGCAAGGTTCTCACTAGTTATCCTCCCGCCCCACTCATTTTCAGCAATTACACTCACAGGTTCCCTGTCAGGCAAAACTATAACACATCCCTTGCTACAAGCGATATTTTTGGAGATTCCCCATCAATTGTCACATCAGTTATCTCGCCGAATTTTGGATGATACGGTATTGATACTGCGGTGTTTGCCCTTGTAATATCCAATGCATTTTCAGGATACATGTTGACATGGTATAGCATCGGTTGCAGCAATACCACTTTGTCCAGGTGTATGTTTTGTGTCTTTTGTGATCCGAGTCGGTCAGCAGATATCGTCATGTCCATTGAAGTGAGTTCAGTGTGAAAATCATGGGGTGGTGTGTTTAAAATGAACTAATTCTGATTCAATAAGAGAAATCTTTGCCAAATACATACAATTCAATGGGCATAAGTTTTATTCTCACATATTTGAAAACTAGTTGTTGAATCAAGATATCATTAATGAAATCAAGAATCAAGATTATGCAGACATTACTGAAAAAATTGAAAAGTTTCTAACAGAACAAATAGAGAACAGTAATTCAAAAGGACTCATTTTAGGATTAAGTGGAGGAATAGATTCAGCAGTTTTAGCTTATATTTGTAAAAGAAATCTAAAAGAAAAAACTCTTGCACTAATAATGCCAGATACATCAATTACACCAAAATCAGAAACAGAAGATGCACTCAAAATGATTTCATTGACAGGAATTGAATACAAATTAATTGACATCAAACCAATCATAAATGAATATTCAATGTATCTTGAACCAAATGAGAAATCCAGGGGGAATCTAAGGGCAAGAGTGAGAACAAATATTTTGTATTATTATGCAAATGCCAAAAATTATCTTGTTTTAGGATCTAGTGATAAAAGTGAATATCAAATTGGATATTTTACTAAATTTGGTGATGGAGCATCAGATGTAACTCCAATCGTATCACTATACAAATTACAAGTAAGAGAAATAGCAAAACATCTAGGGATTCCTAATTATGTCATAGAAAAAAAGAGTAGCCCACACCTATGGAAAGATCATGAAGCTGAAAATGAACTAGGAGTTTCATATGAAGAGATAGATTCAATTTTGTATTGCATATATGAGAAAAAACAATCAATTGCGGAAACAGGAAAAAATACTCAAATTGATAAAGAGATCATAGAAAAAATACAGCAATTACACATAAACAGTGAACATAAAAGATTGCCATCCCAAAAACCAGATAGAGGATAGTATGAAATTACAAGACACATTAACTAAATCAGAACAAGAGGTAGATACCTCAAAAAAAGTCAAAATTTACCTTTGTGGTGTAACAGTATATGATGAATCCCACATAGGACATGCAAGAACAATCATAGTTTTTGATGTTCTTAGAAAATATTTTGAGGATAAAGGAATAGAAGTTGAGTTTATTCAAAATTTTACAGATGTAGATGATAAAATAATAAATCGTGCCAAAGCAGAAAATAAAACTGCAGAAGAAATTAGTACTAAATACATCAATAATTATTTCAGAGATTTTGACGGATTAAATGTAAAGAGAGCAACAAATTATCCTAAAGCAACTGAACATATTGAAGATATAATAAAATTTATTAAAAAATTAATCGATAAAGGAATTGCATATTCATCTAAAAATGGAGTTTATTTTTCAGTGTTAAAATTTCCAAGATATGGGAAATTGTCTAAAAAGAAAATAGATGAGCTTCAATCAGGGGCAAGAGTTGAAGTGGATGAGGAAAAAAATGACCCTTTAGATTTTGCAGTATGGAAATTATCAGATGTTGAACCTGCATGGAATAGTCCTTGGGGCAAAGGAAGACCTGGATGGCATATTGAATGTTCAGCAATGAGTGTCAAGTATTTGGGAGAAAATTTTGATATTCATGGTGGAGGACGTGATCTGATTTTCCCACACCATGAAAATGAAATTGCTCAATCAGAATCATGTACAGGCAGTCAATTTGCAAAAATTTGGATGCATGTAGGAATGGTAACAATTGAAGGTGAAAAAATGTCAAAATCAATTGGTAATGTAAAATCAATAAAACATGTTTTAAAGGATTGGGGGCAAAACATAATCAGGTTATTTTGTTTATCAGGACACTATTCCAAACCAATTGATTATTCTGAAGAATTACTAAAAGAGAACCTTACCAAATGGAGGCAAGTAGAAACCAGCTATTATGAGATAATGCACGCAAATAGTGAAAACAGTATAAAAATTTCTGAATTTGTTAGTAAAGTAGGCATAGAATTTGACAAAGCATTGGAAGGAGATTTCAATACACATCTAGCATTATCAGCATTTTTTCAACTAGTCAAAGAAACCAATAGATTGGCAGCTGAAGAAAAACTTGGTAAAGAAAATTCACTAATTATCAAAGAAGAATTAAAAAGGATGTTAGAAATTTTGGGATTAAGTATTCCAGAGATTACAGACAGTAAAAAAGAAGAGATTGACGAATTAATTATTAATAGAGAAAAATCTAGAAAAGAAAAAAAGTTTGAAGAAGCAGATAAAATTAGAGACAAACTAAATGAAATGAATGTTGAGCTTATTGATCATAAAGGAAAAACAATTTGGATGTTAAAAGAAAATATTAAAGCTGAAAAATAAAAATTAGTGTAAACTAATTAGTTGATGCTAATTCTTTTTGTGCCTAAAAAAATTAGGAGTGTCTAATTAGGACAATCTAATTTTCGTGATGTTTAATAGAATAAAAAAACAAGTTATTACATGAATGCATGGAATAAATTTTGGCAATGGTATGAAAATAAAATATTGGGAAGTGTAATTTTAATTGCAATTATACAATTCATTCAAGTTCCACATATGATTTGGAATGCCGACATCATGTTAGAAGCAGGAATTGTCTCAAGAGTTCATCCAATTATTGATTGGTTCTTGTATGGGGTTGATTTGATTGAGATTATTTCCATAATTAATGTTGGAATGATCATGTTTAGTTTGATTAAGAAAAAAAGATCAGAGAAGAAACAAATTAAAAAAATGGTATAGGCTATTTTTCAGCATCCCAAATAACACGTTGTGGGAATGGAATTTCTATTCCAGATTTATCCAATGCATGTTTTATTGTAGTCAACAAGATAGGTTGGGCCTGACTCCAGTCATCACGTGGATGCCATACCAATACCTGAATATTCACACTTGAATCCCCTAGTTCTTCAACTCGAAATTCAGGTTCAGGGATTCTAAGTATAAAGGGCATCGAAAGTTGTATTTCAATTTTAATTGCAGTTATGGCAGTGTCAATATCATCTTTGTAAGCAATGCCCACCATTGCTTCAGCCCTTCTTACTGTTGAAACAGTTAATGAACGAATATTTGATGTGAAGAATTTTTCGTTAGGTATTCGAATTACAGTTCCATCAAATTTACGAATTCTACTAGAAAAGGTTCCAATATCCAACAAGATTCCAGAAATACCCATATCAGGAATTTGCAAAGTATCCCCATGTTTTGCAGGCTTTTCAATCATCAAGAAAACACCAGAGATTAAATTAGAAACAACAGATTGTGTTGCAAATCCAATCACCACTGCAAATATTCCACCAGCAACAAGTAATCCTGAAAAATCAAGTCCTTGACTAGAAGTAAATGCAAAAAATGCAATCAGTATTATTCCAAAATAGATTATCTTTCCAAAATTCTTTGCAGTGTCTTGTGGAAATGTAGGTGCATAGTATTTGAAGAAAATCATTTTTACAATTTTTGCAATAATTATTCCAGCTGCCATTATTATTCCCCCAATTAACAATGAAAGAACAGTTAATCCACCAACAATCTCCATTTCAGATAATCCTTGGAAAAAGTCCATAGGAATCATTCTAATCCCATTTCCATAGAGGTATTAGCAGTACTATCCTCCCAAGTAGGAGATTTTATCCAATCTGTACTAAGTGAATCGGTTTGAACATCTGCAATACTTACAACGGCACGTTTTTTCAAAGTTACTTTAATTCCATCAAGAATAGATTTAGAGTCTTCATAGTATAGTGAATTATCAGTAATTGGAAAAATTACTTTGCTGACAATTTGTCCAGAATTCAAATTATTTTCAATGATGATTTTCATTACACCTTCAACATAAGGAACAGAATCAGAAAAATCAGTTGCAAGAGTTACTTCAGCATATTTACACAAAATTCCAGTATCAGGAGAGCCATACAAGCCAAATCTAGAATTTAGAGGACTACAAGTTACCCAATCCAAGGATTCTAGTTTAGAATCATGAATTAAAAAAATCCCCACTTCAATTGGACAATGGACAAAAATACTTGCAGTTGAATTTTGGCTAAGATAGATTTCTTTATCAAATTTTAAAAATACATATCCAGTTCGTCTAGCTGGATAATTTAGTGGTCTAATAGGAGCTACTTCAATTTTTAATTCATTTGATTTTGCAGGAATCATTTTTTCAACAATTTTGCCTTCAGAATCTTGTCGAAAATATGAAAAAGCATGTTCGCCTATCCTTTCAATTTTTACAGATGTCTCAGGGAAATTTAATTCCAAATGATCACTAATCAAATATTCTCCATATTTAGAATAGTTTGATTCCACAGTATCTTCACTCATCGTTTCCTTTGCTATCTAAATCTAGAATTTATGTTCTCTCATTTGGATAGATCAAAAAAATTAGAAGAAATCAGAAATTGTTTTTTGTCTCATTAATTCAATTATTTTTCCATGTGAAAGCCATTCAGATTTACTGATACTCATCTTATTTGATGCCAATAACAAAGCTTGATCAAAGTTTTCTGCAATTATAGGAGTTTGATTCATTGCCTCACGTACGCCTTCTCGGACTTGCCACACACCAACAGGTATAGCATACTCAGGACGAATTTCACGTAAAATAACCACACCTGCTTGAATTTTCTTTTTGTTCAAATATTCTAAAACACCCAATTTTGCGGCAAAATAGGCTCCAGCAATTGCAGGAGGATGATCAATGCCACGGGCATCTTCAAAATCAGAACCAAATCCCATCACACCATTAGAATACCAAGCTTCAATCATTTCATAGATCCACCTATGTGGAAACAGAACTACTGTGAAAATATTTCCCAAATGTTCATATGAAAAAACTCTACACGAGTCAATCAAATTATAATTCAAAACATCCTCAGTAATGGATTTACAAATTATATCATCTGTTGCGGTTATACTCCATTTTGTTGGAACTAGTTTTCTTTTCTGACCAAGCATTCCAATACTAAAACATTTTTGAATTTTGGAAATTTCAATTCCAGAATTATACAAATTTAAAACAGCATCTTGTGCTTTTAGATCTTTATCATAGAATGTTTTTTCAATTGATTTGATAGAGGAAGTTCCAGAAAAATTAGCAGATTTAATTTCCCCTACAGGTCCAAAAGGAGCGCTTTCACCATCAAGAGAAATATTAGGAGAAGTAGATTTTTGAAAAATTAAATCTGAATCAATAGGTTTGGAAGACATTGCAACTTCCTGAAGTTTTTCAACATGCCGTCCTTCAGTTTGGTCAATAGGGATTTTTTGAATACCTCTAACTAAATTTAATCTAAAGTTAACTATATCTTCCAGAGGTTTCCCTTTCCAGTTTTCAGGACTATCAAGTAAGCTAGTGTCACCATGAACTGGAGGCACCATAGGACCTACAAAGACCTTAGGGTAGTCATATGAACCAACAAAAACAGATGGAGGGCTAGATCCACTAACAGAGTCAGATGAAAACAAATTACCATGTTTTGAAAGGGATTCATGCCATTTTGATAAAATTGCACGACGAATGTTTTGAGAGTCTGAAGACATAGTTTTTGTGCCTAAAATTAGCCTATTAACTTGCCTAATGACAAAAATTGATTGTTTGTGAACGTATGGTGTTTAAGTGATAATTTTTACTAAAAAATATGACAGTTAATAGAATTGTTTCATTTTTACCTAGTGCAACTGAATTACTATACGAATTAAAAGAACAGAACAAACTGTATGGAGTAACACATGAATGTAAATATCCACATGATGCATCTTTAAAACCCAAAGTCATCAACACTGTAATAAATTCAGATGAATTATCTAGTAAAGAAATTGATGCTACAACTTGTAAGTTATTGAAAGAAGGTAAAGATATTTTTGTGTTAGATGAAAATAATTTGAAAAAAGCTAAACCAGATTTGATAATATCTCAAGAAACATGTGAAGTATGTGCAGCATACACAAATCAAGTAAATAAAGCAGTAAAAATTCTGGAAACAAAACCAATTCTGCATTCTATGGACCCACATAACATGAAAGAGATTATATCATCTGTAACAGAAATAGGAGAAATACTAGAATGTAAAGAAAAAGCTAAAGAAATTACAGATTCACTTGAAAAAAGAATTAGAAATATTAGAGAATCAAACATTATAAAAAAACAAAAAGTATTAGCAATAGAATGGATTGAGCCTTTTTTCACAGCGGGACATTGGGTTCCAGAAATGATAGAAATATCGGGAGGAATTAACTTGATAAGTAAAACAGGAGAACATTCTAGACGATTAGACATGGATGAAATAGTCAAATCAGAACCAGATATCATAATCTTGATGCCTTGTGGATTTGATACTCAAAGAACAGTATCAGAATATAATGAAATTCTAAAAAATAATGAGATTTGGAATTCATTAAATGCAGTCAAAAATGACAAAATTTTTGCAGTAGATGCCAATTCATTTTTCAGTAAACCAAGCATTAGAACAGTTGAAGGAATAGAAATTTTAGCCAAAATCATTCAGCCTGAGAAATTTGTTAATTTGAGAGTTTCAGAGCAATCATTTGCACACATTGGAAATAACCAGACACAGGCTCAAAAATAGCGACTGTTCTACCATATAACATACTGTTTGTTATGTCCAATTTTGGAAATTAGAGTATATGACAAGAACATTTGCAGGAGACCCACAAATAGACAAATTGTTAAAAATGACAAATCTAGTCTTAATGAAAATAAAGAAAGAAACTCAGTAATTCAGATTATTTTTTAGTTGCAGAAACTAGAGACACTACATCCCTATCTCTTAATTGATAATCAGTAGGCAATCTCAAATTATATCTCAAATCTTTTCCATATAGTAATCCCTTTGTTAAATCAGAATGAATTTCTTTTGCTAGATCATTAATTGTCGCCCCATCTTTTAATAAAATTAGATCAGGTAATATTCGACCTTTTTTGTCTGCAAGATTTTTGTCATCAGCTACAGGGTAGATAGAATTCATTTTGAGAAGTTTGAAAACTGCCACATTAATTGCAAACTGTACACCTGTTCTCATATATTCTCCCATAATCCCTTTTTTAATAAAATTCAACGCATTGATTTGTTTTTCATTAAGCTCATCAGATTTAATAATTTCAAATGTTTCTGAACCAGGCGAATATTTTATCAATCCCTTTTGTTCTGCACGTCTAAGAACAAATTCACTGTCGCCACTAACGGGAATTATAATAGAATCATTGTATCTTTCTCTTAATCGTGCAAAGTTTTTGTCTGCACCTTCAACATCAACTTTGTTTGCAACAATTAATGTTGGTTTAGATATTTTTCTAAGATAAGATGCAAATTTTTTGCTATCAGACATGTCAAAATCATCAAAATCTTTTTCTTCCAAGTTAGTTGCTAGGAAAGTTTCTTTGACATGAATTTTAGTTACACCTATACCTCGATAAAGATCAGTAATAGCATCCAAAACGTCCGTACCAGTTTTAATTAATTTTGAAATTTTATCTCTATTTCCTTCCAAAATTTTATGGTACCACATGATTAATTCTTCTTCAATATCTGCAAAATCAGATATTGGATCTCCCGTACCAACTTCAGTTATTTGTCCTGTTGAATCAATTCCTCCAGATGCATCAACTACGTGTAATAATGCATCAGATTGAGCAGCAATAGACAAGAATTGGTTGCCAAGACCTTTGCCTTTCCAGGCATCTTTTATGAGTCCAGGCAAGTCAATTAGTTCAATTGGAATATATCTCCAACCATCAAGACATTTAGAATTATTTGGATTATCTTGGATTTTAAACTCAGGATGAACACATAGAGTGATTGCATGAGCCACTCCAGACACAGGGGATTTTGTAGTAAAAGGATATGACGAAATTTCTTCTGAAGATAAAGTTGCAGAATTAAAGAAAGTGGTCTTTCCAGTGTTAGTTTTACCAATTAATCCAATTTTAATAGGCATGAATTGATTACTACTTCGGAATATTTATCTCTGCCTAGCAAGTAAAAGATTTTTTCTTTTTGATTTTTTCCAAGGTTTGATTTAATTCACGAATTGCCCATTCAATATCAGAAAGGTCTTCATCAGAGAGAGTAGATTTCCATTTATCTAAAACACTGTTTGTAATTTCAGAACAATTGTAAATCAAATTCCAGTAAGGATGATGTTCTGCAGTAGTACACGCAAGTTCAGTAACATCATTTAGACCATTTTCTGCTCTAGCTAATGAGGTAATTTTTTCTCCAAAGATTTTAACAATATCATTTTCAAGATCTTTTTCTATTTTCAATGGAACATTTTGAGTTTCATATTTTTTGGCAAGATCTAATAAATCATGATAAAAATTTTCAAAATCAGTCATCTTGATAATCTCTGATGTTCTGCCAACATACATCGATTAAAAATTACTTTAATTCCAGCTTTTTTTGCAAGATTTTCAGCTTCAACATTATGAATTCCTTCTTGAAGCCAAATCACTTTGGGTTTTTTCTTTATTGCATCTTGCATTATAGGTAATAATTGATCAGAAGGCCTAAAGATATCAATAATGTCAATTTCTTCATCAACTTCAGAAACTAAAGCATGACATTTTTTACCTAAAATCTCATTAGCAGTAGGATTTACAGGAGTTACATCATATCCATTCTCAGAAAGATATTTGGGCACATAATGAGCAGCTTTTGAAGGATTTTTGGATATTCCAATTACGGCTATTTTGTTTAATGAAAGGATTTCACGAATTTGTTCATCTGATGAAGGATCTTGTTCCATAAAAGACATACAGATTTGAAGAATATAATTTTTGAATTTATATGAATTAAACAAAGAACTTTTTAACAGTTATGGAATTGAAAAAATATGGAACCAGAACCTAAAGATCTTATCGTATTAGGAGCAATTAAACACGGAATTAAAAAATTTGATAAAATTCAAAAAATGACACAAATCAACCCCGAAGAATTGAATTCGATTTTAGAGCAATTGGAAAACAGAGGGCTGATTAAAACAAAAGAAAAGAAAGGATGGTTGGGATCCAAAATAGAGATCATCACTACTGAAAAAGGCTCTAGAGAAATAGATGAAAGAGTTCACGAAATGCAAACAAAATGGGATCAAATGTCAGTATTATACAAAACAGGAGACAAAGAGAAATTAAAACAAGAAATGGAAAACAACAAATCATTTATTCCTTCAATGATGTTTTTTGGAATAATGGATATGATGATGTTTAGTATGATGTTTAGTATGATTGGAATGGCAATGTCAGATTATGTTGCTCCAGAAAACATGCCAGATACAGGAGACGGGGCCATGGATGATGGAGGGATGGATGATGGAGGATTTGACTTTGACATTGGATTCTAGTGTGTGTTTTATACTTGAGATAAAAACAATCTATAGTTGATTTACAATTCATTTGACAATCCAGGATTAGTCAAGGTACTAACATTTTTACAAACACACAATACAGAATATTTGTCAGGTCAGGATTTGAGTGACGTATTACGGATTAGTAGAGTTGCAGTATGGAAACACATCAAAAAGATTCAAGAATTAGGATATGTTGTTGAATCAAAACAAAAACTAGGCTACAAATTAATTTCAAAATCAGAATTATTACTCCCATGGGAAATTACTTCAAATTTGAAAACTCAAATCATTGGCAAACAGGCATATTATTTTGATTCAATAGATTCTACACAAAATCAGGCATTAAAAATGGCAGATGATGCTACAAACAACGGTTCAATCATAGTTGCCGCCAAACAAACAGGAGGTCGTGGAAGATCTGGAAGGAAATGGGTTTCTCCAAAAGGAGGAGTTTGGATTTCCATCATACTTCAACCAAGATTTGATATTTCAATTACTACATTATTCCCAATTGCATCAGCGCTTGCATTATCTATCGCAATAGAGAAAACATTTTCAATCAAACCGGAATTAAAATGGCCAAATGATATTACAATCAAAGGTAAAAAAGTAGCAGGCATGTTAGTAGATGTAGCACTAGAATCAAATAAAATTGAGAGTTTAGTATTAGGGGTAGGAATTAATTTTGATGTAAACGTAAAGCAAATAGAAAAATTACTTAAAGGAACATCTAATTTTTACGGAGTTGCATCATTAAATGAACAAAAACAAAAAATAAAACCAATTCAACTAGTCCAAACTTTTCTGGTGGAATTAGAAAAAATCTATAATGCTTTAAATGCCAAACAAACAAAAAAAATTATTTCTGAATGGACAGCAAGATCATCAACAATAGGAAAAAATGTGGAACTAAATACAATTGACACGAAAATTAAAGGGAAGGCAATTAAAATTGATGATGATGGGTCATTGATAATATCTGAAAACAACACTACACACAAAGTAATTGCTGGAGATATTATTCATCTATCAAAATAAACTATTTTCTCTTAGGTTTTGATTTAGTTTGTTTTTTTGTAGAATTTGGGATTAGTGAGGATTGTTCTTTAAGAATTTCTTTAAGATCTTTTTGTATGTCAAAGACAGTTGAAAGTAATTCTTCTAAAGATTTAGAATATTTTTCATAGGTTATTAGTAATTCAGTTTTCTTTTCATTTGTCTTTGAGAGATAATCATTTGAGCGTAGTAAATTGGAGTTTTCAATCATTTCAGGCATAACCATAGGAGGTTCCCCTAATTGATCTAAATCATATTGTGCTTGTTGAATTTTTTTTCGTAAATCATAAATGATTTCACCTGCACCAATAGTTGTCAATACAAAAACCGTGATTATTAACGAATTAAAGATTTTCTAACACATACAAAATACTAGTTTAATTCGGCCTTGTAGAAACCATAATAAAATAACAAAATCTAATTTTCTAATCCTGTAAGCATTGTATGCAATTAACCTGTACAACATCTCATTGTCCTGAGTTGTAACATTTCTTGATGTGACATCTCCTGACATTATCTGTTTGATCACAAAAAAGATTGTTTCAGATTTGTTTCTCTGATGGTACAATTGTACAGGAAAGTTCCTCTTCATCTCCTTTCTGTGAATTCCACTGGTTCTGTAAATTGGAACTGTTCTATATCGAGTTGGAATCATTGCAGCTGTGTTGATCTGTTCTGCACCAACATGGTTATTCTCATCATCAAAACCCATGTCACCTAACACAATATCAACTGGAACAATATTGTTGGTTTTGTACAACAATGGCAGAAAATCAGGATTATCATGTTGCATGTTGTGGTGTGTCATGACACAGCAAACAAGCTGTGTATTCATGTCAGCACAAACAACAACTTTTAGGAAATTCCTGCGTAACTGTACTCTTTTTGTATAATAGTATGATGCTGTACTGTAACTGAATCCGCTACCATCAATTCCAGCTAGAACCAGTCTGACTTTTTTGTACAAAATGAATTCCTGCAACATTTTATGTAACAGATTTCCTTCCAGTCTTGCAGCTGCCTTTTGTAGTGTGGTGTAATGTGGAATGGTAGACAAACCAAGATATTCCTGAATTCCTACACATTCTTCTAAAAATTCTGTAAATCTTCTATAACTCTTTGATTCGTACTGTCGTATTGCCAAGAGTATGAGATGTGTCCAAACAGAATAGATATGATTTGATTTTGGATGTAAGAACCTGGGAATTCTGCATCTGGTGATTATATTGAGTAGTGTTTTGCACATTTTGACGTATGATGAGACCATACTGTAATCTGCAAATACAATCCTAATGGATCTAAATTAGCTAAAATGTATCACAATTGGGTTAAAATCAGATGGTTTCTACAAGGCCGTTTAATTCATACAATTATGAGCCTAGATTGAGTATAAATTAGAAATAAACTATAAACAAAATTAACAATATGAAAATATACAATATGCGAATTTTTTATTTTTTGTTTGTAATTTTGATAAGTACAACTTTGATGTTAGGAACTACATTTGCACAAACCGAAGAAGATCTAGAAATCATGTTTAACGTAGCAAAAGGCCATTTTGTAAATGGTGAATACAAAGAAGCAATTACAATTTATGATGAAATTTTAGAGATAGCACCAAACAATGTTTCAACTCTAAAAATGAAAGGGATTGCACAAAATAATCTTGGCGAACATGCAAACTCCCTTAAACAATTTTACAAAGTATTACAATACAAACCAAATGACATTGTCTCTTTAACTGGCATGGGTGTAGGTTTTGGATATTTGGGGGAATATCAAGAATCAATATATTATTTTGAAAAAGCTTCAAAAGAAAAACCAGACAGTGTGGTAATAGATAATTACAAAAATTTTATCAATGATGTAATTTTAAAATATCCATATACACCTACAGAAAAACCCAAAGATAATTCTAAATCACAAATTACATCAATACCAGAATGGGTAAGACCAATTGCAAAATGGTGGTCAGAAGGAAACATAGATGATAGTGAATTTAATTCAGCATTAATCTATTTAATAGAAAATAACATTATTCAAATTCCTCTAGTTGAACAACAAAATCAACCTAATGAAAATATTCCAGAATGGGTAAAAAATAACGCAGGGTGGTGGGCAGATAAAGAAATAGATGATAACGTATTTGTTTTAGGAATTCAACATTTAATTGAGAATGGCCTCATTATAGTAAGTATTCAAAATGAAACACAGAAATCTCAAGAAGAATTAGACAGAGAATTTTATTTATTTGAAAAATATTTGAGAGACATTTCAAATAACATATCTAAAGAAAAAAGATACATTGAATTTCACAACCCAAGCCAAGATGTGATTAAAAAATTTCTAAGGGATTACATTAAATGGAATTTTGAAGAAGAGGTAAAAAGAGCATCAGGGAATTTCCCAGACCCTACATATCAAATTGAAGATGGAACATACATAATCAATTACAAAGTTTTCATCAATGATCAACCAACAGGGCTACCACTAGATCATGTTAGTACATTAAAGAATACTTTTGAATTTTGGCAAACCCAAGAATTAACAACAGAAAGTCAAAATGCAAAAATCCAATTTGAAATTACAGACCAAAGATATGAAGCAAATGTTTGGGTTACATGGGTAGTTCGCAATTTAGGAGACGGAGTATTAGGTCATGCACATCTTGGAAAAGGAGTTGTTGAAGTTACTTTAGGAGATTACAATTGTGATGGGAGCTTCCAATTATACGATGTAGAAAGTGTGGAAACTATCATGACTCATGAATTAGGGCATTCAATTGGATTAAAGCATGTGAGTGAAAAAAGCAACATAATGTATCCATCATATACTCCATCATATGCATATTGTTTACTAAGTTAATTTCAAAAAATTAGATCATATTCTAAAAAACTAGAACAAGGGTTAGCTCAACCTACACACAATTAACCTGCAGAAATTAGGTAAAATGGATAATAAGGTATTTTGACAATTTCAAGTATTATGCTTAAAAACACAACAGTTGCAGGACCAAAATGTCCATCATGTGGAGACAAAAAAATGGTTACAGATCAAAATACAGGAGAATTGTTTTGTAGTAAATGTGGATTAGTTGTTACAGATAAAATTGCAGACACTGGAGCGGAATGGCGTTCATTTTCAAATGACGAAGGAAATAAAGCTAGAACCGGAGCTGGAACATCCATTACAATGCATGACATGGGATTATCAACAGTAATTGGAGCTGCAAATAAAGACGCTACAGGAAAACCACTCTCTGCAAGTGTCAAAAGTTCAATTGAAAGATTAAGGACTTGGGATAGTAGAAGTCAAGCACATTCTTCAGCTGATAGAAATTTGAGACAAGCACTAAATGAAATGGATAAATTAAAAGATAAACTGGCTCTAACAGATGCAGTAATTGAAAAAGCAGCTTACATTTATAGAAAAGCAATGGAAAAAAAATTAGTCAGAGGTCGTTCTATTCAAGGATTAGTAGCAGCATGTCTTTATGCATCATGTAGGAATACAGAAACACCAAGAACATTAGACGACATTGCAAAGGGAATCAACATTAGAAGAAAAGATGTTGCAAGATGCTATAGATTGATTTTCAGAGAATTAGAATTGAAAATGCCCGTAGTTGATCCTGTAAAAGGAGTATCAAGAATTGCAAGTATGGCAGAACTTAGCGAGAAAAGTAAACGAAAAGCAATTGCAATTTTAAATCAAGCAAAAGAAGTTGGGATGGTAGCTGGAAAAGATCCAATGGGTATTGCAGCAGCAGCACTTTATCTTGCATGTATTAGTACTGGAGAAGTGAAATCACAAAAAGATATTTCCATTGCATCAGGAGTTACAGAGGTAACCATTAGAAACAGATGTGCAGGTCTTAGACAAATGTTAAAGGACTAGAGACAAGTTATTTTTTATTTTGTTCAAATTCTAATTTATCCCAAGGGAATACCACATATGCATCACTATCAGTTTCTTTTCCATAGATTAATTGTGAAGGATATACTCGTCTACATCTAGCAAATAATGTGACATAGAACAATTTTGAAGAATCATCAATTTTAGAAATAATTTTCTCAAAAGTCTTGCCAGAATCAAAAATATCATCTACAAATAAGGAATTATGTGAAATTTGAGATTCATCAACAAGAATTTTTTCAATACCCAAATGATCAGCCAATAAACGAGCTGGAACTAATCCACCTCTACTCAGAGTGCTGATGTTTGAAAAAGTTCTTGAAGATTTTGAAATAATATCAGATAGTTTTTCAATTATGGAATCAATTTCAGACCATTCAACATATTGCGCCAAAGATATAATCAAAAATGAAAAAGGAGAATTAAGTTGTTTTGATTAAAAAGTCTTCATTGGAGATTTTTTTAAAGATTCAATAATTTTTAGAACTTTGAATGGTAGTTGACCAAAATCAATCTCTTTTTCACAAGATAACAATAACACATCATCGTTATTCAATGGGAAACTCATGACAATAACTTTGTCTCGATAAGACATTGAGAAATGAACTTCGCCAAATTCAGCATCAAATTCGTGTCTCATTCTAACACGTAATGCTAGTTCCATGAACATCATTTCATCTTGTTTTTGGGCTTCAAGAGAAAGCAAGCCATCCTTCATCCCCCCAGCTGTAAGATGACCTCGACTATTAATGAGCCTAGCTGAACGCATTTTTGGATCTAGTGCAATAATGTTTTGACATATTTTTTCAAGTTCATCAACATTATCCATTAGTCTAATTTAGTAATCGAACTATTTATTGCGATCTGTAATAATAGATATCTGTGCAGTCAGATTCTTCAAAAAATACCATGGATTACTACAAACATTTGTCATTATTCTGGACAGACATTATGCATTTAATGTCCAGTAAACCACAAGCATTAGCATCTACTGGGCCTATGAGAGCGTTTGCAGCAAATTCAAAAAAAGTAACCACAGAATTAATTGAAATTAATGAAGATTTGATGGGATTTAATCAATACCTTATGGAATATTATAAACAATTAACAAGTGCTTGGGAAGTTGCACAAAAAAAAGTCAATTTGAAAGCTCCTGAAGTACCACAAGATGTAGAACAAATTGAAGCATTCAAAAGAATATGGATAGACATTTTTGATAATGATTTTACAGAATTGTTTGATTCTAAAAGTTTTGGAGAAAATTATGGAAAGCTTGTGTCAAAAGAATTAGAATTGACAAAACATTGGAACAACATTACAAATGTAGTTTTACAATCAGTTAACCTTCCAAGCAAAGAAGAGATCGATGAAGTATACAAAGAACTTCATTCATTGAAAAAAAGAGTTGGAAAACTAGAGTTAGAATTAAAGAAAAAAGAGATGAAGAAAAATGCATAGTGAATCTAAAATCGACCCAAAAATTATTGAAGAAGTTTTAAAATTTAGTAAAAATGTTATTGATGCTCCAAAACTAGTCTCGGCCCCAGATGAAATTAGTTTAGAGGTAACACCTCATGATACAGTTCATGAACTAGATAAAACAAGATTACTTCACTATAGACCACTTACAGAAAAGCAACACAAAACACCATTATTGATTTCATATGCATTGATTAACAGATATCACATATTGGATATTCAGCCTGAAAAAAGTTGGGTAAGGAATCTTCTTGAACAAGGATTTGATTTGTACATGCTAGATTGGGGAACTCCAACAAGTATGGACAAATATCTTGATTTTGATGATTACGTCAATGGATATCTAGATTCAGCTGTAGAACATATCAAAAACGTGTCATCTACTGAAAAAATTTCATTGCAAGGATATTGTACTGGGGCAACCATTGCAACAGCATATACTGCATTACATCCAGAGAGTGTAAAAAATTACATCGCCACAGCACCTGTTATTGATGGATGGCGAGATACAACAGTAATCAGTAATCTAGCAAAACACATGGATGTGGACAAAATGGTTGAAACCATCGGCAATATGCCTCCAGAATTCATGTACTATTGTTTTTCAGTTCTAAAACCATTTGAACAAGGAATTGAAAAATATGTAAAATTTTTCAAAAATATAGATAATAAGAAATTTGTAGATAATTTCCTCAGAGTAGAAAAATGGTTAGGAGACACACCACCTATTCCAGGAGAACTATTCAAACAGTGGATTAAAGACATCTATCAAGACAATCTGCTTATCCAGAACAAAATGTATGTTGGAGGAGAGCATATTGATTTGAAGAAAATTGACATGCCCACATTTACGCAAATTGCCGTAGGAGATCATTTAGTATCTCCCGAGTGCAGTATGCCACTACATTATGCTATTGGTAGTGACGATAAAACATTGAGAATGTATCCAACAGGACATGTAGGGATGATAGCAAGTTCATTGTCTCAGAAAAAAGTATTACCTGAGCTAGGGAAATGGTTATCAGAAAGATCATAAAAAAGGAAAAAATAAAAAAATATTTTTTGCTAGTTTGTTTTTGTAGTGAATATAGAAATCCAAGATTGTAGGATATTTCTATTTAGGTCAGCAAATGATTTTGCATTATCGTTGAATGTTTTGATATTTTGTTGTGTTGCATCGATAGTTGCAAGAGTTATTTGATTTTGTATAGAAGCTGCCTTGATGAATTCTTCAGTGGTATCATGAATCATTTTCAATGATGCGTCAGGAAGATTTGCAACAATACCAGATTTCTTTGCATATTCTTTTTGTAGTGTAATAGTTGAATCAACTATATTTTCATATGCTTTTAGGTATTCCTGTTGTACATTTGTAATTGATTGATGATATTGTGGTACTGATTGTCTAATACCGCTAAAGAGTTTGTCAACATTTTCTTGATATGCAGAAAATACATCTTTGGAATTCGTTTTGGTGATTTTGTTTTTACTCATTGTTTCACCTCCTTATTTTTTGATTTTTTTGCTATGGGTAAAATAATGACTTGGACTAAATCACCATCTCCTAAACCAAGTGCATTTCGTTCGGCTTCAGGAATAGAGATTCTTCCATTACTACTGATAGTAGTTTTGTAAGCACCCCAATTCATGAAAGAAGGAAGCATTTGGCCGATGCTGAACATGGCATCCATACTTTTACTTTGCATGATAGACATGTTATCCATCACATTAGATTGAGTTTGTTTAGCACTGTCAGAAATTCCTTTTAGTGCTTCTAAAGGATTGAACGTTTGACTAGTTTGATTCCCCATCAAAGAGCCAAAATTTTTCATAAATTCTGCTTGAGCACGTCCACTTTTTTGAATCCAAGATTTGAACATCTCAGAAGGATCATATGGGTTTTGATTACCATTCATTGGTAATAATTGGAATAATTAGTATTTAAATGAATCTAAATACCATTTAAGAATTCCAATACTTTTGAAGCAAACGTGTGAGGATCTTGAACATACGGAGTATGTCCACATCCATCCATTCTAAAAAACCGACAATCCTGAATTGCCGAAATGAAACTATCAGAATAATCAATTGGAATAACGGGATCCTCAGCACCCCAAATTATGAGAGTAGGTGTTGTGATAGACCCAAGTTTTGTAGTAATAGATTTAGAATTTTTTAATCCTAAAACGGTAGACATGAATGCAAGTTTTGCATTAGGTAATTGCATTCGTTCAACAAAACCAGTAATGATTTCTTGTGGGACTGCTTCACCAGAACCTTCCATGAGTTCAAATGCATTTTTGGCAGTCTGTTCATTAGGATATAATGCGGCCATGACATATGCATCAAGAGCAGGAGTTGATTGCGTCATAGCACCTGCAGGGGAAACAAGAACAAGTTTTTCAATTTCCTCAGTATGGGATGAAGTGTAATTAGCTGCTATTTGCCCACCTAATGAAGAACCAATTAGATTAGGACGATTGATTTTAGTTTGTGCAAAAAATTTTTCTAAAAAGTCGGAAAAATATTCAGGAGTATAATCAACATGGGGTTTATCACTTAATCCAAATCCTATCAAATCAGGAACAATAACACGATAATCTTTTGAGAAAAGAGGAATTACATTTAGCCATCTTTCAGCTGATGCCCCCAATCCATGAAGTAGAACAAGAATTTTTTTGGAATTGCATGATTCCAAATATCGGATTTTATGTCCATCAATTTGAAGAAATTTCTCTTCCACTATTTTAGCTACAATTATCATCAGTAGATAAGTTTTAGTGAATTAAGCGATCAATGTTCTTTCCAGAAATTATTTCGTGTCACTTTCATGAGTAATTCCTCCATAGAATGCTTGGGTCTATGAGTATTTCGTTTGTTATCATCTTGGAGTGATACGCATCAGATGGTGTCTCCATATTATCCAAGTCTAGTGCGCCATGAACTCTAATGTGATTGTACCAATGCATAAACTGCTCCACTGACTCAAAGTATTCTATTTTACACTCAAAGATATCCCAGAACTTTTCTAGCTTACCATTTGTTTGTGGATGTCTCACTCTTGTACGAGAGTGCTTTACGTGATGTCTCATTAGTTGCTGCTCAAAGTCTACTGGCTTGTTATGATCAAGAGTATTGACATTTGATGTGAACTGTTTTCCATTATCAGATAGTACGGATGCTGGTCTACCGTGATTCTTTATTGCATCAGATAGTACTGCAGAAGAATTCACAGATGTTGCCTCATCATACACTCCGAAACCCGTGATAAATCGTGAGGCATCATCTTCAAATGCAATTAGTTGTTTTCCTGCCCAGCGTGAATCATGTATTGTGTGCCAGTCAGTATGCCACAGTGAATTTGAATATTCACGTTCATACCTGATCCACTTTCTTCTCATCTTTTTCCGTGGTTGCTCAACTGATAATCCTTCATCTAGCATAATCTTGTGGATGCGATTGTGGTTTATCTTGGTATTGTACAATTTTGATATGATTTTCTCAAGGTATAGTGCGTTTGTATGAAATTTTTCTTGAACTTGTTTGACTAGCTCTATCTCGTGTACAGTGACTGGCTTTTTTGGACGCCCTGGTCTTTTGAGTGTGGGAATCTTTTTGGTTTTTTTGTACTGAGAGTAGACTTGTTGTACTCTTCTAGGCGTTATCTTGAGGATTACTGAAATATCTAAATTCTTGACTTTTTCATTTTTAGATTGTATAATCCACCTGATCTTATTCTCATCTAACTTTACCATAGGCATGCCACGATACCCACGCATACGATAGTATGGGAATGATGCTCTCCTAGTTAAGGGGTGAAATAATTTCCGGAAAAGATAATAATTTCCGGAAAAGATAGAATTAAGCGATCAATCGAGTATTTACATTAAAGATTTTGAATAATGAAAATAGCAAGTATGTTTTTTAGTATCAATAAATGACATAATTTGTGATTAAAAAGAAAATTACAAAAATTTTAGTTCCTTTGGATGGATCTAAAAATTCTATCAGAGGTTTAGAAACGGCTATTACATTAGCTAGGAATTGCGGGGCAACAATTACTGGAATTTACTCGATTTACGCACCACCACACTCAGAATTTAGAGGAGTAGGATCAGTAGAAAAAGCCCTAAATGTACAAGTTAAAAAATTCATGGAAGAAGCAAAAACGATGGCTGCTAAAAATGGCATTGTGTTTAAAGAAAAAATAGCCATAGGTGAAATAGGATATAATATCATCAAACTTGCTCACGGGAAAAGTCATTTCGATATGATCGTAATAGGTTCAAGGGGAAGAAGTTCTACCAAGGAGATGTTTTTTGGAAGTGTATCAAATTATGTACTTCATACATCCAAGATTCCAGTTGTCTTGGTAAAGTAATCTAAGAAAATCCTTGTTTTTTGAAATATTTTTGATGATATTCTTCAGCTTTGTAAAAGGTGGGAGCAGGTACAATTTCGGTAACTATGGGAGAATCATATTTTTCAGATTTTTCAAGGGAGTGTTTTGAATTTTCTGCAATTTCTTTTTGGGTTTCATCATGATAGAATATTGCTGAACGATATTGGATTCCAACATCAGGACCTTGTCGATTTAATGTTGTAGGATTATGATTAGCCCAAAATACATCAAGTAATTCTTCAAATGAGATTTCATTAGGATCATATTCTACTTCAACAGCTTCTGCATGGCCTGTTTTATCAGTACAAACTTCTTCATAAGTAGGGTTTGGAAGTTGTCCTCCCATGTATCCAACAGCAGTAGATTTGACACCCTTTGTTTTATTGAGTAAATCCTCAACATGCCAAAAACATCCTGCACTAAATGTAGCTTTCAATACCCATGTAGTAAATAATGCTAAATTAAAACTATATGCAGAGTTTAATTTATTGTTATAATTCCTTCTTGAATCATAAATTTTAATGCATTAACAAATTCATCTTCAGAAATTAAATCTTGAGACCACCAATGGGCATTGTTTCTAATCCAATCAGGAATTTCTTCATCAGATAGATTACCAGGAGACGTGGTTGAAACCATGATGATATTATTTTCCAACATGAATTCTATTCCTGAAATGAATGCAGAGTCATTAATTTTCCCAGTTGCCCACCATTCAGCATTATTTCGAATCCAATCAGGCACAGATACAGGATCTTCATATCCCAAAATATTATGAATGGAGTAATTTGGGAACTGTGAATCAAACCAAGATTTGTAACTTGATTCCTTATTGTATCTGTCAATATAATATTGGGGGGATTTATCAAGAGCAGGGAAATTTTCTATATGAGTTTGTTTGTACCCCACAACATCAATAATTGAATAATTTGGGAACTGTGAATCAAACCAAGATTTGTAACTTGATTCCTTATTGTATCTGTCAATATAATATTGGGGGGATTTATCAAGAGTAGGGAAATTTGGAATTTGAAGTTTAATGGTACTAAAAGTAGAAGATGATTCGGGAGTTGGTTCAAGTTCTGGTGTTGGTTCAGGTGTTGGTTCAAGTTCTGGTGTTGGTTCAGGTGTTGGTTCAAGTTCTGGTGTTGATTCTGGAGATACAATTTCAGAAAATTCTTGATATTCAATAGATTTTTCCAAGTTTCCATCATAAGTTATTTTGATTGGATAGATACCATCAGAAGTCCAGGTTGGACCACCAACATTGAAAGTTGCTGTAAAACTCCCATCAGAATTTGCAGGTATTGTGTTAAAATCAGCAAAGTTGGATTTACCAGGAGTAAAAATTTGAATGGTTACAAATGGTATACTGGAATCATATGAAACATTTCCAGAGATGTTCAAATGATCTTTTAATGATGTCTTAAAGTTAGAGAGATGAGTCTCTAGGACCTCGACAAGTTGACCCCAAGACCTAGGGGTCAAAACAAAATCATGCTCTAAAACAAAATCATCGTTAGTAAGTGTAATTTTAAAAGAGTTAGTTTCAGCATTTTTTGTTAATTCTGTTGCAGTGTTTGGAGACACTAGATCAAATTTAGAAGTATCAAAAGAGGACGATGTTTCTGAGATTATTCTATCAACTAGAGCAGCTGAAAGTCTTAAGACTGTTGCCATATCTGAAAAAAGAAAAAAGGGGTTAAAGGTTTTGCGATCTTATTTGTGAGTTCTTTTGTAGCTGCCTTTACCGTGAGATTTATGGACCCCTGACTTGTGATATTTACCACAAGTTTTGCATTTTTTGGTCAATCTCTTATGAGGTTTTTTTCTAGATCGCATTTTTTTCAATTTGGCTCTACCCTTAGCTAATGCAGCTAGTTGTTTCTTAGTTGCTTTTCTCTTAGCCAGATGGTTTCACCTTTTTGACATCTCGATAGACATTCCAACCTTTGTTAACTAATCCGCCAAGACCTAGAGGAGTAAGAATAACGGCTACTAACTGAATATGAGTCTCAGTGATCTCAAATTCAGTAAAAGCGTCAACCCCAAGAAGTGCAGTTGAGATCACAATTACAATGAATGGAATGGATTTGGAACTAATTGAAGTCATTATTCTAAATCCTCTTTTGTGATACCATATCTTTCGATAAGAACTTGTTTGATTCTAAGTTCTTTTTCATATTCTTTCAATTCGTCACCATACAAATTTCGAATAGAATCATCATCATAATTTTGATCAAAAGATTTTATTCTTTGAATGGCAGATTGTCTAGTTCTTTTGCCGAGGAATTGGTTTTGAGCTTCACCTTTAGAAATAGATTTTGATACTTCTCTAAGTGAACTGTAATTTTCTTCTTTAGTTCCGCCAAATTGTGCAGATTCAAGTTTTTGGATTCTATCCAAAATCTCTTTTTCGTTCTGTGTTTTTGGAATCATGTTATTAAAAAATGAAAGAAAAATGAGCTATATTAGCTCAAATTAGTTAGTTTTTGGCTCTAGGCTCTCAAAGACTGAATCAACTGCCTCATCGGTCCTTTGCTGTAAGAACTCTTGAGTCCTTGCCCTGATTTTATCTCTATTACTGCAATAATAATCAGTTAAAACAGCACCGATAACTAACCCGATTATGAAGAATACCATACTATCACCTCCTACTTCTCATTTTTATCCTTTTTCAAGAACAAGAAAGTCATAGCACCTGTCAAAACACTAGAGATCACAGGTAATACTAGATTAATTTGAGTTGAATCAGTTTGACAATTTACATATTGAGTTAATTGAAAAGACAGAGTGATTATCACAATACAAGCAGTTATTTTGGCTATCAAACCATTTTCAAGTATTTTTTCAGCAATGAATCGATCCATTATTTCACCAAATAAATCCTGATACCAGTTTGGACCGCATTTTCAACAGTTAGTCTAATTATGAGATTGGGGTTTTGAATCAATAATTTTGAAATTGCTCTATCATCTTCTGACTCATCAGAAATAATGACAAGTTTTTTCTGACCAGCTACAACAGCACCAATAGAATCAGCACTGATTAATTCTTCAAATTCATCTTCTGCATCTAAAACACCAAAAGAAAGTTTAGCAGTTCCGCCTTGTCTTAGAAAATCGAAAAAATTATCTAAACTAATAATATTTTGAATGGCACTAGGATCAAGGTTTTTCTCAGCAATTAGATCAATATCATCGACAGATTCAGGTTGAATTTGAGATACTGTTAAAGTGTAATAATCAGCAGTGGGATTATAGGTGATACTATTAGCACGATAAGGAATTGTGATCGAGGCTTGACCACCTCTAGAAACTGAAATATCATCGGTCTTATATTCTGAAAAAGAGACAACAGGTTCAGAAAAACTAATCGTGGTCCTTTTTCTAACTCTAACAAATCTACCTCTAAAAGCATACCTTTTGGTGACAGGTCCCTCATAATCAAAAGTCTCAAGTGTTCTCACATTCCTAGTAAAATCAATATCATCAGCAGATTCTATAATTAACTCATAACTATACAACATATTGAGGAGCATATTTCCAACTGTCACATCTCTAGCAAATCCAGTGACAGAACGTAGTAAACGCTCAGCGATACTGGTAGAGGTAGAATAAATGATACGGTTGTTAGCTGTAACTGAACTTCTATCAATTTTGATACGCCATGATCCTTGAGTGTAAATATCATAATGTTTTTCTTTGAAAGTTGTTGAGTGAATCCAGTTAAATCTCACTTCATTAGAATTTAGAAAATTAATTAGAGCAATTTCAAACTGGCTGTCATAATCATCTATACTGTAAAAATCATAACTTTTTATTTCTTCTTCAAAAGTAATCGGTGTAAAATCTGAAATTCTACCATCATCATCATAGAGACCATCCAGTTCAGTTATTTCAGTAGTAGTTATTTCAGATGTTTGTCTTAAGTGAGTTGACATATTTGACTCAAAACTGTAAAAGGTAGGTTGACCTCTAATGCTTCTAGTAATGTAAAGTCTATCACTATCAAAATTAGAATGACTATCTGAAATTCTAGGTGAATCAAAAACCATAATGTCTTCATTTCTTTCTAATGCCATTAACCTCAAGTATAGACCGATAATGCTAGGTGATTGATCTAAATCATACGAATAATCGGTAGGAACTGGATTTTGAATTTGTGAAGCTCGAAATAGAATCATCATTTTATTATAGCCCTCAAGATACATAGACTGATCAACTGTTTCATTAGCATAGACATTAAATGGGAATGGTGTTAATTCTTGAGAATAAACTTGAGCGAGATCATTTCTGCTCAAAGGGACGTTTGGTCTTGATAGATTTTCTGCAACATTACCGATCTTAATTGTGACTTCAAAACCTATCTTTTGATTATCAAAATTATTTTTAGTAAAAATTCTAATTTTTTCTTGGTGTAAAAATTCTTGATTGTTCAAAGGAACTGAGATAAGAGCATAATTTTTCAATTCAATATTTTTAGAATCAAATATGATGTTATCATTAATCCATACTTGAAGTTCACCCTTGAGAGAGAAAATCGGATCAAAAGAAAATTCTAAAGCATTTAAAAAAAGGTCCTCTTTTAATGGATTTCTAAAAGAATAATCAGGGGTATTTTTAAAATCTCTTGAATCAGTGTCTATCCTATCAGTGATTGTTTTTTGAAATACCAAAGCACATCACAACACTCTCTTCAAAACAATTTTAGAATATCTTTGCAGTCTAATAGGATTATTCGGAGCAAAATCACCAGTCTTTAGGGCTTTAGATACTACTCGAATCTGGTCCCCATTCTCAACTTCCAAATTATCAAAAAATGTAGCAGAACAAGGAACACTATATTCTCGACCATAACCTGAAAAATGTTTTGATTGTGTCACCCAGTCAGCATCATCAATATCACCTGAAGCTCTTTTTTGTATTTCCAACTCTTCAATAAATCGCTTATTCCCTGAAAAACCAGCACCATTAGGAGCATTAGATTGAGTGAAATTAGCTGTGACGTGCATCTCAATTTTTCCATCAAAGTTCATAACGTATTGACCTGAGGCAACAACATTATGAGTGAAATTTGGATTGGTAAAAATCGGACTACCGAAATTAACTTCTTGAAAAGCCGTGTTATTATAATCAATAACTGCATCATCTGTTTCTCTTGCGTGTTTGTGAACTGGATTGTTAAGAATTTGCAAATCAAAAGTTTCATTTAATGTTTGAATGACTGGTTTTCCATTCAACATATAGAATAATCCAATAGGTCTTAATGCATCAGTGTCCATATTAGCAGCTGGATACACAAATTTCTCTGTCAAATTAGCGAGTCCGATAGGTTTGACAGAATGTAAAACATCAGCTAATAATCTAGCATAACTTTGATTTTCTTTTTGAATCTCAAACTTGTTAGCTGATATAGCTTTAAACTGATAATCATTAAAGAAATCAACATCTTTCATGGACCCTAGAGAATATTGATCAAAATTGTTCTTTGAAACAAAATCTAAAACATTCAACAAAACATCTTCATCAGGAACACCAGCGGGTCCAGCTGGTCCAGCAGGTCCAGCAGGTCCTCGTTGACCATCACCACTACCACCTTTAGGGACAAATGGCACTATTCACCAAACCTCACATAAGCAGATAATTCAATACTATCACCATCTTCAGTGAAAGCAAAAATCTTAACTGATTTTTGAGGATCGATTGAAAAACCATTATCAAACTTTAAAGAAATACCTGAAGAATATTTTGCAATACCATAATTTTTAGATTTGAAAATTGGTGCATTATCAATATAGACAAAAACTTTAGCATTATCAATAAAATCAGCATTACCAGTGATAGAAATTTCTCTAACAGTTCTAGAAACTTTGTCAGGTATTTCAATTTCAATAGTTGGATCATCTAAATCCAAATTAGAAGAATCAGTTGAACCAATAGCAGAAACAGAAACTCCCCATTTATCAGGAACTCTACGAATGTAGCAAGCTTGGACCTCTTTAGGTCTAGACTCATTTAGTAGTTCAATAATTCTTTCATTCTGCCTTTTCATCTCAGCAATTAGTTCATCTTGGACCATAACAAACACCTAAAAATTATTAATATTTCCCCCAGTAGCTCTTAATGCAATTTCTTCAGGTGATAAACCAAAGTTTGATCCTAAATTGGCACGATTAGCTCTATCAGCTCTTAGTTGTAATTCATCAGCTCTAGAGTTTGCTTGTCTTTGTCTCTCTTCTAATCTAGCGACAGCACGTTCTCTAGATTCATCAGCTCTACGTCTTGCTTCTGTAATATCAGGTCTATTAGCTCTTTCTTGTCTTTGAGTTCTTAATTCAACTTCTGTTAATTCAGATTCTCTAACAACTCCTCTAGTCCTAGAATCACTAGAAAAAGTTTGGAATTGTTGATTATTTATCTCAGATTGTGCAGGGCGTCCTACTCTTTGGTCCCTATCTTGTCTAGCAGTTTGAGGAGTTGGTTCAGGATCACTAATAATTCTCTCAGGTTCATCAGGTGTTTCAATTAGATCGGGTGCAGCACTTCCATCAACTTCATCTATTGCAATAGTATCACCAACTCTCAAACCCTCATCATCACCAAAGGCTTCGGGAATTGTAAAAGCATTAGTAAAGAACTCACCGACATCATCTAAAAAGGTCCTATTAGGTAAAGAATCTCTAACTTGTTCACCATTAACAAAAACAGCACCAGTCTCATCTTGTCTTATAGAAGTAGCACCTTGAAGCTCCTCAGAAGTTAAAGCATTTCTTTGATTTGGTGACGGATCAAAATCGATAGGTGTGTCACTTCTAATAGATGAACCAGGGTCCCCAGTTCGAGAACCATCAATATCTAAAGGATCAGTAAACTGATCAAAGAAATTAGTGATACCTCGTCCAGCACCACCAAAGAAATCAGTGATACCTTCAGCTGAACTACCAAAGGCAGTCGAAATTTGCCTGTTAAAAATTACAAATAATGCTACCGCTAAACCAGCTACTAGAAAGAAACTTACCATTGCATATCACCTTTTTTTATTTTCATATTTTTTTCCTTTTGTTAGCCTGATAGAAAAAAGAGAGGGTGTTTACACATACATCGTGTAAATTTCTATATTGTCTTGAGCTGCATTAACACCGTTGGTCAATAATCTTAAGAGATCATAAGACTTTGATCTAGTGACAAGTCCTAAAGACCCTAGCTTTTCGACCCAATTAATATAGACAACTCCAGTCAATTTACTATCTAAAGCATAACCAGTGACATTTTTTTCGTTAAGAGCGTTCCAAGAACGTTCAACAAAGTCACGTTTAGGGAATCCAGCAGTAGGTCTAACACGGGCGTATTTTACATCCGTGACTCTACTATCAGAAAGAACACCATTATCTTTGACAACTAACATCTGCTCGAGTAATGCAGCTGAAGCTACAAGATCGATATTCTGTGCAAGTTTATCAAATTGGGTCCTTCCAGTTTCCAAATTGTGAACTTCGGTGACCTGAATAACATCGGTCATCTTAACGCCATCTCTGTCATCGTTAATGTCCAAACCATTTACATCACCAAAGTATTCTCGAATTTCTAATTCGATTTTGGCACTGTTAATAGTTGGTGCATTAGCAGAAGCAATATCACCCTTATTACCTGTTTGAACAACAAGCTCTAAGTTTGAGAGATTTTTTGTTTGCAACAGTGCAGAAATATCAGAATCGTTTAAGATATTTCTTGCAAAGTCAATCGTAAAATCTGCGATTGCTTCATAGTTATCTTCATTAGCTGTGGTGACTGGGTCCTTTTTGTATGGAGCTTTACCCTTTTTGATAGTTTCTAAGACGTGCATAAAATGAAGAGGCAGTCTGAATTTGTATAAACGACCATTTCGTCTTATGCCGATAGCTTTGACATAATTTAATATGTCATTTTCTTTCAAAGTTGGGACATTTGCTCCGTTGGATAGATCGAAAATAACTCGTCCATGAATCCATCGATAAGCTGCATCTTGAGGCAACTCAAGAATGTTCTCAGCGGTGTCATCTGAAAGAGTTAAAGTCTTAATCGGTCTTTCGTTTGCTTCAATCGGCATCTACAACAACTCCTAACTTCTTCTTCCTACACCTTTACGAGAAAGGTATGGAATAACAAATAGAGAAGCCACTGCAACACCGACTACAACGAGTCCAACTGTGACAATAGCACCTTTACCTAATCCAAGAGGCATAGAAAGAGATTATCGTCTAGCTTTAAGGGACTAGCTGACTAGAAATTACGCATACGATATTTATAGCTAGAATTTTCTAGCTCTTTGATCTGTGTATCTGAGAAATAATCTGAAATTGTGACTTTGTTTGATTCATTACACCCAGTCTTTTTGATGTGCTGATTTACGTCCTTGATAGTTTTGAATTGCTTTTTACAATCAGGGCAACGATAAAATTTATTTTGCAAATTTTTTCACCTTGAATTTCATAGCTGGTGATCCTGCCAATTTGTAAAGTCCCTCATATTTCTCAAACTCACCTTTGGCAAATCCGTAAATTTCTTTGCCCACATATCGCTTCATGTATTCTACATTATTTGGCGTGTCCATATAGAGACAAAATTTGTGAATCGCATTTGATAAGACATACTTTGGAATTTCACTCGTTGATTGAAAAATTGCAATATAGCTGGAATTGTGATTATGACAGGTCCTAACGTAAGTATCAAATCCATCAACTGGTTTATTGTAATGTTCGATCCATTCTTGCAGTTCATCAACTACAAGGACAAAATTTCCATTTTTGGCAAAACCATAAGCTGCATAACAAACATCATTAAAAAATTGGTGTCTTGCAGCTTTTGTTTTTAGATCGTGAGGTTGAAGAATCTGTAAACCTTGACCCTTTGCATCATAGATAGAATGAATGACACAGTTTGGATCAAGCTTGCTGAATCTCCAATTAAGGTCCAGCACTAGCACGTTATAACCTGAGAATTGATTAATGTGAGTTAGAGTTATGGCGTGTTCTGTTTTACCTGATTGAGTCTCACCAACTATAACGACACTTTGCTTTTTAGGATTATAATTAAAATCTGTAAGAGGCTTAGTCATTTTACCTCGATCTCAATTTTGATTTTACAATATTATTAGCTGTATTCAAAGTTGTTAATGCAGAATAACCAACACTAAGAAAAAAAAATTCTAAAGGATTTTCAATTTTGTCATCGATTTTTTTTTCCAAAATGTCTTTAGAATAATCATAAAAATTCATAATATCACCTAGAACTTCATAGAGTGAACTCTCTCACCAATTTCAATAAATTTTTCTGCATCCTCTTTTGACTTGAATCCAGTTTTTTCAACAACGATAAAGATTTTCTCACCCTTGATCTCTTTTTCAACGATCTCAGGTTTTCCAACTGTTTGAAAGGTCCCACTGTGTTTATCCAAAGTCTCTAGAATTGGTTTAATGTGTCCGAAAAGGCTAAAGAATAATTTGATAGGTGGTTTCATCATACCTTAACATCTACCTCTAAGTCATCATCATATTTTGGTTCAGGTTTTTTCTCACCGAATCCAATTCGTTTGATTATTGGCATACCCATAACCATAACAACAGATAGAGCAAACATTCCCATATCTAGATACTTTGGTAATCTCATACCATAAGTTATCATTAATTGATTAAGTTCGACTGCAAGCTCATTCATATCATTTCTAAATTCTTTAATTGGTTTTGGTTTTTCTAGTTCCTTTTGTTCTTCTTCATCATCAGTCTCAACTAGACCTAGTGAGATGTAAATATCACCAGCAAATCCAAATATTTTTTTGAAAAACTTTTCTTGCATTTCCATTTGTTGAGGTGTTAATACTGGTTGTTGTGGTTGAGTTGGATCAGCTTGTGGTTCAGCAGCTGGTAAAGTTCCGTAAGGACTTTGAGGTTGAGGTGTAGGAAACGCACTACTTGAGGGAGCTGGTGCAGCTTGTGGTTCAGGTTGAGGTTCAGGTGTTGGTTGAGCTGGTGCAGCTTGTGGTTCAGGTCCATCAACATTAACAGTCATTCCGTCAATACTTTCTACTTTGAATCCTTTATCAGCTAAAGATAGACCTCTGTCTTTTAGTTCATCACCTATGAACTTCTTGACATCACTACGCCAATTTTTTTTAATTTGTAATTCATCAATTACAGATTTTCTTAATTCATCAACTGCATTTTTATCTTTGATCTCAATACCTGAATCTAATTTTTCTTTGATCCTGTCTCTAATCTGTTGAGAGATTGAGATTTTTTTTGTTTCAGTTTTAGCACTCATGCTCCCATTCTCCTCTTAATTTCTTCCAAGTCATCACCCTCTAGTTTTTCTTGAGTTGTTTCAGTTTTAGTTTCTGTTTTGGTCTCTATTTGATCCTCAACAGGTGGGGTATTTGGTTCAGATTTGGGTAATTGTTTAGATTTATTTTTAGAAATTTTGCTGAAAACATAAGCCAGAGCTCCTAGGACCACAACGATTAAGAAAAATGCACCCAAGGGTGGAGTTCCGCCAGAATCTTGCGAGGATTCAGTTCGTTTTGATTCTGTTTTATTTTCCTTATGAGAAAATGCGGACACAGTAAATTAAATGAGATTTGCCTATATTAGCTCAAAATGTGACAGCGGGGTCCAACAAAATGAGTTAATTGCAAAAACCCACACTGCCACAAGCAACGTTTATCAAACTATCAATTTAAGAGTAATTGAGTTAATTGCAATCGAAAAAAATAGCAATTCATCTGACTTGTATCAAGTGCGATACTGTATTCTCACTTGATTCAGGTCAAATAGACAAGCTGCCAAAAGAGATCGTTTGTGGATTTTGTGAACACAGAAACAAATATGAAATTTCTGATATTAACAAGGTCCCTCAAACTTTCTAATTTTTTTTAAAAAAAATTAGTTGATACTCACAACTGTCCAAGTGGACTTTTGAGAGTAATCTGATCCAACATTATTCACACGATCTAAAACATCAGTTTCAGAATCAAAAAAAGAAAAGAAGAAATTGATTTTTTTTACAAAATCAATATAACAAACTGTCAATTTGAGATTTAGCTTGTTTCAAAGTAGATAAAATTGATTTTAATTCACCAACAGTAGCTTCTTTATTGATAGTTTCGTGTGCTTCTAATTTTTCAATTAAATCTTCAAGATGTCCAATAGCTCTAGTCACATTATCACCCCCTCTTAATCCATTAAGTAAAATTCCTTTTTCCAATTTCTCATACAGGTCCAACAACAAGTCATTAAGATCAATTTTTTCAAAATCATTTTCAAATTAGATTCAGGTGCAGAAAAGCCAAAAGACTCTAAGGAATTTTTGGAAATAGGATCAGGTTTTGTAAATGTTCCAGTGTAGAATTTTTTGAATTTCTTTTTGCTCAAACAGTCACCTTGATTTTTCTATAACGTGGTTTGGTCCTCAGTTGTTGTTTACATAAAGGACAGTATCGATATTTTTTAGGGTAAATTTCTTTACAACTAGAGCAGAAATTGAATTTAGAATAATCTTGCCAAGTCAATTCTTCAAGGACCTCGCATATTCTTCTTCTTCTTTCCATTCTTTGATACAGGGAATTGAGCATAACTCAACGCTAAGCTTTGTTTTAGCAGTCTTTCCGCAATTTTTACAAATGATTTTTTTGTATTTCAGTTTGCTTCAACCTCGATATTAGGAATTTTTGAAACGAAATCAACTTGAGTCTCCAAGTAGTCCAGGGTCTTTTCAAAACCATCGAGCTCTTTTTCAAGATCAGTAATGTAATTGAAAATATTGATCTTCTTTTTGGTTCTAATCAAACAGTCTCGACAAATTCTATCAGGTCTAGGAATGTCATCTAGAGAAAATTTATCAACCCATTCAAATTTCGTTAAAGAAATTTTATGAACGTGACAAGCTGAAGATAATTTATCAGAATCACCACCGACAGTATGCCCTCTAGTGTGGTAGTGATAGACACCAGTAAAAACACTGGTGATCCATACACCGCTAACCAAAGTAAACCACCTGCAAGATTATCATTATCCACGGACCCCACAATTACAATCAACTTTTTTACAAACTCGAGGTTCAGTTCCAGCGTGTTCGTGGTGACAAAAAGAACAAAAGGAATAACCATTTAGTCCGCCATCGTGTTTTAGATCAGAATTGTCCTCAAGAGTTGGTTCTTTCATCTCTTGTTTTTCTAAAAGAATAGCCTTAGCTTCTTCCATAATCAAACCATTAGACTTGAGCTCTTTCCAATTTTGCAGTTGAAGTTTGAGTAATTGTTGACGTTTGATTTTGTCATCAATAGAAATTTCATCAACAGATTCTTCTCTAAGTAAGAAATTTTTAATTTTTTTAATTCGTGACGTTCTATCAATAGTGTTAAATTTTTTATCCAAAAAATTTCTTTCATCGGAATTAAAATAAAAATAATGATTCTCAGGTTTTTTATCAACCATTAAACAACGACCTCACTAGCTCGTTTTTCTAAATGTTCACTGGACCTTTTACCATACCAATTTTTTAAAGTAGCAACATCATCGTGAGACATCTCACTAACAAATTCATAATCATAATCAGTAAGCTCTAACCACATCTGTAAACCAAAATGACGGAAAGCATAGTTAGCTCTAAAGTAAGAACCAAAATCTGACGGATCAAAACCAATAGACGTTAAAATTTTCTTGAAAAATTTGTTATCATTTGCAACAGAAGAGACAACAATACGATCATAAGTTTCAAAAGTAAATTCTGTTTTGTTGTCATTCCAAAATAGATATTTTTTCTTTTGAAATAATCTCTGCTTATGATATTTCTCTAATGGAATGACAAAAGATTCATCATAAATGTATTTTTGAAAATCAGTTTGAGTTTTATTTTCAAAAACTTTGAGAGAACAAGCTCTATGAGAATAAGAACCAATTTTAATTTTAGATTCAGCTTGAGGAAATACCAAAAGCAATTTTTCCACAAAATCAATAACATCTTTTTTGTAAACCTTAACGCCATCTATTTCAGCAAACTTGACAACTCTATCATAAAATTTCAAATCCTTAGTCTCAATAATGTAAAGAGTAGAGGGACGACAAAAGGTCCAGCACTTGACACCAAATTTGACAAACTCTAAATCATTCTTCTTGAGCAATTTTTTAGCCTGAATAATTTGCTCAGATGAAATTCTAAGATCGGCAGTTTTTGGCTTGTCTTTGTCACCATCAATTCCTAATTTCTTACCTTTCTCTTGAGAGATATTAATATCAAGTCCGTAAATTATGGCGTGACGGAAAGCTTGACGATTCATAAAAGTAAGACGTCTCTTGTTCTTTGAGACTTCTAAAACTGCATCTTTCATATGCTTAATCACAGTCTCCCAGTTGTCTTTTGTAATTCCATCAGGGTGAATCTTGAATTTTGGATTAACAGAACCTAGACATATTCTAGCAAATCTCACAAGTTTAGATTTTTCATTTTTTGAAGAATTATTTGAAAGCCAATTTGTAAAAAGTAGAGTTTTCATAACTTCTGATTCAGAAAAAATCTCATCGGTGAGATCAGCTTTAGTTTTTGTAGATTCGATTAATTGATACTTGCCTTTTGAAGTCTCTAATTTCTTGATTTTGCCAGATTCAAGTAAAGGTTTGACATATTCTCTTTGGGCGTGTTCCCTAGATACATTTAGAATCTCACCGATCTGTTTTGCAGATAAAATTTCGTGAGTTTGAAATAAATTTAGAACTTTGGTTAAAATTTCAGTGTTTGATTTTTGCAGTCCATCGAGTCTATTGCGACCCTTAGAGAGTTTTGCATTAAGGACCGAGTTCAAGCCCCTCACCTAGATAGTGAGGAACACAAAATAGATGAAAGCGTGTGCAGCTAACACAGAAAAATCTAGATCGTGAATCCTCACTGTTCATTTTGGTCAACATTAGTAAAATAACCCGCAATATAAAAAAACTGTGTTATAGTTGTTGACTAGATGTCAACAAAATGCAAACAACGAGATTTGGAGAAAAATTTGAGGATAGTGGGATCAATTAGAATCTAGATGAGCTAGACCATTCGACCAAAAATGAACTCTAACTGAATCCTCACTTCCTCAATTCAATCTATCCATCGGTTTAAAATAAGAATTGCTAATAATATCAACACAGAACATAGACAAATCTTATTATTCAATTCCTCGTTTTTACTTTCCTCAAATTTGATGAAAAATTGCATGAGGGATCAAGTGTGGTGAGTATGAATTATTGGTAAATGGTGAGAACAAAATTACGATCGAGGAATGATTTTTCAAAAGTTATTCCCACATTATTGGTGAAAAAATTTAGCTGGTGACTAGCCCGTATTTTAGCTGGTGACTGGAACTGTGAGAAATGGTGAGTTAGCTGGTAATTTAGAATGTAGAAGAGAAAGTATGGGGTAGGAACAGTATCAGAATTTGCATGATCTGAATAAGATTCCATAAGATCATCAGATGTAATAATCTCAACACTGCCATCACCAGATTCTACAAATGCCGAGGGAACCCAAAAGAAGATCAGGGTTAGATCGAGTGTAAATTATAGATTTTATTGGTTTTTCATTAATTAATCTAAAATCTTCCAACAACATTTTTGCTGAAGCATATGAACTCAATGTATCAATAACAATAATTCCCGAATCGCCTTCAATGAGAATACTGTTGGTAGAATCATATCCAATGGCAACCCAAATTTTTTCATTTATTTCATGAATTTCTGGATCAAGTATTGAAATCACAGACATTGTTGAATTATCAGAAAAGTCATCATTAATTTCCGGAATCTCTTCAGGAATTTCTCCAATTACATCTAGTACTTCTATTACTTTTTCAGTAACTTCTTCCTCAGCAATTAATTCACCTTCAAATTCAATAATTTTAACAAGACCTAATCTTTCCCACATTTTTGCAGTAAATGGGCTAGTACAGAATGTGTCTTGATGAGCAAATCTAAACACCAGAGTATAACCATCCATACATTCAGAATTATCAATAGAAGATGATTTTTGTGGAGGTTCTGGAGGAGCACCAGGATATTCTTTATTTTCTATATGAGTATAACCAAGATTTTTTTCTTTACTTTCATCTTCTACTTCAATTTCGCTTTCAAAAATAATTTGCGCCAGTCCTAATTCACGCCACCTATCAGCAGTATCAGGAGACACACAAACGTATTCTCTGTCAGCATAACGTAACACCATAGATTGACCATAGTAAAAAATGAAACAACAGAAAAAATGCAACCGATTCAAAAAGAACCAAGACCATCAATCAAAATAGTTCAAATTCAAAGATCGTATCCTCAAATGATATTTTCTGGAGGATTGCTAACATCATTAATTGGAACAACATATCTTTTAGCAGGAGACGATTGCTGCAATAGTTGGGGTATGCGGATGCGCCCTATACGTTTCCACATTTAAAGATCAAATTATTCAAAACAAAAAGCAAAATTCAGAATTGATTAAAACTGGAATTCCGGGATTTGATACAACATTATTTGAAGGTATCAAAAAAAACAGTTCAGTGTTAGTATCAGGACCTCCAGGAAGTGGAAAAACAATTTTTGGATTACAATTTATCTATTCGGGAGCAAGAGAGTATAATGAACCAGGAGTATACATCTCACTATCGCAAAGTGTTGATGAGATAAAAAATGATTGTAAATCATTGGGATTAGACATAGAAGATTTGATATCTAAAGAGAAAATCCTACTAATTGATTTAAGACCATTTAAAATTAAAGGTAAGATTGTAGGTAGAGATGATTCTCTGTATAGAGCAGAACAAATACCGTTTGAACATTTGACTAGATTCATCTTAAACAGTATTAAGAAAATCAAAGCTAAACGTATTGTGGTGGATTCAATTTCAATTCTTGAAATGCAGTATTCAGATAAGTTTCACATGAGACAAGGATTACAAGGGATGATTCAATCATTAGAAAATTCCAATGTCACATCATTACTAATTTCTGAAAACAACAGATCATCAGAATCATTTATCACATCAGGAATCATTGAATTAGACAATCAAATTGTAAATAATAAGATGAAAAGAACGATAAAGATTACAAAACTTCGAGGAATCAAACACAGCGAACATGTTCATTCTTTAGAATTAGGTAGTAGGGGATTGCATGTGTGTGAAAATTAAGATTCAGGTTAGGATTCTTTAGATTCTTCAAGTTTCTTTCGTACAGCTTCAGTTACTTCGTGTTTCAAATTATCTTCTTCTTCGGCAAGTAGTTTTTTGAAACGTTTTTCCCAGTAATTTTTTACCAAATAGATTCATTCTAGATTCTGATCGGTTAGAAATAAGGTCTTCGAATATTACGAGGCTAGGAAATTATCTTTAAAGGATCAGCATTTGTAATTTCATTAATAGTCACATACATGTGAAATTCATCACCTTCTGTTTTGACAGAGAAATTATCAATTGCTGAACAATATTTTTTATTATGTTCAGAATCAGTCAAATCACTTGTTGCCAGTAATCCATGAGAAATAAGATATGAAATATTCTCAGACAGTACTCCGGGCTCTATGTTAGTTCTAGACGCAATTTCCCAAATGGTGAGAGGGTAATCAAAGGCAATATCCAAAATTTGTTTTTTCACATCATCTTCAAAAGATGTCAAAATTGCATTTTTTATTGATTCGTCTTTAATTTCTACAGTATGCTCAGATTTGGATTGTAAAGAGCATATAGAGTCAAGTGTTTTTTTAATTAGAGGAGTTCCATCATCACCTAAAATTTGAGCAGTGATTGATTCAAATTTTTCAAAGTCTTTAATCGAAGATAACAATGTCATGTGGTATTTTTCAAAAACAGAATCTTTTATTTTTGTAATTTCATCATTGTCTACAAAATCATAAAATTTTTTCTCAAAAGAAGTAGCTAGGAGAGTCTCCATTGAGGTCATGGATATATGGGCTCTCCTATTGGAAGTTGTGGTAAACGCGACAAATTTACCTGAAGTCGAATTTGACTTATTTTTGTAGATACGCTAAACTCAGCCTTTGTGATTATCTTGTCATATAGACGTACACGTTTTGTAGATTTAGTGTATCCCACAGGCAAAATAAAACCATCTTGCAACAACTCATTGAACTTGCGATAAGCTGAAGACTGGGATGCACCACATTGATTTAACATCTCATCTTTTGAGATGGGACTATCAATTAGTAAAAGAATATGGCGCTTTACTGGATCTGAATAAATTCCAATAATCTTTTCAGCTAGGTTGTGTTCGTGTAGTTCAATCCAAAGTGCATAATCATGATCTTTGAGAATCGTCAATGCAGCCTTTACAGTGGACTTTGGAAGCTTGTTTTCACAAGCAAGCATAGCTCGTTGTCCTGGCTCGAGATGATTATTTGCATTTCTTATTGTATCCATGCACAATAGTTGGGAGAACTGGTTTGGCATTACCATACAATAGGTGAAAATCGTACTTAAGAAATTCTACATTTTCCTATTTTTGAGAAAAAATTTTTCTTTTAAATATGTGAAGTAAATCTAGGCATAAAAAGAGGGGAATTATCCCCGTCCAATTGCAGCGTATTTTCCTTTTTTGCCTCGAACGAAAAGCATTGCAGCAATTCCTCCAAAGATTCCACCTGAGAGTATGGATGCACCAAGCACTCCATCTGCAGCAAAGTATGGAGTGCCAGAACCTTTAGCACCATCTTGGGTGGCAATTTCTACTTTGATTTTCGAGGTTTCCATTTCATCGTATAATCCATTATCTAGAACGTCATACTGTGCAAATGCTGGTTGTGAAAATGTAACCATCAATGCCATTACAAACAGTCCTGAAAGGATTGTATATTTTTGCATGAGAGTATAATTGTAAAAATAATATAAAAAAGAAGAATTGTTTTCTCAAAGAAAATAATTCCTTGTTCTTGTTTTATAGAATAAAATATAATTTAGGGTATGAATACAAAATATGTTACAATTACTATAATGTTAGTACTAGTATCATTTATTGTTCCAGCACATGCAGTACAATTAGATGGCGTAATTCCAAAAAATTCTGAAGAGTTTTCACCAATTTTCACATTTACTAGAATTATATCAATTCAATATTCTGAAGATAGTAAGCTAGCAGAATTATTTGGAAAAACGCAACAAGAAATGTCATTTGACATCAACTCAGAAAATGCTGCAGTTTTAATTCAGAAAATAAACTCTCAATTACAAGAAAAATCATTTGTCACAGTTTCAGAGATATCGGGAGAATATTCTGTAACCATTACTCCACAGAAAAAATCAACATCAATAGAATACAAGATAACATTACAACCAACCATGAAAGACCATTTCATTTCGGAATCAGTACTAGACGCACAGTGGAGGGGGTTCAAAATTTTAGATGAAATTCCAATAGAGACTGAATTTGGCACATATGACATTAACTCACCAATCTCAGCATTTATGATACTTCCAGAGGTGTCTCAACATCTCTTAAACTCTGATGCAATAAAGACATTAAATTTGAAATTGATGGACACCACAGGACTATCAGACTTGCCATTATCCAAATGGGAATCAATGTTTGATCCTACCGCCAAGATGAGTGAAACTGTAAAATTCGGATTCTCAGGCACAGTTGTGACAAACTATTCTATGGGAATATGTACAGTATACCTTGGATTTTGTCAAGACAGAGACATTACCGTACCATTTGAGATAGATGATGAAGAGTACTCCATTCGCTCTATAGAATCCCAAGATGATGGAACCATAATCATTGAAGGGTATGTACAAGAAAGTTCTGGCAGAGTAGAATCATTTCTTGTAACAGAGAATGCCCCAGGGAAAGGAGATGAGAATGGTGCACAAGTTCCTGTACTGTATACTGTGTCAGGGGTAGGAGTAGCAATTGCTGTAGGCTTTTTTGTCTGGAGTGACAAGAAAAGTAAGAAAACAGATACAGAGCAAACAGGGATTGACCCTAGTGATTTGTCTGCAATAGCCATCGGGAAATCTGCTGGAAGTTACCAAACAAACAGAGGCACTGCAGAACTCAGATGATTCACTGATAAATCATCCGGCCTTGTAGAAACCATAATAAAATAACAAAATCTAATTTTCTAATCCTGTAAGCATTGTATGCAATTAACCTGTACAACATCTAATTGTCCTGAGTTGTAGCATTTCTTGATGTGACATCTCCTGACATTATCTGTTTGATCACAAAAAAGATTGTTTCAGATTTGTTTCTCTGATGGTACAATTGTACAGGAAAGTTCCTCTTCATCTCCTTTCTGTGAATTCCGCTGGTTCTGTAAATTGGAACTGTTCTATATCGAGTTGGAATTATTGCAGCTGTGTTGATCTGTTCTGCACCAACATGGTTATTCTCATCATCAAAACCCATGTCACCTAACACAATATCAACTGGAACAATATTGTTGGTTTTGTACAACAATGGCAGAAAATCAGGATTATCATGTTGCATGTTGTGGTGTGTCATGACACAGCAAACAAGCTGTGTATTCATGTCAGCACAAACAACAACTTTTAGGAAATTCCTGCGTAACTGTACTCTTTTTGTATAATAGTATGATGCTGTACTGTAACTGAATCCGCTACCATCAATTCCAGCTAGAACCAGTCTGACTTTTTTGTACAAAATGAATTCCTGCAACATTTTATGTAACAGATTTCCTTCCAGTCTTGCAGCTGCCTTTTGTAGTGTGGTGTAATGTGGAATGGTAGACAAACCAAGATATTCCTGAATTCCTACACATTCTTCTAAAAATTCTGTAAATCTTCTATAACTCTTTGATTCGTACTGTCGTATTGCCAAGAGTATGAGATGTGTCCAAACAGAATAGATATGATTTGATTTTGGATGTAAGAACCTAGGAATTCTGCATCTGGTGATTATATTGAGTAGTGTTTTGCACATTTTGACGTATGATGAGACCATACTGTAATCTGCAAATACAATCCTAATGGATCTAAATTAGCTAAAATGTATCACAATTGGGTTAAAATCAGATGGTTTCTACAAGGCCAAATCATCCATCGTGGTTAAATACAAATTTTGAAAGACAAATTGCCTAACACATGTGGAGTTTGATGAGTAATCATCAAATTTCATGAATTATTCTAAAATAAAAAAAGAAAAATCAATCACACTATTTTGTTTGTGTGAAAGGAGTTACCCAAGTTTGGATAATGTTTTTGTTTAATTCAGCAAATGCATTAACGTTGTCGTTAAATGTTTTGAAATTTTGAACAGTTGCTTCAATGGCAGTTTTTACCATTTGATTATTTACTGTACTTGCTTGAACAAATTGCTTGTTAGTATCAACAATTGCAGTTTTTGCAGAATCTGGAATTTCAGTATTGATTCCAGATTTTTTTGCAAATTCTTGTTGCATAGATACTGTAGCGTTAATTGTTTTTTGACAAGTTTTCATACATTCGTTTTGCAATTCTGTTGCAGATTGAAAATATTGTGGGGTTAGTTTTGAAATATTTTCAAAGTATTTCTGAACATTTTGCTTGTACATTGCAAATGCGTCGCTGTTTTGAGATTGTGTACTCATAATATGATGGGCGCATTAGTGGTATATAAGTATTGGTAATGAGTGGTAATGAATGTCATTTAATGGTGTATAATGAGTAATTTTGGTTATTTTAGGCATAGATTATTGTTTGTTCAAATGAACGAACATAATTTTTGTTTGTTCAAATGAACGAATGAGTGTTTGTTCAAATGAACGAACATTACAATAATCAAATCAGGATATCTTTAAGTTCATAATTCATATAAAAAATCCATGACAGATTATGATGAAGCAGGGCGACTCATTATTTCCAGAGCTAAACAGATAGATGCAATTCCTGAAACATGTTATAATTGCAATAGTGATGATCTTCAAATGATCATGACTCATGTTGATGGAGGTAGTTGGATATGCTTGGCATGTAATAGTTTAAACTCATATGAACCATCTATGAAATTAACAAAAAACATGCCTTTCTCCATGTTAAATTTAGGAAAAGATGAAATTGTATTTGTTCCTGAATGGGATTTTGAATAACTAAAAAAATTATGCTTTATCGATAAAATCATTAACATCTGGTGGTTCTGGTGCCAATCCCTTTCGCTTTCTAATGTCAGCTACTGCAGGACCTAACATAGATTTTGGAACTTCAGTCCATTCCTTAAATGAGGTATTCCATGTTGCACGGCCGGCAGTTTGGCCTCTCATTGCTTCAGATAGTGTAAATGTCTCAGAAGCTGGAATCTCACCAACAACAATACTTGATGCACCTTTTTGTGACATGTCAAGTACTTTGCCTCGTTTACCTGAAAGTATAGTTGCAACATTTCCAACCAAATCAGTGGGTACACGAACTTCAATTGCTAGAGTTGGCTCTAACACGGCAGTACCTGCTGTGAGCAAAGCACCCATACATGCACGTCTTGATGCAGGTCCTAATTGAGACAAACCTCTGTGTGCTGTATCCTCATGAGGAACAAAGTGAGTAAAGATGAATTTACAATCCCTCATCTGTTCTTTACAGAGAGGACCCTCTTTCATTACTTCTTCAAATCCTGAATTAATAGAATCAGTTGATTCTTGTACAAATTGAACACCTTTTGTTCCATTAATCAAAACATTACCACGTGAATCAAATTTCATTACTCTTTTGATTGTATCAGTATCCCATCCATTCTCTTTTAGTAAATCAGAAACTACTTTCTTGTCTTTGATATCAGAGATCTCCCCAGTTCTTAACATGTGTGCAATTTCAGGTTCCAATGGCTCTACTTTCATGAAAATTTTATTGTGTCTGTTTGGTGATTTTGACATGATTGGTTCACATCCACCCTTTACAGTTTCTCTGTAGTTAATCAAAGGTTCAGATGTTACAATCTCACATTTTGCATCTTGGATTCTGTGTGTTGCAACATCTAAGTGTAATACACCCATTCCTGCAACAATTGTCTCACCAGATTCCTCATCAATTTTTACAACAAGATTTGGATCCTCAATGGTTAGTTGTTTTAAAATATCTACTAATTTAGGTAAATCTTTAGGATGTTTTGGTTCAATTGCAATTTGAACAACTGGTTCTGAAACATATTTGACTCCTTCAAACATAGGGATTCCTTTGATTGAAGATAAGGTGTTTCCAGCTCTACATTCAGTTAATCCCAATAATGCCGGAATGTTTCCTGCACCTAGTTCACCAACTTGTTCTCTTTGGTTACCCATAAAGAAATTGACTGATTGAACACGTCCTTCTCTTTTTTCATCTATAATGTGTAAAGTTTGACCGTCTTTGATAGTACCTGAAAATAGTCTTCCAATTGCAACAGGTCCTGCTGCAGGATCTAAAACCATGTTTACAACCATCATAATTGTTGGACCATCATCATCTCCTGCTAGTAATGCTTTACCAACGTCAGAGTCTAAATCACCTTTCCAAATTTGTGGAATTCTATACTTGATTGCATCATGTGGTGCTGGATGATGTTTTACTACCATTCCAAGTACTGCATCAGCTAGTGGTGCTTTTTCAATTAGTGCTTCAAGTTTTTCATCATTATATGCATCAATTACATCTTTGAATGTTATTCCTCGCTCTTTCATTAAATCAGTGTTAATTGCCCATCTATCTTTTGCTGAACCAAATGTTACACTAGCATCTTGAATAGAAACTTTCCATTTCTCTTTGTATTCAGGTTCTGCATATGTGTCAACTAGTGTATTGAAATTTGCAACCACTTCGGCTAATTGGGCTTGCATTTTTTCTGGAGTTAATCTTAGTTCTTTGATGAGTCTGTCTACTTTGTTGATAAACAAAACAGGTTTTACTCTTTCTTCAAGAGCCATTCTAGTTACAGTTTCAGTTTGTGTCATGATGCCTTCTACTGCATCACAAACTACTACTGCACCATCAATTGCTCTTAATGAACGAATTACTCTTCCACTGAAATCTACGTGGCCCGGGGTATCAATCATGTTAATTACGTATTCTTGATCTTTTTGGGCAAAGAGCAAGGTAACGTTTGCTTGGTAAATTGTAATTCCTCTTTCCTGCTCTTCTTTATCAAAGTCCATCGCAAGGGCTTTTCCAGCAGCTGAAGGGGCAATAATTCCAGAATTTGCCAAAAGGCTGTCAGACATTGTTGTCTTTCCATGATCTACGTGAGCAATGACACCAAAGTTACGAATGTTGTCTTTGTTCTTGATAATTTTCATTACCTCTGAAGTAGACTTGAATTTTGCCATATTCGCAAAACTTTGGATTCAGGTATTAAACCTTAGTTTTTGAAAAGATCAGTAGATCATACGGTTAGAAACGCCACGAATCTTTTTTGCTGTCACAAAATGGCATTCTTTCTTGTGAGCCCTTTTAGCCTCATTTAGAGAAATTAGTTGTGAAAAAAAGATGCAATAGATCACCTGAGCTAGTTTTTCTTTTGGCACATCAGGATGAATCACATTAATTCCAATATTTTTGAGGTTTTTCCCAGTTGTTTTGTGTGGGGATTTTTCTCTTCAAAAATAATTACAGTGTCTCCTTTTTTTACTGAAAACAACTCCATGTGAGAAAACTGTTCAATTCTTGAATAGTGTACATCATACCCTAAAATTTCATAAAACTTTGCAGCACAATACATCGCAATTGGAAATGTATACAAATTTCCTAGAACAAAAATTCTCTTTGAGAGTTTTGCTTTTTTTGCAGAGGTTGCAGCTTTTACAAATAGTGAGATATTTGGAATTTTGATATTTTTTACTAACGAAATACAAGTTAATGCACTTTCTAAAAATGAAATACTACCGGCAGTAAAAACACCAGAATTTTGGGAATTTAGAAAAATTATCCCATCTGATGCTTTTGCCAATCGACTTTGAGGCTGAGAAGTTATAGCAACTGCTTTTTTTACAATCTTTGCCATCTTGATGTTAGTTATGGTGTTTCCTGAAATTGATACAAAATAGATTTGTTTTAATTTTGCAAAAGATTTGTTTTGATACAAGTCTAGTGGATCCATAGCCTTGACCAAACCGTCTGAAAAGGACTCTGCAAGTAATGAGGAAACCAAGGAATCTCCACTACCTGAAAAAAGGATATTTTTTTGACTAGATGTAGATAATGCTTTTTGTTTTTTGAAAGATTTTAGAAAATCTAGTTGTAATTTTATATCATTTTCATAAGCTTCAATAGAATTCATGATAGAAATTAATTTTTGACATAGAAAAACTATTCCTAGCAGGTTTTGGTATTTATTACCAGAATCAAGGAAGACAGATATGGAAATTTCTGTCGGACACACCCCAGATTCAGATGATGCATTCATGTTTTACGGAATGTTTACAGACAAAGTCCCATCCCCAGATTTTAAGGTAAATCATGTAATTGAGGATATTGAGAAATTAAATCGTAAAGCAACTGATCCAGAGCTTGATGTTACTGCAGTTTCAGTACATGCATGTGCATTCATTCCAGGATATACAATCTTGAGAAGTGGTGGAAGTTTTGGAATTAACTATGGTCCGATTGTAACTGCCAAAAAAATGATGACCATAGATGAGATTAAAAAATGTAAAATTGCAATTCCAGGAAAAATGACATCAGCATTTTTGTTACTCCAATTAATGATTGGAAAGTTTGATTATGTTGAGATGAATTTCAGTGACATTCCAGAAGCTGTCAAATCAGGTAAAGTTGATGTAGGATTAGTGATTCACGAAACTCAATTATCGTATGAACAAGAAGGCAATGTCAAAATTTTAGATGTGGGAGAATGGTGGGATAAAACTACAAACGGACTACCAGTACCTCTAGGAATCAATGTCATGAGAACAGACCTAGGCATGGATACAATAGTAAAGTTTGACAAATATCTACAAAAATCAATCGAATTTGGAATTGAACATTTTGATGATGCCATTGAATATGCAATGCAATATTCCAGAGGCAAAGAGAGAAGTCTTATTGAGAAATTTGTAAAAATGTATGTAAACAAGGTTACTGTAAACATGGGAGACCCAGGTGAGGAATCAATTAGACGAATGTTTGCAATGGCAAAAGAGAAAGGATTAGTTCCAAACTTTGAAATCAGTATTGCCAACAAGTAGTTATAGAACAGAAAAAAATTAACATTATGGGAGATGGAATCGGTGGTGCAGTACTTTCAATTCTTACAAATAATGCTTTTGAAATGCTAATTAGCCATACAAGAAAAGACAATCAAGAGCAATATGGTAAAGTAGAAAAAATCATAATGAGTAAAATAGATGATCCTGAACAACCACAATACGAAGAAAAAACTAAAGAAGATTTAGAGCGAGCACTCAAGGGGAAATTTGTTTCATGTAATGTACAATACAGAGATGAAAAAACAGATGCACTGGTTTGCAACGTTTTTGTTCAAAGACCACCTGAAGGATTTTAGAAATTACAAAATACCTAATATATGGTAAAAGTCAATTAGTAATAGATATGGTTCTTATCGATAAACGAATTCTCTCAGGAGGAATAGCAATGATCATTGCAGGAATCATAGTCACCATAGCATCGGCTGAACAACCAATAGGAGAATCGGGAATGAGTGAAGAAGAGGTTATCGATTTACTGATAGCTGAAGACCAAAACCAAGCTTATCAGATGTTGTCAGGTATTCTAGTAGGTATTGGATTTTTACTAGTTTTGATTAGTTTTGGTGCAAGAAGGAAAAAAGACAGTGTAACAAGAAAAGAGAAGAAACCGGCTGAATGATTTTAAAATAAATTACTTATACAAATCAAACTTTTTCTTACAAGTTCCACAAAATCGTTGCTTTGTTTTCTTACTTTCTGTGCCTAAATCAGAACCACATCGGTCACATTTCTTTTTAATCAAGGTTCTGTTCCAATTCAAATTTACCCATATTTTCCCATCTTTGAATGTTGGTTTTACTATGAGGGTATTAGAATAATTCAGATTACACAAAAATGAAGAAGATATTATTAAGTAAAAATTAGCAAATGAGACATCTTGATTCAAGCAGAAATCAGCATATATCCAATGGCAACTAAAACGACTAGTGTTAGTTTTTACATTGCAAAAGCAATTGAATCAATCCAAAAAATAGAAAATCTCAGATATAAAATCAACCCAATGGGGACAATTCTAGAATCAGATAATATGGATGTAATAAACACCGCAACAAAACAAATGATGGAGACAGTTCACAATCTAGGAATAGCAAGAGTTGAGGTAATAATCAAAATAGATTCAAGACGAGACAAACATGTCAAAATGGAAGAAAAACTAGATTCAATTAAAAAACAGATGAGTTAGAATTTTTTCAAAATATCAAAGTGAGTATTTCTTTGTGCAGGATTTCTACCAACCTCTTTTACCATTGTTGCTAATTCATCAACTGATGAAGAGGTTGCTTTTCCTGCAGCTTTGTAAATTTCTTCAGAGAAGGCAGTTCCAACTAAATCATTGCCCCCATTAGATAATGCAACTTGAGCTAATTTTTTGCCATATGCAACCCAATATACCGAGATGTTGTTAAGAACATTGGCAAGCATCAATCTAGACAGTGCTACAATTCTCAAATCATAAACGGATGAACATTCATTATTTACCAAATGCTGTTGTTCCAATTCAGTATTATCCAAACTAAATTTCAAAGGAATTAAAGTAAGAAAACCATTTGTCTTCTTTTGTAATTCTCGGATTTTGATTAAATGATCAACAATATGTTCAGGTTTTTCAATATGTCCATAAAGCATAGTCACATTACTTTTGATATCCATATTGTGAGCCTCTTCAATTACATCAAGCCATTGTTGTCCAGTACATTTTCCACGAACTATTTTTCCTCTAATGTCAGGATGGAATAATTCTGCACCTCCACCTGGCATTGAATCAAGTCCTGCATCTTTTAGACGAGATAAGATTTCCTTTGTAGAATTTTTAGTTAATTTTGAGAGATAATAAATTTCAGCTGCAGTTAATGCTTTGATGTTAAGTTGAGGATGACTTTTTTTGATTGCTTTCATCATATCCTCATAATATTCTAGTGGAAGTTTTGGATGAAAACCTCCAACAATGTGAACCTCAGTTGCACCCATCTGTTTTGCAATTCCAACTCGTTGTTCGATTTCTTGAGGAGTTAACGTATATGCATCATCTGCACCGTCTTTACGATAAAATGCACACATTTGGCAACTAGCGGCACAGACATTAGTATAGTTCATGTAATATGAGGCAGCAAAAGTTACAGTGTCATTTACTAATTTTTTTCTTGAATTATCAGCTACTGCGCCAAGTAAATGTAAATTATCATAATTCATCAATTCTAGACCATCCTTGTAAGAAAGTTCTTCTCCAGCCAAAGCACGATCTAATGCTTGAGAATCCCCTACTAGTTGTTCGAGCATATTGGTTCGTTTTCCCATCAAGATATATTCTTTATACTCTCAAGAAATAAGTAGCCAGCCATGTAATTACTAGCATGGTACTTCCTCTAGTTGACGAACATAAGCCAAAATGTTACCTATGCCACAAGGGATTTGAGAATGTAGATAAATTAAGAGAGCACCAAAATTCAACACATAGAGACTTTTTTGAAGAAAATGAAAAACAGAATAATCGAGAACCAGCACCTGGCGATGTTACTGTGTTTTAGATTTTTGTTTTTTAACAGATTTTAATAATTCTTGAGCAAGATCTTTTGAAATGATAGCTAAATCATAATGTTTGTCAACAGATAATGCTTTTTTAAAATGCTTGATTGCATTTGGAAGATCACCCATTTCTCCTAAGGAGAGTCCTTTGTAAGCAAGTGCCATAGCACATTTTTTATCAATTTTTAGAGCAACATCATAACAATCTATTGCTTCTAGATATTTTTGGTCTGAATGTAAAACCGCCCCTTTGTTTAGAAGAGCATCAAGATTATCAGGCGAGATATCAAGGGCTTTATCAAATGAACGAATAGCAAGTTTCATTTTTCCCATATTTTGTAATGTTGCTCCCTTATCAATTAGTACACTAGCATTTTGAGGTTCTTCTTTTAATGCCAAATCATATAGTTTCAAGGCTTCAGAATAATTTCCATCTTCTACACACTCAAAAGCCTGCACTAACATCCTATCTATTTTAGAACTCACCATCTTTGATAATATTTTGTTAATAATATAGATTGACTGAGGGTAAACAACAAATTCATATTAAAAAATGAATTTAAAGTTACGATGCATACTTGTCACGAGGTTCAATTTCAAGGGATTTGTTAAAACATTCCATAGACTCTTCATACCTACCCAAACTACGCAACACAACTCCTTTATTATTCCATAAATCAGGATCATCTTGATTCAAAAGAAGTGCTTGTTCAAAACATCCTAAAGCGTCATCATATTTCCCATCATCCATTAAAGAATGTCCTTTTTTGACTAAATCCTCAATTTCGCTCATAATTCAATAAAGATTCCATTTGTATTAAATTTGAAAGTTTTTTCTTCATCATAGATAGAAAAAATTAAACAAATTTACATGAATTTCATGAAATTTTAAATAATTTTTTCACCATTATATTGTATGATACTAGATGAGACTGATGAAAAAATACTCAAAAATTTGTTAGTAGATGCAAGACAATCAGCCAGACAATTAGCTCTCAAATTAGGAATGTCCACAGTAACAGTACTATCAAGGATTAAAAAATTAGAAAAAGCAAAAATCATCAAAGGGTATACTGCAATAATTGATCATGAGAAAATTGGATATTCGCTAACTGCAATAATTGAAATTATTGCAAAAAATGACAAAGTCATGTATATTGAAGATGAAATTTCAAAATTTGAAAATGTTTGCGGAGTGTATGACATTACAGGCTCAACAGATACCATAATTATTGCAAAATTCAAGGAAAGAAACGAATTAAGCAAGTTTGTAAAGGGCCTAGCATCCATCCCCAATGTGGAAAATACAATAACACATGTGGTACTAAATACGGCAAAAGAAGATTTCAGATTATCATAGGAGGAAAAATGAACAACTTTAGCATTTTTGTAATTTCAGTAATTATTTTTGGAACAATTCAAACAGCATATGCTCAAGAGAAGAATTTAGATATGGAGTTGGAAGTAACCGATGAAGAAAAAATTATTTTATTTTCAGGTTTTGCAATTGCAGTAATCGGGTTGTTTTTGTTTCTTGCAAGAGACGTTATTTTACGTAGAAAAACATCATATGATAAAGAAGGATTAGAGTCAAAAAAAGACAAAACTTTTGAAAAATATCATTCAGACTGGGGGGACGATTATGAGGAATTGGGGAAAAGAAGGAATACCAAAGACGATAAGGAATTCAGAGAAGCGTTAAACAACAATGAACTCCCAAACTATTATGAAATCATAGGAGTAGAAAAAAATGCAACCCAAGAAGAAATTAAAAAGAAATTCAGAGAACTAGCAAAAAAGACTCATCCAGATAAAACAAAAAAAGATTCTGAAGAAGCGATGGCAGAGCTGAATAAAGCATACGAAGTATTATCAGATAAAGAACGCAGAGACAAATATGATAAATATCTCAGAGTAGATTAAACAGATTCTAATTTTACAATTATCAAACTAAGTTCAATAGATGTAGGCGTCTGAACGCTATTTGTAAGATTAGTAAAAATTTCAAGAGACATAGGAGTATTATCATCTACAATATCAGTCGTAATTTTTAATTCACCAAATTCAGTATTTGGGCCTAACATCTTCTTTGTTAGCAACGGAACTATTGAAAGATCATTTACTACACATTTCATTTTGTAGGCAAATTTATCAGAAAAATATACACCACCACGAGTAGTAGGTTCGTTAACAGGAATCGTGGAGTTGGTAATAGATACACTGGAAATTGGATAGGTAGCATTATTGATATAGAGTGTAAAGTTGGGGGAATTTTTTTCATTAAAACCCATTAATTTTTCCAATAAATCCTTGTTAAATGACATTCAAAAATAACCAAATCATAATTCTATTGAGTGTTTTGGTAAAATATACAACATTCAAAGTTCTTGAAACAAATAATGTCAATAATACAATGATTATTTCAGTTAGTTAGATATGAAAATTAAGACATAAAAAAAACTAATCCAAGAATCCATTAAATCAGGTAATGTCATATTTTCGTCTCCCATACTAGCACATTTTCCAATGAGTGATGGACAAAATTCAGCGGGAATGATAGGAACAGGGTAAACAATTGCTATAGCGACGATCAAAAGTTCGCAAACATCTTTGCAGGATTTCTAAAGATATAATTTGCAACATCAAGCTTGAATTTTGTCACTCTGAAATATTTTGACACTGCCTTGTTCATTATTGTAAACATTGCATAATACTCTGAAACCAACAATGCATACTTGCTTATCTTCCAGCACTGCTCTATCATGTTCTTCAAGTATGGTGATCCCTTTGGCAACCAGATTAGTTTGACATCTCTATTGTTTGCAAGGTATTCCTTTACCTTCTTTGATTTGTGAACTGATGCTCTATCTAAAATGATTGCAATCTTGCCGTATTTCTGATGCAATTCCTTTAGGTACTCTACAAATGTCACAGCGTTGAATTTGTCATAAACTCTGAATAGTTGATTACCATTTTCTGTAATTGTACCATACACTGCCAGACTCTCATGTCGTCCTGTATATGGAAGAAATATTCTCTTGGCAACTGGTGACCAGTACTTTTTTCCTGTTTTTGTATCCCTTACAAAGAATGCTTCATCAGCCATTGCAATTACAAATCCTTTCTTTTTTAGGCGTGAAATTCTCTTTTTGATGCGTTGCTGCCAGCTTCTCACAGCAGATATACTTGCATGGTTGATGTGATATTTTTGTGCAGTTTTTGCAGACATGCCGTATTGGTGCATTATCTTTCTGATGTGGGTTATGTGAAATTTTACTCCAGTGGAATAAAAGATACTTTGTTGCAACATTATGGGGGTAAACAAAGTTAGCATTGCTTTTGGACATGATAGCATCCATTCGAGTCTGGGAGATTGTTCTTGGCCTACCACTTCTTGGGTGGTCGTAGAGGCCATCTATCTCAAAACGACTCGTCCATTTTCTCACCCAGCTTGTGCAGTGGTGTAATGTCTTTGCAGTGCACTGTATGTCCTTTCCATCCTTTAGAATCATCAACACTGCAAGCATCCTTACTGCAACCTTGGAGTTTTCTTTTTTGTATGCTGCTTCAAGTGATTCTAACTTGTTCATCAAATTTTACCATACATAGTGATCAAAAAGTTTTTTGTTTTGGAATAATTTAGTTCACGAACTTTATCTTTTCGCTATATCAAAAGCAAGACAAATGCAAGGATTATTCTTTTTTTTTGATGAATTCATAATTTTATTTGTTGGATTTCATACATTACCATCTGTATGTTATTTGAAATAACAGTGGAAGTTCACGACTAAATTTGGGAATTCTATTGGATCTTTCTAATTATAGTCAACAAATCTTTCAAAATACATAGATCATATTTAAAAACGCGAAATCAGATCGAATAATGTTGCAACAATTTGCAAATACACATTCCATGAGAAATGAAATTCTTAGTCTAATGGTAGAGAATGGACTAGAAGATGACTGTTATGTGGAAATGTTAGATTATACTATTGACCTTTTTGAAAGTCAAGGACTTGGAACAGAATATTATGGATATCACAACATTAATCATGAATTAGAAGTAACATATGTCTCATTATTAGCAATAAAACAAAATAAAATTCAATTTACTGATGAGGATATAAAATATTTGTATGTTGCAGCTTTGTTTCATGATTTTGATCCTCAAAAAAGTGTAGATAAACCTCATGAAGAAAGTGTCTTGAAATTTATTTCAGTGGATAGAAAACTTCGTCAATTAATTACAGAAGCAAATATTGATTTAGAAATTATCAAAGTTTTGATATTAAGAACAACATACCCTTGGAGTGGAGAATTAAAAAATAATGCAGAAATTCAGATCAAACAATCTTTTGATAGTTCTGACTTGACAAGAAACAATTTACCATATCAAGAACATATAATGGAAATGGGATGGTATCTATCAGTAGTAGATAGAATTAGTGGGTATGCATTGGGAGATTTTGCAAAGGCAATGGAGAGGGCAAAAATGAATGCACATGCTCTAGCATGGAGACCATCATTAATTGTAAGAAGTGCAGTTGCATATTTTGAAGAATTATTAAATAAAGAAACAGATATGGCAAAAGGAATTCTCAAAGTTCTTCCAAAAGAAATGAGAAAAAATTTCTTTGATACAGTATTATCATTTATGAAAATTAGACAACAAGAAATTACCATTCAAGCAAATTATTCATATGAAAATCTAAAGATGATTCCTACAATCGAGTCAATGACAACCAGAGAAGATCCCAAGTTCATAAATACACTATATGAAATATTTATGGAATTACCAACACCATTACAATTTGAAAAAGAGAATTTTGAAAAATCGGTAAAAGATCCACATGTAATTATCAATACATTAAGACTAAATGACAAAAATGGGGAAATCATAGGTTTTTCCAAAGGAGGACCTCTAGAAAACTATCAGTTACGAGAAGAGATCAGAGATGAAAATTACGGGGTAGGAAATACAATATTTTTGGAACCATTGGCACTTAAAATGGGCTACTGGGGCCTAAAAGGAGGAAGCGAGATGCGCCATATGTTCATCATGCAAGCTCATTCTATGAAATTCAAGTATCTCACAAGCTTTGCATTAAGAGATGTAATCAGAGCGAGAATAGACAAAGAACAAGCTGAATTTGTCACATTATTTGATCCTGAGAGATGGGATTACTATAGAATCAAAGTGTAGATTCGCCACATGGAAAAATTACTTGTTAAAACACTAGAAACAAAAATTCAAGGAAAAGTATTTTCAACTAAAGAATTTAGAGATTTTTACTCAGTGGATGCAAGCTCGTATAAAATAATTCCCAAAGTAATAGTAGTTCCAAAAAATGAAAAAGATGTCATTAATGTAGTAAAAATTGCTAAAAAAATGAAAGGTTCGGTAACTGTACGTGGTGTCGGAACAGGATTAGTGGGCAGTGCACTAAACAACGGAATAATTTTAGATATGAAAAATTTTGATTCAGTCAGGCTTAGTAAAAATCATGTAACAGTTGGTACAGGCACGATAAAGGGGAATCTAGATATAAAATTAGAAAAACAAAAAAAATTCTTTCCTCCCAATCCTTCAATTGGTTCATTTTGTTCTGTAGGAGGAATGCTAGGAAATAATTCAAGTGGAAGTAGAAGTCTAAAGTATGGAAGTGTAATTGACAATGTTAAAGAAATTACATTCATTGATGGAGATGGAAATAAAATTACTTTACCTAAAAATGACAAAGTTTCAAAAGATATAATTAAAATTGCAAATACAACAGATTTTAAAAAATTTCCAAATGTAACTAAGAATTCATCAGGGTACAGATTAGATAAAATTAAAACAAAAAATGATTCACATAAAATTGTCATAGGATCGGAGGGAACATTAGGAATAATATTATCTGCAAAGTTAAAAATTAAAGAAAAACCAAAAAAAAGAATTCTATTCATTATAGAATACAAATCAATTTTAGATGCATCAGACAATTGTATTGAAATTAATAAAACAAAGCCATCAGCAATAGAATTTGTAGATAAAACAACTCTAGTTCAAATAGACTATAAATTTGACAGTAAAACCAAATGTTTACTGTTTATAGAATATGATGAAATGATTAATGCATCAGAAAAGAAACTCAAATTGGTAATAACAGGTAAAATTGTTAAAAAGATTCAAACAAATACAGACATTACAAAATGGTGGCGATATAGAGATTCATCACTTCATTATAGTTTAAAATCAATTAAAAAAGAAAAACGCATTCCACATGTAATTGAAGATGCAGCAGTTCCATTGAAAAATCTTCCAAAATTATTTTTAGCATTAAATAAAATAAATAAAAAATATAATACAAAATCAATTGTATATGGACATGCAGGAAATGGCAATGTTCACATACGTTTAATTTCAAATAAAAAAGAAATTAAAATTATTAAAAAAATAGCAACAGAGTATTTTGAGGAGACAATAAAACTTGGTGGAACTATAACGGCAGAACACGGAGATGGACTTGCACGCTCAGAATTTATCAAAATTCAGTATGGGGCAAAAAATTATAAAATATTTAGAAAAATCAAAAAATATTTTGATCCCGCGAATGTGCTCAATCCAGGGAAAATTATCACTTCAAAGAGCACCATCATACAAAATCTTGAAAAATTTTAAAAAAATTGAGTCATCACTAAGAAAGTTCAGTGCAGAAAGGCTTTTGTAACTAAAAAATGCCCAAAAAATCGTGTTAGGTAAGGGCATAGGTCTATTTACAATATTAGTGGTTACTGTAGGTATTACCCCAGCATTAGGATTGACAGAATCAGAAAGAGCATCAATTGAAGAACCCAAATTAGTTAATTCCTTTGGTGCACCTGTTGGAAATAATGTCAACGTTGATCAACAAATTCAGATTGCTTCAGATATTACAAATAATCAAGAAATAACACAGAATTTTAATTATCTAGTACAAGTTAAAGATTCAAAAGATTTTGTTGTAAAGATTGCATGGTTTAGTGGAGAATTAAATCCACATCAAGAATGGAATACATCAGTGTTTTGGGTTCCAGATGAATCAGGAGAATATATTGCAGAAATATTTCTGTGGGAAGGATTCCCAGTAAATCATAATGCATTATCAGAATACACGACATTACAGATCAGCGTTAGTTAGAATTTACAAAATATTTTATCAAAAAATTGTATATTTATTTAAGAAATATGAATAATTTATTCCTAAATTGATCAAAATAACATCCGATACGAAAAAAATTGTTCTGGAACACAAAAAATGAGATCGGAGATTTGTCTAATAGTGAAAAAAATTTAACAAGTTCTCGGTAATATGACCTTGAGCCTAGTAGATTTATGACAATAGGATATTGTGTTAAGTGTCGGGACAAACGAGAAATCGGCGGCCCTAAACCATACACCATGAAAAATGGTAAACCTGCAATCAAAGGCACATGCCCAACATGCAGTACAGCCATTTTCAGAATCGGTAGAGGATAAATTTCTCACTAGAGAAATTTAGTACTGCCATTCATCAGTAAGGCCATTCCACAGGGAACGCATTGGGGATGGATCTTTTTCTATTTCTTCAGTAATTCTATTTTTCAACACAAAAAAGAAATTCTCTAAAGCATCAATGCCCCCATCAGCAAATAATTCATGGCCAATTTCAGTAATTCTTTTGTGTTTATCAGATACTTCTGTAGAATCAGGATTCTGAAGACAAAAAGTCATCAAATCAATTAATTCCTCTTCCAACATGAAATCCATATAATTTAGTTGGAAATTCAGTAGAATTTAGACATTTAGATTAAAAAGAAAAAGAGATTATTTTAGACGTCTATAGATCTCTTTGAATTCACATGATATGTTATACGACATGTTTAGCAAATGTGCCAGTTGATTCATAGTTGTCTTATCATGTCCCAATTGTCTTAACAAAGTCAAAGCTTTTTGTGGGGAGTTTGGAGATAAAGGACTTTGTCCAGACCATGTTTTAAAAGCATCTTCTACATCCAAACTGAAATTCAAAACAAATTCTTTCCAATTGGGCATTGCCTTTAGAGCTTTTTCATTAAGAAGAACTTCAGACAATTCACGAAATTCATTTTTCCTATCAAGATATAACATATCAAGAACTTGGTGAATTTTTTCTTCGCGATATTCTTCAGAATTTAACATGTACATTCCAGCAATACTCATGAATTACTATACTCGCAATCAAAGATAAGTTAGATACACAATTCTCAAAAAAAGTGTTAAAAAAAATCTTTAAAAATGAACAAATGTTCAACCATTAAAAAAATAAAAAGAAAAAAAGATCTTATTGGAATGGATCGATAAATGGACAGTTGACAATATGGTCACTATCCATTGGACGTGCAATACCAATGTTGATCAAACCAGCTTCGTTGTATGCGTTCATATCATCAATGGTTTCTAGTAATTGCGCATCATCTGGATTTTCCCAGCCAATCATAAAGATTCTCCACATTGGAGAATAGTTAGCATCGCCAGGAGCACCGGCTGCAATTCCAGGTTGAAATCCTAATGGACCAGTACCTGTTAAACCATTTTTGAACTGATACAAGTCTACTGCTGCTGAATTTGCAATCAAGCTTGCAGATGTTGGTGAACTGACAACACCCATCATTCCGGCAGGGCCGCTTGGAGTAGCATCTGTTACAATGTAATAGATAGTTCTACCATCTGGACCCCATCCACGATGAGCTATGAAAGTTACATTCATCTCTTCTGTATCGATATCAAGAACTTGACCACCACCGTAAGGAGTAACATCAGTTAATGTTTTGTCTTCCTTAACCATCATTTGACCTTCAGGCCAAACAATTTGAGGCATGTTCAAAACTACATCAATTTCTGTCAATGTAATTTCATTATTCTCAGCTGCTTCTGCAACCATTGCTTCTGAATCAAGTACTCTTGGAGTTGCATCATCATTCCACATCACATGAACATGTGAGGTCAATGCACTGTACACATCTGCTTGTGCAGGAGTACTAGTGAATATTTGACCTTGGTATCCGTGTATACCATCGCCTTCAATGCCGTTGGTAAACAAGTATACTGTTGAAAGTGCGTCTTCAGGAGTGTTCTTCAATAAAGGAGCAAGTTCTACTTGCCATCCTTGATTTGCAGTAATTATGTCTGCATGTGTAGGATCACTTGAATCAGTGATGATATAGTAAACATCTTCACCGTTATAGTATCCTTGATGCATAGGAATTGTTGCTGGAACATTTGCTCTTGATAATCTAAGTACAGAACCCAAGTCTGCTTCAGTTTCTTCCATAGTTTCTTTCATGTGTTCTTCTTCATGGGTTTCTTCCATAGTTTCTTCCATGTGTTCTTCTTCATGGGTTTCTTCCATAGTTTCTTCCATGTGTTCTTCTTCATGGGTTTCTTCCATAGTTTCTTCCATGTGTTCTTCAACTGGAGCTACAGGAGCGACACTACTACCTTGGTCTGCTTTCCAAGCGGCTTTACCGCCAGGATAGTTAGAGCAAAGGTCTAATCCACAGATACCGGTACTTGAACCATATTGAGAGGTTCCAGTACCTTTGCTTTTGAGGGCTTCAGCATCTGAGAAATAATCTGTCGTCATACCTGCTGTAAACAAGGGTAAAATTGCAAGGAGTGCAATGTATCTTAGACTCTTGTTCATAAGTGAAAAGTTATGATTTTTGTATATAATTCAATCGTTTTAGGCACATTTTTAAGGTATAATGGTAGATATTAAGTAAATGTCTACCTTTCTTTCAAAAACCAAAAATCGAGTCAGTTTTGAGGAGCGAATACAGACAAAAGCAGTCAATACTCAAAAAACATCCCAGTCAGCAATAAGAAACTTTGAGAGATTTTGCAAGGAAAACTATGGCAAATCAATGGAGGAGACAATATCAGAGAGTTGAGATGGAACTAGTCTACGAGTGCAAAAGTAAATAAAAATCTGCCATCAAGATTTTATCAAAAAATTATTATAACAAATATGGAAAATGTATGTTATGAATACAGCACTACAATATAGAAAAATTAAGGTGTTGCCACAAAATGAAGCGAGGATGCTGGATATTTTGTTGTCTACCAGTCAACAATTCAATGCCATTTCAAAAGATGAATATTATATTACAGAGAAACAGTCCAACATCCTTACTAAAAAAAGAGTTCCATATCAGAAATTATAATAAAGCTAACCAAGAAAATCAAACTACATTACAAGCTGTTGCAATTTTATAACGATGGACAACGTATTCCCAACAAAAAAATACTCAAAGTAAAAAATTTTTTCATAAGCAAATATGGCTTGATTATCAGTAGATAGTTGAGACTTGGGCATAATCAATTATTTAATGAATATTGCAAGGAACAAATAAACTACAAAGCACATCACAAAGATCCTAAAATGAAAATTAATATTACATTTGAACATGATGATTCAGAGTTTATTATGTCACTAATGAAATTAAAGATTGTAAAAGATCTGCAGCAATCTGATACAACTCTAAATTTTTAGCCCAAATTGTTATCAATTCTGATATTTTATCAACATAACTTGATGTAGTATTGGTAAAAGGAATTTTTGATTCTTTAATCTTGTTTACAGATTTATCTATAAAATTTTCAACAATGTCCATACCATCACCAGTAATTCCTCCAGTTGGTCCAAAAAACTCAGTGCCATCATCAGAATAATCGATTGTGCCTTTTACTATAGCGAAAAGATAAAGTTCGTGAACTAAATTATTCCAAAACAAAAAACTTTTTGATCACTATGTATGGTAAAATTTGATGAACAAGTTAGAATCACTTGAAGTAGCATACAAAAAAGAAAACTCCAAGGTTGCAGTAAGGATGCTTGCAGTGTTGATGATTCTAAAGGATGGTAAGGAATTAGAACACACTGCAAAGACACTGCACAAGCTGGGTGAGAAAATGGACGAGTCGTTGAGATAGATGGCCTCTACGACCACCCAAGAAGTGGCAGGCCAAGAACAATCTCCCAGACTCGAATGGATGCTATCATGTCAAAAGCAATGCTAACTTTGTTTACCCCCATAATGTTGCAACAAAGTATCTTTTATTCCACTGGAGTAAAATTTCACATAACCCACATCAGAAAGATAATGCACCAATACGGCATGTCTGCAAAAACTGCACAAAAATATCACATCAACCATGCAAGTATATCTGCTGTGAGAAGCTGGCAACAACGCATCAAAAAGAGAATTTCACGCCTAAAAAAGAAAGGATTTGTCATTGCAATGGCTGATGAAGCATTCTTTGTAAGGGATACAAAAACAGGAAAAAAGTACTGGTCACCAGTTGCCAAGAGAATATTTCTTCCATATACAGGACGACATGAGAGTCTGGCAGTGTATGGTACAATTACAGAAAATGGCAATCAACTATTCAGAGTTTATGACAAATTCGGCCTTGTAGAAACCATAATAAAATAACAAAATCTAATTTTCTAATCCTGTAAGCATTGTATGCAATTAACCTGTACAACATCTCATTGTCCTGAGTTGTAACATTTCTTGATGTGACATCTCCTGACATTATCTGTTTGATCACAAAAAAGATTGTTTCAGATTTGTTTCTCTGATGGTACAATTGTACAGGAAAGTTCCTCTTCATCTCCTTTCTGTGAATTCCGCTGGTTCTGTAAATTGGAACTGTTCTATATCGAGTTGGAATCATTGCAGCTGTGTTGATCTGTTCTGCACCAACATGGTTATTCTCATCATCAAAACCCATGTCACCTAACACAATATCAACTGGAACAATATTGTTGGTTTTGTACAACAATGGCAGAAAATCAGGATTATCATGTTGCATGTTGTGGTGTGTCATGACACAGCAAACAAGCTGTGTATTCATGTCAGCACAAACAACAACTTTTAGGAAATTTCTGCGTAACTGTACTCTTTTTGTATAATAGTATGATGCTGTACTGTAACTGAATCCGCTACCATCAATTCCAGCTAGAACCAGTCTGACTTTTTTGTACAAAATGAATTCCTGCAACATTTTATGTAACAGATTTCCTTCCAGTCTTGCAGCTGCCTTTTGTAGTGTGGTGTAATGTGGAATGGTAGACAAACCAAGATATTCCTGAATTCCTACACATTCTTCTAAAAATTCTGTAAATCTTCTATAACTCTTTGATTCGTACTGTCGTATTGCCAAGAGTATGAGATGTGTCCAAACAGAATAGATATGATTTGATTTTGGATGTAAGAACCTAGAATTCTGCATCTGGTGATTATATTGAGTAGTGTTTTGCACATTTTGACGTATGATGAGACCATACTGTAATCTGCAAATACAATCCTAATGGATCTAAATTAGCTAAAATGTATCACAATTGGGTTAAAATCAGATGGTTTCTACAAGGCCGACAAATTCAATGCTGTGACATTTGTAGAGTACCTAAAGGAATTGCATCAGAAATACGGCAAGATTGCAATCATTTTAGATAGAGCATCAGTTCACAAATCAAAGAAGGTAAAGGAATATCTTGCAAACAATAGAGATGTCAAACTAATCTGGTTGCCAAAGGGATCACCATACTTGAAGAACATGATAGAGCAGTGCTGGAAGATAAGCAAGTATGCATTGTTGGTTTCAGAGTATTATGCAATGTTTACAATAATGAACAAGGCAGTGTCCGAATATTTCAGAGTGACAAAGTTCAAGCTTGATGTTGCAAATTATATCTTTAGAAATCCTGCAAAGATGTTTGCGAACTTTTGATCGTCGCTATAGATTCTTTTTTATTAAATATCCCTAATTATGTTGATAATCCTTTGAATCAATATCTTTTAGTTTTTCATTATCCAATTGGTCAGGAATACCTGTCTGATTTCTCATTGCTTTGTAATAATCAAATAGAATTTCTAATCTAATTTGTCTATCATTTATAATTATGATTTGTAATGTATATTAATAAATAAATTATTTCTTTTCCATCTCGTAAAAACAATTAGAACACAAATATTCATAATCTAGATATTCATCAAATGTGAAAACCCATTTCTCTTCTCCACAAGAATCGCAAATTCCTACAGTTCTATTTGTACCATCATGCATTATTCTAATTATTCAAGACTGTTTTATATCATCTACGTTATAATCCAGTCTATTTATCATGTTTACAGTAAGATCAAGATTGTTCATCAGTGCTTGGTCTTTGTCTGGATGAAGATTCTTTTTTATCTCATTTATACCTGATTCTACCAGTACGCTTGCCATGTCGCGATAGTATCTTTTGTGGGAATCTCTGTATCTTGTATCTGCAATATCATCTGCATTACTGTAGGTTTTATATCCTCCAATATTTTGAGACGTGATACCCTGAGGATGGAATGTAAAGATAGCATCAAGCAAATGTTTTATTGTATCTGGACTAAATATGTCAGAGGCAAGCTCCCTTTGAAGAGCTTTGAAATATTGCAAAACATACTCTTCTCCCACCAGATTAAAACTCAGAGTAGATTTTATTATTTCAGGACTTGGGTTTGAATAGATTTCCCTGATGTATTTTTTATCCTTGTGGTTGGAGGTTCCGGTAATTTTCTCAGGTGTTGTATTGGAGATTTTAATCATATCAGATAACAGGACAAATCCCTGCATAGAATTTGTTATTCTTGATATAATGTCATTTTTTGCCTTGGAGAGTCTCTTTGTTTCAGTCTTTGAGCGGTTCCCAACTCCAAATTCTTGATTGTAGTGGCCCTTTAGAAGGTCAAGAATCTTTCTTTCAAACTGGGTAATTTCATCAGGCATTGCTTAAAATTGGTAGAAGTTTTATTAAAATCTACTTTAATTCACATCTTTGCAGAGTTATACTTTTACACGTATCTTTCCAGTCAGTAATTTTTGCATCAGACCTTTCTTTAGAATTTCTAGCTTTTTCTTGTATTCTTGGTTTTTCTGAATGTATGCATCAACTCCAGACAGGATTGACGCAATTTTTTGCTGTTCTGATAATAGAGGGCAAATTATTGGTATTACACACATATCTCTTTGATTTAATTTTGGTATGGCTGTAGATGCCACAAATTTGACTAATGAAATATGATTTAGAACTTTTTCAAGAAAATAATGTGATATATTTTCTTTCATTTTTAAAACATGAGCGTGGTTATTAACCCAACATTTTTCCTCAATGGTAAACGCAATAGGCAATACCCTGCTTTTTAAATTTTCACCATCTTCTGATAAACACAATATTCTTTCATCAAAAATATAATCATCAATATGATCAATGATACCAGAAGCTCCATAATACGGATATTTTCCAAATCTTTTTTTCCTTTCAGATACTTCCAAGGGAATACGTTTAGAATCTAGAATATTCACTAATGTTTCTAATTTTCTAATCTCCCACTCTTCAGGAATCTCAATCTCTTTTCCAAACAGCCAAGTAACCTTCTTGTAGCCTTTCCTCATGTCGGTAAACTATCCGCCATATGCACATACACCCATTCTGGGAGAATTAATAACAGACAAAAATGAGGGTTCATCATCTCCTGATTCCTCACACGTATGTTTTTCCAAACAATCTTCACAATAAAATCCATTATCATAATCTCTACACATCTCACATAGAGACGTGGCCACTCCTTCACATGACTTACAATTATATCTGAACTGATTGTTTCTTGCCAGCAACTCTATCGTTTTTGTTTCATGAGGTACGTCATTTTGTGTAGCATATACTTCTAATCTCAATGTTGTAGTCCAACCATAGTCGTATTCATGGGAGAATTTCATTCCATGATGTAAAATATTTTTTATCTTCACACGCATTGTCTTTGAATCCAATTCCCCAAACATGTCATCCTTTGATTTCTCATAGTATACATCATCAATTATAAAATGACTTAGATGACCACAGCATTCAAGCCAGATATCTCTCAAAAATGCATCCAATTCATCTAATGTATAGTCTACATCTACTTTGACAAACATCCAATACCAAGATCCATGTCCAGTAATCTTTAGTACAAATGACTGTTTTTCATTGTCTGTTTGTATTTTTGTGCATTTTAGTAAATGCCTTCCCATCTGAGTCAATGAAAATACGCTTTTACAAGTATAACAAATTCCCTTTGTAACCAATGACATTTGTAAATTTTTTATCTAATTAAACATATATCTCAAAGTTTTATGTTCAATTCTTTGAGATCTTCTTTCACTTTTTCTCGGAGTTTCTCTTGTTCTGCATTGACTATTTTTAATTCATCATATGCATCTTGAATGTCAATTTCTTCTTCAGGTTCTGAAATATCCACATACCTTGGGACATTCAAATTAAATTCGTTTTCCTTTAATTCATCAAAATCTGCAACATGACAGTACCTTGTTGTATCCCAAAATCAGTTCGTCCCTTATTTGACATCGTATTCTTCTCCTGTCTGCTCATCAATAACTCTTGTTCCTTTCTCTGGCATCTTTCTTGCATATGCCTTTGCAGGGGTCTCAAGATTATCCCAGTCAAGTGACATGTGTGGCTTTATGTGATTGTACCAGTGGACCAGCTCATCAATGGTGCCAAACCATTTCTGCTTTCTCTGAATCTCGCCGTGAAATCTTTCGAGCTTGCCATTGGTTTGAGGATGGTTCACTCTTGCCATGATATGCTTTATCTCTAATTTTACCAGTTCTTGCTCAAACTGGGATGCTCCTTTTCTCTTGTATTCTGATTGGTTTGCATAAAACTGGGAGCCATGATCAGTTAGAATTGATGCAGGCCTACCGTGCTTTGCAATTGCCTCATGTAATACTACAAGTGCGTTATCTGTTGTTGCCTCTGCAAACACTCCATGAGAAACGATAAACCTTGATGCGTCATCCTGGTAGCATAAGAACCATCTGCCATCATCTAGCTTCTTCCAGTCAGTATGCCACATGGAGTTTGAATATGTCCTTTCATATCGAACCCACTTTCGTCTTCTCCTCTTCTTTGGCTGAGCTTCTGCCAACCCTTCATCTCTCATAATTTTGTGTATGGTATTGTGAGGTATGTGTGTTCCAGTAGTATCAATTATTTTCTCCAAGAATACTGCAGAACACCTGAACTTTTCAAATGTAGACTGGACAGTCTGCACCATCTGCTCTGTGATTATTCCCTTTGGCCTTCCAGACTTGCCTAGGATTGGAACTGCACCAGTACGGCGATACCGTGAGTAGAGTTTCTGCATCCACCCAACAGATATCTTCATGGATGAGGCAACGTCTGCGTTCTTGGCACCGATCCTCTTTTGACTTGATTATCCAGGATATCTGGATTGGATCTAACTTTTGCATAATCTTGTGATTCTTTCCTCTTTTCCAAACGTATCTTGACTTTAGTCTGGAAATAATGGGGTGAACTAATTTGAGGATAATAGATAAAATCATCATTACACAATCAATAAATTATACTAATTACATGAGACTTGGGCATAATGATTTACAAAAATAATTTCCAATATTTCTCTAGCAGCACAACATTCTCTTTACAGTTCTTGGATTCTCTGCACCAATTGCACAGTTGTAGTAAACTGTCAACTGATACACAAGAACACAAACCAACACAAATGATTTGACATTGTGCAATCCCTTTACAGGCAATACTCTGATGTCAAAAATATCTTTGAGATACTCAAATAGAGGTTCAATTGAGACTTTTCTATCTGCATACAGCTCTTGCCCAATTACAGAATTGTAAAACTCTACGAGTTTTATTCTCTCTGGCGGCGTATGCGGGTATTGTTTTATTGGAGTAATTAGTCTCAGATTTTTCTTGTTGCTAAATTGATGCAGTGAACCGTTGTCATATGCAGGATCACATAAGATATTCTCGACAAATCCTGCAAGAGATTCAGTTAGTATTTCATACATCTTGCCGTCATGAACATTTGCAGTTGAGACATCAGCAGACAATGGAACTATCAGTTTTCCAGTACTGCAACTCATATGCAGTTTGTACCCAAATATCCAACCCTTTAATTTTGAAAAACCCCATTTTGCATCTGTGTCAATTCCTGAGATTGGAATTCTATTCTTTTTCATATCTGACTTGTGCCATACTGGACCTGCAGCTTTTAGCATGGAACTATCCACTGATGCAGATATGTCATCGACTAGTTTCTCTGATACAAACAGACTTTCCATATTACTGATTATATCACCAATTGGCAGAACTTGGAATCGTCTGTCAATGGTTCTTCTGTTTGGGATTTGAGCTAGTCTGCAAACCTTGAGCAATTTATCATTGATACCTTTAGTCAAAAGAAAATAATGTAATGTATTGTTGCTTGGAATTCTCATCCAAGATTTTATGATGAACAGCTGTACACCATCAGAATTGTAGAGTATACGTACGGTCTACCAGGTTTTCAGCATCTCCTCATACAAAGACAACATTCCCACCAAATGTAACACGCCAATAAGAAATGATTCCGATAGAATCTTGCCAGGGATTTTCATTTGTTTTGACATTCCAATGAACGAAACATGATAAGATCCTTAGCTTTTTCTATTTGAATAATTTGAGAATTGACTCAAAAATTAGAATTAGTTATGCCCATGTCTCAGTTATACTATCTAATGTAACATGCAATCAAAAAATTCTATTACAATTTCTAATAATGTCTACCAGTTTTTATCAACAACACAAGTTAATTTTTTTATGACTAGCAAAAATTGTTTTGTTTAAAAGAATTTGTCCAAATCAGACATTTATCAAGCAAGTTCTGAGAATCTATTTCCCACATAATCCCAATTAACAACATTCCACCAAGATTCAACATAAGCAGGTCTTTTGTTTTGGTATTTCAAATAGTATGCATGTTCCCAAACATCCAACCCAAGTAATGGAAATTTTCCAAGTGTCCAAGGACTAGTTTGGTTTTCAGTAGTTATAATTTCTATTTTATGATATGTAGAATTAAAAACTAACCAACACCAACCACTACCTTGTATTGTTATTGCTTTTTCAGAAAATATTTTTTTGAAATTCTCAAAATTGTCAAAATAAACATCAATTTGGTCTGCTATTTGACCAAAAGGTTTTCCATCACCATTTGGAGTCATAGTTTCCCAAAATAATCTATGATTTTCAAAACCACCACCAAAAAAATTGATTGCACTTCTTCCAGATTCTGGAATAGATTTTAGATCAGAGAGGACAGATGAAATGTATTGAGGATGAGAAGCACTTCCAACATCAGCTAGAGATTTGTTTAATCCATCGACATATGTCTGATGATGTTTTTGATGATGGATTTTCATTGTTTCAGCATCAATGAAGGGTTCCAGTTCATCATATCCATAAGGAAGTCTCGGAAGTTCGTATAGAACCATGAGTCAATTCAGGGTAATCCACATATATTCTTCAAGAACTAAAATTCAATCTAGTGCAAAGAATGATAAATCTTAAGGAAATATTAACAATATGAGAAAACTAGGAACCATAGATTTAGAAATTTTACATTTAGCAATAAATGAGAATGGAACATTTAATGAAACCAATCTCGAAAATTCAAAATTAAAGAGATTAGGGGTTGGCAAAATTTTAGATTCTCTTGCGACATTAAAAGACAGAAAAATGATTTCATTGAATAGCAACGGTTCATTCTCAATAACAAATCTAGCAAAAGAAATTTTGTGGAGCGGGAATATTCCAACATGGGCAAAAATATTACGATTACTGCAAATCAAATCATGCAATATGGATCAAATTGAAGATATTTTAAAAATTTCAAGAAATGAATTGGTTGAAGAAATTGAAAAATTACGAAAAAATCAATTTTTACTAATGTCTCCACAAAGGTTAGAAGATAAACTAGTCAAAGTTTTTGAGATTCTTCCAGAAGGAATTACAAAAATTGACAAGACTGAAACAGATGGATTTGGAAATACTGAATTTGGGGAATCAAAACCAGAAATTGAAATTCTAAGCATAATAGATGAAGTCATCAAAGACATTCAAGAATCTAAACTAGAACAAACAAAGAAAGAAGTAATCAATAAAAAATTATTCAAATTAAAAGATAAATTAGAAATTTAGTTATTTAGCGCGAATCTTATCTTGTATTTGTGCCAAAATGAGTTCAGCCTTATCTTTATTCTCATAGTTTTCTGCAGTTTCGTCCATAATTTCATCAATTTCATAGCTTTTATCTACCAAAATATTTGCAACATGATCATCAAGAGTACCATTTCCAATTAGATAATATGCAAATACAGTGTTCTTTTGACCTATTCTGTGCAGTCTATCTTCAGCTTGCCTATGAATTGCAGGGCTCCAATCAAGTTCTGCAAAAATTACATATTTCGCCCTAGTCAAATTGATACCAACGTTACCGGCCCTAATTCCTGCAATCATTAATTTTGATTCACCTTTTTGGAATTTGTCTATTTGATCTTGACGTATGTTATCGGATTGTCCACCAATAATAGATACAGGAGAAAATTCTTGAAGGCTCTCATGAAGTAATTTATGAATCACTTTATGATGGCAAAATACAACTACACTTTCTTCAATTTCCATAATATTTTTTACAAAATTAATTACATGCGGAAGTTTTGCAATGCCAGCAATTTGTCTTTCACTTTGAATTGCCCTGTGATAAGATACAGATTTAGAGAATTCAGTTTCAGCATCTTTTTGTTCTGCTTCAACTTTTTTCCAAATTTTGTCTAATTCTTCAAGATAATAATCAGTGTCGGCTGCAATTACTTCCTTGTAACGAACTTTGTCTTTTAGTTCTTTTAACACATCAGATTTTTTCCTTCTTAGCATCACATGTTTTTGCAATTCATTTCGAAGAGATGCACGTTTGTTTTCTAAAACAATTGCTTTGCCTTTTTCATTAACATAACAAAAGTATTCACAAAATTCCTTAAAGCTTCCAAGCAACCCAGGTTTAATGATATCTATGATAGGCCATATTTCAGAACCACGATTATAGATTGGAGTTCCTGAAAGTCCTATTCGATATAGAATGGAAGGAAGTGCTGCCAATTTTTTTATTGCTTTATATTTTTGAGTAGTTTTAGACCTAAGATTATGTACTTCATCACAAACTATTGTTTTTAGTCCTAGTTTTGACAAGTCATCATTTCTTTTGAAAAGTAATTCATAATTTATTATGTAAATATCAGTTTTAGGAAGTTCTTTAGATTTACCAGTTCTAATTATTGTAACACTTGGGGATTCTGATTCAATAATTCGTCCATTCCTACTTTTCTTCTTTAGGAATTTTTCAATTTCGCGTTCCCAATTGTTTAATGTGACTAGCGGTGCAACAACTAGAATTGGAAATGTTTGTTTTTCAGTTGCAGCATAAGATAATGTTTGTACGGTTTTTCCAAGACCCATTTCATCAGCCAATAAAGCATTACCAGAAGATTTTAACAAAAAATCCAATCCTTCTTTTTGAAAATTCAATAATTTTCCTCTAAACTGATCACCAGTTTTTGCTCGTTTCAATTTTAGTTTGATTGGGGGCAAAGTAGGTTTTGGAGCATATGTTTTTACAATTTTTCTTTGCCAAGTTGATTTGGATAAAATCTCCAAAGGATACCTATCCATGATTAATTTTAGTTGTTTTACAGTTTCAGTACTATCAGGAATAATGATTTCATTAACATTTTCACCATACCAAGCCTCTGAGACTAATCTAGAGATCATACTTACGGCACGATCACCAGTTACTTTCCAACTCCAGATTTTAGAATATTTATCAAGCACATACTCGAGCGTACCGATATTTTCCATGGATGTTTCCATAATTTGAGGACAGAAAGTTTTTTTGCCTTATGAATCTTCATGTTTTTTTCGATCATTAAAAAGTATAACAAGAATCTACAAGAGTTAAAATATGATAGTAGTTTCTAGTTTTGGGTAAAATTTTCGGCATAGATATTTAGGCTCAAAATAGCACAAAATTATCAAGAATAGAAATTTAGAAAAATCAAAAAAATAGGATTAATCATAAAAGGATCTAAAAAATAATTAATACAAAATTTAAAAAACCATTTTTAATTTTTATTTGATAAAAAATTGAGAAAACAAAAATGAATTCATAGTTAATTTAATTTTAAAATATTAGAAAATATAGATCAAAAAAATAACCAATGAATTTTCAATATACGTTTAAAGTTCATTAGAGTTTAGAACCAATATGGAATTTATTCAAAATGAAGAACCAAGTGTAGAAAAACCAATTATGATTGCAGCAATGCAAGATATAGGAAATGTTGGAAGTATAGTAGTAAATTTCATTAATGAATCACTTAGAACTAAAACATTCAGAACCGCAAAGACACAATTTCCAACATACATAGTTGATAGAGGTGGGTACATTGATCTTCCAGATGAAAATTGGGAATACAAATACACAGATGATTTAATTGTATTTGGAGGAGGAAAAGGGCAACCTCAAAGTAATAATGACCTAAACGAGTTATGTCAAGATGTTATCAAGACTGCAAGAAAATACTCTGTAAAATTTATCTACACATTAGGAGGATTCCATACCAATCGAATAATTGATGATAAACCAAAAACATACATCACCACAACATCCAAAGAATTAACAAAACAAATGGAAGGATTGGATGTTGAAACAACTCCTCAAAAATCACTAATCACAGGATTTAATGGATTAATCTTAGGGTTCGCAAAAATGAATAACATTCAGGGAATTGGGATGTATGGAGAATTAAACGAGCCTGAAATTCCACAATATAGATCAGCAATCAGCATAATCAAAACACTTGAAAAATTAACATATAGAAAATTAGGAAATACAAGTCAATTGGAAATAATGGCCCAAGAAATTGAAAGAAAATTTAAGAATTAATTTTTATGAGTTGTTCCAACTTCGTGGGGTTCAGTGTTCTCATCATGACAATCACAACCACAAAGATGAGTCTTATGATTATTCATACAATCAATGCATTCAAAATGTTTTCTCGTCTCACAAGCTGCACAAATCATCTTAAAAATACTAAACAGTAGAAGGATTTGAATTTTTTCTCCAAATTAGCCCTAATATTCCACTTCACTTCGTTCAAGTAGACTGTCAGTCAAATCCACATATCCTTGAGGATCAAGTTCTTTGGCAAATCCTTTGTCAATATTTATCAAATATATTGAATGAAGATGAGCATTAAGAATATCATCATATTTGATTGGAGGGTTTTTGTAGTAACGATCACATAGATCTTTAATTTTTTGTACATCTTCTTTTTTACGTGCATTTGGAGGTAAGAGAAATATTTTAGAAATAGGTAAGATTCCAACCACAGGAGTAGCCAAAGAAAATTTTGAACAATGCTTACTATATCGGGCAATCTTACTCATGATTCTTGCAGAGAAATAGTCAATCGTATCCATTGCATGTTCTGGAGGAGTAAAACCTGTTTCAATTTCAATAATTGTGTTACCGCCTCCTTTTTTTGCATAAAGATCACATGCTAGAATATCAGATACATCTTTTTCAACTTCAACATAATATCCTCTTGAAATCAAACTGCTTGCACAGATTAATTCCAAAATAGAATGATTGATTTTAACTAAATTTTTTTTATACATTTCAATTAAGTGATTTCTAACAGAGGTTAGTTTAGGCACATCATTTTCTTTAAGATTCTCAGAGAGTTTGTCAGTCATTTGATAAACATCATCTCGGAATTTTTCTATATCCATGATTTAAGATAGGATGATTCTAGGGGTTTAAGAAGTAGTAGGGTGGGAAACAGGGCAATCTTGAGGCGATAACAAATCAAAATTGACTCAATTAAAATTGAAAAATAGCGAATTTTTATTCATACTTTATCTTAACTGCAAAAATCAAAAGAATCACACATGTATAGAAACAAGGCTACAATTATAGGATTATTTTCATTTTTGACGTTATTTTCATTCATTCCAACTGCTCAAGCAGAACTTTGGGAATTCATAGTCGAATTAAACATAGAGCAAGTAGTAATCCAATCAGGCGATACAGTGGTCATTACTGGCAAAGTAGTTGATCATGCTTACAAAGCAACCAGAGGGGTAGAAGTTTTAATCAGAACTGGTGCAGACACAACTAAAGCATTCACAAATCCTGAAGGGACATTTAGAGCAGAATTCAAAGATTTCCAAAGAGTCCCAGGAACTTATACCGTTAATGCGGTGGCATCATGGTATGGGATGACAGGTTTGACAAGTACTCAATTTCAAGTAGAAGGAGATAGTTCGCCAATTTCATTACTACAACAAAAATTATCCACAGATGAAGCAATAAAATATCTAAGTGCAGATGAAAGTGATTTTGAAAAAAATCCCATTGGTCAAACTTTATTCAAATATTACCATGGATTACATGATGAATTAATCATTGAAAAGAAAGAAGCACAAGAACCTAATGAAGAGCAATTATTTGTTGAGCAGCAGAGGAAAATTGCAGAAGATATAAAAAAACAAACAATGGAGTTTTACAAGCCCAGTGCTGGAATATATGATGGTTATCAATATGAGGATTATATCAGAAGTTTGAATCCAGAAATACAGGATATTGTAAAAGAACAATTAAACTTTACAAAGAATAGTTTCATCAAGGCTCAAATTCTTAGAGATGAGATTATTGCAAATGGTGGAACATTTGAAGAAGCAAGACAAGCATATCTTGAATCGATATCAATGCCAAAAGAAACAATTGAACAATTTAATGAAAAACACTTAGATGAAACCCCAGAAGTTTCAGAAGAAGAAGTTTCAGAAGAATGAACGATTGATAAATTCTACGCGGACCTTATATTCAAAATCACACATTAAGAATTAATGCAAATAGACATCCCACTACCATGTCCTAAATGTGGCGGAAAAATGTATTCTGTCTCATATGAGTCATCATTCTCAATCCTCAAAAAAAGAAGCTGGCAAGCATGTAAAGAATGCAGTTTTGAGAGGAATTCTGAAGAATTCAAAAAAACTATCTGCTGTGCATAACAGGGTTTGTAATTGTTATAAACAATTTTTAATCTAAAAAATAGGTAAAATTAGATGAAAATATTTCATAAACCCACATGTATTACGTGTAAAAAAACAATTTCAGAAATTGAACGAATTAGTGCAGATATTGAGAAAAGAGACTTTTTCAAAGAACCATTTTCAGAGGCAGAATTAAAGAAAATTGTGAAATTAACAGGAAAAAAACCATCTGAGCTTCTTAGAAAAAGAGACAAAATGTTCAAAGAATTAGATTTAGAAAATAAGAAAAAAACAGATACTCAGATTATCAAATTAATGGTAAAATACCCAGGATTGATTTTACGTCCAATCATAATTATCAAAAATAAAGCATATGTAGGAAAAGTAGATGTAAAAAATCTAAAGTAAATTAGTTAGAATTATCTTCTTTGAATATCCTAATTGCTTCTAAATGGGAACAATTTGCCTTGAGACCTTTACCGTGATGGAATTTATAGAAATTTTTGAATCCAGGACATTCACAAGTATCAGATGTCACAAAATAAGATTTTTCAGGATCTGAAGATGATTTTATTTGAAATAAATCATCTTCAATTTTCACCACTCCTCCGCTTTCAACTAGTTTCTTTGCTTTTCTAATTGTATTAGCACTCATACAAAATCAAGAATCATTCAAGTTTTATTTGTTATTTTTCACATATTCATAAAATGTTTAAATTATATGATCGCGTATCAGATATTGACGAGAGACTTGTTTTTCTGCATTAGTAAAGCCTAGAATTCGTTTCACTCTCGTCTTTTAGAAATTATATTATATTTTGAACTCTTCCTATTTTTCCAGAATCCAATTCTACTTTGATGCCATGAGGATGTGAAGGGCTGGAAGTTAAAATTCGTTTTACCTTTCCAACCGTCAGATTACCTAAACGTTGATCTTGCTTTTGAATAACAGATACCATTATTCCAACAGTTATTTGATTTCTTAAAGGGATATTCAATAACACACAACAAAGACACGAGATTCTAAATCTTTAGATTATAAAATAAAGAAGTTTTGAAAATTACTCAAAACGGTTTTCTAATTTTGTTTGTGGTTTTGGAAGCATTCTCTGCAATAAACAGGTCTGTCTTCTTTTGGTTTGAATGGTACTTGGCAATCATTTCCACAGTCACCACATTTTGCGTCATGCATTTCACGTGGTCTGTCATCTCTTCTACCAAATCTAGAGCCTCTGTCGCCACCAAATCCACCAGATCTTCCACCAAATCTACCGCCACCTTGTCTTGGTGCGGGTTTATGGTTTTGGAAGCATTCTCTGCAATAAACAGGTCTGTCTTCTTTTGGTTTGAATGGTACTTGACATTCATTTCCACAGTCACCACATGTTGTGGTATGCATTTCTCTTTCTCTATCAAAGGACATGTCTTTCAAAATCTTGGTATTATACTGCAGTAATAAACTGTGGGAAAAAACATCTATTGTTATAAACTAATTCCATTCCTTGAGATTATTGAGCATGAAAAAGTATGTTGCCACCAGAGCAGTGACAATGTTTGCAGTTTTGATGATTACTTTGTTGATTACAATTGCACTTGTAGGTTCCAATATGGATACTATTCTAAAGCAAGGAATAGTGTTTCAGGTAAGATCAGAAATTACAGAAAATCCTGCAATTGCTGAAAGTTTCTCATCAGTAGATGAATTTGAATCATTTATTCAAACTCAGATTGACCAAAAAATTCAAATTTTAGGCTTAGATGAACCATGGTATTCGCCTCAAAGAATAGGGGTGACAATGTATAAGATAATGCTATTAGATTTTGGACATGCGACATTTCTTACAAGTGATGAAGGTTCATCAGATGTCAAAGACATCCTTTTTGAAAAACTTCCAAGAACGGTCTTACTATTCACAACTGCAACTATAATCATATCCATTATGGGGATTTTTCTAGGAGCTTTGGCCAGTAGTAAGGTGGGATCAATAATGGACAGAATTACATCGAGTTTTGCCATAATTAGTTCTAGTTTTCCTGTTTGGTGGATAGGAATGTTAATGATATTTCTATTTGCATTTACGTGGCAAATTTTTCCTGCAAGAGCAACCCCAGATATCCCATCATCAGACCCAGGATATATCGCGGCACTGCTATACCACATGGCGTTACCACTAATCACAATTGTAATGATTGGTTTTGGATCATGGGCATATTTAGTAAGAAATTTCATGGTGGGAATCATGCAAGAAGATTTCATCATGGCAAAAAAAACAATTGGAATCAAACAAAATAAGATCATATACACTCATGCATTAAAAAATGCGGCACCACCCATTGTTACTATTTTGGCACTTAGTTTATCAGGGTCTCTAGGAGGAGCAATAATTACAGAAGCAGTTTTTGATTGGCCTGGAATGGGACGGTTATACTTTGAAGCAATTACAGTGATGGATCTCCCTGTAATTATCGGAGCAACGTATCTACTTACAGTATTTTTCCTAATCAGCATATTCATAGCAGATTTACTTTATGGTTATTTTGACCCCAGAGTGAGAACAGGTCAATGAGCGGAATTACACCTCAAGAAATTAAACAAGAATTTCTTAGAAGTAAGATGGGAATTGCAGGAATTGCCATTCTAACAATTCTTGTCGTAACATCGATAATAGCAATTATCGCCATTCCAGTTGAAACATTTCAAGAATGGAATAACCCAGGGAATTGGATTTCAAACCCAAAACTAGCAATTCCAATTTGGGTGAACATATTCATGACAGATAAAATTCCCGAACATAAGATTCTGAAGAATCCCAACATAGAAAAGATTTCAGATGAAGAGGTGGAATTGATATCACATCAATTTGGTTTAAATTTTGATTACGATGATTTTCCAAATGATTTCATATACGAGTTTTCATCAGAATATTCTGGCTCACCATTATTACAAATATCAGTAATTAGGCCAGATGGGATCAAACTAGAATTATTATCCTCATCACTTCCATATTCTAATGAAAAAACAATTCATAGTGAAAGGATTTTTTCAACAGATGATGCAATTAAGAAAAATTTATCATTACAATCAGAAAAATTTGAATTTACATTTCAAAGATTATCTGCTGAAGATATTGTTTTTTCAAAAATTGAGTCTAATGAATCATTAAAAGGGAATTATATTTTTTCTATTGATTTGTATGGAGTAAACTCTGAAAATCAAATTCAGCAATCAGAACTAATCATCGGCGGCAAAGCATTTGGCATCATGGGTACTGACGAATTAAGACGGGATTTAGCCATAGGATTACTATGGGGAACACCTCTAGCATTATTCATTGGACTAACTGTGTCAATCGCATCAGTAATTGCAGGGTTGCTTTATGGAGTATATGCAGGATACAAAGGCAAAAAAACAGATGAAACAATGATGCGATTCAACGATGTCATCTATGCCTTACCAGCATTGCCATTTCTCATAATTCTTTCAGTGACAATTAGTAATAGCATATTTTTGGTGGTAGGGTTTTTGATGATTTTTGGGTGGGTAGGCATAGCCAAAGTGGCAAGAAGCATGTCACTTCAAATCAAAACCCGAGGCTATGTGGATGCTGCAAACATGATGGGGCAAAAAGATTCAAAAATTATTCTAAAACACATTGTTCCACAATTATTACCATACGCTTTTGCCAGCATTGCAATTTCAGTTCCAGCAGCAATTACTACAGAAGCTGGTCTTAGCTTTTTAGGATTAGGAGATCCATCATTTCCAACATGGGGTCAAATTTTACATGATGCAAATACATTTGGAGCAGCAGCTAGAGGCATGTGGTGGTGGATTATGCCACCTGGGGTAATGATTGCAATTACAGGTTTAGCCTTTGTGTTTATTGGAAATGCATTAGATGCAATAGTCAATCCAAAATTGAAAAGATGATAAAATCAGAGATCAAATTTTCGAATTAATTCAATAGCACCATCATTTAGTTTTATTGAATAACATGCAGAGTTTTCATTATTAATTGCTGCCAAGTTGTTAGCAAATACTTTTTTGCTATGACCACCTTCAGATGCCTTATCTGATTCATCAAAACAAATTGACATTTGTTTCATGTTTTGATTATTTTTTAAAAGAAATGCTATGAACTTTTGATAATTATCAGTGTTAACCCAGTCTATATTTTTCTCTTTACTTATTCCAATCCATATTTCAATAGAGTTTTGATATAGAACTTTTTTTCTTAATTCTTCTAATGTCATTTTTTATCAGCTAAAAATCTGCTCTTTGCATTTTTGAACCACAGCGAGGACAAGTACCACCTTTGTGTTTGTTGTTACAAACAAGACACACATACTTTACTCCACTAGAATTACCTTGTGAACCCATTCCGAAGAATCCGCCTCCGCCACTACCGGATCCGGAATCCCCACCGTATCCGCGCATTTTATTCATGTATCGTTTTCTCATTAACATAGGTAATGCGATAAAGATTGCAAGTGCGGCTCCCAACCCATATGGAAATGGCAACACCATTTGTAATCCAATACTAATAGCTAGAGATGCGCCTAGAAACAAATAATACATTTTAAGCTGAGGATTCAATTCAATGAAAGTATCCTTAAAACGGATATAAAGTTTATTCAGTTTTAGTTGGTCTGGTCAGCAGATTATTGTAAAATTACTCAATAGAAAGCGGAATAGAATTTCCATTACTATCCCATGCAAATATGGAATCATCATCATATGGGGATTTTACTATCATGGAAACTAACCCAAAGAAATTATGTAAATCAGTTACAGAAGGTTCTGCAGAACCACTAGGATGTGAATGTACAATTCCCACATAACTCATGTCAAAAGGTAGAAACGAATGTGGAAATCCAGCAAATGTAGGTCCAGTTTCACTAAAAGGAGGAATTACCAGGCCATTGATTTTAATCTCACCATTTTTTGATTTTCCTTTTAAAATTAGAATTCCCTCGTTTGGATGTTTCATTTGGCAAAATGATAAAATGCTATCAAGAACCTCTTTTTGAAGCAAAACTTTACGGTCAAAATTTTTCTTTTTGAATAACATAGAAAGTGTCTAGTTTAGAACTAATTTAATTTTAAGATGCCAATATTGCATATCGAGTACTAGAAAATTGTCTCAAGCTCTGTTCTATTTCAGAGACTATTTCAGGTATTTTAGAATCAGCTTCGTCTATCTCACCTTGAAAAGTCTCAGATTTTAGTTGAGATTCATCCAATAATGATGTATTTTTAATAAGATCGTTTTCCAATGAAAGCAATTCTTTGGGAATTATAGAATTAAGATCGTTTTTTATCTCTTCATATTTTTTATGATAATTTGAAATTTGGTGTACAAATCCATCAATAGACTCTTCTGTTTCAGTTATCTGAGAAGATGTTTTTTCAATATCCTTTACAGAAATAGAACCAGATGAAATTCCTTTTCGTATATTTTCAAGTATAGTAATAACAGAATCTTTGTGCTCAGAAGTCAACACATCAAAGGGTTCAGAGACTAAAATAGATAAGATATTTTTTTGGTCTTTATCCAACGAAGAAGCATATTCATATCTACTTAGAGGACGAGAAATTTTTGTAAATTGTGTATTTATTTGATTTTTAATTTTTAATTTTTCTTTGCTAAATTCATCCAAAGTATTTTTTAAGGTTAAATATTTTTTATAATTATCAGCAGATTTAATCTCATCAATATTATTTTTAATTAAAGATATTTTTTCATTTAAGGCAGACATATTTTTGGATATTTCTGTAATTTTTTGTGACTTTTCACTACGTAGTTCTTTTTGGTTTTCGATTTGATTTATGGCATCAAGTATTTCTTTAGAAAGAGAAGTAGTGGAATTATAATTTTTTAATAATTTTTGGATTTCAGAATGATTAGCATTCATCACTTCCAAATTGTCTTTTAATTGTGCAGCATATTTTTTAGCAAAAATATGAATTACTCTAGTTTGACGTCCCAAAACATCACCAACTTTTTTAAGAATTAGATTTAACACTGAATTAAGTTTTTCAGCATCATCAAAAGAAGATATTTTTGGTAATGAAACAACATCTTTTTTGATCATGTCAATAACTTGTTTTTTACCTCGAACTACAATAATTGCAAGATGTTTATCAATATCATCGATTTTAAGATCATCTTTCTCCAACACGTTACCAATTTTAATCAAATCACCAATTAGAGGTTCGGTGTTATTTCTCAAATCATTAATTTCAGAGAGAGTTTGATTTTTTCTCAATGTGGAAAGATCAGACACAATTTTAGGAACATCCACAAGAGAAATTTCTTTATTTTGAGGGATTTCCTCAACAGATTCTTTATCTTGTTTCTTTTTACCCCATCCAAAGACCATTTGATATCATTCTCATCAAGGGATTTAAAATGATTGTCAACTAAAATTTAAAATTCATCAAAATTTAGATGAAGATATGGTAAAGAAATCCTTTCACACAGGAACAGTGAAAAAAACAATCAAAATTAAAGTATCTAAAGATAAAGTTTGGAGAAAAATCAGCAATATTGCAGGATTGCCTACATGGGTGGTGGATGTTAAAGAAACAATTTATCTTTCAAAAAGAAAAAAGGATGTAGGAGCAGTCAGATTAATTACATTTGAGGATGGAAATCAAATTGAAGAGCATGTGGTTGCATGGAAAACAGGAGAATATTTCACCTATATTGCAACTGAAGGATTACCATTAAGAGCATATGTTGCAACAATATCAATTAGAGCAAAATCAAGAAATTTAGTAGAACTAACATGGCAATCATATCTCAATAGTCAAAAAATGTCTGAAAAAGAATTCCTAGAATTTATTGTATTCATGGGGGCATTTTATGAGGCATCCTTAGAGAATCTCAAAATATCTCTTGAAAAGTAATACTAGAAAATAGTCAAATCAAAATGTAAATACGGTAAATTGAGAAAAAAATCATGAGTGATATGAGATTCATCATTATTGGTATTGTGTTAATTTTTGTAGGGTTTATCATCCTAGGAGGATTTGGAGGAAACTATCAAGCTGCCACTCTAGAATCAAATGAGTTTGGAACATGTTACGAATATTCAGATGATGTACCACCTGTAGAAATTAACTGTTCATACAAGATCCTTGATCAAACTGTATTCTTTGCATTGGTTATAGGATTTATCAGTGCAGGAGTTATTTCTCTGATTAAAGGAACCAGAGGAGATTGGGATAACAAGATCAAACCAGAAGATAAGGTAGGTCCAGGAAACAATCAAAATGAAAATTCTGATGATTCCAAAAAAGACTAGATTTATTTTTTAGATTTTAATTTCTTATAATCTTCAGGGCTTTCTTCTGCTAATCTCTGATAATATACTTCTTCATAGGGCATGTTTCTTCAGTATTGTATTACAAAATTTGCATTTAAGCTTGAAGAACGAATTGTACTAGTCTAGGCAGAATAATCAAGATTCAGATTCAATGATATTTTTCATGGAATTAAACATCTCACCAATCTCAGTCATTCTTGTGTCAAACTGTTCATCAGATAATTCATCCGGTTTATTCAAAGTGATGACAACTTCAGAAACATCCCCATGGGATACAACCCTCATTGGGACATCCCAAGAAGATTCTTCATCCACATATTGATGGTCTAAAATTCCCAAAGACTTGTTTTCATTAAATTTCAACATTGATTTTCCATGAGGGCCAGTAAATGACCACCATCCAGAATCATTGATTTTTGCATCAGGCATCATTTTTGGAGGTACATTCAAGATTGCATCAAATGCATCACCAGTCTTCTTTTCCACAATAATGGAAATAGTCCTTGATCTGACCATAGTATAGAATTCAAATAATGATTAAAAAGGATATAGTAGTAATCATAGGAATCTGTGCTACGACACCTATTTGTTTAGAAATTCTTTAATTTTCTTTAGATTTGCAACATTTGATTCATGAAACATTACCATTGATTCAGATAATGTATTTGGCAATACCGTTTTGAGATTATCAACTAGTTCATCACCACTAGTAATCATATTATCAATCAGCTTGTCAATTTCATTTTTGTCATCAACCATTTGATTAGATTAGGGACTAGTCTTAGTTATCTTTTTTTATTAAAGTAGCAGTAGAACGTACTTTTTTTAATTTTTGAATATTCCAAGAAACAATCTCTCGAATCTTTTCAAAATTTTCTGCTTGTAATTTTACCAACATGTCATGAGTTCCAATGGTTTCAAAAACATCTACAACTTGTTCAATCTCTTTTAATTGTTCTATAATCTCAGTTTCTGCACCTAACTCACAATTTAGCATCACATATGCATCAGTCATAAAATAAGCAATAATTAATGATTATTTAAAGATGGAGAATTTTAGGTAGAGCTTACCACGTAACATGAACTAAATCTTTGAGATTTCGTCGAGGTTTAGGGAATTTTGTTTGTTTAGGATATCCAATACACAATACAGATGAAGGTACAAGTTCAGTTCCTATTACATCCATTACTTTTTGTTCATCAAACATTCCAATCCAGATAGAACTTAATCCCAAGGCTTGAGCTGCCAATTGAGAATAACCAGCTGCCAAAGTTGCATCCTGAATAGCAAATTTTTTCAAAATATAATCTGGAAAATCGAATTTTACTCTAGAGGGGTTTTTACAAAAAACCAAAACTACAGGAGCATCAACATAAGGTTGTTTATTACAAGCATCAACTAGAAGCTTTTTCTTTTCAGGACTCTTAATGTAAAATATTTCAAATCCTTGAAAGTTACCTGCAGTAGGTGCAGTATCTGCAGCAGCAATAATTTTATCAATTTTGGCAGTTTCAACAGGTTTATCTAAAAACTTCCGTGTAGAACGTCTCTTTGCCATTACTGCAAACAAATCAGTATCTACAACTTCAGATGGACCAGATTTTAGAATGAAGTCAAGCAAATGATTTCGAATATCATGATCAGGGACATCAGGTTTTTCTTCAGGTTCATAGCCTAATGGATAGATTTTTTCTCCATCATTTTCTGAACTCATAAAGAAAGTACATGAAATATCCTATTAAAGAATTAGAAAAATATCAGAATTGAAAAGATCACTTATTCTGCTTCAAACTTGTCACAACCAGAAGTACAAGGTTTATTCATTACACCCTCACATACGTCTAATTCATTATGCATGATACGATGATGTCCACAAATTTTACATTTTTCTCTAAAATAGGAAATCAGCTCAGCAGTAGAAATGTTTGAATTTTGGATTTTGGATTCAGTTTCACTAGTCATGATGATTTTCAGTAATCAAGTTAGTTTAAACATTTTGAACAGGCAACATAATAAATCACCAGGGCAATATCCATCATGAGCATTGTAAAATTTATCAATAAAATGAGTCATAGACAATTTTATCTAATTTTTGGAACAGGATGCATAGTTGCATTTTATTTTCTTTTTACAAATTGTTATCAGTTGTATGGAGACCATTGTTTCTACGTCCCATAATTGAATAAACCTCAATTTTTTTATTTTAATAATACTAATTTACCCAAAAAATCATCAAATAATATTGGTTGAATCTAATCAAGAAAACGATAAATATGAAACAATAATGATTGAATCAAAAATCAGAGAAGGTGTTTTTCATAAAGTTGTTAAAGATAAAGAAAGTGGAAAAGCTGTTTCTTGTTCTTGCAAATGTTGGAGTAAAGGAAACAAGCCTTGTGTAGGCATGAGAACTATTGGTTTTGAATAATAAGTGAAATTAGTATTAGAAGCGCCGAGAGAGGGATTCGAACCCCCGCACGCTTTCGCGTAGCCGTTTTCGAGACGGCCGCCGTACTACTTGGCTATCTCGGCATCTATTCTGAGAACACCTCCATAATAAAGCGAATTGATAAGATCAAATTTTATCAATATCGAATAATTCATCTTTGAATTTCTTTTTGATTTGATCTTTTGTTCTATTCCATTCATCTTGAGTTACAGAATCTGTGAAAATAGAATAAAATCTATCAAAATACTCATCATTTAATGCTGAAGTGATTTCTTGTTTTTCAGATTCAGAAAAAGCAAAGTATGAAATAATTTTGGATATAGAATCATCAGATTCATAGCGTATTTCAAAAATTTTATCCTGTAAATGATCTGGAAATTTTTGTGGCACCATTAAGTTTTGAATGGTTTGTACATTAAAATGGATTTTAAAATAGTATGAACAAATTACCGATCAATTTGAAAGGATAAACACAAAATACCAGAAAACATCAAGGAATTTCATGGGATTAAATCTAAAAGAATTGGTAGTTAGAGAGAAAACAACTCTTGAAGCATTTTCAAATAAAGTAATAGCAATTGATGCGTATAATGCAATTTACCAATTTTTGGCAAGTATTAGGGGTCCTGATGGATTACAGCTAACGGATACAGAAGGAAGGATTACCAGCCATCTTAGTGGATTACTTTACAGAAATGTAAATTTTCTATCATTAGGAATTAAACCAGTTTATGTTTTTGATGGAAAACCTCCATCACTAAAAACTGCTGAAATTGAGCGTAGAAAACAGATCAAAAAAGATGCCACTGTAAAATATGAAAAAGCAGTTGCAGAAGGGAATATGGAAGATGCAAGAAAATTTGCACAACAAACAACCAGCATGAGAGATGGAATGGTAAAAGAATCAAAAGAATTTCTTACATATTTTGGTATTCCATATATCGAAGCCCCATCAGAGGGAGAAGCAACAGCAGCTCATCTAACAAACACAGGACAAGCATATGCATCTGCCAGTCAAGATTATGATTCTGTTTTATGTGGAGCAAAAAGATTGGTAAGGAATTTTACCAGTAGTGGAAGAAGAAAAATTCCTAATAGAAATACCTACATCGATGTGTTACCAGAAATTATTGAAACGCAAAAAACATTAGATTCAATCGAAATGACAAGAAAAGAATTAATTGATGTTGGGATTTTAATTGGTACAGATTTCAATCCAAACGGATTTGAAAGAATTGGTCCAAAAACAGCAATGAAATTAATCAGACAACATTCAAGGTTAGAAGACATTCCACAAATACGAGAACAGTTAGAAGAAATAGATTTTCAACAAATACGAGAAATATTTCTAAATCCAGAAGTTGCAGAAGTTGATGAAATTATATTCAATGAAGTAGATCATGAAGGAGTTATGAAATATCTTAAAGAGAGAAGTTTTTCAGAAGAGAGAATTCAATCAACATTAAACAGATTAAAAAAAGCCTTGGAGAAAAAGAGTCAAAATCTCGATCAATGGTTTTAGCTAACAAATTCATCTTTTATACTTCAGAGTTTGACTAATTTTGTGGTCAAACAGTATTACAAAGTTCTAAAAAAATTCAATTCCAAAAAAGACTATGGAATCAAAATCAGACCACAATACGCAAGATGCCTATCTATGCTCAAAGTAGGTCAAAAAATCAATCAAAAGGACTTTGCAAGTGAATTTGGGCACTCATGTTAAAACTAAATATTCCACGAAATAGGAAAGCTCTCTATTTTGTTTTGGGAATTATTGGAACAATTACTGTTAATTTAATTCGAATTTTCTCATTATCTTGGTATGCTCTAAAAGTAACTACAGATCCTGTAGCATGGGAAGAATATCACAAAATTGCAGGTGAAATAATGTTTTTGCCTTGGCTATTTGCTTTCATTCTAGTTGTGATTATAATAGAATCAAGACGTCTAAAGAAACTTGAGCAATAGTGTCTAGAGAGCTAAAAATCCACATACCTCTACTAATATTCCCATCAAAACGTTCTGAATAATGTATCTCAGATTATTCAGTATTTTGTCAATTTATCACAAATCAACTGAATCGTGCTGTTTCACAGATAATACATTTCCATGCCATTTCTTGTGATATTCGTCATGTTGTGTATGAATCGGAATTAGTTTTTTAGCATTAGAGCCGTCAATGACTCGTTTTATCTGAGTACCATCTCCATGACCTGAAACATGGATTTGATGACAATCTTGGTCTTTTTTGATTACTCCAAAGTGAGTAAACCAATTTTTGATTTGTTCTTCTTTTAGTTCCATTTCTAAGTCAAAAGGTTCTGTTAATGAGCGAATGTATGTAGCCCCTTCATCAGGCTTGATATCTATCAAATCTTGGAGTCTGAAATCACTGCAAAAGAATATGAAATTTTTCTGGTTTGCTTTGATATCTCTATAATCCACGGCATTTGGATAATCCAAAAATTCTCTTTGCCATTCCGCATAATCCATGTAGAATTGCCTATCTGAGAACTTCTCCAAATCCTTATCTAATAATCCCCAAGTTCCTCTTTGAATGTAGATTTTGATATTACTATCAGTTGGTGAGGGATAGTGTCCTTTTAGGTTCTCTGATTGAGAAAATAGTTTTAACAAATATGCTTGCTTCATGTCAATTACCAAATCACGATTAGTTTGTTTTGCGGATTCATAAAAAGATAACAATCTATCTAAATCTCTAATAGGATAACCACATATTGCCAAACCATTTGTTTTGTTTACAATATCTGTAACGGTAGATTCTACATCATATTCTGTTAATGATTGTGTTGAATTCACTCTAGTTCCTTCACATAGTAACAAGTCTAGGGAAGAGTCCCCACATTTTTCTACAAACTTTTCGGTATCTTTACTTCGTCTACCATGGAATCGTAAATCGGCAGTGTTTCCAATTGTACCTTCAGAAGTATGTAAAATAAAAGCATGAACTCCTGCAATAGAGTGGTCTACGGGTAATGGATTAACATTGATTGAATCAATTGAAAACTCTTTTCCGGATTGAAATGTTTTGATAGTACGAGGAACCTTTACTTTATCTCCAATGGCACGACTAATTTCTCCTTTTTTATTTTCATAGATTTGAAATTTTTCTTTTAGTGTCAGATATTGATCAGTACCAGTCTCATCAAAGTTTTGCATTATCAATTTTGATTCTTCAGAGCAGTAAATTGGAATATCCGGTCTCAAGTATGGAATGTATGCACAATGATCAACATGGGCATGAGTCAACAGTATGCCGTCAACGGATGTTTCTTCATCTCCGCCAAACCCTACATGTTTAGCATAGTCTCTACGATACAATCCCTTGATTTTAGGTAAAATTCCAAGCTCAAACATGTCTGCTAGGGTGTTAGAGCCTCTAGCACTCATGAATTGAGAGAAAAACTGTCCTTCTTCTGAAAAAGACATACCAAAATCCATGAACAGAGATGTGCCTTTGTCTTTGACTAGGAACTTGTTTCCTCCAATGTCATTTACTCCTCCGTGAAATGTAACACTAGTCATAAAATAATGAAGGTAAGAGAGTATTAAAGAACAACTCTAATTTTCAACCCTAAAGTTTTAGTGTAAATGATTTTCAGGTAACTTTTTGTAGTTAATGTCAAAAGAAAATCTATTGGTTTTATTCAAACGAAATAAAGACAAACTTGAACCCATTAAAGAAACGTCATTTGACCTTGAAAAGAAAATTCAAGACATCACTGAAAAAAATTTAAAACAAATATTCAATCTTGAATTTGTAAAAAGTGAATTTCAAGTTACAAATGATTTTAGAATAGATACCCTAGGCATTTGATAAAGAATCTTCTAGTTTTGTTATAATTGAATACAAAAATGGTAGAGACAAAGGATTGATGACACAAGGATTAGCATATTTATCAACTATGCTTGATAGATATTCAGATTTTATCACAGAATATAATGAACAATTAAACAAAAGTCTAAAGAAAAATGATGTAGATAAATCACAGTCAAAAATTATTTTCATTGCACCATCATACGACAAAAATATTATTCAAGCCTCAAATCTAGATTTACCTATAGAATTATGGAAAGTCCATCTATACGAAAACAACATGATAGAATACTTACCAATTAATTCAAACAAAAAAACATCTACAAAACTCCCCAAATTTTCAGGAGGTATTTTAGAAAAAATTACTCGTGAAATTAAAACATACACAGAAGAATATCATTATGAAAAAAGAGCAAGTAAGAAAACACAAGAAATCTATGAAGAAATTAGAGATAAAATTATGAATATGGGAAATAATATTGACGTAATCATTAGACAGCGATATATCGCGTTTAAAACAAATTACAATTTTGTATACATCAATCTAAAACGTAGTATGATACATGTAGATTTATCCATGAAAGTAAAAGAGGTAGAAGACCCAAAACATGTGATCAGAAATATTGAAGATGTAGGTCATGCAAGTGCAGGTAAATCAAGAATGACAATCACAGAAAAATCACAAATCCCATATCTCATTGGATTAATTGAGCAATCTTATTCTAAATCAATTAAATAATTATTTTTAAATCAAAAACTACTCGAATTAATTGTGTTATTTAAGAAAAAACCTCAGCCCACCAAAATCAGGTATTTTGAACCACTAACAGGATCAAGTGATGTAGTTAATAGAAAAATGTCACTAAAAGAAAGAATTGAAAAAGATACAAAGAATTTAGAAGAAATTAAAAAATTTTGCAAAGGAAAAAAATTGTCAATCACAGTACGATTTTTCCTATACGATGGTAAAGAAGATCAATCACCTCAACCAGAAGGGAGAATAAAGAAAGATCTCGATAATTTATTAAAAATTGTTCTTGATGTGCTTCCTGAAAAGATGGATTCTGAGGGCAAAAATGATGGTTTGGGATTAATTAAAAAAGATTATGATCATCTAGTATATGAAATAAAAACCACTAAAGAAATAGTTTCAAAAAAAAGCGATGAAGGTATTGATATTGTAATTTCAGAGTGGAAAAATTAAATCTAAAATAACTAAATTAAAAACTCAGAGGCATGTTTGCCTTCTTCAGTAATTTCTATCCATCTAGTTCTGCCAATTTTATTTACTTTAACAAATCCCCATCGATGTTCTAATGCAGAAATTATTCCCTTATCTAAACTTGCAAAAGTAGCTTGGCTTTGGTTCTCGGCATTTACAACAATCAATTTTTGCTCTAATGCTTGTTTTGCCATGTCTTTTTTTGATATTTTACCACCAGAGTCGACTACAATTTTTAATGCTTGAATGTGTCTTTCTTCAGGCTTTTGAATCTCATATGTCGGAATGTATTCTATATTTTTAATTCCTTTAGACATTGCTTTACCTGAAAATCCCAGATATTCTTTTGCCTCCACATAAAATGGATTTACGTTATCGTTGTCATTGAACATCATTGACGCCATCATGCAACCTATTGCTTGAACTTTGGATCCTGACGCTAAATTAACTGAAACGATATTTCCAGATTCTTTAATTATTAGATTTTTTACAGTCTTGATAATTTGAAATAGAGCAGTTCTGTTATGATATTCTATTACAACTTCAATGTTTAGTTTTTCTAGTTGTTCTGAAATCTTTTGATAAAACTTAGTTGCCTTGTCTTCTGAGGGATTTTCATGAACTAGTAAAATTACTTTATCTGCTCGGAGGTTTTTTGCAGGAAGTACAATCCTATCTATTTCATAGCCTACAGGGGCAATATGAACACGTAAGTTAGGTATTTCAGGCATAATGGTATCTACAGTATGGATACTATGGTCATGTAATATAATAATTTTTTCAGCACTAGTTGATTCATGAAACAAACACAAATCCAAAAAATCGCACTAGACTCATGCGTTGTAATAGATATCATTGAAAAACCACAAGTAGCCTTTGGACTCAAAGCCAGACTAAAGGGAAAACAGATCAAACTAGTTCTATGTGATGTTGTACTACAAGAAGTAGGAAGAGTAAGAGGGCTATCTACTAAAACAATCATTGAGAAAATCTCAAAAATTCTTGGACGGGAAATAGAATTATCTCAAATTGATGAACAAAACAAAGACACAGCAAAAGAAATTTCTAATCAATTTCAAATTTGCCATAACGGAGATAATAAAATTCTAAGTTTATGTCAAGCAAAAGACTTTGTCTTGGTAACATTTGATAGAATGCTTCTAAAGGCTTGTGAGTTTGTTGGAATTACAGGATTTCATCCATCAATGGTGAGAGGAATTTAAAATGAAACCTGTAATGTATCCTAGAATAATTCGAGAGTTTGAGGATGAAAGAGATGAACCGATGGTTTATGGAGGAAATTAAATGAAAATTACTAAATTTCTGCCAAAGCCAATTGCAATAACATTTCAAAAACATGACATTGAGAAAAAAGAAGTCGAATTGAAATATTATCGTGCACATGTATTTACTTTGGAGCAATTAATTCAAGAAAGATATCAAGAACTAAATAGATTGGAGGAAACAAAATGAGATGTAAAATTTGTCAAACTGCGCACAAGAATACAAGTAGATTTCAATCATGGGAAGAACAAGTATGTAGATTATGTAGTAATGTTTGCGACTATTTTTCATGGAATGGTAATTATCTACATGAATATTGGGAGATTAGAAATTGAAATGCCCTCAATGTGGCAAATCATGGATAGCGGAGATTCTTTGGGGATATCCTGCCGATATGCAAGCATTAGAAGACGAACTAGGAAGAAAAGAAATGGTTCTTGGGGGCTGTATAATTACAGACCATGATCCAAAATGGGAATGCAATGATTGTCATTACAAATGGGGAGAAAGAGATGACTGTTAATCCCCTTGTAGATTCAAAGAAAAAGAGTGCCTCAGAAGCATTTGTCAACTCATTTGGAGGATATCCAATAGGGTATGGGTTGGGAATAGTAATTCTACCTCTATCTGTAGGTTGGGTACAAGAGGATCCATACATTGCAAATATTGTAATCACTGGAGTTTATGCCACGGTATCTTTTGTAAGATCATATTTTTTACGAAGGATTTTTGAGAAATATGGAATTGATGATAATTTCATTAGACTAGGTTCAAAATTAATTAAAAAAATAATCTGGAGAAATAAATTATCATGAATGAAGAGAAAGTATGCTGTGTATGTCTTGAGCATAAGAGATTTCTTGGAAGAATTAATGGTGGAAGAAACTACTATTGTACAAAATGTACTTCCAAAATTACCAAATCAGATATGAAATATTGGAAAGATTGTTCGTTTGTAGAGTTTCTGCAAAGCATGAATGATGAAAAACCAAAGAGACCACATTCCCAAACTCCAATGGCTGATGGTCTAAGACGAGCATGGACTGAAATGGGTCTAGATACAAAAAAGAATTTTGAAAAAGAAGAATGAGATATTCCTCAATAGAATAATTAAAAATACTGATAGTAGAGAATAGATTGTGAAACTAGTAAAAATTGCCGAAGATTTTGCAAAAAAGAAACACAAAGAACAAGTTAGAAAAGACGGCATTACACCATATTCAAAACATTTGGAAAAGGTAGTAAATGAACTCAAAAGTATGGGCATAACTGATGACAATATTCTCTGTACAGGATGGCTTCACGATACAATAGAGGATACAGACACGGATTATGATGAAATTTATGAAAAATTTAACAAGAAAATTGCAGATTATGTGGCATTAGTTACAAAAGATACTAGATTGGTAAAGGCAAAACAAGAAAAAGAATACATTTCTCAACTGAAAAAAGCATCTTGGCAAGCCAAAGTTGTAAAACTAGGAGACATTATTGCAAATTTCAAAGATCTTCCAAATGCAAAATATGATGCAAATGTAGAAAAAAATAAAGTAAAAAAGAAAATTCCATATATTTTGGCAATCAAATCTGGAATTAGTCATAACAAAAAGAAAATTCCACAGTTAGAAACAGCGCTATTCAAGCTTGAGCAATTCCCCCTATCACTCCCCATAGGTCATCATCTTTTGCCATACGTAAAGTATGAATCTATGAATAAAAGCCTTAGGGGGTTAATTATTGATAAATTTCAAAATATTCATAAGCATATCAGGCACAAATAAGGCATGTTGGAGAAAGTAAAAGAATCAAAATTTTGTTTTATTATTTCCCACATAGGAGATCGAGATAGTCCTGAACGATTAGATGCAGATAAAAAATTGAAACATATCTTTAATCCAATTTTTAGAGAATTAAATTATGAAACAAAAAGATCAGATGAAGAAGCCACAGCAGGATTTATTTCAACTCAAATTATTAAAAGATTAATCGAGTCAAATTTGGTCATAGCAGATATTTCATTTGAAAATGCAAATGTGTTTTATGAACTAGCAGTTAGACATGCAGTAAAAAAACCAGTCATCATAATAAAAAAACCAAATCAAAGACCACCTTTTGACATTACAGATTTACGCGCAATAGATGTGGATATGAAAGACCCAGATGTTTGGCAACCAGCAATGAAACAACTTAAAGAATATATCATAGAATCAGAAAAAAATTCTGAAAAAGCTTCAGAGTCAATTTTAAGTAATTTTATGGCATCATTTAATCTACAAAGCCATCAAGATAAAGAAAGCGACACATTAAGAATAGTAAAAGATGTTCAATCTCAAATGAATAGATTGAGTCACGATATAGAGGATGTCAAACATAGTAATGTAGAACCTAACTGGTTATCATCTTCGGATACCATTAGAGATAGAAGTAAAATTCGTGTTGGCAATTCATATTATATTGTGAAATGTAAAAGATGTAACCAATTTTTCCATCCAAAATACAATTCACCTTGGAATGAAGAATATACTGAAAGATGCACACATTGTGGAAGTCAAGCGAAATATGGTAGAAACGCCTATTTTGAATCATGATTTTTAGAATTTACAATAGAAATAAAGTCAAATTATGAAGAAATTAGTGTATTTTTCCAACCCTAACCAATGGTTCTAAGATTTCAATTTAATAACTAGTCAATCTAATTTTAAAAAATGCCTCAAACTGAAGCAAGAAAGACACTCAAAGATGCCCCAATCATGTGGAGAAGAATTAACTCTATAGGCATGATTTTGGACTGTAATTCAACATATGCAGTAAATCTAGGATATGCCAAGTCAGAGATCCTAGGAAAACCAATCTTCGAACACGTTCCAAAAGAATCCTGGGAAGACATGAATAATTCTCTAAAAATCTGGTTTGAAACAGGCAAAGTTACAGATAGAAAAATTACATTCAAAAAACAAAACAACAGTACATTCTCAGTGTTATTACAAGCAACCAGCCTGTATGACGAAAACAAGAATTTACTTGGAAGTAATACCGTAATATTTGATTTAGACCAAATGACTGATGAAAAAATTAAAGAATACCAAGAATTTTTCAAAGAATCAAACAAAAGATTAGAAGAGATTAAAGAAAAAGAATATGATCAACTAGATGAAAATTCAAAATCAGAATATGACGGATTAAAAGAAATGTTTGAAATGCTATCTAATATCAATTTAGATGAATTGAAAAAATAATTATTTTAATTTTCTTTTATTGATTTTTGAAGTTCATCAAAAACTTGTTTAACTTCAGTAACAGCAGTACCATCTTCTAATGTACTAACATCACCAATTTGTTCATTATTTCCAATTGATTTTAGCAATCTTCTCATAATTTTCCCACTTCGAGTTTTTGGCAATTTTGAAACAAAGTAGATTTGTTTAGGAGTAGCAATAGCGCCAATGTCTGCTCGAATTTTTTCAACTAGTTGATTTTCTAAATTATTTGAGTCATTCACAATACCTTGTTTTAAAACTACAAATGCAATTATCACTTCACCTTTAATTTCATCAGGAATTCCACAAGCTGCAGATTCAGCAACATCAGGATGAGAGACCATACAACTTTCAAGCTCTGCAGTTCCAATTCTATGACCTGCAATTTTTAGTACATCATCAGCACGACCCAATAACCAAAGATATCCATCAGTATCTTTTAGAGCATAATCTCCAGGATAGTAACAATTTTCATATTTTGACCAATAGACAGTCTTGTATTTTGAATCATCATTCCACAACGTCAAAAGCATTCCAGGCCAAGGGTTTTTGACTACCAAATATCCCTTAGTATTTGCAGCAACTTCATCACCATTTTCATCAACTACAGTGATATTTACGCCTGGGATTGGACGTGTTCCAGATCCAGGCTTTAGAGGAATGGTCTCAATTCCAGGAAGAGATGAAATCAACATACCACCAGTTTCAGTTTGCCACCAAGTGTCAATGATGGGGCATTTTTCTTTTCCAATAGTTTTGAAATACCATTTCCAAACTTCAGGATTAATTGGTTCTCCAACAGTTCCAAGTAATCGTAAACTTGAAAGATCAAAAGAGTTTGGAATATCATCTCCAAATTTCATAAACATTCTCAAAGCAGTAGGAGTAGTGTAAAAGATTGTAACTTTGTATTTTTGTAATATATCCCACATTCTGGATGCATCTGGAAAATCAGGTGCCCCCTCATACATTACTTGAGTTGCACCATGAAGAAATGGAGCATACACCACATAGCTATGTCCAGTAACCCAACCAATATCAGCTGTACAAAAAAAGATGTCTGAATCTTTAATGTCAAAAGCCCATTTGAATGTAGAATGTAAATGAGTAAGATATCCTCCAGTACCATGCAATACACCTTTTGGTTTTCCAGTTGTTCCAGAAGTATACAAAATGTAAAGAGGGTGATTACTGGGTAATTTTTCAGCAGGGCATGAATCAGAAACATCATTCATTAATTTAGACCAAAATTGATCTTTGGATGTCATTGAAATTTTATTTTTTGTTCGCTCAAGAACAACTACATGTTTTACAAAATCAAGTTCTTTAATTGCATCATCAACTACATCTTTGAGTGGAACAATTTTTCCTCTCCTATATCCACCATCAGCAGTAATGATGACTTGGGATTTTGAATCAGAAACTCTATCTTTAATTGATGTTGCACTAAATCCAGAAAAAATCACAGTATGCGTAGCACCAATTCTAGCACATGCCAACATGGCAATTGGTAATTCTGGAACCATTGGCAGATAAATTGTTACTCTATTACCTTTTTGGACACCAAGAGATTTGAGGACATTTGCGAATTTTTGGACTTGAGTAAACATTTCGTCATATGAGATATTTCGAGAATCACCATTTTCACCTTCCCATAAAATAGCAGATTTTGAAGATTTTGTCTTCTGATGAATATCCAGAGCATTATACGAGGCGTTAATCGTGCCTCCAACGAACCATTTTGCAAATGGGGGATTCCAATCGAGGGTTTTGTCCCAGGTAGAAAACCACGACAAATTCTTTGCCTGCTCATCCCAAAAAGATTTAAAATCAGAATCGGCCTTTTTTCTTAAATTATTGTCATTATTTCCTAGTCCAATTTCAAATATCTCAGACATCAAAAAGTGTATGAAGTTAGATCTTTCTAAGTGTTAAAAAAATAATTTAAAAAAATTATTGTGCTTCCATTCTAGCAAGCCAATCGTTATCATTGTCGTCTTTTGAAGTATCTGCGGTCACCTGTTGGGGTGGTTCTGGAAATGCAAATGTTACCTCAGGTTCTGTTGGAGGCTCCGGTATATGGGTACTTGGTGCCTCAATTGGTTCTGAAGGTATTGGTGTTGATTCGACTGGTACTTCTGGAAGTATTGTCTGAACTACTTGTTGTTCGTGTTCAGAAGTCTCCAGATATGAACGGGCTGATTCTTGGATGTCTGGTGTTGGAGGGGCTGTTATCTCTTGCACTTCCAATTCAAGATCTGCAATTCTACTCTTTACATTTGCGATTTCTGCGGTTTCGTGAGTTACATGCTCAATTACCTCAGTTGTGCATGATTTCACAGTTTCAAATGTTGCATCAGAGATTTCATTGCTCTTGTATTGTACTTTTGCATCAAACGATAACATTTTTGCAGACTTCATTTGATCATTTAGCTCAGTCAATCTTGCCTCAAGAATTGCTTTGATTTCATGTTCTGTTTCATCTAATGATACAAGTTTTGACTTGTATTTTTCATGAATGATTTCTGCATCTGCTTTCATGTCATCATTTTCTGAAACTATGTCAATCAATGCTTTTAATCGACGTAGAGTTAATTGTTTTTCTCGAATGAGTCTTTGTGAGTCTAGTCTCCATTTTGGAATGAATATAACAACTTCGCCTTGAGCTACTAATTGTTCATATTGGATTTGCTGTAATCCTTGTGAACCGCAGTCAATGCCAACGGATTGTATACTTCCGTCGATATCAGTTATTGTTCCTACGACTTTACCCATGAATGTTCCGTACATGTCTTTGACATTTTTACCGATAATTTCGATATCGTCGTTTGTCATGTGTGATAGTTTAGAGATTTGTATAACCGACAAAGTGTAAGAAATGTTTTTAGTTTTAGTAAGATTAAATTCACAAACTCAAAATCGGCTAATTTTTAGTAATTTTAAAATCTAGAGACAAAATAGTAGGCTCATGATTCAAAAAGAAGAACTTGAACAAATTTTGAATTTTGTTGCAAGCAGATGGACTGAAGCTACCAAGGACCCAAACAATAAAGCTATGGAGACATTACCAAATGATTTTTGGATGAATTCAATTGGCGGAAAAACTGCCAAAAAAGGCTATTGGGTTACAACATTGATGTATACTGAAAAAGAGGAAGATGCTGAATCTTTCAAACAGGTATTACTTCGATGGCAAGCAAAAGGTCAAGACAAAGACAGAGACAAAGGCCCCGATCTAATTCAAATTGGAAAGAAGAAATAGACTATTAATAATTGTGAATCAACAGAACGTTATTGTCTGAATTCTCAATTAAAGAAAAAAAGATTCTATCAGATCACTTTTCAAATACTGAAGGTAATGTCTTTGCAATAATTACTCCACGACAAGTTGATCGTGGCGCATTGATGTCACGATATAGTCGAACAGACAAAAGTATGAGACGAATATTTCTTGATGAATTTTTGCAAAACAAAAGTAGGGGCGAGGAATTTTACAACAGAGTGCTTTTAGAATATGGGGATGATTCTGTTGCAGAATTAGGTGAAGCACAAATTGCAATTGAAGGATTGTCAAACATTGCAGTAAAAAAAATTGAAGACAGAAGAATTGGATTATCCTATTTAGAAAAATCATCAAGATATGTTGCATGGAATAAAAAAGAAAATGGCAAATACAGATTTTATAGAGATCCTGAAATTATGAAATCAAAATATGCAGACATGTATGAAGATAGTTGTAATTTTTCATTTGACATTTATTCAAAAAACATAGAACCAATGGTAACTTATGTTAGAGAAAAATATCCAATAGAAAAATATAGTTTTAAAGATTCCAAAGATGGAAAAGAAAAATTATTTTCTAAATTGAAAAATGAACTAGACATTAAATCAGCAAACATGATTTATCGAGGTTCAACAAAAGCTAAAGCTCTAGATATCCTAAGAGGATTATTACCAGCATCAACATTAACAAATGTAGGAATTACTGGAAACGGACGGGCATTTGAATATCTTTTAACAGTTCTAGGCTCATCTGAGCTAAAAGAAGAGCAAGAATTAGCCTCAAAAATCAAAAAAGAACTTGACACCACAATCAAATCATTTGTTAGGAGAGCTGATGACAAGTATGGAAGAGCATTTCAAAAATATCTCAAAGACATTAAGAATAAATCAAAAGCAATTACTGCAAAAGAAATCAAATCGAATCCAAAAAAAGGAACAATTACAAAACTTGTAGATTACGAATCAGAAAAAAATTCTATTGATAAAATTATTACAAGCATTATGTATGAGCAATCACCTAGCACATCTTATCAAAATATTTTCCAACAAGTGAAAAAAATCTCAAAAGAAAAGAAAATCAAAACAATCAATGAATTTACAAAAATTCGTACAAACAGACGTCATAGACCATCAAGAGCATTTGAAAATATCTACTATACCTTTGACTTGTGTAATAATTATGGAATGTTTAGAGACTTTCACAGACACAGGACATTAACTCTTGAAAGACAACTACTAACAACAGATCATGGTTACAATATGCCAAATGAAATTAAGATTCTTGGGATTGAAAAAGATTTCAAAGACTGTATGAATAAAACTAAAGAAACATTTGATAAAATTAGAACAAAATATCCAGAACAAGGACAATATGTTGTAAACTTTGGATACAATTATCCATATTTTATGAAATTCAACTTAAGAGAAGCTTGTCATTTAATTGAATTGAGAACAGTTCCACAAGGACATGTGGATTACAGAAGAGTAGCACAACAAATGTTTAATCAAATTAACAAAGTTCATCCAAATCTAAGTAAAATTATGAAATATGTTGACATGAAAGAATATGATTTAGAAAGGTTTGAATCAGAAAAAAGAACCGAAGAAAAAAGAAAAAAGCTAAAAAAAATAGAAAAATATTCTAATATTTGAAAGAGTGAAAAGTAACATGACAGAAAAAATTGAAAAAAGTACTGAAGAATGGAAAGAACAGTTAACCCCAGATCAATATGAAATTTGTATCAATCATGGAACAGAGCCACCATTTTCTGGAAAATACAACGATACCAAACTTGAAGGAAATTTCAAATGCACATGTTGCGGAGAAGAACTTTTTTCATCAGATTCAAAGTTTGATTCAGGTTCAGGTTGGCCAAGTTTTTGGAAACCGATATCTGAAGATAAAATCGAATACATTTCAGATACAACTTATGGCATGACTCGTACTGAAGTAAACTGTAACAAATGTGGAGCACATCTGGGTCATGTGTTTGATGATGGTCCAAAGCCTACAAATGAAAGATATTGTATCAATTCTATTTCATTGCAACATGAAAAAGATGAAAAATGATAGTCACAAAATAATTAAAGATATGAATTCAAAAATATTTAATAAAACGCAATTAATCATAAGAAAATCAAGAGAAATAAAATGAACCACAAAAATACTTTGAAAAGGAAAGAACTGATTTGAGAATAATATTGTGTGGATTTGGGGTAGTTGGTCAAAGCTTAATCAAATTATTTGATTCCAGATCAGAGGATCTTTATGCAAAATATGGATTAAAACCAAGAGTTGTGGGTGTATTTGATAGTAAAGGAAGTGCAGTCAACAAATCAGGATTGAATTTTAACAAATTAATTGATGTGAAGAAAAAATTTGGGACGGTAAAAAATTATGCAGATACTCAAAATTCAATGTCAGGAGTAGAGATGTTGAAAAATGTAGAAGCTGATGTACTCATTGAGACTACTGCAAGCAATTACAAAGATGCAGAACCAGGAATGACTCACATCACCACGGCCATGAAACAAGGAATGCACGTGATTTCAGTAAACAAAGGACCATTGGCTTTAGCATTTCCATCATTACTAGAACTAGCCACATACAATCAAGTTATGTTGAAATTTAGTGGAACAGTTGGGGGAGGAACACCAATTCTAGATTATGCTAAAGATAGCCTAAGTGGTGAAAGAATTACATCATTTGCAGGAATTCTCAACGGCACTACAAATTACATTTTAACAAATATGGGAACAGGTGTATCATATGAGGAAGCACTAAAAGATGCAAAAGACAAAGGATACGTAGAAGCTGATGAGGCTTTAGATTTAGATGGATTAGATGCAGCAGCAAAACTAGTCATTTTAGCTAATTGGATTATGGGGATGAAAGTGACTTTGCCAGATATCAATTGTACAGGAATTCGTAAAGTTACATTAGAGGATATCAAAAAAGCTGCTAAAAATAATTGTGCAATAAAATTAATCGCATCTTGCAACAAAGAACTGGTTGTAGGTCCAAAAGAAGTATCAAATGATGATCCTCTATGCGTTAATGGAACACTAAATGCAATTGCCTTTACTTCAGAGCATTCAGGCACTCAAACAATTATCGGTAAAGGTGCAGGAGGCATGGAAACAGCTAGTTCAATTCTAAGAGACTTGCTAGACATCAGACAAGAGATTGCAAGAGATTGAAATCTAATTTAATTTCAAAAAGTGAAACATCTGCACTTTTAAAAACAGTTTCAGAGAGATGGGGAATTGAATTTCCTAAAATGAAAAATGTTAAAGTTCATCAAATTTTAGATGATGCACAAATAATTACAGGTGATGGAATAAAAATACTAAAAGTAGAAGACGATTATCTGCCATTTTTATCAGAAACTGAAATGTTAGAAAAATTTCCTGCAGTTACAGTAGATATGGGTGCAATCAAATTCATGTGCAAAGGTGCAAATTTGATGAGACCGGGAATTAAAGAATTCTCAGAATTTGAAAAAGACAAACTAGTTTGTATTGTAGAAGAATCTCAACATAAATTCTTAGCAGTAGGTAAATCACTAGTAGCAAGTTCAGAACTAGAAAATATGGAGAAAGGGGAAGTGATTAAAAATATCCATTATATTTCAGACAGATTCTGGGAAACAGGTAAAACAATCTACGATTAAAATTAAATTTTTAAAATTAAGAATTTAGTTATTTGATTTCTTCAGTAAATTCTTCAGTACCATCTTTTGTAATAACTAGTACATCCAAGCCATCACCACTTGCAGAATCTCTAAGTGCTGCTGAACGGACTGCACGTTTTGCCAAATCAATTGCTTCGTCTTTACTCATGTTTGGTTTGAATTGAGGGTCTAAGACACCTAATGCCATTTCAGCTCCAGTTCCTACTGCAGCATATTCATCAGGAAGTACTGAACCTAATGGGTCCAGAGTATACATGACTGGTTTGTCAACAACACCACCAACAATTACCTGAGTCAATAATGGGAAGTATCTTCGTTCATACATCATATTTGACATCATTTTAGCAACAGTGTTTGGAGGAACATCTCTTTTGAGTTCCATTTTTCTAATTTTAGCTAAAGCAGAAATCTGTAAAGATAGAATTTGCATATCGGCTACAAGACCAGCGCAAGTTGCACCAACTTTTTGTGTAATTGGAAATGTTTTCTTTGTGGATTTACTTACAAGAAAGTTTCCAAATGCGATCCTTTTTTCACTAGCAAAAACTACACCACCATCAAAAGTAATTCCAACAGCAGTTGCTCCTGGCATATACATTGACATATTTCAAATAATTTTACCGCATAATAAAGGGCTTTCTACATTTGACGAGTAATTTATGAGCAAAATAATTATACTGAAAATCATTGAAAAACTCATTGACTTCTGCTGAAATTAGAGAAAAATTTCTAAATGATATTGTCTTCATGGGTTTAAGATCAGCCATAGGTGTGATCTTTATTCTTCACGGAATGTCAAAATTCAGTCAAGGATTTGCTGAAAACTTACCAAACATGGGATTACCTGCAGAAATGGCAATTCCCATTGCTTTAGCAGAATTAGTTCCAGGTATTTTGTTAATTATCGGAGTGTTGAGTAGATTGTCTGCATCATTAATTTCAATAATTATGTTAGGAGCAATCTTCATGGTAAAAGGAGCATCAAGCATTACAGGAAAAGGCGGAGTAGAATTAGATTTGATTTTACTTGCATCAGCACTAGTAATCATGATTGTGGGTCCTGGCAGAATATCACTTGCTCAAGCTATTAAAAAAATACCTAGATGTCTTCACTAGGGCGTACCAAAATTATCCATAATCATACACATACACTTTGTTGTTTTCTTGAGTAAATCAACTCGTGCAAATTCATTAGGAGAATGAATCCTTGAAAACATGTATGTGCTACCCATAGAAATGCAAGGAGCTTTTAGAATTTCAACAAAAGGATACATCGGACCAGTTCCAGCATTTGAAACATTCAGAATAGAAGTACCAAAAGATTTGTCTGCTGCATCTTTTACTTGGGAAACAAATGGATGAGAAGAATTAGTCCTAGCAGCTGCTTCGCCATGAAATACTTTGATACCAATATCAGAAAATCCTTTTGATTTTAGATGTTTTTTTAATCGCAATACTTGTTTTTTAGGATCCATTTTAGGAATTAATCTAAAATCTATTTTCACTAAAGCACTACCAGGAAGAACAGTTTTTGCACCATCTCCAGTATATCCTGAAACAAATCCTGCAATATTGCATGTAGCACCTCCAACCATCGCTTTTTTTGCCTCTAATCCTTGCAGATTCCCAACAAAAGATTTTATTCCAAATTCTTGTTTAAACGCATTTTCATCAAATGGTTCTTTTTGAATAATTTTTAAATCATTTTTTGATAACGATGAAACTTCTTTGTACCAATCTTTAATGAGGATTTTACCATCAGAATTTCGAAGTGTGTTTACAGCCTCAATTAGTCGCCATGCAGGGTTTTTTATCAAAACAGCTAAACTAGAATGTGCATTTCTAACGGATTCTTTAACAGATAATTCCACAAAGAGTAATCCTTTCATTCCAAGACCAATGATTGGTCTATTTTTTGCATCAACATATCCAAATTCCCAGATAACACCATCGCAGGAGAATTTCTTTTTATATTTTTTTAGATAGTCTTCAATGTGTGCACTGCCAGTTTCTTCTTCGCCTTCAATTACAAATTTTATGTTACATGGAACATCACCTGATGTTTTTAGACAAGCTTCAACTGCTTTGATTCTAGTAATGAGTTCACCTTTATCATCAGTTGCACCCCTTCCAAAAATTTTATTGCCTTTTCTAACACCACTAAACGGAGGATCATCCCACAAATCAAAAGGTTCAGCAGGTTGGACGTCGTAATGATTGTAAAACATTAGGGTTTTTGATGGATTTTGTTTTGATTTAATTTCACCATATACAATTGGTGCAACTCCTTTCTTTAATTGTAAAATTTCAGATTTGGCTCCAGATTTTTTTAATAATTTTTGAACAAGTTTTGCACATTCTTCAATACCTTCATTTTTTGCAGATACACTAGGTTGACGAATTAACGTCTGTAAATCAGAAATAAGATCATCCATGTGAGAATTGACATATTTTGTGGCAATCATTTCAGTCATACTATTCTATCAAACGGCTTCATCACATAGAGGATTTCATTCAACAAATCCATAGAGGTCATATGCAAACCCAATTTCTTTTGAGCCGCTTTGCCTGCCAATCCATTGATAAATGTGGCAGCAGCAGCAGATTCTAAAGGATTTCTATTATTTGACAGCAATCCAGCAACTAATCCAGATAGTACATCTCCGGTTCCACCAACAGTCATTGCAGGTGTTTTTTTCTCATTTAGATAAGTAGTTGAACCATTTGAAATTACATCGGTTGCACCTTTAAGCAACACAGTAATTCCAAATTCCTTTGCTTTATTTTCCACAAGTTTGATTCTTTCATTTTTAGAGTTGGATGGAGAGTCTCCAAACAATCTTTTGAATTCTCCGGCATGCGGAGTAACTACAACATTCTTGTTTGCCAATAAGGGTAACACTTCAGGAATCAGAGCACTTGCATCTAAAGATAAACGAACGTCTCTATCCAATAATGATTTTACAAAATGTAACAAAGAATTTTTTTCTTGAATTGCAAGTCCCATTCCAATTGTAGCAGAATGTAGATTACGAGGTAATGCACCAATAAGCTTGTTTACTGCACCCAAAGTTAGTTTCTGATCAACTAGAGGGATTACAATCAAGTTTGGGGAAATAGCACGAGTTGGAGTGACGTTAATTTTTGGAACACACGTGTAAACTAGATCTGTACCACATTTCAATGCAGCAAGAGATGATAAAATTGGAGCTCCATGGTAAATGTAACTTCCGCCAACAACCAGAGCGATTCCATTGTCACCTTTTCTAGATTTTGCTTTTCTAGCAGGAATGAATTTTTTTGCAATAGCTAAAGTTAAATTTTTTCTTACCATGTAGAATCTCCCAGTAAATAGCCGAATAAATCTTGTTTTTTGTTAAATGCCTAAGAAGACTTTGTGGTTGTTTTTTTAACAGGTTTTTTGGTTGTTTTATTAGCAGATTTTTTTACTGTTTTTGAAGTTGATTTTTTGGTTGTTTTAGCAGATTTTTTTACTGTTTTTGTGGGCAATTTTTTCTTAGTTTCAACAGTTTTTGATTTTACAGTAGATTTCCGGATAGATCTACCAAAAAATGCTTTTCGTGCAAAACAAAGATAGGTCGTATGACCAATGCCTTGGAATGAATGTCTTGTTTTTCCCTCTCTGGCTTCAATATTTCGAATGATGTGTTCAGTGGATTCTATGTCAGTAAATTCATTTTCAACCAAAGCCATGGTTAATTTTTCTAATTGATTCATAGTAGGACAAATTGCAAATATGCTGCCACTGCCTTTTAGCATTTTTCTAACTTGTGGGATTACAACCCAAGGATCGCCTAAATCAATCAATGCCATATCCATATCGTCCAATGGCATTTTTTTAGCAGTCTTCAAATCAAGATTATGTTGTGTTACATATTTTGAAACACCAGCTTTTTTGATATTTTTCTCAGCAATTTTCATAAATTTTTCATCCACATCAAAGGTGTATACATGCCCACGGGGTTTTACAACACTTGCAACAAAAGAAGTCAATGAACCACTACCAGTTCCAATTTCCAAGATTTTTTGACCATCGCCAATTCCGGCTCTTGCAATAATGTAGCCAATATCTTTTGGATAAACAATTTGAGTTCCATGTTGAATTCTCATCACATAATCATACATGGTAGGTTCAAGAAGATAGACGTACTTGTCCTTGTTTGTAATTAATTTGGAACCGTACTCTTTGCCAATTGCATCAGAGTGTTTTAAGATTCCAATATGAGTATGAAATGACTCATTTTTAGAAATTTTTGCTAACCATTTTTTTGAATTATTATAAAAGAATAATACGGGTGAATTTTGCTTGATTTTAGCCACATATTTTGCCTAGAAATTTTAGATAAGAATCTACTGGTTATTTCAAACTCCAATAGGCTTAAGTTGATAATTATTGAGAAATATTCATGAGTTTTAGAACAAGCGTATTTTCAAGAAAAGAATTAGTGATAATTACCGGAATTTCAGTCATCGCTTCATCAATTTTGTATATTTATTATGTCACAGTCAGGTAATTGAGACATGGGCATAACTAATTCTAATTTTTGAGTCAATTCTCAAATTATTCAAATAGAAAAAGCTAAGGATCTTATCATGTTTTGTTCATTGTAATGTCAAAACAAATGAAAATCCCTAACAAGATTCTATCGGAATCATTTCTTATTGGTATTTTGTATTTGGTGGGAATGTTGTCTTTGTATGAAGAGATACTGAAACCTGGTAGACCGTACGTATACTCTACAATTCTAATGGTACAGCTGTCCATCATAAAATCTTGGATGAGAATTCCTAGTAACAATACATTACATTATTTCCTTTCAATCAAACCTTCCAATGACAAACTGCTCAAGGTTTGCAAATTAACTCAAATTCCAGACAGAAGAACTATTGACAGACGATTTCAATTTCTACCCATTAGTGACATGATTAGTACCATGGGCAACAAATTCATCTCAGAGGGATTGGTGGAAAATGTTTCAGCATCAGGGGATAGTTCAATGCTAAAAGCAGATGGTCCAGTATGGCACAAATCAGACATAAAGAACAATCGTCTACCAATCCCAGGAATTGACACTGATTGTTCAATGGGGTTTTTCAAAATCAAAGGGTTGGATATTTGGATACAAACTGCACATGAGTTGCAGTACTGGAAAACTGATAGTTCCATTGTCTGCTGATGTCTCAACTGCAAATGTTTCTGATGGTAAAATGTATGAAACGTTAGTCAAACCACTTGCAGGACTGGTTGAAAATATTTTATGTGATCCAGCATATGATGATAAATCATTATATCAGTTTAGTGATGAGAGACATTTGAGATTGATTTGTCCTATCAAAATATATCCATCAACACCGCCAGAGCGAATCAAACTTGCAGATTTTTATAATTCTGTACAAGGTCAAGAGTTGTACTCACAAAGAAAAGTCTCAATTGAACCTTTATTTGAAATATTCAAAGATACGTTCAACATTAGAACTGTACATGTGAAAGGATTTGACAACGTGAAATCATTTGTATTGGTTTGTGTGTTGGTGTATCAACTTGTAGTATATTACAACTGTATAATTGGAGCAGAAAATCCAAGAACTGTAAAGAGAATGCTTTGCTGTTAGGAAATGACTGAGAGTTATTTTTGTAAATAATTATGCCCAAGTCTCAGGTAATTGACAATTCTTAAAAATAAAAAGGAAGAAGGACAGTAATTGAATTTCAATTGTATCTTTCCATCTTGTAATTATAAACAAAAGGACATTGAAGAAGAAGAATTTCTGAAACATTTGAAAGAAGAACATCAAAAGGAAATACTAGACACTGCAACAAAAGAGAATATTCCAATTAAAACTATGGAGATGATGGCAATATCAAATTCGAAAGTATTCATTAATTCCTAGATTCCAAACCCCAATAAGCTTAAGTTCATTATTTACCTAGTAGAATTATGACAAAGATTTGTAAAAAATGTGATGTCAATATGGAAATTAAAAATAAGAATGATAAAAGACGAGGAAATGATACAAAAAATCGATCAACAGAATACTATTGCCCTAAATGTAACCATTCAGAATATGAAGAAGAATTCTAAAATTACTTTCTAAATAAAAAGTAAATTCTAGTACCAATAAAAATTCCAACAGCAAGAACGATCAATATCAGAATAATAATTTCTCCCTCATCCATGTTTAAATTTAAAACTCTTATGAAATTAAACAATACTCTTAAGTTCAAACATGCCCAAAAATCAACTATTGGAAGAAGAATATCGTAAAAAAATGATCAAACAAAAAGAAGAGTATGAGAAATGGAAAGAGGCAGAAGGAGATTCAGACCTTGAATTTAATGAAAAAGACAACAAGAAAAAACCCAAAATTAAATTCTAAACTCCAATAGGCTTAAGTTGACAAATAATATACAAAATTTATGAATGAGATTTTTGTGTATTGTAAAACATGTAAGAAAAAAGTTAAAGCCGTGATTTTAACAAAACATGAAAAAGAATATGATGAATCTACAAATAGTTACAAACGATATGGCATGGTCAGAATTATGCAACACAACATAGGTTTTAGAAAAAACTGCGAGGACACATCTCAAATTAAAGCAATAGTTGAATCAGATTCCAAAGATAGTAACGGAGTAATGAACTAAATAAAAAATACTATTTCATTGGTATTCAAAGTATTATTTACCTCAAAAATTGATGTCATATGCTGATGATTATTACAACGGGTTCTATCTGATTTCCTCAAATTTGATGAATATTGCCGAATTATGAAGCTGTTTCTCATTTAGGTGTGAACAAGATTGATCGGACGTTTAGAAATTTAACCTAAAAGTAATTATTTTTGATTCTGGTTTTTTAACAAAAACATCACCTTAAGAGATTCATTGAGTCAGAGACATCTCGCGGTGTTAGCTGGAAGAGCCCATTGCTCACATAAACTAGTTAATACATTTCAGAGTCTCCATAGTAAAGGAGACTGACTTTTTTCCGTGATATGTGCAAACAGTATTTTAATACGAAATGTGAGAATTAATTAAATTGACAGAAATTCAACTAGCAGGATCAGGCGGATGGATTAATGCAGATCTAACTGACGAACAAGTAACTAAATCAAAACTTGTTCCAAATATAGACAAGCATTTTTTGGCATCACTTGAAAAATTAGATACAGCAAAAATGTCAAAGCATTTTTGTAAACAATGCAATTCTGAATTTGACGGTCCAACCCAAATACAAATTGAGGAAAAACCAAATGAGGCAGTTGCAGATGGATTAATCTTGATAGAAAGAGGGCAATATACTTGCCACAAATGTAATTCCATTATTGGAGAATACAGAGTTTTCCAGAAAAAAGAAGAATAGGTTAAAATCTACAATTCGTTATTTTTATCAGCCTAAATAATGTGTTCTTTCCAGAAATTATTTCGTGTCACTTTCATGAGTAATTCCTCCATAGAATACTTGGGTCTATGAGTATTTCGTTTGTTATCATCTTGGAGTGATACGCATCAGATGGTGTCTCCATGTTATCCAAGTCTAGTGCGCCATGAACTCTAATGTGATTGTACCAATGCATAAACTGCTCCACTGACTCAAAGTATTCTATTTTACACTCAAAGATATCCCAGAACTTTTCTAGCTTACCATTTGTTTGTGGATGTCTCACTCTTGTACGAGAGTGCTTTACGTGATGTCTCATTAGTTGCTGCTCAAAGTCTACTGGCTTGTTATGATCAAGAGTATTGACATTTGATGTGAACTGTTTTCCATTATCAGATAGTACGGATGCTGGTCTACCGTGATTCTTTATTGCATCAGATAGTACTGCAGAAGAATTCACAGATGTTGCCTCATCATACACTCCGAAACCCGTGATAAATCGTGAGGCATCATCTTCAAATGCAATTAGTTGTTTTCCTGCCCAGCGTGAATCATGTATTGTGTGCCAGTCAGTATGCCACAGTGAATTTGAATATTCACGTTCATACCTGATCCACTTTCTTCTCATCTTTTTCCGTGGTTGCTCAACTGATAATCCTTCATCTAGCATAATCTTGTGGATGCGATTGTGGTTTATCTTGGTATTGTACAATTTTGATATGATTTTCTCAAGGTATAGTGCGTTTGTATGAAATTTTTCTTGAACTTGTTTGACTAGCTCTATCTCGTGTACAGTGACTGGCTTTTTTGGACGCCCTGGTCTTTTGAGTGTGGGAATCTTTTTGGTTTTTTTGTACTGAGAGTAGACTTGTTGTACTCTTCTAGGCGTTATCTTGAGGATTACTGAAATATCTAAATTCTTGACTTTTTCATTTTTAGATTGTATAATCCACCTGATCTTATTCTCATCTAACTTTACCATAGGTATGCCACGATACCCACGCATACGATAGTATGGGAATGATGCTCTCCTAGTTAAGGGGTGAAATAATTTCCGGAAAAGATACCTCTAAATTGATTTAATAGATAGAATTGCATACTTTGAACAGTTTTGGTAAAAACTTCCCATGATGTAAAGACTATAGTTTTGAGAAAAAATATTGATGAAAATGAAGCAATGGACATCGTAAACCAAAAAAAGACAACTCCTTTCAAATCTCTACTTTCTCGTCCAAAAAAAGAAGACGTTCATGTTCATTCTCTAAAATTATACTATGAATGCATTCTCATGGTTTCGGGAAAATACGTTGCAGATTATTTTAGAAAGGCAACTCATTCCATTTCTGTTGATTCTAACGTATCTGAGGTTTCTCTGGGTGATGGATTATTCCCTGTCCGCTCAAAGTCAAGTATTAAAAAGGCTTTTGTTGGAAAAAGGGGAAAAAATAAGATTGATTTCAAACTAGATGAGCATGTCTTTGTTGAAGAAGAAGACGAATTAACCTTTGATCATCATGGAAGAGAAATAAAATTCCCATTCAAAATCAATTCAAAAACTGTAGAGAACTATCCTAAACAATTGCTAGAAAAAAACGAATCAAATGTAAAAAAACCTGAAATGACTTATGATGCAGCAATTGATAAACTCAAAACTCTATTAAAAAAACCAATGGAAACTGATGTTAAAAATCTAAATGAAGAATTTGTTTTACGCGAAATTTCTGAAATCTATATACCTATTTTTGAAGCTCGACTAATTGGTCCAAAAAAGAAAGTTGGAATAATTCGAATTGATTCTGTAAGAAACAAAGTTCTCTAATTTTCTTTGATGTTGTGGGGCGTAATATTGTGTCACCTCACATGAAACTTGAACAGTAACGACACACGTCAATTCTTTTCTTTGAGATGGAGTAGAATACTTTATGAATATCGTGCAAGCCAACTAACGTGTGAAGTATCATAAAATTACTACTAGTCTTATTACAATAATCACAATATTTGGATTTGTAATACCTTTTGTTACTGTTGCACACTGTGATTCCATTCAAGTTTTTGATGATAGTTGTTTTAGATTTGGTGGTTACTCAACAGATTTTGTCACGCTTGCAGGTGCTGGAATTTACTATGATTATCTCATTTATCATATGAATCCCCATCTAATAGAAAACCCAAATATCGATGATGAAATTTTTAGCATATCTGGAGATTTTCCAAAAGAATTCCCCAACAGTATTACTCTAAAATACGATGATATGCTGAATCGTTTTCAACCCGAACCAAGATCAGTACTGATCAATCTTGCACACAATTCAACTATATCTGTTTTCAATGAATCCAAATTGAGCTATAACATTATCTCAAAACATTTTGGTAATTCTCAGCTGTTTGGAACATTAGAATCCGATAATTTTTGGATTGGTAATTTCACAAATGTTGGATTGTACACCTACCAATTAGAGCCAACAAGCAAACATGATCATAGAGCAACATCATTTAGAATATTTGTAATTGATGAACCCATTGAAAATATCCCAAAATCAATTAGACATAATATTGCATGTCAGTTATTTGAAATTGACCATAAAGAATACCGATATTCTACTGGAAGAAGCTGTGGAGGATCTAACAGTGAACCAATATCCGTTGATTTTCACAAGTCTTTGAGGGGAGCCAGTCCTGAATTTAAACAAGAATTTCTTGATAAAATTTCGCAAAATGCAGGATTTTTGGAGCCTGAGATTACTTTTGACTATGATGATAATAGGCATCATCATTGGAGCATTCCATTTCCACTATTGATGATGGAGGTTTATTTTGCAAAATGATGGATGATTACTATGTCAATACCCAGATGTTTATTCTTGCAATTTACATGGTAATTTCCTCTGTTGTAATAGGAGTCATCATATCCAAATTCAAAAGAACCCAGACTGACAGGCGATTCATAATTGGAGGACTGTGTGGAATTGCAATATCTTCTTTGCTATTTTTTGTAACTGCATTTGTTTTGACATCCTTGGATGTTTGTTGTGAGATGGAAGATGTTGGCAAAACATTCTTTTCCTTATTGAGATTTTTATCTACTCCATTTGCACTTGTTTCAACATGTTTTTTCTACAGGGGTCTGTCTGAAAAATTTAATAAAAAATATATCATTGAGACATCTGTTTTGTTGGTATTAGTATGGATGATGTTCATTTTTACGTAAACATTGAGGTTTAATTAGAAAATAAAAACTAGATATTCACTAATAACAAAAACCATTGCAATTTTACATTGGATTTACTGTGGTCGGCCTTGTAGAAACCATCTGATTTTAACCCAATTGTGATACATTTTAGCTAATTTAGATCCATTAGGATTGTATTTGCAGATTACAGTATGGTCTCATCATACGTCAAAATGTGCAAAACACTACTCAATATAATCACCAGATGCAGAATTCCCAGGTTCTTACATCCAAAATCAAATCATATCTATTCTGTTTGGACACATCTCATACTCTTGGCAATACGACAGTACGAATCAAAGAGTTATAGAAGATTTACAGAATTTTTAGAAGAATGTGTAGGAATTCAGGAATATCTTGGTTTGTCTACCATTCCACATTACACCACACTACAAAAGGCAGCTGCAAGACTGGAAGGAAATCTGTTACATAAAATGTTGCAGGAATTCATTTTGTACAAAAAAGTCAGACTGGTTCTAGCTGGAATTGATGGTAGCGGATTCAGTTACAGTACAGCATCATACTATTATACAAAAAGAGTACAGTTACGCAGGAATTTCCTAAAAGTTGTTGTTTGTGCTGACATGAATACACAGCTTGTTTGCTGTGTCATGACACACCACAACATGCAACATGATAATCCTGATTTTCTGCCATTGTTGTACAAAACCAACAATATTGTTCCAGTTGATATTGTGTTAGGTGACATGGGTTTTGATGATGAGAATAACCATGTCGGTGCAGAACAGATCAACACAGCTGCAATAATTCCAACTCGATATGGAACAGTTCCAATTTACAGAACCAGCGGAATTCACAGAAAGGAGATGAAGAGGAACTTTCCTGTACAATTGTACCATCAGAGAAACAAATCTGAAACAATCTTTTTTGTGATCAAACAGATAATGTCAGGAGATGTCACATCAAGAAATGCTACAACTCAGGACAATGGGATGTTGTACAGGTTAATTGCATACAATGCTTACAGGATTAGAAAATTAGATTTTGTTATTTTATCATGGTTTCTACAAGGCCAATCAATAAACCTTTAATCGCTAGTTTCCATTAATTTCATTTAGTTAAATCTCATTTTTGTGCCTGTATTTTATCGTCTTTTCAGATAACTTGACAGTATTTCATCAGCCATTTCATCTACATCAATCTCTTTTTTACCAGCTAAACTGCGCAATTTCCTTGCATTTCCTTTATTCAACTGTATTGTAACTTTTTGTTGGAGTAATCCTGCCTTTGCCTTTTTTAGTAATTTTAGATGTGACGATTTTGGAGATCTACTTAAAGCCTTGAGGTATTTCTTTCGTAGTTTCTGATCTAGAGGAATAATTTTCTCTGCAATGGATACAGCCTTTGGTACATTTGATACAATTTGATATAATCTAGTACAATCATCTCTAGATAACTCCTTTGGAACAAATTGTTTCAATTTCTCAGGAACTGCTGCAAATCCCAGATATTTTTTCAAGGTCTGAGATGAAATCCCTAATGACTTTGCAGATTTACTTTTGCCTATAGATTCACTCAAGAACACACATGCTGCCGTCATATCTTTTGTGTTCATTTTATTTCTATGTAGATTCTCAACAACTGATGCTGCCTTTGCATCCTCTAAATCATATTTGGTACTATTTGTTAACAGTAATACGGGTATCTTTTTTGCACCTAGTCTTTTCAAAGCTGCAAGCCTTCTCTGGCCTGACATTAACAGATAAGAGTTCTTTCCATCTTTTTGGACCATCGGAGGATTTTGTAATCCGTCATTTTTTATTGACTTTGCAAGTTCTACAATTCCATCTCTGTCTAGTTTTCGAGCCTGTGCATCACGCCAAACTTTGATGTATTTTACAGGGATTTCTCTTAATCTATATGTAATTGGTGAATTATATTTTTTAGCCATAATGTATCATATTTTTTTATTTTTGATAAAATGTAAAGTGATCAATAATTGACAAATGATCAAAAAATAACACATAATTTTCAAGTGTGTATACTGTGGATTGATAATTAATTAGCAGGTATTTTGTTTTGTTGCTGTAGTTTTAATTTTTCAGATTCATGTTTCAAACATAATTCTGCAAATGCAACATTATCAAAATGAATGTCCTTTAATGAATTCTTTTTTGATATCTTTGGGTATTCACTATATTTTCTATGGTTGATTATTCTGCCTCCCGATTTTGGTCTAAATCCACCCCACTGTTTGAAAAATACGGCCACCTTTTGCTTTTTACACTGTTCAATAATTTCTAGAATCCACTCTTTTTCTACTGATCGGTAATGATATCCACTCTCACCGCCAATTATTGCCCAATCAATTCCTTTCAGATTTACTTTTCCTACATATCCAATTAATGGCTCAAAACTTATGAATCGTGTATGACATTTTACTTTGCGCAAATCATTAATTCTTGATCGCAAAATCCTGATCCGATTTATAACTCTGAAAATATGTAGGTGATTGGGTAAATCTTACCCTAGATTATTATGGAATATTTTATGACCAGTAGATGGGAAAGTAACTCAAGTTCAGTAGATGGGAAAGTACATCAAATTACACATTCTAGAAAATAATTATTTTTGTTATTTCTAAAGTAATGAATAATTATCTTTACAAAGAAATATTTGAGAATTTCAATTGATATTATTGGTTTGTAATTTTTTACATTGGTTTCTTCTGAGATAATCAAATTAGCAATTATCCATGCATTGTACAAAATCAACGAATAGTAAAAATACAACAATCTTATGGATTGGTTTGAACTGGTGGTTTTTGGTCTGAACCTTCCCACACATGCATAGCCTGTTTCAATCCCCCAACGTTTCTTGTAATCAGTTGGAATGTTTTGTATGTTATATGATATTTCTTTTGGTGAAACGTTTGTTGCAAACACAACATACTGATCAATAATATCTGATTTTTTTCTTGCATTTTTGTTTGGCAGAATAACTAGATTAAATGATTCTACATGTCCTGATGATGATTTTATTGTGTATGGCGAGATTGACTTTCTATCTCCATTAACGTATTGTACAATTGCATCTTTGATTCGAGAATTCTTTTTTGCAGGCATTAGAAATTTTAAATTCTTTTGTTTTATTTCTGAAATTGTTCCAGCTGTGAAAAACTCCCTATCCACTAGCAATAGTTTAATCTTGATTCCATTATTGATGCCATCAGAGAGTAATTTACGCACAAAACCGGCATTTGATATGTTGTCATACAAAGGATAACAACCTAATTGAGCCCTGATTCTTTTTTCAACGCACTGCATGGTGCAGTAACTCTCAAAATGAGTAGTACTGTTTTTAGATTTTGATTTTATTAAAGAATGATTTGGCAATTTGTCATATCTTGGGATTAGATGTTTGTCAATTGCCACAGTAACTGGTTGCTCCAATACTCCCAATTCTTGTAATTTTGATATGGTACTATCCAGTGAACGATGTAATTGAATTTGCATTGTTTTTTGTGATATTTTTGATATGATTTTTCTCAACCATGAAACCAGTTGGAGAAGCATTATCTGATTCCATTGCCAGTCTCTTTAATCCAGATTCAGAATATGAATTTCCCAAACACAATGACATGACAGAATTGTGTGCATCAGCATTATGGAACCGTGAGTTATTTTTACTAGAGCATGGAAACAATAAGATATTGTACATTATTTTAGTGATAATCTCAAATGCTTTAGATAGTATCACGCCTTGGTGTGTCATGGTATCAAATGAAGTACAATGCATATTTGATGGAGTGACATACTTTCATCAAGCTTTTTCTATCTGAATAGATTGATTGAATAATTGATAGTTTTTGATCTAAATTGAGTTACTTTCCCATCTACTGAAAATGCGATTCTGGAAAGTATTATCTGATGAGCAGAGAAAATTTGAGAATATACTTTTTCATTATTGCTTGACTATATGTTGGGGATAAATAATTGATAAGCACCTAATTTATTTTTAGCCAGTATATGCCCAATGACTTTTAGAAATCTTGAAAAAACAAAAAATAAGGAACTCATTTCACATATTTGTATAAATTCCAAGATTAGGAAAATGACAGATTTTTATAAAATAATCATTTCTAAATTATATGGAAAAGAAAAAGGAAGAAAAAGAGGCATATGCCACAAATGACCCTACAGATACATCTGCAAAAGAGCAAGAGAATATGGCAAGAGAAGCAATTAAAAAATTCAAATCTTTAGGTTAAGCCAAACTTTCATTAGCAATATCATTGTTAAGAAATTATGGGATTATTTGGTTCCAAAGAAAATGTGGAGGATTTACTATACAATGCAATGTCATTAATGGAAAAAAATCAGCCAAAAGGGGCCATATCACTATTTAACAAAGTTCTAAAACAAGAACCAAAAAATACATCTGCATTATACAATAAAGGCCTAGCACTAAACCAGATAAAAAAATACAGTGATGCAATCACTTGTTTTGATATTTTATTGGAAATAAATCCAAAAGATTCCCAAGCTTGGAATAACAGTGGAATTGCAATGGCAGAAAATGGAAACATTCAAGCTGCAGCAATAGGATATGACAAAGCAATTGAATCTGACCCAAAAAATGCTTCAGCACATTTCAACAAAGGAGTATTACTAGACAAGTTACAAGAATATGAAGAGGCGTTAATTTCATTAGAAAAAGCAATATCCATTGATCATAGGAAACCAAATGCCATGATTTACAAAGGAATTGTTCTAGGCAAAATGAAAAAGCATGAAGAGGCGTTGAATTGTTTTCAAAATGTTTGTAAAAAATACCCAGATAATCAAGATGCATTTTTTCAAAAAGGGGTCCAGTTGGCAGAATTAGGGCAACACAAAAAAGCACTTGATGTATTTGATGAGATTCTCAGAAAATTCAAAGACAATGTAAATGTCATTTATGCTAAATCACGAAGCAAGGCCGCATTAGAGATGTATCCAGAAGCATTGGAATTGTTAAAACAGGCAGTTGCCAAAAACCCCAAAGTAATTCAGTCATGGGCAAAAGAAGAGCCCATATTTACCAAATTACACTCCAATGATCAATTCAAAAAACTTGTGAAACTATAACATCCTAGTCAGAAAACATTGGGCAAATTTCATACGTTAATGTTATCAAAAATCTAGTTTGCATCATTGCAATCTAAAAGAAATCGTCATGAATGTAAATAAGGCAATTGCTAAACCATATGCAATTCTCTTTTGTCGATATATTAGATAACCAATAGCAAACCCACTTACACCATTATTAGATAAAATGAAGAATTAATGCACACAGCCTCCCCATTAATTTTTGTACCAAAAAACCATGTTTCGGCATTTATCATTACTATTAAAATTGTTAGACCACAGTGGCCTTGTAGAAACCATGATAAAATAACAAAATCTAATTTTCTAATCCTGTAAGCATTGTATGCAATTAACCTGTACAACATCTCATTGTCCTGAGTTGTAACATTTCTTGATGTGACATCTCCTGACATTATCTGTTTGATCACAAAAAAGATTGTTTCAGATTTGTTTCTCTGATGGTACAATTGTACAGGAAAGTTCCTCTTCATCTCCTTTCTGTGAATTCCGCTGGTTCTGTAAATTGGAACTGTTCCATATCGAGTTGGAATTATTGCAGCTGTGTTGATCTGTTCTGCACCAACATGATTATTCTCATCATCAAAACCCATGTCACCTAACACAATATCAACTGGAACAATATTGTTGGTTTTGTACAACAATGGCAGAAAATCAGGATTATCATGTTGCATGTTGTGGTGTGTCATGACACAGCAAACAAGCTGTGTATTCATGTCAGCACAAACAACAACTTTTAGGAAATTCCTGCGTAACTGTACTCTTTTTGTATAATAGTATGATGCTGTACTGTAACTGAATCCGCTACCATCAATTCCAGCTAGAACCAGTCTGACTTTTTTGTACAAAATGAATTCCTGCAACATTTTATGTAACAGATTTCCTTCCAGTCTTGCAGCTGCCTTTTGTAGTGTGGTGTAATGTGGAATGGTAGACAAACCAAGATATTCCTGAATTCCTACACATTCTTCTAAAAATTCTGTAAATCTTCTATAACTCTTTGATTCGTACTGTCGTATTGCCAAGAGTATGAGATGTGTCCAAACAGAATAGATATGATTTGATTTTGGATGTAAGAACCTGGGAATTCTGCATCTGGTGATTATATTGAGTAGTGTTTTGCACATTTTGACGTATGATGAGACCATACTGTAATCTGCAAATACAATCCTAATGGATCTAAATTAGCTAAAATGTATCACAATTGGGTTAAAATCAGATGGTTTCTACAAGGCCATTTGATTTACTCTCCTTGACCTCTCCAAATATATTGATTCACTCCTCAACATTGTCGATAAGATATGACTGATGATGTTTGTGATTTTTGTAAAGGTGTAGGCTCTTCATCCACAAATGTTTGTGTTTATTGTAATGGAACTGGTGAATGGAATCAAGCAGCACAAGCATATGTGAAAAACCATATTTGTCAATGTATTGTGCTTGATAGAAAATTTTGTCCTGTATGTAACAAAGCATGCCATCATGATACCTCTCTGAATCCAAAACAAACCATTGATCCTGGATATGGAGGCATGTCTTCTCCTGAAATTATAGTTGGCGCATAAAATCTAAAACTATCTTGTTATTATTCCAAGAAAATATGTTCTTTCCAGAAATTATTTCGTGTCACTTTCATGAGTAATTCCTCCATAGAATGCTTGGGTCTATGAGTATTTCGTTTGTTATCATCTTGGAGTGATACGCATCAGATGGTGTCTCCATGTTATCCAAGTCTAGTGCGCCATGAACTCTAATGTGATTGTACCAATGCATAAACTGCTCCACTGACTCAAAGTATTCTATTTTACACTCAAAGATATCCCAGAACTTTTCTAGCTTACCATTTGTTTGTGGATGTCTCACTCTTGTACGAGAGTGCTTTACGTGATGTCTCATTAGTTGCTGCTCAAAGTCTACTGGCTTGTTATGATCAAGAGTATTGACATTTGATGTGAACTGTTTTCCATTATCAGATAGTACAGATGCTGGTCTACCGTGATTCTTTATTGCATCAGATAGTACTTCAGAAGAATTCACAGATGTTGCCTCATCATACACTCCGAAACCCGTGATAAATCGTGAGGCATCATCTTCAAATGCAATTAGTTGTTTTCCTGCCCAGCGTGAATCATGTATTGTGTGCCAGTCAGTATGCCACAGTGAATTTGAATATTCACGTTCATACCTGATCCACTTTCTTCTCATCTTTTTCCGTGGTTGCTCAACTGATAATCCTTCATCTAGCATAATCTTGTGGATGCGATTGTGGTTTATCTTGGTATTGTACAATTTTGATATGATTTTCTCAAGGTATAGTGCGTTTGTATGAAATTTTTCTTGAACTTGTTTGACTAGCTCTATCTCGTGTACAGTGACTGGCTTTTTTGGACGCCCTGGTCTTTTGAGTGTGGGAATCTTTTTGGTTTTTTTGTACTGAGAGTAGACTTGTTGTACTCTTCTAGGCGTTATCTTGAGGATTACTGAAATATCTAAATTCTTGACTTTTTCATTTTTAGATTGTATAATCCACCTGATCTTATTCTCATCTAACTTTACCATAGGTATGCCACGATACCCACGCATACGATAGTATGGGAATGATGCTCTCCTAGTTAAGGGGTGAAATAATTTCCGGAAAAGATATTATTCCAAGAAAATACTCACCCTTCTTATAGATGAGAATTGCTTCTAAATCATGTTTAATTATATTGCTATATCTATTGTTTCAATTATGAATTTCCAAAAAATTGAGGTAAGTTTCTAAATGGACACTCCAGCTTGTGCACGTTGTGGGAAAAATTCTATTCTGTCTGACGAAGTTACAGGTGAACAATTTTGTGGAAAATGTGGATATGTGATTGATGGTAAATCTCAAGAATCTGGCCCTGAATGGAGATCATTTCAAAAAGATGGTGGTGCAGATCCTGCAAGAACTGGTGCTCCATCATCCTTGATGATACATGACATGGGATTATCCACTGTGATTAATCCTCTTAACAAAGATGCATCTGGAAAACCTCTATCCACATCTATGAAAAGTACCATTGAGAGATTACGAACATGGGATAGTAGAAGTCAAGTTCATGCACCTGTTGATAGAAATCTGAGACAAGCACTTAGCGATTTAAATAAATTAAAAGATAAAGTTGCAATTCCAGCTAACGTTTTGGAGAAAGCAGCTTACATTTACAGAAAAGCATTGGAGAAAAAATTGGTTCGTGGAAGATCTATCTCTGCAATGATAGCTGCATCGTTATACGCTGCATGTAGAGATACTGAAACTCCGAGAACTCTAAAAGATGTTGCAGATGCTGCTAATGTTAAACGAAAAGATATTGCAAGATGTTATAGATTGCTACATCACGAATTGGAATTAAAAATGCCTGTGGTAGATTCAATTCAATGTATTGCAAGAATATCTAGTAAGCTTGAGATATCTGAAAAGACTAAACGGTATGCAGTTAAAGTTCTAAAAGAGGCACAAGACCGCAAAGAATCTGCTGGAAAAGATCCTATGGGACTTGCAGCAACTGCACTTTACTTATCATGTGTTAAGAATGGTGTTTCTATTACTCAAAGAGATCTTGCAGAGGCTGCAGGTGTTACAGAAGTAACCATAAGAAATCGCTACAAGGGATTGAAAGTAGAACAATCAATAAAATAATTATTTATTCTGTCTTGCAATGTACACATGTGTCTACTGCGTGATTATGTCTTAAAATCATCTATTAATTATTGTGCAATAGAAAATCTACTTAAAGTGTAACCAAAGTATCTCAAATGTGGATGTAACTCCTAAAAATTACCAATTAACTTTTGAACCTAATTTGACAAAATTTACTTTTGCAGGTACTGAAATCATTACTGTTGATTGTAAAAAATCTACTAATCTTATCACTATGGATTGTGCAGAACTAAAAATCATATCATGTACTGTAAAATATAAAGGAAAAACTATTCAATCTTCTACAAAAACTAATGAGAAAAAAGAAGAATTACAAATTAAACTATCTGAAAAAATTAAAGGGACAATTTCGATTGATCTAGAATTTCAAGGTATCTTAAATGATAGATTACTTGGATTCTATCGGAGTCAATATGTTCAGAATGGAAAGACCAAATATCTTGCAACTACTCAATTTGAAGCAGCTGACGCTAGACGTGCTTTTCCTTGTTGGGATGAGCCTGCGGCTAAAGCCACATTTGAAATTTCTATAATTGCTGACAATAAATTTACTGCTGTTTCAAACATGCCAGTTAAATCAAAGAAAAAAATTGGTACCAAGACTCTTTACAATTTTTCCAAAACTCCTGTTGTTTCAACATATTTGATTTATCTTGGTGTTGGAGAATTTGAATATCTTACAGGAAAGGTAGGAAAAATACAGATTAGAGTAATAACCACAAAGGGAAACAAATCCAAAGGAAAGTTCTCTTTAGAATTGGGAAAGAAATTACTCACTTCTTATGAAAAATATTTTGGAATAAAGTATCCATTACCTAAATTAGATTTGATTGCAGTTCCTGATTTTGCTGCAGGGGCAATGGAGAATTGGGGTGCAATTACGTTTAGAGAAACTATTTTACTATATGATCCTAAAACATCTTCTACTAGAACTAAACAATTTATTGCAGAAGTAATTTCACATGAAATTGCACATCAATGGTTTGGAAATCTTGTAACCATGAAATGGTGGAATGATTTGTGGTTAAATGAAAGCTTTGCAACTTTCATGGCCACAAAATTTGTTGATAAATTTTACCCTGAATGGGATTTGTGGAATCAGTTCGTTGAAGATGCAATGAATGTTGCGATGGGACTTGATTCACTAAAAACAACTCACCCGATAGATGTTACAGTTAATTCCCCTGCTGAAATTAGAGAAATTTTTGATGCTATTTCTTATGATAAAGGTGGATGTGTATTGAGAATGCTAGAACATTATGTTGGAGAACCAAATTTCCAAAAAGGTTTGAAAAAATATCTTTCTGACTTCAAATATCAAAACGCTAAAGGACAAGATTTGTGGAATGCGATTGGAAGAGCATCAAAAATGCCTGTCTCTTCCATGGTTAATACTTGGTTAAAACAGCCTGGATTTCCACTAGTTGAAATCACTCAAGATGGAAGTTCATTGAAACTAAAACAAAAAAGGTATTTGCTTGAATCCGATAAAAAATTCAGTAAGGGATTGTGGTCAATTCCACTATCTTTGGGTTTGGACTCTGAAATATCCAAAAAATTGTTTACCAAGAAATCTATGAATGTGAAATTGCCAAAAAATACTATAGGTTTTGTTGCTAATTATGGGCGCAAAGGATTCTACCGTGTAAAATATGATGAAGGAATTTTACTTGATTTGAAAATGTTGGTGGATGAAAAACGTATTCCTGCAATAGATAGGTGGGCTATACAAAATGATTTGTTTTCACTATGTGTTTCTGGGGATGAACAAGTAAGAAATTATCTTGATTTCTCTGATGCATATTTTGAAGAAGATAGTTACCTTGCATCTGTAAATGTTGCACATAATTTGGCATCATTATATTTCCGTTCATTTGACGAACCCTTTGCAGAAGAAATTCGTGGATATGCTGTGAATTACTTTAAAAAAATTTTATTTAATTTGGGATGGGATCCACAAAAATCTGATAAACATACTGATGCATTACTGCGTGGATTTGCAATTTCTGTATTAGGTAAAATGAGTGATGAAGACGTAACTGAAGAAGCCCTTAGAAGATATAAAAAATTCTTAAAATCTCCTAGTTCAATTTCTCCTGACTTGGTAGAGCCAATTTGTTCTATTGCTGCATGGAATGGAAATTCTAAAACACACTCTGAACTAACTAAACTATACAAAACTGCAAAAACAATGGAAGAAAAACTTCGATTTTTAGGTGCACTGTGTGGTTTCAAAGATAAAAAATTACTTTTAAAATCACTCGATTTTTCCCAAACCTCTCAAGTTCGCTCTCAAAATATGCAATTACCGATAATGAAAGTTGCAGCAAATCCATACGGTGAAAAAGTTTTGTGGCCTTGGCTAAAGAAAAATTGGAAAAATATCAATAAAAAAGTTGGACATGGAAATCCTCTTTTTAACAGAATTGTTGCAAGTATTACATCTGTAGCTGACGATTCTATGGAAAAAGAAATTAAAACATTTTTCAAAAAGAATCCTACTCCTGGTACGGAGCGAACTCAATCTCAAACTTTGGAGAGAATTAGAATAAATTCAAAATTTCTTAGACGTATGAGAAAAGAATTCAAAGATGGCTAAAAAATTAGGCCCTCCAATATTCCTTGGAGTTTTTACTGTTATTGCACTTGTATTTTTAACCGGAGGTGCATCTGATGATAAGGATGTGTATAGAGAAACATTTCAAGTAGAAGCAATTTACTATGATACTGGACATGTTGAAGTTTCATATTTTGATAAATCCGAAAAAACAACAAACGTTGTTTTAGAAATTTTAGGAATGAATGAATCTTTCCAAAAATCATTTTCAAATTCCGAATTTATAGAAATAGTTCCATTCCCTAATGTGCCAAAATATGGGTGGGAAGTTCATCCAATAGTTTTAGAAATTGATCATAAAGATTTTGGCCATATTCAATTAAAAACTGAAATCCATTCTATCGGAGATTCCCTCCCTCCTGTAATCTATTCAATACCTTAGATCGAACACAAGATTTTATTGCACCTCTAATTCATTTACATTATCTTGGATTTGCTTGTAGATCTAAAAAAAGGAAAACGAGGAGCAATTGCAAAAGCAATAACTATTGTTGAAAATGATCAAAAAGAATCAAAGAAATTATTGAAAAAAATTTTCAAAGATAGTGGTAATTCTATGATTATTGGAATTACTGGTCCAGCTGGTGCAGGAAAAAGTTCTTTGATTAACAAAACCGCAATTGCTATGAAAAAATTAGGCTCAAAACCTGCTGTCTTGGCAGTTGATCCTACTAGTCATGTAACTGGAGGTGCCATTTTAGGTGATAGAGTTAGAATGAGTGAATCTACTGATTCAGGAACATACATTCGAAGTATTGCATCTAGAGGTGCAACTGGGGCTGTATCTCGTTCATTACGAAATAGTATTCGTGTTTTAGAGTATGCTGGATTTAATCCAATCATAATTGAAAGTGTTGGAGCTGGACAAACAGAAGTTGAAATTTCAAATATTGCAGACATTACAGTTGTTGTTTTTAATCCAAACACTGGAGATAGTATTCAAACTATCAAGGCTGGTTTAACTGAAATCGGTGATATCTACTTGGTTAACAAAAGTGACCTTAGTGGAACTAATCAATTGTTTGATGCTGTCCGTGATTTTATTGGAGATTCTGAGAGGAACCCTGTCATTCTTAAAACATCTGTGAAAAAAAATTCTGGAATTACTGTATTTGCCAAGACTCTAAAAGATATGATGAAATCTAAAAAGAAACTAAAGGATGAAAAAGACCATGAACGACTTGAGACTGAACTAAAAGATATTGTTTTAAATAACATTAAAGAAAAAATTGATGACATGCTGATTTATGATAAATCATTTTCAAAATATCTTAAAAAATTACAATCCAAAAGTATTGATCCATATGACGCAGGAGACAAAATCACAAAATCTTTGTTAAAGTGAGATATTATGGCCGCAAAAAAATCTACTAAATCTAAAACACCTGAGAAGAAAATTTTCACAGATTCTACATACCCTGTAAAACGCGTCTATCAAAAATCCAACAAAAAACGACCCGTTGAGGATGCTGGAAAATATCCTTTCACTAGAGGAATTCATCCAGGAATGTTCCGAGAAAGATTTTGGACTATGCGGCAGTATTCTGGATTTGGAGATGCCAAACTTACCAATGAACGATTCAAATTCATGCTTGAAAAAGGTCAAACTGGTCTTAGTATGGCATTTGACTTGCCAACTCAAATTGGTTATGATTCAGATTCTCCTCAAGCTGAAGGTGAAGTAGGAAAAGTTGGAGTATCCATTACATCAATCAAAGATATGCAGATTGCCTTTGATGGCATTCCATTAGGAAAAGTTAGTTCATCAATGACCATTAACTCTACAGCATCTACATTACTTGCATATTATATTGCAGTTGGAGAATCGCAAGGGTTCAAAAGTCATGAACTTCGTGGAACTACTCAAAATGATATTCTCAAAGAATACATTGCAAGAAATACCTACATCTATCCTCCGCAACCATCAATGCGATTAATTGGTGATATGATAGAATATTGTGCAGAAAAAGTTCCTTCATGGTATCCTGTATCTATATCTGGGTACCATATGAGAGAAGCTGGTTGTACTGCAACACAAGAAGTTGCATTTACATTGGCTAATGCAATTGCATATATTCAAACTTGTATTGATAAAGGATTAAAAATTGATGACTTTGCACCTCGTTTGTCATTTTTCTTTTGTTGTACAATTGAGTTCTTTGAAGAGGTTGCAAAGTTTAGAGTTGCAAGAAAAGTTTATGCAAAAATATTAAAGGAAAAATTCCATGCAAAGAATCCCCGTTCATTACAATTAAAATTCCATACTCAAACTAGTGGAGAATCATTAACTGCACAACAACCAAACAACAATATCGTTCGTGTTGCCATTCAGACAATGGCTGCAGTGGCCGGCGGCACTCAATCATTACATACTAACTCTCGTGATGAAGCACTTGCACTTCCTACTCAAGAGTCTGCCAAAATTGCACTTAGAACCCAGCAAATTGTAGCCCATGAAAGTGGTATTACAAAGACTGCAGATCCACTTGCTGGTTCATATTATTTGGAAGAATTATGTGATCAAATTGAGGCTGATGTTTGGAAATATCTTAAAAAAATAGAAAAAATGGGTGGCTCTGTAAAGGCAATTGAGAAAGGATTCTTCCAATCTGAAATCCGTGCAAATGCATACAGATTGAAGAAAGAAACTGATGATGCTGAAAGAGTAATTGTTGGTGTAAACAAGTATGCCGAAGAAGAAGAACAACCTGAATTATTGAGAATTGATGGTAGAATTGAGATTCAACAAAAGAAAGCACTTAAAAAATTACGTTCTGATAGAGATTCTAAAAAATTAGAAAAGGCATTATCTGCAATGCAAAGTGCAGCTGACACTGAAGAAAACTTGATGCCCTACATCGTAACTGCTGCTAAAGCATTTGCTACAACTGGGGAAATTAGTAACACATTCAGAGAAGTCTTTGGTGAATATCGTCCAAAAGAGGTCTTTTAATTATATTCTATTTATTGGATCTTGCAATATAAAAATCGGCATAAAAATTACCATCATCTTCATATTTTTCAGTATTAATTCCCATGTCCTGTAATAAAGAAACAGTCTGTGCTTTTTCTTTAGAATCTGAAAAATTTCTTTGACGTATTGGTTTTATGTCGCTTTTTACAATAGAGTAATCATACATCTCAAAAACTTCTTCAATGTCTTTCATACCAAACATTCTAAGAACAGAGAATGCAAAAATTGGAGCAGTATATTCTGTTTCAGATTCATTTGAATTAGATTGTCTATTTTTAATTACTTTTAGTAGATTCAAAAATGCCTTGTATCCGATATAACCTACACAACCAGTTGCAATTACTATGTCCATCTTCGGTAATGATTCTAATAAATTTAATTTTTCAGCTTCAAGATCAATATCTATACCTCTTTCACACAAATCCATTTCTTCAGAGAATTTTAGCGCCTCTTTTGAAATATCTATTTGATAAAAATTGATGTTATCGTTACTTGTGCATTTTTCAAAGAATTGTTTAGTTTCTTTCTTTGTAGGTTCAGATCCATTTAAGAAGAAATCACTTAATTCTAACATTGTTAAATTGTATTTCAACAGTGATGAGTTGATACCATACGAACTTCCTAAATCTAAAACATTAATGGGTCTAGATAATTTATTTTCAATTTGTTCTATGATGGATGTGTACAGCGGTTTTGTTGAATCTGATATAGAATATTTCAACCGCTTCATTTCTTTTAGATATTCATATGGAGAATCCTGTGTGTAGATATCTGTAAAATCTTTTTTCACTTTTAATTCATTCATGTTGGAGTTATAGTATTGTTTGACCCTTAATAAAACCCAATACTGTTACTGGGCACAAAACAAAAATTTTGTAATTTTAAAATTAAATAAATCCATTAATACTGTAAGTTAAGAAAGTCTTTTAGATGAAAATAGATCATGTTGCCATTGCAGTAAATGATGTTGAAGAATCAGCCAAAGTATACCAACAAGCATTAGGTGTTGATAGTGTAGAATTTGAAACCGTTGAATCTGAAGGTGTTAAAGTTGCAATTATTCATCTAGAAAATGGTCGAGTAGAGTTAATGCAGCCAACAAATGATGAAAGTCCAATTAAGAAATTCTTAGATAAAAAAGGACAAGGACTACATCACATGGCATTGGATACTGATAACATTGAAGGTGAAGTCGAACGTATGGAAGGTTGTGGAATCCAGTTTCTAGGTAAGATACGACCTGGTTCAGCTGGCACTAAAGTTACTTTCATTCATCCAAAATCACTTCATGGTGTTTTAGCAGAATTATGTTCCCATCCTAAAGAGTGAATTCATTTTTGAGTGACACTGATACTATATCTAAAATTAAATCTCATTTAGAAAAAACAAATGAAATCATTGAAGCTTCAATTGAACAAGATTCTTTATTTCACGATTCTTCTAAAAATAAAATTTTCAAACTGTGGCTGGAATCTAATCATTTTGCATTAAATATTTTAAAACAAAATTCTAAAGAATAATTATTCCATCATTTTCAAAGTATCTGAAGCTGTAATTATGCCTATGATTTTAGACTTTTTTGAAACTAGTATACATTTGGAATATCTTATCAATGGAACTAAAACGTTTGCCGGTGTATCAAAATCTACAATTGGTGGAACTGATTCCATTGTATCTGCTAATTTTGCTTTTTTTAATTCTGCTTCACCTAAATCTGCCAAATGCTTTACAATTCCATCTTCTGATACTACTCCTACTACGTCTGAATTATTGAAAATTGGAATTTGGCTAATTGATGATTGATGCATTTTTTTAATTGCATCGTGTAGTGTATTTGTTGGTTTTAATTTCACAATATCCTTACTACAAAAATCTCCGGCTGTATGTGATGATGACTCTCCCTCTAGTTTTGCGAGACTCTCAAAAATCTTTTTAGCAGTATCATAACTTGGTTGACTTCTGCCTGATTCAATTTGATTAATCATTGAAGTACTAACTCCTGTCATAGTTGCTAATTTTTTTTGAGTAATGCCAATTTTTTGCCTGATTTGTTTAATGGACTCTATTCTTGGAAGCAATTAGATTTGAAATAGATGTGGTTGGTTTTAAAATGTATTATTTTTTAGATTTCTTTTTTGGTTGCTCAATTGCTGCCTGTGCTGCTGCTACTATGGCAATTGGAATTCTATGTGGGGATGCACTAACATAACTTAGACCTGCACCGTGGCAAAATTTGATAGAACTAGGATCCCCTCCATGTTCTCCACAAATTCCAACTTCCATGTTTGGTCTGAGTGTTCTTCCTGCAGCAACTCCAATTTTGATTAAACTACCTACACCGTTGACATCAATTGATTGGAATGGATTTCTTTCAAGTAACTCTTTTTCTATGTATTCTGGAAGGAATTTCCCTTCTACATCTTCTCTACTGAAACTAAATGTCCCTTGTGTAAGATCATTTGTACCAAAACTAAAGAATTCTGCTGTAGTTGCAAGTTCATTTGCAGTAAGTGCTGCCCTTACAACTTCAATCATGGTTCCAAAGTTAATCTTTAATTTCATTTTGTGCTTTGATTCTGTTTCTTTCTTGATAGCATCATAAATTTTCTTGATATGATTTAGTTCTGCAATACTACTAATTTGTGGAATCATAATTTGAGGATGTGCTTTGACTTTCTTTTTTGTCAATTCCACTAATGCATCAAAGACTGCACGAATTTGCATTTCATAGATTTCGGGATATGTAATTCCTACACGAACTCCTCTATGTCCCATCATTGGATTAATCTCTGCTAGTTCTCTTGCTCTTTTCAAAACAATTTTTGCTTGTTTAATTTCATTTGTTTTTCCACTTGATTCTAATTTCTGAATCTTTTCAACTAATTCTTCTGGATTAGGTAAGAATTCATGTAAAGGCGGATCTAATAATCTAATTGTCACTTCATAACCTTCCATAGCTTTTAGAATTTCAATAAAGTCACTTTTTTGTAATTGACCTAATTTCTTTAATATTTTATTTCGTTCTTCAATGTTTTCAGCCATGATCATTTCTACAAACAAGTTAATTCTATCGCTACCGTTGAACATTCTTTCTGTTCTACATAATCCAATTCCTTGACCTCCAAACTGTCTTGCAAGCTTTGCACCTTCTGGAGTATCTGCATTTGCTCTAATTCCTATCTTTTTTGCTTTTTGGGCCCAATCTAAAATCTGTTCAAAGTCTTTTGTTACTTTTGGTTCTACTGTTGGTACCCCTCCGATAAAGACAGTACCTGCACTTCCATCGATGGTAATTGTTTCACCACCATTGATTGTCACTCCATTTGCAGTACATGTGTTATTATCATAATCAATTTTTAATTCCGGACATCCTACTATACACGGCTTTCCCATTCCTCTTGAAACAATTGCTGCATGGGATGATTTTCCTCCTAAACTAGTCAAAATCCCTTCTGATGAAAAGAATGCAGGAACGTCCTCTGGTTTTGTTTCTTTTCTTACTAAGATGATTTTATTTCCAGCGTCTCCTAATTCTATTGCTTTTTTAACATCAAATTCTACTATTCCACTTGCTGCTCCTGGAGAGGCTGCAATTCCTTTTGCTAATTGTTTATAATTTTCAATTTTAGACTCATCCATTGTTCTATGTAGTAGTGCTTCTAATTGTTGTGCTGGAATTCTTGTAAGTGCTTTATCTTTACTGATTAATTTTTCTTTAACCATGTCAACTGATGTTTTTACTAATGCAGATGCACTCATCTTTGCAGTTCTTGTTTGTAATAGGTAAAATTTCCCTTGTTCAATAGTAAATTCAATATCTTGCGGTTCTCTGAAATGTTTTTCTAGTTTTGTGCATGCATTGCTTAATTCTTTATGTGATTTTGGCATGTCTTTCTTTAGTAATTCTATACTCTTTCCTGTCCTTACTCCTGCAACAACATCTTCTCCTTGGGCGTTGATTAGGTATTCTCCCTCGATCTCTTTTTTACCATTATGACCATTTCTTGTAAATACTACGCCTGTTGCACTATCATCTCCCATGTTTCCAAATACCATTGTAACTACGTTAACTGCAGTTCCATTTGCAATATCTTTAGTAATGTTATTTTTCTCTCGATAAACTATTGCTCTTTCTCCCATCCAACTTTTGAAAACAGCTTCTATCGATAATACTAATTGCTCATCAGGCGTATCTGGAAATTTTCTTTTGGTATGTTCCTCACAGATTTTTTTATATTCTGATACAATTTTTTTTAATGATTCTACATTTAGTTTACTATCATCAGAAACTCCTTGTTTCGTTTTTGCTGAATCTAAGACATGATCAAATTTTTCATCATTTACTCCAAATACTACTTTTCCAAATAATTGAATAAATCTTCGATATGAATCCCATAAAAACCGTGGATTCTTTGTTTGTTCTGCAAATCCTTCTACTGTTTTTTCATTTAATCCTAAATTCAAAATTGTATCCATCATTCCTGGCATTGAGATTGCTGCCCCTGAACGAACTGAAACTAATAATGGGTTCTTTGTTGAATTCCATTTTTTACCTGTCTTTTTTTCCATTTTTGCAATATTTTTCATTACTGCTGGCATGACATCTTTTGGAAGTTTTTTGTTGTTATCATAATACTTGTTACAAACTTCAGTTGTGATCGTGAATCCTGGAGGTACTGGTAGTTTTAGTTGAGTCATCTCGCTTAATCCTGCCCCTTTTCCTCCTAGAAGCATTCTCTTTTTACTGTCTGCTTCTTCAAATGCATAAACTGGTTTGTTTTTTACCATGCAAAATTTTGTAAATTATTTGGCTTTTTAAACTAATGCCTTAGCAAATTCAGAAATTACTTTATCCCAGTTTTTTGCTTTAATTATTCCGCTTGCTACTAGGATCCCCTCTGATCCTAACTCTGCTGCTTTTGATACATCTTCTCCTGATACAATACCTGCACCACAAAGTAATTTTGTTTTATTTTTTGAATTATTTACTATGCTTGCAGCTTTTGCAATTAATTCTGGTTTTTCTTTAGAAACTGCCTTACCTGATCCAATTAATTCTGGTGGCTCTATTGCAATATAATCTGGATTTAATCTTACATATTTTTTGACTTCTGCAACATCTTTTACACATAGAATTGATATCATTTTTAGTTCTTTTAATTTCAAAATCAATTTTTCAATCTCTTTACTTGCAATTCTATGTTCGCTGTGGTTAATCAATGAACCTTTTACTTTGGATTTTTTTAATAATTCTGGAATAACAAAACCTGTTGTACTTCCAACTTTTGAATCATCAACATGTTGAGCTAAAATTGGAATTGAACTATTTGATACTAGACCGATTAAATGTTGTGGTGGAGAAATTGCTATTTTTACTTTGTATTTTTTAGAAATTTTTTCTGCTGTTTTTACAAATTTAATTATTTTATCTCCTGCAATTTCTTCATAATTTTTACAATTAATTACAAACATCTTTCTTTGAAATTTTCTGCATTGTATTTATTCCTTGATTATAATTATGGTGTTTTTGCTTGTCTGTCATATCTTTTTTTCATTCCTAATACGATTATCATTAAGATTAATCCTGACATGTTTGTACCTATGATAAATACATCTTCTACGATAATTCCATAAATCAGCCACAAAATTGAACCTGCAGCAATGAAAATCATTAGGAATTTTGAAACATCTTTGAGTCTTTTTGTCTTGTACCCTTTGTAGATTTGTTCGACCCATCCCATCAAAATCAAAATTCCTGCTGCTATTCCTAACATTGTTAGAAGTGTTCCATCAACTTCCATTTTTTATTCTAACTCCAAAAGAATTCATCTAATCCAGTTTGTTTTGGTTTTCCTAACATTGTATCAAAATCCAAATCCATTGAAGCTGTAATTTGTTCTAGCGTTGATTCTAAAAATTCCATATATTTTTTGGAATCAATCTCTTCTTTTTTTGCCAGTTCTACTGGTTTTACGCCTGGTTTGTTTAGAATTTTGATAAACGATATTTTATCTCCTTTTTTTATTTCTCTAATTGATTCTAATTGTTTTGCAGCTCTGATGTGCTGAGGAATAGTTTTAATATATTCTGATGGTGCCTTGCTTAGCATCACATTGAATGTTAAATCCTCTAGTGGGATTTCTTTTGCTTCTACTTTTTTACCACATGTTGCAATTTTTTCTGAAATTTCTTGTTTTGCTTTTACAAAGTCTTCCATAGTTTGAACTTTGGATAGCACATCAATTAATTCATAGAATAAATTTTTGATAAATGCTGGAGTGTGTGATTTTTTACCTGTTAATCCTTTGACATCTACTTTGCCTGATTTTGTAACCCCTAGATAGTTTTTCTTTCTATTACTTAATACACAATATCTGTATGTTTTATCAATCTCTAAATCTACTCCGTGGTCTTTCTTTGCTTGGTCTATTACAATCTGAATTTGTTCCTTTGTTGGATTTTTGATAAACAGTGAATCTGTATCTCCATAAAGAACTTCTATTCCAGCTTCTTCACATTTTTTAATTGTCTCTAAAATTGTATGTCTCCCAATAGCTGTAGTTGCCTCTGCTACTGGTAGGAAATACAATGGAAATATTTCAGCACCCATTACCCCATAGCTGGCATTTAGAATTACTTTGAGTGCTTGACTGACTACTGTATACTGCTGTCTTTGATCATCCGTAAGTGTCTCTTTTTTTGATAAACTCTTGTAATAATTTACTCTCAAATCCCTCAATGACCCAATGATCATTGATGTTAGACCATTTTTCTTTGTACAAGCCCAATGATTCGTTCCTGGTATTGTATTTGTTTTACATTCTTCATGAGGGCATCTTACTGTTTCATATGATAGATTTCGAACTTTGATAATACTTGGATATAGACTTGCAAAATCCATCACGACAACATCAAAATGAATTCCTTCTTTTGGCTCGACAACAAGACCTCCTCGATATTTTTTATCTTTGATGACTGCATCTGACATAACTCCTTCTGATCTTCTTTGCAATTCTTCTCGTTTTGGAATTAAGCAGTTTCTTCGTCTATGTTCATAATACAATAAACTTCTAATCCATTGCGATACTCCCATCCTTGCAATATCATCAATTGGCATTCTGCCTATTCTTGCAATGATTACAAGCAAGTCCATCATCAAATCTTTGTTAAAACTGGTTAGTTCGTATGTTAGCAGGGCATCATTGTAACAATAATTTGCAGTTTGATACAATGATAATTCATCAAACTCTAATCCATAGTCTATCTTTTCTTTTCCTAACAATGCCTTTGATACACTGTTTAGAGAAAAATCCGTATACTTTTGACTAAATGCATAGATTTGAAATGAACGATTTGAGAGAACTTTGTACAAATCAAGATGAACTCCTTCTTTGAGAGTGGCTGAATCTCTCATCATGTATAATGGATTTTCTATTTTTTTTATTCCTAATCTTTCTGCTCTGTTATACAGGTATGGTAAATCAAATTCATCTCCATTGTATGTGAGAACAAATGGAAATGATTTGATGATTTGAAATGCATCTTGTATCATTTCTTTTTCTTTATCTAAATCATAAAATGTGACTTTGATGTTTTGCTCTAATTCATTTGTTCCTTGTTCAGTTCCTTCTGTTTTGAGCACAAAAATCTGATCAAATCCATCAGAACCTTTCAATCCTATGGCTGTAACTTTCTTTTCTGCTAGTTTTGGGTCTGGAATCCTGCCAATTTCTGCCTCTACTTCTATATCTACACTTAATCGTTTTATTTTTGGAATTGGTTGGTTTAACAAATCTGCCCATTCAGAAATATATTTTTTAAACTCTTCTGCATCAACCATACTTTCACTATCTACTTTATCCCAGAGTAAACTTTTCAGAGCTAGTTTGACTTCATCTGAGATTTCTAGATCATGTTGTTTTATTTTTCCATCTACAATTTCATAATATTTTCCAACGATTATTTTTCTATCATACAAATAATTTTCATAATATTTGATATCTGATTCCCATGTTTCTATCACATTTCTGATACTTTTATCTCCTGCAGTTCCTCCTATGGTGAGAGGATCTGCAACAGTAATCTTTGACATGTCTATTTCATTGTCTTTCATCAAATCATATCGTTGCACCGTTTTAATCTCTAAAACATCTTCTCTCTCTTGAAGAAAATCTAACTCATCTGGTGCTAATCTTGAATAACAATATGGTTTATGACCAATTTCATCTTTCCATAAGAATAATTCTTTAGATTTAGGTTCATAGAATTTTAAAACTGCTGATCTTGAAATGTTGTCATATGTTGCAGATACTAACATTGATGCTGGCATTGAATCAATCTTTTTAGTTTCTGGCAAATTTACTTGCATTTTCTCACTCTAATTTCTCGTATTTACTTACTAGTTCTCTTGCCCATTTTGCAATTTTATTTTTATCTAAATGAATTACTTCCACTCCTGCTTCGTTTAACAAGTCATAATCTGTTTCAGGATATGCATCAAGACAAACAAATTTTCTAATTCCTATGGTGATTGCCATTTTTGTACATTCTAGGCATGGCACAAATGTAGTGTATAGAATTGCACCTTTTACTCCAGCTTCTATTCCTAAAATTGCACAATGCATTATTGCATTAGCTTCTGCATGATTACATAAGCAGCGGTCTAATGATGCCCCTGATTCAATTTTCCCTTCCATTCTGAGTTGACACCTTTTACATCCCCCTTCAAAACAATTCTTGATGCTAGGTGGAGTTCCGTTGTATCCTGTTGCTAACTGTCTGTTGTTTCTAACAATTACTGCACCAACTTGTCTTGTTATGCAGTTTGAGCGAAGTTTGGCAAGTTCTGCTTGAAGCATGAAATATTCATCCCAACTTGGTCTATCAAAAGAACTACTCACACAAATTCTGTCTGTCTGTTCAATATATGGATCACGCTAATTCACATTTGATGTGCGATCAAACATAGTTATTATCAAGATGAGATTAAAATTCTGATATGGGATTCAAAAAAGGCATTCACAAATGTGTCGAATGTGAGAAAAAAATGAAAGAGAATCCTGATGAAGCAGGTATGTGCAGTAAATGTGGTGCAGCAGAAACCCGTATTGAAAAAACTGTATACAAAGAATTAATCGACGAAGGACGATTCCCATAACCTAATTTCTAACATATTATTTTCTAAAATTTATCAAAAGTGAGATTGAAAGAACTGAAGAGGCTCTTCCAATCCCATGAAGAATGGAGAGAATCCGTTCTTCATAATTGCGTTTCGATTACCCGATTTGGTAATCGCGATTTTTGGAATCACGCAACAGATTATCTGTATGGTGCTGTAAAAACTTAGATGAATAGCACTCATTAGCTAACATTAGACTATACGAAAGCATAAAATCAACAAATTACGATCTTTGTATATCTGATGACTGAATTTGTTGAAAAAAAATATGTGAAAAAAAATTCTATTGAAAAGCGAGATTATCAAATCAATCTTGCAAATCAGGCAATAAAGGAGAATTGTATTGTGGTTTTACCTACTGGCCTTGGAAAAACCGCTGTTGCTTTACATGCGATTTCTGAATTTCTGGCAAAAGGAACTGGCGGCATTTTATTTTTAGCACCTACACGAGTTTTAGTAAATCAACATTATGAATTCTTGAAAAATAATTTGACATTAGATGACATATCGTTAATTACTGGGGAGGATACAATACCAAAAAGAACAAAACTTTGGAATAATAGTATTGTTTGTGCAACTCCGGAAATTGCTCGAAATGATTTGAATCGAAAAATAGTTTCTTCAGATCAATTCAATTTAGTTGTGTTTGATGAAGTTCATCGAACTGTAGGTGATTATGCATATTCTGGGATTGCTGAATGGTTTGCAGATTCTCCTGCTAGATTAATTGGAATGACTGCAACTTTACCTAGTGAGAAAGAAAAAGCAACTGAGATTTTAACAAAATTGCGAATCTCCAGTGTTGCAGAACGTACAGAAGATAGTCCTGATGTAAAACCTTACACTCAAGAAACAAACACAGAATGGATTAACGTAGAGCTTCCACCTGAATTAAAAGAAATACAAAAATTATTGAAATTAGCGTTAGATGAACGATATGATATTCTAAGAAAGAATGGAATTCGTTTGGCTGAACAACAATCACTTTCAGCATTACTTCGAATTAGACAATTTGTTCTTAATCAAAATAGGCGTTCTGCAAAACCTTTGTTCACTGCAATCCGAATACACTATGCTTTGAATATGCTTGAAGCTCATGGTATCACTCCTTTTCTAAAATTTTGTGAACGTGCCAAAGCGAAAAAAGGAGTTGGTGTAAAGGACTTGTTTGAACTCGATCCTAATTTTACTAGGGCAGTTCGTTTAGCAAATGAAGCACAATCAAAAGGAATTGAGCATTCCAAGATTCCAAAACTTAAAGAAATTATTGAATCCGTTCCTGGTAAAGCCCTAATTTTTACGAGTTATAGGGATTCTGTTGATTTAATTCATTCAAAACTTACAGAGTTGGGAATTCCTGCCGGAATATTGATTGGTAAGGCTGGAGATACTGGACTAAAACAGAAAAAACAGATAGAAACCGTTCAAAATTTTAGAGATGGACTATTTCGTGTTCTGATTGCCACACGTGTTGGTGAAGAAGGGTTGGATATTGCTGAAGTCAATCAGGTAATTTTTTATGATAATGTTCCTAGCTCTGTTAGACATATTCAAAGACGAGGACGAACTGGTCGAAAAGATACTGGAAAACTTGTTGTTTTAATTGCTAAAAATACTATTGATGAGACATATTATTGGATAGGAAAACGAAAAATGACTGCAGCAAAATCAATGGGAGATAAAATGACCAAAGTTTTAGAAAAAAATCAAGAAATTGAATCAAAAAAATCTGGTATGGATGCTTTTCTCTAGTTTTTGTATTGTTTTAAAATATTTTCAAAAATAGATTGCTTTTTTTGAATCACTTTATTTTTCATACCTGATTCTAAATGATGAATGCTACTTTTCTTTGCAATTAGCAAATTTTCTAATCTGATGTCAAATTGGCTTTGTAGGAATTCTTCAACTCCTTGAAATCCTCCCCCTAATTCTAAATTCTCAAATGCCTCTTTTGCTAAATTATTGATCGAATTATCTAAATATGATAAAATTTCATCTAATATCTTTCCAGTCAAAACCATGATTGAGATTAATTTAGAACTGAAAAAATGTTGTGTATTTTATTTTGGTTTTTTAGGTGTGTAAATTGATAATGATCTTCTAAACTGTTAATCTCTAATTCTATACATTGCCTGATATTGACAAATCAAAAGAAATGAAAGATTTAGTTGAAAAAGAAAAAAAACTCCATAAGGAAATAAAGGCAGATTTTAAGAAAATTAGTCAAAAAATAAACGATGATTTTGAAAAGGTAAAAGAATCAAAATCTCACTAAATCATGCAAATCTTTTGATAATATGATAACCAAATTCTGATTTAATTGGTTCTGAGATTTCTCCTACTTGAAGTTTGAATGCAGCTTCTTCAAATGGTTTTACCATCATTCCTTTTGTAAAATAGCCTAAACTGCCTTCCTTTTTCCCACTTCCAGTATCTGTTGATAATTCTTTAGCCAAAGTACCAAATTTTTTCCCACCTTTGATCTTTTCCAAAATCGTAAGTGCTTCACTTTGTTTTTCAACTAGGATGTGGGAGCATTTTATTTTATTACTCATTTTCATATTTGATTCATTTCTAGTCTTTATTTGTTAGGAATATGCTTAAGTTCCTAGAAAATTTGTTATTGTATTGAGTTATCGACGTACAGGTTTAGCTGTGATAATTGTTTCAGCCATTATTGGGATTATTGCTATCGGTTTGGATAGTTTGCCAAAAGAAGCAATTATGCCACTTTTAGTAATTAGTGGTTTAGGTTTTGTCATCGGTGTAGTTCTGCTAAATTACAAAGCAAAACATTCTAAACGAGATAAAGGTAATTTTAAAAGAACAAACACCAAGTTTTGGGATACATAATTTTCCTTTTTTAGTATAAATATACACGATTAAACTCAATTGAAATGAATTGGATGATAAAATGATAATGATAACTATTACTCATCAGAACAAACTAGTAAATTACTGTGTGTTCAAATGAGCAAACTTGTTTTTATCAATTTAAACATATTTCATATAGTATGAAAATCCTTCACATTGAAGACGTACCTGAAATAAGTCAGATTTTTGCAGATATTTTATCTACTAAAAATTATGATTTTGATAGTATCTCTGATGGACGAGCTGGACTAGAATTGGCAGTTTACAAAGACTATGATTTAATTTTACTTGACATGTGCATGCCAAAATATAGTGGAGTGGATTTCCTATTGGATTTAAAACATAGGATGCCTACAGAAGTATCTAAAGTGGTGATTGTAAGTGCTTTGGAGATGAATCCTGCACAAGAACAAGAATTATTGAATTTAGGAATTCGTTCTGTTTTGAGAAAGCCAATATCTGTTCAGGGATTGCTTTCACAAATTGAACAACAAATTATATCCTAGTTTAATCCCCAACTCACTTTATTATTTGGAATTATTTTTAAAAACGGTGCCTCTTTTTCTGTCCAAGGGTCTTTCCTGACCCATGCAAATTTATTGTAAAAAATATCGTAAAATTTCTTAAACTCTTCTCCATCTTCTATTATTTTTGTATCTCCTTGAACACATACTGCTTTATGATCTCCTGATTTGTAAATGTCTACTACTATTCCTGTTTTAGAATTTAATTTAATATTGTTAAATGTACGAGTATTGTAATCTGTCGCTACGACAAATGTATTATCCACAAATACAAAAGATACTGGTTTTACATGTGGGATGTTGTCATGAGATGTTGCTAGTCTTGCCTCTTCTATTTTTATTAGAAAATCTTTTTCTTTACTAGTAAATTCTATCAATTGAAAATTCGTTCTCTAATTTCTGGAATGTGTTTGTATACAATGTCTCTAATTTTCATTTGATCTTCTGCAGTAGGTGCTTCATTTTGAGCGCTAAGAATTGCTCCTCCCATACCCAGTGCCATACCCATTACTATTCCGTAGACGAATTCTTTTGGGTCTTCTACTTTTAACACTTCTTTATTTTCTTTAATCTCATCTAAATATGATGGAATTGTAGAAACTGCTCCGTTAATTACTTGGATAATTAATGCCTCTAGTTGGTCTTCACTCATGTTTTCACTCTAATTGATTTCTTAATAAATTTGCACCTAAGATTTTTAATCTCTATTTCATGAGATAACTTATGTTCGCATTTTTTACTACGAATGAAGCAAATTCCGCATTACCTGATGTAATTAAAAAATTTGAATATGCTCTAGCAAAAAATACCGAAGTAAAAAAAATAGAACAAGAATTACAAATCAGCGTCTCAACTACAAACTCTTTTGAATCTTATGTGAATTTGAAACAAAAATTGAATTCAGCCCTCACGAAATTCTATGAATCAGTAGAAATGTTGGAAAATACTGGGGTGGTTGTAAAAAGCATAGAGCAAGGATTACTTGATTTTCCTTCAAAAAGATTTGATGAGGAAGTTTGGCTGTGTTGGAAATATGGTGAAACTGAAATAAAATTCTGGCATGAAAAAGATTCTGGTTTTATGGGACGAAAACCCATTGAAGTTAGTGATGATACATTAATTTGATATTTTTAAATCGTGAATAGATCTAAGATCATCCCAAGTATTTGCTAAATGTGCACAAAACTCGTCTCTACATTTGGTACTATATCCACAACTACATCTACTCATTGCATATCTACCTCAGATGAATCCGTTTTTGACCAAATATTGTTGAACAGTAATGCTTTAGAGTAAATTATGGTTTCAGAGTTTGTCCATATTGCTCGCATCTCTTTGTTGTTTCCTTCGTTTTTAATGAAAAATAATACTTCATCATCATCATCTTTGATCAAAAAGCAAAGATTTTCTTTTACAGATGGGAATAATTGTTTGATTTTTGTTTTGTCAATATCTTCAAAAATATATTTTGATTTTTTTGAAATTGGTGTTAATAATTTGTAATCAATTTTGTGCTCCTCTAATTTGATGGGTACGATGCAACAGATGTGACTAACCTATAATTACACGATGGTATAGCGAAAAGATAAAGTTCGTGAACTAAAAATCATCAAAAAACTAGAGATTAGATGATTTTACCTAAGGTAAATACGAATAAACAATCTGAAACACCTTGAAAATAGTTCATGAACATATGCTTCTCGCTATACATTGTGGTTGGTGGAATTTTAATGGTTGGTGTTGTAGTCTTTATGTTTTTGAGAAAATCAAAAACCAATTTAGAAGAAGAATGGGAAGAAGAGGAAGAACTCTAATTTTTTTCTACTCTTTTTTTATCTCTACAAATTCCACAAAGGTAATTTTCCATAAATTCTTTAATTTCAATTTTAAATTCTTTAGTTTGGTAATACTTTTCTCCTGTTTTTAACCCTCCAGTAACTTGTTTGTGACAATTGATACAATGAATTTCTGCATTAAATTTGATAATTTTCTCATTTTTTGATATTTTACCTATGATCATTGAGTCTGTTTTGATTAATTTTGATATAAACAATTAGTTGTTTCCAAAACTCATGAATATTATATTGAAAAATTAACAATTTTTTTGATGCTTTCTGTATGGTTTAGAGTAATTCGAGTAAGATTTCTACTTGCGTCCGTAATCGCGGTTTCAGTTGGATTGTCATTAAATTGGTGGCAGAATTCTTCATTGGAAATATTTGAAGCAGTTTTGACATTTGCTGGAGTGATGGCACTTCATGCTAGCGTTGATTTACTAAATGATTTTTGGGATTTCAAACGAGGTATTGATACAAAAACTACTAGAACAAAAATGAGTGGAGGTACTGGTGTTCTTCCTGAAGGATTACTAAAACCATCTTCTGTATATCGTGCAGGTATTGCATTTTTAATTATTGGAACCATCATTGGAGGATACTTTGTAATTACTGATGGTATAACAATAGTAATAATTTTGGGATTTACAATTCTATCTATCTACTTTTACTCTACAAAAATTGTGGATTCTGGTTTAGGAGAATTCTTTGTTGCCGTTAAAGGCACAATGATTGTTATTGGAACTTTCTTTATACAAGCAGGACAAATCTCTATTGAATCAATACTTGCTGGAATTGTTGTGGGCTCATTATCCTCTTTGGTATTGTTTATAGCATCTTTTCCAGATCATGATGCAGATAAATCAAAAGGTAGAAAAACATTGGTAATTGTTGTAGGAAAACAAAAAGCTACAAAATTATTTTGGATATTTCCCTTGGTGTCTTATTTGTGTATCATTGTAGGTGTATCTGCAAATCTGTTCCCAATGGTTTCATTGATTAGTTTACTAAGTGCCCCACTTATGATAAAATCTGGTATTGGGTTACAAAAAAATTATGACTCTGTTGATAATCTAGTCCCATTCATGTCTTCGACTTTGATGTTTGGCAGAATTACTGGTGTGTTATTTGTGATTGGTTTTTTGATTGGTATATGACATAAATTTGGTAACAAATTGAAAAGAATATGATTCCTGGTAATGCTACCTGTGAAGGAACTGAGAAATTTGCCAAAAATTCAGGCGTAAATCCAGGCAATTTTAAAACTTTTGAAAATCTATTTCTTTCAAATGTTGGAATTGGAACTTATCTTGGTGATCCCGATGCTAGAACTGATGAATTGGTAACTAGTGCTGTAAAACAATCAATTCAATCAGGTATCAATGTAATTGATACTGCAATCAATTATCGATCTCAAAAAGCAGAACGTTCTGTTGGTAAGGCTATTGCGGAGTTAATTCAAGAAGGAAAAATCACTCGTGATCAACTATTCATTAGTTCTAAAAATGGCTATGTTACAAATGATGCAGATGTTCAATTGGGTTTTTGGGAATATGTAAAAGAAGAATATTCTCAAAAAGGTGTCATAAATGAAGGTGATGTCACATCTGGATATCATTGTATGACTACTGCATATCTATCTGATCAACTCGATAGAAGTTTAAAAAATTTAAACATAGATTGCCTTGATTTGATGTATCTTCATAATGGTATTGAGGGACAGATTAAAGATATTTCAAAAGAAAAATTCCTAGAGAATTTAAAATCTGTTTTTGAATTATACGAACAAAAAAGAAAAGAAGGAAAAATTAAATTTTATGGAATGGCAACTTGGGAGTGTTTTCGAGTTTCATCTGATAATCCACAATATCTTTCACTAGAAGATGTAGTTACTATGGCAAAAAAAATTGGTGGTAATGATCATGGATTTCGTTTTATTCAATTGCCTTACAACATGCATTATGATCAAGCATTACTTACAAAAAACCAATTATTTGGAACAGAAAAAATTTCTATTTTAGAAGCAGCTGTAAAATTGGGAATTGGGGTTTTCACTAGTGTTCCATTCATGCAAGGTAGGCTGCTAACTCCTGGAACAATGCCTGAATTTAATGAATTAAAACCCTCATTACGGGCTTTACAATTCATTCGTTCTTCTCCTGGTGTTCTGGCTCCTCTTGTAGGTCAGAAATCTTCTGAGCACGTATCTGAAAATCTTGAAATTATGAACATCCCTTCATTATCTGAAGATGAGTTTCTTGCATTGGTAAAGAAATTAACTTCATAATTTTTTAATTACTAGCCTCAAGAAATTGTATAAAGATAATAAATGAGTGATTTTTAGGTTGACATAGTAATTTGTCTGCAAAAATTTATGATTATACAAAAATTTGTAATTCTATTTTTGGTATTGACCCTAAAATACGATTTGCTGGAGTGATCAATGAAAGAGGACGTTTAGTTGCTGGTGGAATGAAAGAAAATGTTGAACCTTTAGAAAGTGAAAAAGATGATGAGATGATTTTCATGGAACTAGCTTTGCGTGTAAAAATGAGAAAAGAATTTGATAAACAACTAGGCCCCGTAAACTTTGCTATGGCTTCCAGAGAACGAGCTCTTGCAATCAGTGTCATAATTAATGAAGACATTTTGTATGTTGTATCTGAGCCTGATACTGACTATGGTGCATTACCAAAGAAAATTATTGAAATAATTCATACATAATACCTAGTTTCCATTTTTGGGACTTTATGATCTTCTTAATTAACAATAAAATTTTAGATCGCTTACATGAATACGATCACAAAACTTGATTATGATTATTTAGCATGTCTGAATTGACAAAAGAAATTGGGTCAATCGTACAAAATTCCTTCAATCAAGGACGAAATAATTTAACATCTTCTGATATTGAACATATTTTAAAAATTACTTCTGATGTTACATATAGAATAAAATCACAAATTCCGGAAATCCCAGTATGAATAATTGTCATGATCGACATGACCCAATGTACAAAATAAAATACAAACCACAACAATTTGGTGGATTAATGAGTGAATGGTTAGTTTGTGAAAAATGTTTTGGACGACAAGAATTTTTTGGAGAATCTGAAGAGATCGAATCTATTATTTCATTAAGAGATTTTACCGAGATTAAGCTCGAAATTGATCATCTATCCATCATGACTAGAACTGTTACTAAAAAACTTAAAAAAATTCTTTTAGTTAAATGACTCTGCATTTTTCAGCTGAAACTATAAATTGAATTTAAAAGTGAAAAATTTGTGCCAGTAGATCCTGTATGTGGAATTGAACTAGATGAAGATTTAGCATTATTACATGATCATAATGGAAAAAAAGTCTATTTTTGCTGTTCGGGATGTAGAAGAATTTTTCTCAAAAAGCCTCGAAAGTATAAAAATAATAGGTGATTATCAATTATTCACCACCAACACATAATCAAGCAATAATGAGAAAGTATCTTCCATCTCTGTTGTTGTATCTCCACTCCATCTCTTTGATGTATAACAAGAATTTATCTGGACTTACACCATGATGCTTTGCCATGTTCTCTTTTGCAAAACTCCAAAACCCTTCAATCCCATTGATGTACACGTCGCCTTTGCCAAACATCTTGCTGTGATCAACTGAGAGATGTTTGTAACCGTTGAAAATTAGAGAATCATATCCTCTCCACTTGTCCGTATACACAATGCTTCCTTTCTTTACTTTCTTGATTGTTCCTGCAAGAAGAGTTTTAGCTTTGACATTGTTTACAATCTCAACGTGAACTTTTCCCTTTCTTTCCAGTATGCCAAATACGATGGTCTTGTTCTTGGCACCTCTGCCACGATTTCCCTTTCTTTTTCCTCCAAAATAGTCGCCTCGTCAGCCTCAATTTTACCTTTTAATTTCTTGTCTGATTCTGCCAGATGATACAGTATGGCATATCTAATACAATCAAAAGCATTTAGTGCAAGTTGGATAACTGACATCTGCTTCTATAGCTGCACGTCTTGCACTAATCCCAATATCAAATAGTTTGACTAGGGCCAACCATTTTGTAAAATTAATGTTGATGATATCAAACCATGTTCCAGCAAACGGTCTATAATCTGTCTTGCAATCTTTGCATCTTAGTTTCCCTCTTGAAATAATATAGTAATTCTCAGAGTTACATGATGAACAATGAATTGTGTTTTTCTTTTTGAATTGGTTGCAGAGAAATTCCAATGCAGTTGATTTGTTGTGAATTATTTTAGATAACTCAATTATGTTGATTGTTTTTTCCAATAATTACTCAAAAATAGTTGGTGGTAATAGGTTTACAATCACCCCGAATTAAATAAATCATTTTTGGCATATATTTTTCATATACAATTTCAGAACGAGTGATCTTATCCATATCGGATGTTAATTCAGGATCAGATAATAATTGATATAGCGAAAAGATAAAGTTCGTGAACTAAAAATCATCAAAAAACTAGAGATTAGATGATTTTACCTAAGGTAAATACGAATAAACAATCTGAAACACCTTGAAAATAGTTCATGAACATATGCTTCTCGCTATACATGATGATTCCATTTGAAATCATTAATCCTGATACAAATATTACAAAAATTACGGCAGTAGGTTTCTTTTTGTTAAGTTTTGTAGTAGCATAGTAATCCAATCCAGGTATTATTGCATATAGTGTAAATCGTCTCACATTTACAGGGCCGCCATTATTCATAATGTAGGATATTCTTAAGAGGTATCATAATTACAAATCTCTAAATTTTACTAAATTGTAAAAATATGATGCATTAGTCTCAATTGTTCCTTTTTTAGGGATTTTTTGCAATCCAACATTATTAGATTCTAAAGCAGCCTGTGCTGCACCACCAGCAAAGCATAGAGCCCACAAAAAGTCTTTTTCTTTTAACATGGTACAAGTAAAAGCAGAACAGAAAATATCCCCAACCCCAGTAGTATCATGAATATTTCGATTAGGTAAAGTGATAGAGTAAATCTTGTCTTTTACCAATAGAGAAACATCAGTTTTGTTTGTTAGTATTACATGTTCAATTCCTTTTTTTTGTAATGCCAACATCATTTCATCAGAAGTTCCGTTTACAAGTTGATTTGATTCTTCAGGGTTTACCTTAATTGCATTTACCTCAGATAAATCAAGATCAGTCTTCTCTAAAACAACATTATTTTGAGAATCTATCCTTCTCAAAAACCCTTGAGGATCAACAAAAAGAAAATTGGAATCATCCTTGATTTTTTTAAATGTATCATGGGAAAGTTCATGATAAATTGGACTAACAATATGTCCATCTGCATCAACATTTGAATATTCAATAGGCTCACATTCATTTTCAAGTTTTAACGTTCTATCTGAACCAGTAATAGAAATAGAGAATTTGGTGGTATTTTTATCGGATTCAGAATTTTTAAAATTGATTTTTTGTTCAGTCAAATACTGTTTGGGAAAATCAGAACCAAACTTTGTAAATAAATCCACATCAAATTTGAATTGCCTGGCAGTTATTCCACAATAACAAGCAGCGCCTCCAATTTGTTCATAATTATTTCCATCAATTGTTATGGTATCAATTGCACAGTGAGAGAAAAGAGCTAATTTCATTTTTCTTAATTTTATTTAGTATAGATTTAGTTTTTTGCATTGGTTTCTGCTATACAATCATGACAAATGATCTCGCCCTTAATTATCTCCACTTCTACTCCAGATCTTCAGTAGATGGGAAAGTAACTCAAGTTACACATTCTAGAAAATAATTATTTTTGTTATTTCTAAAGTAATGAATAATTATCTTTACAAAGAAATATTTGAGAATTTCAATTGATATTATTGGTTTGTGATTTTGTACATTAGTTTCTTCTGAGATAATCAAATTAGCAATTATCCATGCATTGTACAAAATCAAGGAATAGTAAAAATACAACAATCTTATGGATTGGTTTGAACTGGTGGTTTTTGGTCTGAACCTTCCCACACATGCATAACCTGTTTCAATCCCCCAACGTTTCTTGTAATCAGTTGGAATGTCCTGTATATTTTCAGATATTTCTTTTGGTGAAACGTTTGTTGCAAACACAGCATACTGATCAATAATATCTGATTTTTTTCTTGCATTTTTGTTTGGTAGAATAACTAGATTAAATGATTCTACATGTCCTGATGATGATTTTATCGTGTATGGCGAGATTGATTTTCTATCTCCATTAACGTATTGTAAAATGGCATCTTTGATTCGAGAATTCTTTTTTGCAGGCATTAGAAATTTTAAATTCTTTTGTTTTATTTCTGAAATTGTTCCAGCTGTGAAAAACTCCCTATCCACTAGCAATAGTTTAATCTTGATTCCATTATTGATGCCATCAGAGAGTAATTTACGCACAAAATCGGCATTTGATTTGTTGTCATACAAAGGATAACAACCTAATTGAGCCCTGATTCTTTTTTCAACGCACTGCATGGTGCAGTAACTCTCAAAATGAGTAGTACTGTTTTTTGATTTTGATTTTATTAAAGAATGGTTTGGCAATTTGTCATATCTTGGGATTAGATGTTTGTCAATTGCCACAGTAACTGGTTGCTCCAATACTCCCAATTCTTGTAATTTTGATATGGTACTATCCAGTGAACGATGTAATTGAATTTGCATTGTTTTTTGTGATATTTTTGATATGATTTTTCTCAACCATGAAACCAGTTGGAGAAGCATTATCTGATTCCATTGCCAGTCTCTTCAATCCAGATTCAGAATATGAATTTCCAAGACACAATGACATGATAGAATTATGTGCATCTGCATTGTGGAACCGTGAGTTATTTTTACTAGAGCATGGAAACAATAAGATATTGTACATTATTTTAGCGACAATATCAAATGCTTTTGATAGTACTACACCTTGGTGTGTCATGGTATCAAATGAAGTACAATGCATATTTGATGGAGTGACATACTTTCATCAAGCTTTTTCTATCTGAATAATTTGAGAAAATGATCGTTATTTTTTGATCCGAATTGAGCACTTTCCTATCTACTGATCTTAGACAAGTATGGCATAAACCACGCATGATGTATCAATGAGATTTATTCGATCTAGAATTAAAACATGAGTATTTTTTCCTAAAATCTAGGCATAAATTAACAATTTTTAGGAAAATTCTACAAGAATATAAGTAGGCAAATTTGCTCATGTTCATGCCACTTAAGCGTGCAAGTAGAGGTCGTACTAAAGGAGGAAAAGGTTCCTCAGGTGTTGTACAATGTACAAACTGCGGACAAACTGTCCCAAAAGACAAGGCAAAGAAAGTTACATCAAAATTAAATTTGGTTGAACATACTTTGGCAAAAGAATTACGTGCACAAGGAGCATACATTGCATCACCAACAGTTTTGAAACATTACTGCATTTCATGTGCAATTCACTTTAAGATTCTAAAAATTAGATCAGCAGACAATAGAAGAAAACGCGGTAAACTTCGTTAGTATTATTCTTTAATATTTTTAGCAGTGTAAATCATTCTTTGAACTAGAGTTATTCCAGCAATAATTATCACAATGATTACGGCATATTCGATAAAACCCATAATTCCAATTATTGCAATTACCAATAGTCTCTCAGCTCTTTCCCCAATACCGATTCCTTGAAGTTTAATGTTAATAATATCAGATTTTGCTCTAGCATAGCTTACCAATAATGATAGAGTGATTGCAAGTAATACAAGATATGGTTCAGCATAGCCTCCTACTAAAATTCCTAAAAATATTGCAACTTCGGATATTTTATCAAACACTGAATCAAGATATTCGCCTTTTTTGGAAGTTTTTCCAGTAACTCTTGCAACTTGCCCATCGACCATATCAAAAAATCCAGAAACAAGTATCAAAATACCACCAATAATTAATCCAAACTCAATTCCCATTCCAAAAATTAATCCAAATTCAGCTCCCAATCCATAAACAACTGCAGAGACAAGAGCAAATCCCAATCCAACGAAAGTCCAAAAATTCGCAGACAATCCAGTAGCTACAAATCCTTTACCAATTTTTTCTAGAGTTGGACGCAAGGTTTCTCTTAGATTATTTAACACGAGTTACACCCAAAATACCATCTAATAAAGTGAACAGGCGTAAAAACAAGGCAACAGAGGCTAAAAATCAATTAAATTAAAAAATTATCAAAAAACAAAGATACTGAATTATTTGTTTTGCGATAAATTAATTGCAATTAAAGTAGAGATGATTTTGGCTGCCAATGAAGCAGTTGACCCATTATCATGATAAGGGTTTAATTCAACAATATCTACACCAGTAACTTTTGTTTCTTCAAAAGTATGAATCATGTCAAATAATTCTCTAGAGGTAATCCCTACAGCTTCGGGGTTGCCAACACCAGGAGCAAATGCAGGATCTAAAACATCAAGATCAAAACTAGAATAAATGGAATCAAATGTAAATACATAGTCTTTTAGAAGTGCAGGTCCTTGTCCATCTCGGATTTGTTTATCTGAAATAGTTTTAATTTTATTTTCTGTTAAAAATTCCAATTCTTCTTTTACAAAAGCTCTAGCGCCCACATGTAAAATATTTTCAGCACCTCTCTCTTCAACTATTCTTCGTAAATATGATGCATGACTTAATTTAATATCTGCAAATTCATCACGTAAATCATAATGAGCATCAAATACAACATATCCTGTTTCTTTTGGAAAACTAGTATAGGTACCATATGTGATAGAATGCTCACCACCTAAAATGAACAATTGTTTTTGTTTTGCAACAAGCTCAGTTGTAATTTTTTTTACCATATCAATCATTTCAGATGCAACTACAGTATGTCGAGTATTTCCTAAATCCTCAATGTTTACAGTTTCTAAATCAATTCCAAGGTCGGGGTGGAAAATTTCAATATTATTAAAAGAATCACGAATAGAATCAGGTCCAAATCTACATCCAGATTTGTATGAATGAGTGGAATCAAAAGGAATTCCAAAGATTGTTGCAACAGGCCCAGAATCATCCTCAGAGGCAGTAATCAGAGGATTTTTGTTCATGTATAGATCAAGAAAGCTCATTTTTACACCATCAGTTTTGGTCTCTTTGAGAGATGCTTTGGTAAATTCAAACCAGAGAAAGGTTTTCCTTTAGTCTGCTCATTAAACTCAGATATAAAATCATCAAAAGATAATTCTCTCACATCACCTGTTTGTCTATCACGAATACTAAGATTTTGTGAATTTGCTTCTTTTTCACCAATAACTAGAATATATCGAATCCATTCTTTTTCAGCTTCACGAATTCTTTTGCCAATGCTTTCATTTTGGTCATCAATGTCAACACGAATGTTATTTGCAGAGATTTTATCACAAAGAGTCTCAGTAAAGTCATTAAATTCTTCCTTAAGAGGAATAATTCTAACTTGTGATGGAGCTAACCAAAGAGGGAATTGAGGTTTACGCCCCTCATAGGAATCTTTTGCAGCTTTTTCCAATAATGCATAAATTATTCTCTCAATTGCACCACTAGGAGAATTATGTAAAATTATTGGATGTTGTTTTGTGTTATTTTCATCAACAAAATCAATTCCATAACGATCTCCATTTTCAACATCTATTTGATCAGTTGATAATGCTGATGCTTTTCCAAGACCATCAACAAAATTAAATTCCCATTTTAAAACAAAATAAAAGAATTTTTCCATCCACATTTCAACTAAAACTGGACGTCCATGTTTCTTGACTAATTCTTCAACAGAGGATTTATTTTCATTGTAAAAATCTTCAGTAAATCTAATTGCCATATCATAATCAGAATCATTGATTCCAAGTTCTCTAAGAACACTTTGAGATAAATCAAAACGAATCTTAATTTCGTCAATTGCTTGTGGCATATCTTTGCAAAAAGCGTGACAATCAGGCATGGTAAATGCCCTTAGACGTCTTAAACCGACTAATTCACCAGATTGTTCTCTTCTAAAACTATAACGGGTTAGTTCATAGAGTTTGTAGGGTAAATTCTTGTACGATAACTGATATTGATTTGCCATTAAAAATTGGCCAAAACAAGCAGCAAATCTCAAAAAGAGCTTTTTTCCTTCTGAATCAATATTGTATTGTCTTGCAGGAAATCGATTAAAGTAACTAACCATACTAGGATGTTCAGAGTCATACATAATTGGAGTTTCAACTTCATATCCCCCATATTCTTTTACTCTGTCAGAAACATAACGTTCAATCAAAGATTTTATCAAACGACCATTTGGATAGAATCTCATATTACCTGAATCAGATGCAGGTTCATAATCAGAGATGCCCATTTTTTTCATCAATGCAACATGAGGTGGAGGTTGGTCCACTTTACGAATTTTTGCAGATTCATATTTTGCTAAAATTTCTAATTTAGGATAATTTGAAAAATCAAAATCACCAATGTTAGTCATTGTTCCATCAGGTGAAAGAATTTTCCAATAAGAACGAATTTTAGATTCTCCTTTGAGAGCATCAGAGGTGATCTCCTCATCAGGTTTTGAATCTGCTGAATCTTTTGTTACAACTTTAGAGCTTTCAGCAAGAGGATGTCCTTTTACTTGAATTTTATAAGATTTTGTCCAACCAAATGGAGAATGAGATACTTCAAGTTCAGATGCACCATCTTCCAGTTCTTTGAGCAATGTCATTGCAGTTGAAGGCTTTGCAAGATTTGAGCTAAGATGAGCATAAGGATATAGCAATAATTTTTTACATCCAATTTTTTCCATGGATGCTTTAATTTGAGAAATTGCATTTTGTGCCACTGAAGAATCATCACCATCTTCAATTGCAACAAATACAACTACAAGTTCTTCCAATAGAACCGTTTCAGGATTTTCAATATCCTCAGCAGATTTAATCTCCTTTTTGGTAGGAGTGTATTCTATATGATCACAGTGTAGTTGCAATATACGCATGTTTAGAGATGTTAAATTGGGCATAAATATACGATTCTCAAAAATAGAAAAATTCCTCAAATTATTGATAAATGAGAAGAATTTAGGTTGAAATTCAGTCTTAATCATCAAATGAAATTATCCATGTGAATTGTTTTTATACATTTCCTCTCTTTCCATACATCAGGGCATGGCTTTCGCTAGAGAATGGTTTCAATCAAAAGATGGCAGACATGTATCCATACGAGACTATTCTCTCAATGCTATCTTCATCCTAGTTAGGATTATTCGCAGTTATCAGACGAGGCCTTGTCCCTCAAGCATTTTAACGCGACTTGCAGTCCTAACTATAATTTTGCACAAATTCTCTCCTCTCCTTTAGCATCCAATAAATTACTCGCAGAATCTTTGATGCGCCAGCAACTGCATCTTTGGATGAACCTCTCTTCTTTTTAATGCGATTATAAAATTTGGTAATGTCGCTGTTCTTGGTATGTATTGCATGGGTGTGTATGCATTCTGTTAGAACCCATCTCAATGTCATGCTTCCTCTCTTTGTAATTCTTCCATGATGTATTGTATCTGCAGAATTTCTCACCGATGGAACAATCCCTGCATATGCACATAACTTGCGAGAATTTGAAAATCTACTAATCTCTGCAATTTCTGAGAATATGCTCAATGCAGTGTATGGTCCAACTCCAGGTATTGATGTCAAAATACACACATCAGGATTATCATTTACCATGCGACGTATCATGGAATCTATTTTTGCAACCTCCTTTTTGTGAAATTTTATGCTTTGTAGGTACGAATCTATTCTATAACTCTCCAATTTTCCAAGTGCACGTATGTGTTCTGAGGAAAATGGTGTTGCTTTGATATGGATTCCCTCCTGTAGTGTAATACCATGTATGGAATTCTTCATCTTTACAATAATGCGCACAATCTTGTGTCGATGTCTTACAAGCTGTCTGTATTGCACAATTGTGTGATCTGGCACAAATGATTCTGCAATGTATCCTCCTCGTAGCAAATTTGCAAGATGGTACGCATCAATTTTATCAGTCTTTTTGAGTGATGATGCTATTATCTTTGTGTTGTATGGATTAGATAGTATAACATCAAGATGTAATTTGTCTGTCATGTGTCTATAAAGGCCATACCAGACAGATGATGACTCTAAAACATATTTTGCGTTCTTTGGAATTTTGGATGTAATTTTGCTAATAGCAGAAAAATCACTGGAAATCTTTTTGTTAAATAATAATTTGCCAATCTCATCTACTGCTGCCACCTGTACAGAGTTCTTGTGAACATCCAATCCTACAAACATCAAATATTTTTTTTCAGGAAGGGTAGTGTGTTTGTTTGCATTTCTTACTTTCTTGATACGAATGCAAGTACCATCTAATTTCCTAGCTGATTTTGGCACATATGGTTATAGTTATTACAAAATAACAATTCATTATATTCTGATCAAGAAAAATCTCTATATCTTACAAATTCACATCCAAAGTAAAATTTTGGGCCACAGATAAAATTGGTAATCAATGTCGAATTGCGTTAGGCGATTACCAAAATCCAGCTATTCCATGGCAATATTGATGCTTTGATTATTCTTTTAAAATAAAAAAAGTAACTGTCTAGAGTTTTGAAGTACTTTCTTTAATATTTTTTATCTATATCTTTTCTGATCAGTGACAAATTACAATATACAATTGTCAGTATATGATGAGCTGGAATATTATCGTAACAGATGTCACTCGTTGGAGCAAGAAAACCGTCAGTTACGCAAAGATATTGAATCACTACACAGAGAAATTGCAGAACTAAAACAAACAGTGTCTACACTTGTTGCAAGAAATATCAAAGCAAAACCAAACCAGACTGAAACTGCAAAAAAGAAGAAAACATCAAGACATCCTAGAAAAAGCAGAAGCAGACGGGCACACATTGATGATGCCATTACAGTTGACCAAAAAGAGTGCAACACATGTGGCAAATCACTCTCAGAACCAACTGATTCATACACCAGAATAGTAGAAGACATCATTCCTGCAAAAGCAGTTGTGACAAAATATACGATAGTTAGACGATACTGCACAAACTGCAAAAAACAAATCTCGGGTAACATTCACACTGTACTGTCAAATGAAAGGTTTGGAATTAGGCTCATGGTGCTAATCACATCACTAAAAACTATCGGATTATCGTATGGTAAAATATCTCATCTTTTGCAGATGCTCTTCTCACTGCACATTACAGAATCTGCAATTAATCATGCAGTATCAATAGTATCAAAAGCATTTGGGAGCAGATATGATACAATGATTGTAGAGTTAAAAGAAGATCTAAACATACATGGTGATGAGACAAGTTGGAGGATAGATGGCCAGAACCACTGGTTGTGGGCATTTGTGAGTAAATGGACTGTAATTTACGAGATTGACAAATCACGTTCAATGGATGTTCCCAAGAGAATTCTCAAGGAGTATAATGGCAACATTACAAGTGATTCGTACCCTGCATGGAACCATGTTGGAACAACTCACCAGAAATGTCACATCCATTATCTCAGAGAGGTTAATGATACCATTAATCACAAGAATCCCGGACCAGAATTTGCACCATTTGCCAAGAATCTCAAGAAAATAATTTATGACTCTCATGGTGTGGCAAAAATAAAATCAGAATCAGAAAGAATCCATGCAAAAAAGAATCTTGAAAGGAGAATTAATCACATCATATCAAAAAAATACACAGAGAAAAACTGTATCAGGTTTGTAAAAAGATTGAAACGTGAGAGAAAAATGCTTTTTACATTCCTAATTACTGGAACTGATTCACACAATAACACAGCAGAGAGGGCAATCAGACCAAATGTGATAATTCGTAAAATTACAAACGGTCATAGAACCATTCATGGTGCCGATTCTCATAAGATACTGATGAGTATAAAGGAGACATGCAGATTACGAGGATTAAACTTTCATGATTATTCTTTAGAATATCTTGGAGATTTTACTTCAAAACTCTAGACAGTTACTAAAAAAAGTGTTTTAAAATTGATTCAAGTAATTTAAAAAAAACCCATTGAGCCTATCACTGGTAATTCAATGGAAAGTTTTAGGTAGTATCCTATTTCTGATATATCATTGAAAGCAATTTTTGTATTGATAATTGTAGCTGGAATATTTGGATATGCCTGGTATGCTGATTTACTTCCATTTGGGTTTGAAAAATCTTCAACTGGTTTATCTCCTTCAATAGAAAAAATACAACAAATTTCTAACGTTGTCACTTCAGAGGAACACCAAATCATTTACTATTCATTTGAGGATGTACGCGATGTTCCAGATGAACAAATTCCTGTTAATGCATTAAAAAAAGCAATTGATTCGTGGGAAAAATCAAATCCTAATTTAGAATTTATACAATCTGAAAATTCTAACATTGAAATTAAATGGCAAAAATATGCTTCATCTACTCATACTGGTTTAGCAAAATGTAATTCTGTTCTCTTTGGAATTCTAAGTCATTGTGTATTAGAAATTTCTATTGGTGCAGAAGATTGTAATTCTGATTTTGTTCAAAATGATGAAAACATGGTGGCAAATATTTTGATGCATGAAATTGGTCATGCATTGGGTCTAGGTCATACTAGTGAAGAAAATCATTTAATGTATTCTACAGAGTCTCCTGAAATACAATATGATACTCATGGATATCATATTCCAGTTAGATTTGAAGAACTCTACGTTGGTCAAAATTTGTTATTGTTTAATGAAAAAGAATTAAAATCTCAAATAGAATTACTGGATACTAAAATTTCTAGAGAAGAATCCCAATATGACGAATATTACAAACAATACGAATACTATGAAGAAAAAACTCTTTCTCCAAAAGAATATGAAAAAGCTGAAAAAGCATTTACAATATTAACTTCCCAGGGAGAAAAAATCAATGCGTTGATTACAGAACAAAATGAACTAATTGATCAAATAAATGAAATTGTAAATCAGTTAGGTTGTAATCCTAATTTTGATGTTACTTCTTAACCAAATAACAGAACTAATCCTACAATTAATGCTGATACTGAAATTCCCATCCACACATAAAATTTTGTCATCATCGTAAATTGTTGATTTTCTCTGAAATTAATAGTTTAAAATTGAGAAAGCAAGCAAGTTTGATATCTGTTATCATCGGCCCTTTGGGGGTTACAGTTAGATATCAAACAAGCAATCATCTTGCTTTCAATATTTGTATTGATTAGTATTTTCAAAAATTCTTAAAATAAAACATGTCTTGAAATGTGATCAAAAAGGGTTGAAAAAATGATCTATTTCTGATTATTTTAAAATCTGAGCCTAGTGATGAACAAAATCACTCATCTAACAATTTTGTTCATTATGGACACACATTTTCTTTTAGACTAATCTGTTAACTCATAATAGAGTCATTTGTTTGACGGCGTCATACATTTGCCTTATCTGACCATGCCTTAGAATTCGTTTGCCGTCAAACACTCTTTCTTTAAAGAAACATTGTGGTTCTATGTCTTTAAAAGAAAAATAATTTTATTCTCATACATTTCAGTCCCTTTATGGGTGAAAACATTGTTTTGCAATGGAATCCAGATTTTACTCTAAAATGGTCTGATTTTCAAGCCGAATCTAACCCTGCTGTATATGAAGACTCACACAGTGTCATAAAATATCGATTCACATGGACTGTAAATTCTGACAAAATAGATGCTGAAATTGTTTTCTTGATTGAAAACATATGCATATTTGTAGAATTTCATCCGTTACTTTCTTGGGTTAGATTATCTGATGCAGATATGCAGTTACTCCACCATGAACAAGGAACTTTTGATTTGGCTGAATCTGTAAAACGTGAAAATATCAAAAAATTGCAAGATATTTTTTACAACAAACATTTCTCTACACGTGGTCAAAATGAAGAGCAACGAAAACAATTTGCAAAAGAAGATTCTGGAAAAATGATAAATTTGGAAGTTGAAAAATTACAACAATTGTTTGATGAAAAATGTCTAAAATACAAAGATGATACAAATCATGGTCAAAATTCACAGGCACAATCAAACTATGATCTAATTTTTAAACAATTAAAAATATAATTTGTCTTGCAGTGTAATCCCATTTGTTATATCCTAATTCTAAAATATTATTTTATGGAAACTGCAAAGTTGTCGAAATTTAAATGGCATGAATTATCTGAACATAACTCTGGCCATACTCCTAGTGAATGGGGGTTGCAAAAGAAAAAATCAAATCCTAAAACTTTTGTATCTTACACTGTATCGTGGGATGATTAGGATCTATTTTCTATAATTTTATTTTCAGGAACTGAATTAATATAATTCACAAGACTTCTATAATATTTTAAATGGAAATCTAAATCTCTGATTTCTGTTTGTTTCAATTCTTCAAGTTCTGGACCAAAATCTGTTTTATTTGTTTGAATGTGATTTAATGTAGTTTCATTTACTTCAATCATGTGAAATAAACTGTGAAGCACTTCCCCTTTTGTTAGAGTTCTATTGCATGATTTTTCTAATATTTTTTCAACCCAATCCATATTATTTCTTAAAATTATTCTTATATCCCCTCCAGAATTTGAATAATTCTGACTTTAGCTCTATTTTTTTAGTCTAGTTTAAAATAATTATTTTTTTCCAGCTTTCTTTTTCCTATTCATGATTTCTTTGTTACGCTCATTATCTGAATGAACTTCTACATGATCATACAAATCTTCTTTTGAATCAAATAGTTGCTCACAATAGTAGCACTGATGCATTGCTAAATTACAGTCATCTTAGATAAATTGCTTTTCTTAAAAAACCAGTAGTTTGTTCCTAACTTGATATAATAAAAATTGAAAATAATGTGGATGATAATCTGGACTAGATTATCTTCCATTTTGTTCTCTAACTTTTTGTGCTAAGTCGCCAAAAGGATCCTCGTGCCATTTTTCCCTATTCAAATCCGCTCCCAAAGCTCCTGTTTTTGGTAAAAGTCCTTCTTCTGCTGCGTGTGATAAAACAGCATCTTCTGGAATGTAATTTTTTTGGTTTTCAGTACCATATGCAATTACTGCACCCATTGCAATAACGCCTACGGCAATTCCAATGTAAATCATCGCGTTTGACATGAAATAATATATTGTTTTTTTCTATTAATCATGTAAGACTTCAGTGCAATGCAGTGAAATTATCTAATGTGTTTCTATCTTAATTTCTCCATTACAAATAGGAATATTCCCAGTTTGATTTTTAAAATCTTCAATTAATTGCAGTTTCATCTCTTTTGGATTATCTGAAAATACTCTCTGATAGAATGATGTTTTTTGTTTACATTCATCGCCTTCAAATTCTGTATCTACATATTTTGCGAATTTTGCTTCCAGGCTATCTGTTTCTCCAATGAATATTGCATCTCGATTTCTATTATACAAGACATATACTCCTGGGTTTGGTTTCACATATTGGGAGCTATCTGTCCATACTCTCATTTTATCATCTAATAATTCCATGATCTAACATAGTAATACTAGATATTAAACTAGATTACAAAAATTATGATACTCCAATAACCCTTATGCTTTTAATACTAAGTAAAAAAAGATGTAATCCTGTCTTTACTAGAAAAATTCCCGGATCATTTTACTCCTAGAGGAATTCAAAAAGAGATCATTTCTCAAATAGAAGAGAAATTTAAATCTGGATTCAAGAAAATTATTTTATGTGCACCTACGGGTGTTGGGAAATCTCTTGTAGGTGCCACTATCTCAAATTACTTTGATAGCTCATTCACAGTAACTGCATCAAAACATCTTCAAGATCAATATATCAAAGATATCCCCTTTCTGAAACCTGTCAAAGGTAAGCAAAATTTTTCCTGTCTGAAACTTATGGAATCTGAAAAAGTTGATAATGATAGAAGGGCTATGAGATGGGGTTTAACTTGTGATAAAGGTGAATGTCAAGAAAGAGTCTCAAAAAATGGTAAAGAAGTCTTTGACGTCTGTAAATTCAAGCCTACACTAAAACAAGTAGAAGATAACACTACTGATGCCAAATCATGTCATTACTATATGCAAAAATATGATGCCCTAGTTTCCAATCACTCTCTTTGGAATTACCATGCATTTTTTACTATTATGAAATTCAACAAAAAACTCTTTGAGGACTATCTTGATAGAAAAGTAACTGTTTTTGATGAAGCTCATAAAATTGAAGATCAAATTATTCAGTTTGTTGGTTTTGATATTTTTGCAGGTCAAGTTGATGAATGTAATCTAAATTCAGAAAAATATGATTTTACCGATTTGGATTCTATGATTCAGTTAACTGATGATATGGCATTTTCATATGCCAAAAAAATTAAAGATATCAAAGAAAGTGCATCTTTTCAAAATGATCCTGATTATGAATTACTTACAGGATTAGAAAGAAGACATGATAGATCTGCACAGGCTAAAATTGATATTATGACTGACAAGGATAATTTTATTGTAAATGATCCTGTTAAAGATTTGAATGGAAATTTTAGAACAATTTCTGTTAAACCTATTGATGTTTCAAAGTTTGCAAATTCTTTTTTTGAAACAGAATATCAATTATTCATGTCTGCTACAATTGACAAAAATAGTTTTTGTGAAAATATGGGATTGGTAAAAGATGATGTTGCATTTGTTGATACACCAAAATCTCCTTTTCCAATTGAACATAGAAGTATAGATCTTCTAAACATTAAGAGACTTAGCTATGGCTCTACTGAAGAAGATGAACTTGAAGTCATTAAAACAATTGATAGAATAATGGATGAACATTCAAACGAGCGTGGGTTAATACTTACCTCATCGATTCCTAGATGTCAAAAGATTATCCGCTATCTTTCTCCAAAAAATACTCAAAGAATTAGACTATGTCATAGTAAAAACAAGGATGACAAAACTCAGGATGAGGTCATTTCTGAACATGCAACTGATCCTACCGGAGTTCTATTGTCTTCTTCTTTGTGGGAAGGTGTTGATTTGAAAGATGATTTATCTAGGTTTCAAATTATTGCTAAAGTCCCATACCCTAATTATACTGAAAAGAGAACAAGAGCAAAAATGAATAAATTCCCTTTATGGTATACTTCACAAACGTTAACAAAAATTCTACAAGGATTTGGTCGTTCGATTCGAGGTGATGATGATTGGGCAAAAACATATGTTTTGGATACAGCCGTAAACAATGTCTTCTTTAAAGGTCAACCAATGATTCCAAAAGCATACTATGATGTTTTAGGTATGGATAGTATTTGATTAAAAAATTAAAATTTTCTTTCTGAACAATTGCATTTTACATAAACCATTTTGAATTCTCCATCTGATTTTACGTTATGTGACATTGGTTTTCTGCATTGTTGGCATTCATTAAATCCAAAATATTCTTCAACTTTAATGATTTTGTAATCCCATGATTTTCTCTCTTCGTTCCAAAATACCGAATTTATTTCAGATGGTCCATCCATATATTCAATAAATTTAGATTCATTAATTAATTTTCTATTTATTCAGATTTTTAAAATCTAAACATTTTTGATTAAATTCGTTAAGATATTGTTTTGCGTTAATTTGGGAATCTATAATGTATAATTCACATGTTTCAGAGTCTATCATCTGATTTGAATTGTTACTGTTGGCCATTACTTGGATTGCAAGAATGGTGACTAGTGCTATGATGACAATTATTGCAAATTTCCTAGAGTAAATATCCATTAATTTTCCTTGATAATTTCTAACTTAAGTTTAATCCTTGGAATTTTATTTTCTATTTGTTAAAATATCTATGATTTCAGTATTGGTTTTAATCCAAATTTTTAGATATGGTAAAAACAAATCTTCCAATTCATCCATTGGTAAATCCTTGTATCTTGGGTCTGCACGAAGATCATCGAATTGTTCATGTAATTGTTCCAAATTCTCTTGTTGTTGTTTATTATCACTCTGTAATTTTTCAACTGCTTCCAAAATACCCATATTTTTTTAATGATATATAGCGACGATCAAAAGTTCGCAAACATCTTTGCAGGATTTCTAAAGATATAATTTGCAACATCAAGCTTGAACTTTGTCACTCTGAAATATTTTGACACTGCCTTGTTCATTATTGTAAACATTGCATAATACTCTGAAACCAACAATGCATATTTGCTTATCTTCCAGCACTGCTCTATCATGTTCTTCAAATATGGTGATCCCTTTGGCAACCAGATTAGTTTGACATCTCTATTGTTTGCAAGGTATTCCTTTACCTTCTTTGATTTGTGAACTGATGCTCTATCTAAAATGATTGCAATCTTGCCGTATTTCTGATGCAATTCCTTTAGGTACTCTACAAATGTCACAGCGTTGAATTTGTCATAAACTCTGAATAGTTGATTGCCATTTTCTGTAATTGTACCATACACTGCCAGACTCTCATGTCGTCCTGTATATGGAAGAAATATTCTCTTGGCAACTGGTGACCAGTACTTTTTTCCTGTTTTTGTATCCCTTACAAAGAATGCTTCATCTGCCATTGCAATGGTAAAACCATCTTCTTTTAGGCGTGAAATTCTCTTTTTGGTGCGTTGCTGCCAGCTTCTCACAGCAGATATACTTGCATGGTTGATGTGATATTTTTGTGCAGTTTTTGCAGACATGCCGTATTGGTGCATTATCTTTCTGATGTGGGTTATGTGAAATTTTACTCCAGTGGAATAAAAGATACTTTGTTGCAACATTATGGGGGTAAACAAAGTTAGCATTGCTTTTGACATGATAGCATCCATTCGAGTCTGGGAGATTGTTCTTGGCCTGCCACTTCTTGGGAGATCGTAGAGGCCATCTATCTCAAAACGACTCGTCCATTTTCTCACCCAGCTTGTGCAGTGTCTTTGCAGTGTGTTCTAATTCCTTACCATCTTTTAGAATCATCAACACTGCAAGCATCATTACTGCAACCTTGGAGTTTTTTTTGTATGCTGCTTTCAAGGGATTCTAACTTGTTCATCAAATTTTACCATACATAGTGATCAAAAAGTTTTTTGTTTTGGAATTATTTAGTTCACGAACTTTATCTTTTCGCTATACTACTCTAAATTCCTCCTTTTTTGATAAAAGCCATGTTTTGAATTATCATAATGTCATTTTTATCGATTTTGCTTATTTTATGCGTATAATGTTGCTGAATCATATTATTTTTTCAATCTCCTCGATTTTGTCATGGTTTAACGAATATTGAAATCCATATCCTGTAGGATGCCTCAAAACCAAATTCATTTTCACTAATTTCTTCATTGATTTTTCTACATCTCCTTTGACATGAGATGGAAATCCTCTTTTCAAATCATCTAATCCAGGATGTTTTCCACCACAAACATTATGCAGTAACATTTTCTTGAGAATCTTTTTTGATACTGAATCTAATGTCATTATGTAATTAAATACATAACAACTATATTAGTATTATGAAACTAATTACATAATATTAAGGAACTAAGTAAATAATAAATAGATGGAAATGTTACCAGTGACATGATGTCTGAAACAGTATCTAAAACAATCGCTGAGTCTGATGGGAAAGTTCTGGAACTTGGACCATTAGAAGATACATTTCCATGTTCCAGATCAAAGATTCTGGACTTTCTAATTGTGTTTGATGATTATGACTATTCGATTTCAGATATTGCGAGACATTCTGGAATATCATTCAAAACTGCTCTGAATGAAGTACGAACACTTGAATCAGAATCTCTCATAACAAGAACCAGGAGATCAGGTAAGGCAATAATGTACAAACTTAATTTGGATTCAAAACAGGTCCAACTAACCAGTCAACTTGCAAAAGAGATTGCAGTTAGACGGATAAAAGAATCAAAGAAAAAATAATCTAAGGTTTATTTTTAATTAATGCTTTGATTTGAAAAATACTAATCAGGAATTTGTACTATATGAAAATTATGTCGCTTATCCATTTGTATCCTCTTTGGCCCAATTGGGGTTATCATCTCTGATCGTTTTTGTGGCAATTCTGTATGTATAGTTTAGGCATATAAATTTTGAATAAACTGTCAAGTATTTTAACCCAAAAGATCTAGATCGTAGAATCAATTCATGAAACCATGTCAAAGAGTACAAGACAATCCAAGGTTTCCTCTGGGAATCAATTCATGAAAGGTACAAGCATTAATTTTTTAAGAAAAACATGCAAGAATGAAAAAAATGCAAAAGCAAAGATAAGACTAAAGGCTGCAATACTAAGAAAACAAAATATTCCGTATTCTGTGATATGTGCAAGTCTGGATGTCATACCATCAACTCTGTCCTACTGGCTAAATCGAATGGATGAAGAGGGAATATCTGCATCACGCCGCAAGAAATATTCTGGTTCTAGATGTTTTCTAAATGAAAAACAACTAGTATCATTAAGAAATGATCTGATTTCAGGTCCAGAAAAGTTTGGATTTAACCAATTCATGTGGAGTACAAGAATGGTAATTACACATGTGAATAAAAAATACAACACCCTATACTCTGCAAGAGGAATGCGTGAATTGCTGCACAGAATTGGATTCTCATCAAAAAAACCACGTCCCACACATCACAAATCAGCCTCAAAAGAGGAACAAACCCGTTTTAAAAAAACGCAAAAAGGAGTATCAAAAAATATTCCAAATTGGGATACACCACACTATGTCTGGATGAGTCAACAAACAAGATAGCACCTAACATAAAGCGCGGATGGTATCTTGCAGGCAATAACATTACCACACCAATTAATTACACTCGAGAAAAATTTCAATCATTTGGTGCATTGGGGGATGACGGCGTATTTTTTTGTAGGTTCTATGATAAATCAAACACAGACTCATTTCTTGATTTCTTAAAATCCTTGCAGAAACAATTTGGCAAGAAACTGTTATTATTTGCAGACAATGCATCATACCACAAAAGTGTCAGAGTAAAAGAATTTCTCAAGGTATCAAAAAGAAATGTAATCATAAGATATTTTCCTGCATACACCCCAGAACTCAATCCAATTGAGGTACAGTGGAGAGAAGAGAAAAATGGTAATGCCAATACATTCTTTGCAAATGGAACTGAGATGAGAAAACACATGCAGAAGAGACTAGATAATGGAGACGTTCGAGTTGTGAAATTATTCAAATATTTAATGCCTTAACTATATCAAGCACTTTAGATGTATTTTGCCATCTCAGAAAACATATTCAACTCCAGTAGATGGGAAAGTAACTCAATTTAGATCAAAAACTATCAATTATTCAATCAATCTATTCAGATAGAAAAAGCTTGATGTAAGTATGTCACTCCATCAAATATGCATTGTACTTCATTTGATACCATGACACACCAAGGCGTGATACTATCTAAAGCATTTGATATTGTCGCTAAAATAATGTACAATATCTTGTTGTTTCCATGCTCTAGTAAAAATAACTCACGGTTCCATAATGCTGATGCACACAATTCTGTCATGTCATTGTGTTTGGGAAATTCATATTCTGAATCTGGATTAAAGAGACTGGCAATGGAATCAGATAATGCTTCTCCAACGGGTTTCATGGTTGAGAAAAATCATATCAAAAATATCACAAAAAACAATGCAAATTCAATTACATCGTTCACTGGATAGTACCATATCAAAATTACAAGAATTGGGAGTATTGGAGCAACCAGTTACTGTAGCAATTGACAAACATCTAATCCCAAGATATGACAAATTGCCAAACCATTCTTTAATAAAATCAAAATCAAAAAACAGTACTACTCATTTTGAGAGTTACTGCACCATGCAGTGCGTTGAAAAAAGAATCAGGGCTCAATTAGGTTGTTATCCTTTGTATGACAACAAATCAAATGCCGGTTTTGTGCGTAAATTACTCTCTGATGGCATCAATAATGGAATCAAGATTAAACTATTGCTAGTGGATAGGGAGTTTTTCACAGCTGGAACAATTTCAGAAATAAAACAAAAGAATTTAAAATTTCTAATGCCTGCAAAAAAGAATTCTCGAATCAAAGATGCAATTGTACAATACGTTAATGGAGATAGAAAGTCAATCTCGCCATACACAATAAAATCATCATCAGGACATGTAGAATCATTTAATCTAGTTATTCTGCCAAACAAAAATGCAAGAAAAAAATCAGATATTATTGATCAGTATGTTGTGTTTGCAACAAACGTTTCACCAAAAGAAATATCATATAACATACAAAACATTCCAACTGATTACAAGAAACGTTGGGGGATTGAAACAGGCTATGCATGTGTGGGAAGGTTCAGACCAAAAACCACCAGTTCAAACCAATCCATAAGATTGTTGTATTTTTACTATTCCTTGATTTTGTACAATGCATGGATAATTGCTAATTTGATTATCTCAGAAGAAACCAATGTACAAAATCACAAACCAATAATATCAATTGAAATTCTCAAATATTTCTTTGTAAAGATAATTATTCATTACCTTAGAAATAACAAAAATAATTATTTCCTAGAATGTGTAATTTGATGTACTTTCCCATCTACTGAAATCTAATATTGCATATATTAATTCATGAAACAAGATTCATGTAGACGTTGTGGAAACGAATTAGAAGTAAACAAAAAATGTGATGTTTGTAATGAGGTAAATCAATTTTATTGTCATGAATGTGGATTTGTTTCTGAAGAACAAATTCATTTTCAATGTCTGATGATTAGTATGGATCATGCATTATTATCAAATCAAGTTCAGAAATAATTTACAGAATATTTTTAGAATCAATCTTTTTATTCATTCCATATTGATTGAGTTTTTAGCCATGCGATAAGATCTTGGTATAATTTGCTTTTTTGCATGTTTAGTACTCCGATTTCTAAATTTGTTGATGATTTTACTGTCTTTGTATAATTTTCATATGTTGCAAAAATTATTTTATCTAAAAACATCTCATTTTGCATCTCTTTTTTTGCTAATTCTTCAGATTCAGCCATAGCAAAACTGGCAAACAATACTCCATCAACCCAGTAAGCGTTCGCAGCCTCTAGAGATGACATCATACCAATAAGATCATCCAAACTAAGTTTTATCATGTCTCTGACATAGATTCTGTCATATGGTTTATGGATAAATTCTGTCATGAGATGTCATTTTTGTTTGGCTTAAAGAATATTTGGAAATTTTATAACTAGTTTCACTAAATTGATTTCATGAACAACACTGATGAATCATCTAAACATGAGATGTTTGTAACTGAATTCCCAAAACAAGGGTTTGGAATAGTAGATTATCTTCAAGGAAGAGTTCATTTTTCTCTAATGGATCAGATGAAACTAATGCATAAATCTGGAATGAGTCAAGAGGAAATAAAAAAAACAATAATTGCTAGTGTAACTGAGATTGTTGAAAATTTTGAACCTGAATCAAAAAGTCCTTGATTCCATTTTTGAAGATTCTGCCATGATTATTTTATGACATTGGCAATAACAATTAGTATGTGGCATGTCGTTATCCATTCTATACTTGCATTCTTTGGTATAGCGAAAAGACAAAGTTCGTGAACTAAATAATTTCAAAAAACTAGGAATCAGTTGATCTTGCCTATAGGTAAATACGAATAAACAAATTGAAACACCTAAAAAATAACTCACGAACTTATGCTTCTCGCTATATGTTCTATCATTGCCATTTAGATGATAATCCATTTGTTGTTTCAAATTTATAATCTTCTTAAAATATTGATTTTTGTTTTATTGTTTAGTAGGATCCTTGCTCAAAATATTCAACACATGTTCAATAATCTGTTTTTGACCTCCTTCATGTACATCTGTTCTTACTACATCTGAACCCATACTAACAAAAATTAAATTTTTATCACCTAGTGGAAATGTCATTCTTGTAATTTTTTCAAATGTTGCAACTGCATACAATCCATGACCTATTTTTGGAGCCAATTCATTCCTACCTTTCCATGCTACTGATGCTCTCTTCAATGATGCAGCTGTTTCTTCTGTCGATAGATAATTTGTAATCCCTTCTCTGTGACTTGTGGCTAAAATATTGCCCTCACTATCTGTAACTAGACTATGTCTAATATTTACATCCGAATTCATTATTCTTTTCAAGAGATTTTCAAAATTCATCTCAATTTGTTACGTCAAAATAATACTTAAGATCTACCTCTAAAACCATACGTAGGTTCTTATTCTGATGATAATTTACATTCAAAATATTCTGTTATCGTATTGTTGAAATCTTCTAGTTGTTGTTGATCTGCAAATCCTGATTTTTCAAGCAATTTCCACGATTTTTCTATTTCTTCTTTTAACACATACAAAGTTCGCTTATCATCACAGTGCATATTGTTATTATTTCAAAATAGAATTTAATCTTTGTAGTCTATAATGTAGATTCAACAGGGACTGATATTTTCTTTTTAGCTAATTTTACAGCTAGTATTCCCATTATGGCCCCAGGTATGCTCATCCATCCTAAAATCATTAGCAGTGTTTCTGAAAATTCTGGTAATAGAGAATACCCTGACACTCCACTGAATACATAAAATTGAATGTATGCCATTCCCACTAATGGCATGCTATACACTAAGAATACAGCTCCAACTATGGCCCCAGATGCTATCTCGCCAAATTTACCAATTTTAATTTTATTTGTTAAAATCCCGTCTGCAATTATTGCAACAATCATTGGTAAAACATACCATGGTAAATAATTCCACAAGGCCTCTGCAGGAATCACATTTGCTGTAATGTTAAAAAATATCAGTAATGCTGTCACCGAACTTGCCCAACCAAATTTTCTCATTGACTTTGATGCTCCCCAGAAAATTAATGCGCTGAAAAATGGCATAGTTACTGCTAAAATAACTCCTGCAACATATGGATCTGGATTAAGATTTATCGTTTCTCCTTTAGATATTGGCAAAGTGAATTGGAAAATAAACGCAATAACGATAAACCATAATGCTGAAAATGAAACTACTGTTGCAGGTTTTACAATTTTGAAATTATGTGGAATCAATCTTGTTAATCCCACCATAATTCCTACTGATTGTATCAATATACCTGTGATTAAAGTAAGATGAGTTGGACTAAGTAATCCATCCGTTCCAAACAATTCGTGCCATGTATAGTCACTTGGCCCTGCAAAGATCTGAATTACACTTCCAACTATGATTAGCTTCATTCCTAATGATAGTGACGAATTACGTAATTCTCGATTTTTAAATAATGTCACACTTGCAAGAATTGCTGCAATTACTCCAATTCCAACTCCTGAATACAATACTGTGTGTGGTGGTGAAAAAAATGTCTCAGGTGCTCCAAGTAAATGAGTTGTTATGTCCCAACTTCCGCCCCAAATTTCTAAAACACTTCCTACTAATGATAAAATGAAAATAAATACAATAATTTTTGATGGTTTGTTCATACACACAAACAAAAATATGAGTTTATGAATATTGTTAATTAAAAAAAATTAATGCCTTAGATATTTCTAAAGCTGGTCGTCGGTGTTACCTGATTTGTTCATTTTACACCAACAATTTGGGCTACAAATTGAATTAAAACTTGACATTTTAATCATCAGATACTAGCCAAGAAAGGCCAATTGCTTCTTCCCAATTTGATTGATAATTGTTATCTTGCATATTTCACTCTGGTAAAATTTCTATTTAATATCGATGAACGATTTGTTAGTATGATTTCTCAGTATCAATTAGTAGTGATTCTTTATATTAAATTTGAAGTGTACATAGTACCAGACCATACCTGGTGACGATTCAAATCCTAGATTCATTTTTGAATCTCACCTTTTTCTTAATTCTAAGAATTTGCTGATTTCTCGTAATAGTATTCTTGCCTTTTCAAATCTTTTTCTGAAATAATTCGACATTTACGCATTGGAACTAGTCGTGAAATTTGTTCATACGTATTCATATCTCTGACATCTGCAGCATATGCAATTTGTAACAATGGTGATTTTTCTTCAATCATTGGTTTTGCCTGTTCATACCCACCACTTTGCCTCATACCTGTTCTAAATAATCCTAAATGGTTTTCATTTTTTGAAATTAACGGATCTTGATATACACAAATTGCAAATTCATCATTTTCTTTTTCAATAATTGTTAGTCTGGTAAATTTATCGCTCCAATCTTCTATTTCTTTGGCAATGGACATGGCCTCTTTTTTATCCTCAAATACAGTGGATACTACCAATCTGTCTTTTTCATATGCCCAGGAAATACCGTAGAAATTCTTTTTCCAATTAATCTCTAATGACATGAATATTGGTAAAAAAATATCAAATTAATGCTTTCTAATTATTTTGTTTCATCACAGTCGACATCGTGATCTCCAGAATGAGCTATGTCTAACTCACATCTGCAATTATTTTTTCTAAAATAACATCTTGGTGGCATTGGAAAAAACATGATAATTCCACTTTCCTAGGTGGAATTAAACCCATCCTCCAAATTACATCCAAATCTATACGTAAAATAAAAAATGTGACTAGCATGTTTTGTCACATTCACATTGTCGACTAGTAAACAAATTCTTGAATGTTTCAAATTTTGACTGATCTATTGTCGGTTTTTGTCTTCCGACAATTTTGAATAGATTAATTCCAGTCTCAGCGCTAGTTCCTTTGTGCCCACGATCCATTTTTCATTAGATATGGTTGTGGGTTCTTCATTGACACTTTTTTTCGTACTTTGATATCGTATGCCTCTATTTTTGACATGTGCCATTATGGAGAAATTACTATTACTAATTCAAAGTAATTTTTTTCTTATTCATTAGCTGAAAAAATCTTTGAACTTGGTCGTGAGAAATTTACTGTTCCCTCAAAGTACATAAATTCATTTTTTTGCCATCATACTAAAAATAATAATTATTTTTTAATCTAAATTAAACAAATGTTTGGAAAATGAATAATTCTTCTTTTATATCTCGAGCCTGTAAAGTCATTGACGCCTTCGTTTAGTGGTCTAGGCATGCTATAAACGACCACTATTCCAAGTCGTTGATTATCGTTTTTTTAACAAAGCATCTTCAGGTGTTTTATTTTTATTTGATTCCCAATGCCAACTATGATGTTTCTTCCAGTGCGTCTCTAGTTCTTCTGTAGTTGGTTTTTTCCCTAATGGGGTTCCGCATAATTTACACTGTATCAATTTTTACATCCTTTGACTTTTTCTTTTTTGATTTTGTAATTGGATGACATTGTACAGGTAAATTTTCATTTTCCATGTTTTAATCTAATGATGATTTGAAATTAAGAGTTTGCATTGTGTATTGATTATTTCTTTTTGTTTTGGTTTTTATTTTTATATTTGTCTCGTTTTCTTTTTATTTCCATATCTTTTATGACGTATACTTTACCTGTCTCACAAAGTTTCATTTCTCCTGTATGTTCATCATGAATAGAATCAAATAATCCACTCGATAATAATTCCCCAACAATACTCCATGCCATATCTGCAGATACATCAAATTTGTATGAAATGGTAGATACTTTGGTAAAAAAACCGTTTTTTGAATTTCTAATTACAAACTGTTCTACTTTTTGTTCCGTTGTTAAACTTGGTTCACGCTTTTTGAAATTTCTATATGGTTTGTTATCTGACATTTTTTATCTCAAGCCTCAACATTAATTGTATCAGGATCATTATTTCCTGGCATGTATTTGTTTCCTAATTTGTTTTTCATTTTCTCATCAAATTCTTCTTGTAATCTGGTAAGGTACATCTCAGCCTCTGTTTCGTCATCTGGAATACCTGTATCTGTGTCGAAATTAAATCCTGTTGCCAAATGATAAAACTCCTCAAAAAATTCTTTACAGTCAATCACGTCTGCCTTTTCATCAATTACAGCTATTAGACAATCGTTTTCTATTCTAAAATTGAGACAAATTTCTTCTTCAATCATGACATCGACCATGACTGACATGAGATATGTTATGTATTTTTTATCTAATTTGCCCTCGTCTTTGTCCGCAATCCATAATTCATTTCCGTCCAAAAAATCATCAAAAGTTCTAACCATCATCTCTCGAATGTCTGAATCTGGATGAGACAATTTTGATTTCCAAGATTCAAAATTCCCATATTCTGCATATACTGCATCAAATGTTAAATTTTCATTAATCTGTTCAAATTCCCAAATTTCTCTATTAGTCCACATGGGAGAAAATTCTGAAATTAATTTTCTAGTGTTTTGATCCAATGTTTTTGTTGTTTTTTATCCATTGTTTAATCTTATCTTGAACTAATTGTTAATTCCTGATTTGAGAAATTCCAATGTACATTCTGCTAATTCCTTACTGGAGTGTTTCTTGATATTATGTTTGCAATTAGGACATATTCCTGATTCCTCATCTGAGAATCCTTCTCCAACCTGTTTCATACAACATTCCATCAATTCTTCAGTTGAATGTGATTCCATTGCAAGTTTGCATGTGGGGCATTCTGTCAAATTATAACAGTATGAAGATAATTTCATTGTTAATAAATTATATTTGATTTTTTAATAGAATCAATATGAATTTGAACCAAAAATTCCAAAATAAATTACATTGTATTTGTAACGAAGATGTAGTTTTTGAAATTATTGAGGATATAGAATGTGATTGGGGAACTCATCTTGTAATTCAATGTCCAAAATGTGAAGAATTGTTTTCTGCTGATTGTGAATGTCCTGCTTTTGGAAATATTCTAAATTATCCATGTGAATTGTTTTTATACATTTCCTCTCTTTCCATACATCAGGGCATGGCTTTCGCTAGAGAATGGTTTCAATCAAAAGATGGCAGACATGTATCCATACGAGACTATTCTCTCAATGCTATAGTTAAGGCATTAAATATTTGAATAATTTCACAACTCGAACGTCTCCATTATCTAATCTCTTCTGCATGTGTTTTCTCATCTCAGTTCCATTTACAAAGAATGTATTGGCATTACCATTTTTCTCTTCTCTCCACTGTACCTCAATTGGATTGAGTTCTGGGGTGTATGCAGGAAAATATCTTATGATTACATTTCTTTTTGATACCTTGAGAAATTCTTTTACTCTAACACTTTTGTGGTATGATGCATTGTCTGCAAATAATAACAGTTTCTTGCCAAATTGTTTCTGCAAGGATTTTAAGAAATCAAGAAATGAGTCTGTGTTTGATTTATCATAGAACCTACAAAAAAATACGCCGTCATCCCCCAATGCACCAAATGATTGAAATTTTTCTCGAGTGTAATTAATTGGTGTGGTAATGTTATTGCCTGCAAGATACCATCCGCGCTTTATGTTAGGTGCTATCTTGTTTGTTGACTCATCCAGACATAGTGTGATATGTCCCAATTTGGAATATTTTTTGATACTCCTTTTTGCGTTTTTTTAAAACGGGTTTGTTCCTCTTTTGAGGCTGATTTGTGATGTGTGGGACGTGGTTTTTTTGATGAGAATCCAATTCTGTGCAGCAATTCACGCATTCCTCTTGCAGAGTATAGGGTGTTGTATTTTTTATTCACATGTGTAATTACCATTCTTGTACTCCACATGAATTGGTTAAATCCAAACTTTTCTGGACCTGAAATTAGATCATTTCTTAATGATACTAGCTGTTTTTCATTTAGAAAACATCTAGAACCAGAATATTTCTTGCGGTGTGATGCAGATATTCCCTCTTCATCCATTCGATTTAGCCAGTAGGACAGAGTTGATGGTATGACATCCAGACTTGCACATATCACAGAATACGGAATATTTTGTTTTCTTAGTATTGCAGCCTTTAATCTTATCTTTGCTTTTGCATTTTTTTCATTCTTGCATACTTTTCTTAAAAAATTAATGCTTGTACCTTTCATGAATTGATTTCCAGAGGAAACCTTGGATTGTCTTGTACTCTTTGACATGGTTTCATGAATTGATTCTACGATCTAGATCTTTTGAGTTAAAATACTTGACAGTTTATTCAAAATTTATATGCCTAAACTATATCTTCATCCTAGTTAGGATTATTCGCAGTTATCAGACGAGGCCTTGTCCCTCAAGCATTTTAACGCGACTTGCAGTCCTAACTATAATTTTGCACAAATTCTCTCCTCTCCTTTAGCATCCAATAAATTACTCGCAGAATCTTTGATGCGCCAGCAACTGCATCTTTGGATGAACCTCTCTTCTTTTTAATGCGATTATAAAATTTGGTAATGTCGCTGTTCTTGGTATGTATTGCATGGGTGTGTATGCATTCTGTTAGAACCCATCTCAATGTCATGCTTCCTCTCTTTGTAATTCTTCCATGATGTATTGTATCTGCAGAATTTCTCACCGATGGAACAATCCCTGCATATGCACATAACTTGCGAGAATTTGAAAATCTACTAATCTCTGCAATTTCTGAGAATATGCTCAATGCAGTGTATGGTCCAACTCCAGGTATTGATGTCAAAATACACACATCAGGATTATCATTTACCATGCGACGTATCATGGAATCTATTTTTGCAACCTCCTTTTTGTGAAATTTTATGCTTTGTAGGTACGAATCTATTCTATAACTCTCCAATTTTCCAAGTGCACGTATGTGTTCTGAGGAAAATGGTGTTGCTTTGATATGGATTCCCTCCTGTAGTGTAATACCATGTATGGAATTCTTCATCTTTACAATAATGCGCACAATCTTGTGTCGATGTCTTACAAGCTGTCTGTATTGCACAATTGTGTGATCTGGCACAAATGATTCTGCAATGTATCCTCCTCGTAGCAAATTTGCAAGATGGTACGCATCAATTTTATCAGTCTTTTTGAGTGATGATGCTATTATCTTTGTGTTGTATGGATTAGATAGTATAACATCAAGATGTAATTTGTCTGTCATGTGTCTATAAAGGCCATACCAGACAGATGATGACTCTAAAACATATTTTGCGTTCTTTGGAATTTTGGATGTAATTTTGCTAATAGCAGAAAAATCACTGGAAATCTTTTTGTTAAATAATAATTTGCCAATCTCATCTACTGCTGCCACCTGTACAGAGTTCTTGTGAACATCCAATCCTACAAACATCAAATATTTTTTTTCAGGAAGGGTAGTGTGTTTGTTTGCATTTCTTACTTTCTTGATACGAATGCAAGTACCATCTAATTTCCTAGCTGATTTTGGCACATATGGTTATAGGGCCTTGTAGAAACCATCTGATTTTAACCCAATTGTGATACATTTTAGCTAATTTAGATCCATTAGGATTGTATTTGCAGATTACAGTATGGTCTCATCATACGTCAAAATGTGCAAAACACTACTCAATATAATCACCAGATGCAGAATTCCCAGGTTCTTACATCCAAAATCAAATCATATCTATTCTGTTTGGACACATCTCATACTCTTGGCAATACGACAGTACGAATCAAAGAGTTATAGAAGATTTACAGAATTTTTAGAAGAATGTGTAGGAATTCAGGAATATCTTGGTTTGTCTACCATTCCACATTACACCACACTACAAAAGGCAGCTGCAAGACTGGAAGGAAATCTGTTACATAAAATGTTGCAGGAATTCATTTTGTACAAAAAAGTCAGACTGGTTCTAGCTGGAATTGATGGTAGCGGATTCAGTTACAGTACAGCATCATACTATTATACAAAAAGAGTACAGTTACGCAGGAATTTCCTAAAAGTTGTTGTTTGTGCTGACATGAATACACAGCTTGTTTGCTGTGTCATGACACACCACAACATGATAATCCTGATTTTCTGCCATTGTTGTACAAAACCAACAATATTGTTCCAGTTGATATTGTGTTAGGTGACATGGGTTTTGATGATGAGAATAACCATGTTGGTGCAGAACAGATCAACACAGCTGCAATAATTCCAACTCGATATGGAACAGTTCCAATTTACAGAACCAGTGGAATTCATAGAAAGGAGATGAAGAGGAACTTTCCTGTACAATTGTACCATCAGAGAAACAAATCTGAAACAATCTTTTTTGTGATCAAACAGATAATGTCAGGAGATGTCACATCAAGAAATGTTACAACTCAGGACAATGAGATGTTGTACAGGTTAATTGCATACAATTCCTACAGGATTAGAAAATTAGATTTTGTTATTTTATCATGGTTTCTACAAGGCCGGTTATAGTTATTATTGTTGATTTCTTTAGGAGAATAAAATCTCAATACTATTTGGAAGATGTCAGGTAGTTACTTTCCCAAGTACTGAACTTAACATGAGTACAAATCCATGGGGATTCAGCCACCAAATTGAGGATGAAATGAACGCAGGTTAGTCAATCATTGCATAGAAAACCATTGTAATGCAGTTTTCTACAGGATAAACATCAATATCTTTTAGATCTGAATATTGTTCAACAGTTAATTCAGCACATTTGTTTGCCAAATCACCAAAGTAATTTGCACTTGGTTGAGTAGTTTGCATTGCAGCAAATGCATTATCCAAAACTGACAAAGTGAATTCTTTATTGAATTTCAGATGTTCAGGAGTTCCCAAGATTGGTTCGTGTCCTGAAATTATTATTTTCCAATCCATTGTCAACAATTTGTCATGTACTGCAAGATGTTCACCGACATCTCTTGTGATTCCCATAAATTGGAATGGTGCTGCATTTGGATGAAACAAATCAACTGCCATAACAACTTCGTGTACTGGGGAATAAATCACAATGTCGCCTTTAGAATGAAATGGACCCAAGTAAGATAATTCCAATATTTGATCACCTACCATCAAAGTAAAATCATCATGAAAAGTTACAGTTGGAACTGGACGTTGAGGATCATTTTTCATCATCAAATGTTCAGCAGTATCAATATGTGAAATGTAGACTGTATCAGTAGGAAGTAAACTTGCAGAACCAACATGGTCTTTGTGGATATGAGAGTAAACGAAGTGGGTTACCTTCTCTGAAGTTACTTCAGATATTGCTTGCTGAATTTTTGTACCCATACCCATAGGTGCATCAACTAAAATTACTCCTTCACCTGTTGTTAGAAACATTATTTGATACATTCCGTCAGTAACCCAATAGAGTCCATCTCCAATCTCAATTACGGCATATCCTTTTTCAGGATCTATTTCAGGTCCTGCAATTGTGTAATCCATTGCAGATGCAAACAATTTCTTTTCAGATTTTATTGTCATCGAAGGAGAGATATTTTTTGTTCCAGAAATTTCTGAACATAATTTATCTCCACAAACTTTTTTTGAACCAATTTCAGTCAGAGAATTTCCTTTGGACTTTGCAGCATTAGCTTCTGGAAGAAAATCAGATGATAAAGCAGGAACAATTCCTATTGAGAGGATTAAGGGGATTAATGCAAAAATAACAAACTTCATAAAATAAAATAATTCTAAATCAAATTTAAAGGTGTGTGTTTGTATGTATCAAGCCTCATGCCTAGAATTTGTTTTTAGTTTCCATTTTTGTTCCTGATGGGGTAGATGACCTTGATTCATACAGTTAGTTCTATTTTTATGACAGATAGATTTGTGATTTATCAAGACATTCCAAAATCTCATGAAATCAAAATTCATCGCATTGGTTGTTCAACATATGTAAACAGAAATCAGAGTGCAAAAAATTCAATTTGGTATACTGCACATACTTTTGAAATTGCTGTAAACATTGCAAAAAAACTAGCTAATGAAGATAAAATAAATTATAGAAACTGTAAATTATGCAATCATTCAACACCCTAATTGCACACTCTGCTGTGTTTCCCAACATGACTAGTTGATCCAATTAATTTCATCACCCAAGCTTTAGATCAGAATATTCTGTATTATTCCATGAACAGAAACTGGAAAAATTACAACAAAACACTAGTTAGACGTGGAGAAATCATGTTGTCCTTTGACGCAATGGAATCATGGAGTATGGAACTAAAAGAGATGAATCACAAAAAGGAAGGTCATCGATTTGTCTATCCTGAATCCTTCATGGAGGCACTAGGATACTGTCATCTCTATTTGCATCTTCCATTCAGACAAACAGAAGGTCTGATAAAATCACACCTCCAATCCAAAACAAAGACTCCCACATATTCTGCCATTTGGAAACGTGTCAACAAACTTGACATCAAGATGAATCCAAAACTAGGAAAAGACATTGTCATTGCAATAGACTCAACTGGAATCAAGGTTGCAAACAGAGGTGAGTGGATGAGACAGAAATGGCAGAAGAGAAGAGGATTTCTTAAAATTCATGTGGCAGTAGATGTGAAATCTAAACAGATCACAGGGATTGATATTACAGATGACAAGTCACATGATTCAAAACATTTCATATCGCTAGTTGAGCAATCAAAACAGTTTGGCAATGTCACTAAAACTTTGGCTGATGGTGCATATGATACAAAGGATAATTTTTCATATCTGTATTATGATAATGATATTCTACCTGCAATTAAAACAAGAAAAAACTCATCAGTTGTAACTGATTG
>CBDBGZ010000006.1:0-9187 GCA_965205425.1 Candidatus Nitrosopumilus sp.
AAAATTATCTTATTTTGTCTATCAGGTTTGAAATCAAAATCAGACTCATTTCCAAGTAATTTTGATAGTTCGTCATAGAGAATTTTTACGATATGGTCTTTACGAGAAAGTCCTGGTGGAGGAGTCTCATTTAGAGCACGCTCCTCAAGATTTTTTGTAATTTGTAATACTAGTCGTACATTAACATCAGATTGTAATAATGCTCTTTGAACATCTTTTGAGAGTTCTTTGATTAGTTCCTCATCAATTCCCGAAGATTTTACAATTTTTTTGATTGCATCACCTAAACTAGTCTTAAGGCCATCAAGCATTGTAATTCAATTCTGCATCCACTATTTCAAACCTTCCTCTATATCCATCCCAATTTTTTTCAGCTTGGTTAATTTTGATCGAATGTGAAAACAAAGGACAATTTATTACAAAAGTTTCAGCCTCGCCACCTTCAAAATTTAAATTAAATCCAAATTTTTCAGATAATGATTTCAACAAAACAATATCAGGTTTTGAAATAATTTTTCCCAACCAAGAATCATCCAATCCATCAGAAGATACAGTTATCATAATGAAATTAAATTTTGAATCTACTAATTCATTCATATAAAATTCAGGTTCAGTATCCCATAATGGAGCAATTATACTTAAATTTAATTTTGTGCAGATATTTTCAAATTTTTCTTTTTGGAATTTACTTTTAATTCCACCATGAACTAATCCATCTATTTGATATTGATCAATTGCATTTTGCAATAAATTTTCTAGTAATGATAATTCATTATCAGTTTGATCAGAGTTTGAGGTAATAGTTAATTGTGGAATTTTCATTGAGTCAGACTGTAGTTTTGTCCATTTCATGTTTGGATGGTGGAGTAGATGACTCTCATCAGACTTTGGAAAAACACTCAAAAGGCATTTAATTTCATGTCCTTGTTTTTGTGCCAAATGAATTGCATATGTACTATCTTTACCACCTGAAAAAAGGGAAGCTAATTTCATATTCTAAAAAATATTTAATTCAATAAATTTAAAAAATTTATTGAAAAAGATGCTTCAATACTCATAATCGTCATCACCAAATCAGACGGCTTTTCCGATAATCATCAGCATCCTCAATCGCTTTTAATGCGCATTATTTTAGTTCTATCCATAACAACCCAGTATTCTACATTTTGACCATTTTCCAATTTACCTTTGACTTCATCATCAATCAAAGAAATGTCAACAGTCTCAAATGATTCAGAATCCATAACTTGTATGGTATCACCATTAATTGAGATAATTTGACCAACTTTTTTGTTAATCATTGGAATGTGAATTTGCATACTGACAGGGCCTACATGAGGTCTTTTTTGACCATCAAAAATTCCTTGACCGACAATTCTTGCTTTTGCTGCACCGTGTTTACCTGGTTTTGAAGTATCATATTCTACAATTTTACATGGCTCTCCACTAGGTTGATCAGAGTGAGGCAATAGAATGTATGATCCAATTTTCAATGAACCAAGATCAGATGGTTTACTCATGAAAAACAGTTTTTGGTCGAATATTTAACTTTTCTACTTTAGTTGATCAAGAATTGATAGACTCATCAAATTGGTCATCGTCATTCCTTTTCGATTAATATCTCGTCTAGTTTGATCACAATATTTCTTTACACTTTGATGACTCTTTTCACTAGCAACTTCTATCACTACAATATTTTCAGAGTAAGGAAATGTAAATTTCGATGTGTTTAAGCAAAATGTGTTCATATTTCCCAATCCAGCTATCTCAATTTTCTCTCTTTTTAGTAAAAGATTAGCAATTTCCTGTAAATCATCACCATCATCACCATATTCCAAATAGTATACAGAGACAAAATTTGTATCTCCCTGAACTTCTCTTTGAAAGAGATCATCTTTGATATTAAACATAAAAGAAGTTTTTTCTTGGTTGTGTACCTCAAGATCTTTTGAAATTTGCTCACTGTCTTTGAATTTGGCTAAAATGTAGTGATTTGTAGAATCAGAAAAGTATGGTTTACTTTCAGTAGAAAACGTGCCAGTTACAAAATATAATTTTTCAATATTTTTTGAATTAATCCAAGTTTCTTTTAGTTCAACAGATTCATGATTATGCAGATAAGGTGCACAAACATATCCAGAATAAGATAATGCTAGCTTAGACACGACGTTTTCAACAACTTTTCAGGGTATTTATGCTTATGAGATCAAAACGATCAATTTTAAAAAATCACCTACGATAGTTTTTTAATAGTAAAGATCTTCGTTTTTTTGTCCCGTGGTAGCTCAGCCTGGTAGAGCTCCTGGCTGTAGTTGTTGGCTTTAGATGGCTAAACGAAAAACAGCCCATCAGGCATACAGAAACCGGGTTGTCGATGGTTCAATTCCGTCCCGCGGGACCACACTTTTTAAAAAATATTTTAAAAATAATAAAAAGATAGACTAGTTTAAGAAAACAAAGATGAAATCTTAAATTAAAAAAATTGTTGCCTATGCTGATTTTTTGACTTGTTGTGCTGCTGGGCCTTTTTGACCTTCGCCTACTACAAACTCGACTTTATCGCCTTCGTTGATGAATCCGTCAACATCTGATTTGTGAACAAACAGATCGTCTCCACCTTCTCTTTCAATAAAACCAAAGCCTTTTGTTCGGTTGAACCATTTTACAGTTCCTGTTTCTGACATTACCTTGAAACAATATATTCACTATATTAACTAAAGCATCAAGATGAAATTGAGTTACAGGTGAAGATCAGAAATCTTTTGCAATGTGATTGTTGTCTTTGAGCCATTCAACTTGTGGAAGAGTGAATCTCCAAACAATATCTCCACGTTCATTCTCTTTAAAATCCCAAGGAGCAATAATTACAATATCATTATCTCTGATCCAAACTCTTCTTTTTAGCTTACCTCTAATTCTTCCACGTCTAGTAACATTGTCATCACATTTGATCATAACATTTTCGCCCCCTAGCATTTTCAATACACGCCCAAATAATTCACCCTCTTCAGGTAATCGAATTTCTTTTAATGCACTTTCATTTTTTACTTGGCGCTTACCCATAATGCTCATTATCATTATGAGCATATAACTGGTAGGGTTTTTGCAGAAACTAAATTTAGAATATCTCATTCACAAGAGATTTTTATCTAGATTTCAGAAGAAATACATGGAATTTCAATGCATAGAGGATTGTTCTCAATGCTGTATTGAAAGAGAGTACTATCCAAGTAAAAAATTTGGAAAAATTGGAGTTTTAATTCTACCAGAAGAAAAAGATAGAATTGAAAAACTTGCAATTAAAAATGGAATTGAAATTAAAATTTTGCCAAGGATAGGTATTTCATATGATAAAAATTTGAAACCAACTAAAGTTTTAGCATATCAATTAATGGGAACAGAAAAAAATGGTAACACATGTCCATTTTTAGATATAGATAGTGGTAAAAAATCACCACATGGTGGTTTTCCATGCAAAATTTACAATGAAAGACCACTTGCATGTTCTGCATATCCATTAATTGAATCAGAACCAATCACACTTGATGAAAAATGCAAGTTTTGTAAAGAACATGGTAATGCAGATAAAAATCTAAATTCAGAAATAGAATCACTCTTAAAAATTAAAGAAAAGATGACTCCAGATTCAGGATATATTTGGAGATATGCAACAAATGTTGGAGAAACAGAGGATCAAGAACTGATGGCATCAGGATGGATTTTAGAAGAATAGGTAATAACAAAAATAAGAATTAGTGTAAATTCAACCAAAAATTCAAAAGGCATTACAACTTTGGATTGATATGAGTGAAGATGCATGATCAAATCTAGACAAAGTTGATCAAAAGATTATTGAAATTCTCAACAGCAATGCTAGAACACCATCAAAAGAAATTGCATCTGAGTTAAAAAAATCAGGTCATGATGTATCAGATAGAACGATAAGAAAAAGAATTGAGAGATTAGAAAAAAGTGGAATCATCAAAGGTTACAAAGCTGTTCTTACAGACGTATCAGGAATTAATGAATATCAAGCAGTTTTGATGAAGATCAAACCTTCCAAATCACTAGAAGCAGTCAAAGATTCTATCAAAGATTTTATTACAAAACTAGACAACTATCTCCTAGTCTCAAATATGGAAGGAGAATGGAACATGTTGGTTTTACTACAAGTTAATTCAGAGAAAACAAACACATCACAAAAGATAGTAGAGAAATTTTCTGATGAATTAATAGATTATAGGATAAATGAAATTGACATTAAAGATGTAAACATTTTGAATATGTCTTTACTTTTATTGTAACAAAGAATATTCAGATTCAGCAATATCTATTGCTTTTTTTAATTCATCAAGTGTGAAGGGTTTTTGTATAAATGCATATACTCCAGTACTAATTGTTTTATTCACACGTGCAGTTGTTTTTTCATCAGCAGTAATAACTACAATTTGTAAACTTACTTTTTCTTTTAGTAATTTTGTAGCTACCACATCACCATCAAGATCTGGCAACCCCATATCAAGAAGTACTACAGGTTCTTTATCATCTGAAAACATTTGTTTGCAACCTTTTACACCATCTTTTCCATTTTCAAAAACATGAATTTCAGAATATCCTAATTTTTCAGCATATGTTTTTAGTTTCATAGCAATTGCTTTACTATCATCAATGATCACAATTGGTCGAGTTATCTGAATTGAAGTTTGGGCAATTGTTTTAGCTTTTTGATATGTATCTTTAGCTTTATCAAATTCACCTAAACTTAAAAGACATTTTGAAGCACAAAGTAATGCACCTTTTACATTTTTAGAATTTTTGTCATTAGAATATTTTAAAAATAAATCACTTGCTTCTTTGATTTCATTTTCAGAATCTTTACCTTGACGCATTCTACATTCTCCTGATAACATATATAGCGAGAAGCATATGTTCATGAACTATTTTCAAGGTGTTTCAGATTGTTTATTCGTATTTACCTTAGGTAAAATCATCTAATCTCTAGTTTTTTGATGATTTTTAGTTCACAAACTTTATCTTTTCGCTATACAATAAAGCAGATTTTAGAAGTTCAGATTTTTTTATTGATTCAGCTTGATTTAGTAAGAGATTATGAGCAGTGATGAATTGTTTATTTTTAAGATGAGTAAGTGTAACCTCACAACTTGTTTTAGTATCCAATAGAAATACTCAAATTTTTTCTGTTATAAAATTTTGTAGTAATATTTTGAACTAAGGATTAATCACTGCACGACCAATAATTTTTCGTGCTTTAAGATCCTCCAAAGCAGCATTAGCCTCATCAAGAGAATATCTTTTAGAGATCACTGGATTAATTGCGCCCTTTCTTGCAAGATCAAGTAGTTCCACCATGTCATTATAATTTCCGGTATATGCACCCTGAATGGTTATTGATTTTAGAGGAATTGTTACAAGAGACAATTCAAGAGAGCCACCAAATAATCCAACTAGAACAAGATTTCCACGTTTTCTTAGAACTGCTAAACCAGTTTTTACTGTTGGTGGGGCATTGACAAAATCAATTACACTATCAGCGCCTTTATCATTACATATTGAAAGAATTTTTTGAACAGTATCAGCATCTTTAGAGTTTACAGTAAAATGAGCACCCATTTCTTTTGCAGTTTCTAATTTTGCATCATCCAAATCAACACAAATAATTTTAGCATCAGTAATTTCACTGGCAATTTGAACTCCCATTAATCCCAATCCACCAGCACCTACAATTACAATAAACTCAGGAGAGTTTTGGTTTGCTTTTTTAACTGCAGTATATGCGGTTAAACCAGAACAAGCAAGAGAAGTAGCAGCATCAGGGTCTACACCATCAAGTTTTGCCAAATATTTAGAATTAGGAATTAAAGTATAATCAGCATAACCACCATTTTGGAAAAGACCCATAGATTTTGGTGTATCACATAGATTTTCATTTCCCACTTTACATGCAGGACATTCTCCACATCCCATCCAAGGAAAAACTAGAACATCATCACCTACAGAAACATTAGAAACATTTTCTCCAATTTCCTCTATAGTTCCAACAATTTCATGTCCAGGAGTGACAGGATATTTTACTCCCCTATCTGTAACTTTCAAAAATTGACCGTCTCCAAGGTCATATCCACCCTCCCACAAGTGTAAATCACTATGACAGACACCTTCAGACTTTACCTTTAGTAGAACCTGAGTTCCTTGAGGTTTTGGATTCTCAGATTCAGATATAGTAAGAGGTTCATTTGGGCCTGGAATTCGAGCAGATTTCATAGTAGAGATTTTTGGCTTAACAATATAAGAGTTGACTGGATGTGAGAAAAAAATAGAGCCATTAGATATTATTGAATATCCAAAGATGAATTATGTGAGTGAAGCGCAAACTCCCAATAGTATTTCTCAGGAACCTGTGAATATTCTATTTAGTCCATCATCAGTGGTTAAAAAAGACATTTGGGAAATTGATCTAATACAAATTTTAGATTTACTAATTAAAATTCTAGATAAAACAGGGAAGAAAGATCTCAAAGTGGCAGGAATGGCTGCATTGTCATCATCATTAATCTATCGAATGAAAGTAGAAAGTATTTTTGCATTGCAAAAAGCAGCAATGGAGAAAAAGCCAATGCACCAAAGAACAGATGTAGATATTGAACTAATAGATATTCCATATAGACATGAATCAACATATCCTGTATCATTAGATGATTTGTTAGGATTATTACAAAATCTCATAGGTACTATCGCAAATCCACAATCAAGGAGAAATAAACAATTAGAGATAGAACCAATAGAAGCACCAGATTTTCAAGAATTTTTTATTTCTCTAGAAAGTATCATTGGGAAATACGAAGATTTGATTATGAAAAAAATAGGAGCTGTAGGATATGGATTATTACAAGAGATCATAGTTGACCTTGATCAAGTAGATTCTATCAGATGTTTCTTTGCAGCATTGTTTTTGGCAAGAGACCAAAAAGTAGACCTTGAACAAGTAGAAGACGATATCAAGATTATTGTAATGGAAGAGGAGTTAACAAATTGATGGAAAATGAGGATATAAAATGGTAAAAGTTGAGAATTTAGTAGAAGCAACTGCCAGAATAGAAGCTGCACTATACTCGGCAGGTAGACCATTACGAATTGAAGATATCATCAGAGCTTCAGGCACAGAATCTAGAACAAAAACACTGGATTTACTAAATGACATTATGAAAAAGACCAAGTCAGCATTCAAAGCATTGGAAATAGTAATACTTCCAGATGGATCCTATGTAATGCAATTAAAACCAGAATATAGCGCAACTGTCAAAAGATATGCTTCAAAACCAGTTCTTCCAAATGCTACACTAAAGACATTATCTTACATTGCTTACAGTCAACCAATTTCATCAAAACAATTAGTTGAAACAAGAGGATCTGGAGTTTATGCACATCTCAAAGAATTAAGACAACTAGATTACATTAGTCATCAAAATGTAGGTCGATTAAAAATTTACACAACAACAGAAAAATTCCAAAAGTATTTTGGCATTCAAGGTGATGTAGAAGATCTAAAACAAAGATTATTCTCCAAAGTAAGAAAAACAGCAAACAGACAAACAGTCACTCCCCCAATGCTACAGAAGTAAACTAAGGTAATTTTTTAACTCAAGGCTAATTTTTTGCGTTTTGTATAAATTAGAGTAATTCAGACATTATTTCGTGAGAAAATCCGTAGAGAACTTAGCAACTAGTAAAATTACTGGAGGAAGAAGAGTTCCACTAAGAATCAGAAGAAAATATGAAACCGATAGATATCCAAACGAGCCAATCAACGGAGCTCAAGTTACAGTTACAAGAAGAATTAGAGGTAATAACAAAAAAACAGCTTTGAAATCAATTGACTTTGTTAATTTAGCAACAGGTGAAGCTAAAGTAAAGAAATCAAAAATTATCAAAGTATTAGAAAATGCTACAAACAATGATTACAAAAGACGGGGCATCATTACAAAAGGTGCAATACTTGAAACACAAGAAGGTAAATGTAGAGTTGTTTCAAAACCAGGACAAAACGGAATCGTTAACGCAATTTTACTAAAGGAATAAAATGAAAGATTACGAACCACCTAACTGTCCAAAAGTTTAATCAATTATCTTTTTTTACAGTTCTGTGAAGTTGTCGAGTGGTAAATCTTATTCCACTTCAATCTGAGTTCTATTTGTTTTGTCATGAGTTGCATAACACAGGTAAATTATTGAGATCTCTATAACTTGCATTATATTCTTTTTTCAAACCTATGCTTAATGAATATAGATCTTTAATTTTCCATTTTTTGAATATGTATGAATTAGGATTGCTAAGTGAGGATTTCAAAAATAATTGTATCAATAAATGGTGTCCATCATCCGTAATCTTATTTCCATTTGTATAGTAAAATACACGTTGGGTTGAGTTAAAGCCTTCTTCTTTCGCAGTAGTCTTTATCTCAATGAATACTATTTTACTATTAATTTTCAGTCTCAAATCAGGATACCCCATATGTTGACTATATGGCAATAATTCAATGTCATTGTTATGCTCTATAATGTCTTTTATTTCATGCTCTAATGATTTACCTAGATCATTTATACGCCCGCCTTCATACCTAGTGTACTTTGATTTTTGAATAATATCGTTAAGACCTTTGGAAAGTATCTTCAATATTGGATGATCTTTTTCAGTCTCAAAAACAGTTCTATTACATGAGGTTTTTACTAATTCTGAAAATACTATTGACAAACAAGAACCTCCTTTTTTAATCGCTGATTGGAGATGTGGATATATTCTGCATCAATTTCTGTACCAATACAGTTTACGTTTAATTTCTTACAAGCTAATGCAGTTGAACCAATTCCCATAAATGGGTCATATACAAGCATATTTCTTGTAACTCCATGTAATTTTATACACATCTCGGGGAGTTTTGAAGGAAATTCACAGGGATGTTTCATATTTCCGTTTTTAGTTTCATATGGAATAAACCAAACATTACCTCTATCTCGTATAGTATTACCATGATTCCATCTTGTCAAATTACTTTTATCTGCATATGGCACCCCAATAGCTAGTTTGTTTAATGAGACGTTTCCTTTTTTTGTAAAATGAAAGATATACTCATGGCATTGGTTGATAAAACGCGGTGTGTTAATTGGCTTG
>CBDBGZ010000007.1:0-117202 GCA_965205425.1 Candidatus Nitrosopumilus sp.
ATGCAGGAAAATATCTTATGATTACATTTCTTTTTGATTTCTTGAGAAATTCTTTTACTCTGACACTTTTGTGGTATGATGCATTGTCTGCAAATAATAACAGTTTCTTACCAAATTGTTTCTGCAGTGATTCTAAAAAATCAAGAAATGAGTCTGTGTTTGATTTATCATAGAATCTGCAAAAAAATACGCCGTCATCCCCCAATGCACCAAATGATTGAAATTTTTCTCGAGTGTAATTAATTGGTGTGGTAATGTTATTGCCTGCAAGATACCATCCGCGCTTTATGTTAGGTGCTATCTTGTTTGTTGACTCATCCAGACATAGTGTGATATGTCCCAATTTGGAATATTTTTTGATACTCCTTTTTGCGTTTTTTTAAAACGGGTTTGTTCCTCTTTTGAGGCTGATTTATGATGTGTGGGACGTGGTTTTTTTGATGAAAATCCAATCCTGTGCAGCAATTCACGCATTCCTCTTGCAGAGTATAGGGTGTTGTATTTTTTATTCACATGTGTAATTACCATTCTTGTACTCCACATGAATTGATTAAATCCAAACTTTTCTGGACCTGAAATCAGATCATTTCTTAATGATACTAGCTGTTTTTCATTTAGAAAACATCTAGAACCAGAATATTTCTTGCGGCGTGATGCAGATATTCCCTCTTCATCCATTCGATTTAGCCAGTAGGACAGAGTTGATGGTATGACATCCAGACTTGCACATATCACAGAATACGGAATATTTTGTTTTCTTAGTATTGCAGCCTTTAATCTTATCTTTGCTTTTGCATTTTTTTCATTCTTGCATACTTTTCTTAAAAAATTAATGCTTGTACCTTTCATGAATTGATTTCCAGAGGAAACCTTGGATTGTCTTGTACTCTTTGACATGGTTTCATGAATTGATTCTACGATCTAGATCTTTTGAGTTAAAATACTTGACAGTTTATTCAAAATTTATATGCCTAAACTATATTGCTTCAACTACTGCATCTGCACCCTTGTCGAGTGTTGGTCCAAAGGATTTTTCTAGTCTTGATTTTATTCTGTCTTTTTTAGCCTCAAACATTGCAGCCATTGCAGCTTTATGCCACATGATTTCAGCAAATTTTAGCATATCTTGGCCTGAGGGGCATTCGCAGCCTCCATCACAACAAGAGTCAGATTCACAACTGTTTGAATTTGTGCCTGAAGTTGAGCATTGTGGTCCGTTACATTCCATACATTTCACCTCCTGGTCTTTGGAGTAAGGTTAGAGTGAGTGTGACATTGCTTGGGGGCATTGGCGTGAAGTTTTCTAGAACATACTTGAAAGTTTCTGTTCTTTTGTCGTTGTTTTTTGTTGTCATTCTCATCTAACTTACCTTAAGTAAGTAGATACCAATAGTATATTTATAGTAGAAAGTGAAATGATGGAAATCAACTTTCCATTTGGTAACTATACAACTTAACTTCTTTGTTGTTATGTAACTATTATGGGACAAGTTTGTAAAGGAATTTGTGAAAGATACACTGGAGAAAAAATTGCCAATGGTTTGAAATATTCTTCAGGTTACAAAAGATGTACCAACTGTTCTTTGTTTGTAAAAACTATTGAGATAAGATGTCCATGTTGTCATGCAAAGCTTAGAACAAGATCTAGAAATTAATTTAATACTGTTAGTGGTTCTTTGAATACTTGTTTTAGCTTACGAGGTTTTCCATCTTTGAAAACTTCTTTTGCAAAATGTTTCATTGAAAAAGCTGCCATCTGACCTAGTATTCCGGTTAAATCTTCTCCTTTCTTTGTTAATTTGTATTCTACTCTGATTGGTACTTCATCATACACTGTACGTGAAATAAGATTTGCCTTTTCCATTTCTTTTAATCTGGCTGATAATGTTTTTGGATTTGAATCTTCAATGTTGTCTAAGAGTTGATTGAATCTTGTTTGTCCCATTATTGCCATGTTGCGAATAATATGAATGGTAAATTTTTTTCCAATAATTTTAAACGTATTATCAATTGGACAACACTTCATCATGTCTGCTGAAGAACAATTCATCATTTCTGCTGCAGTACAATTTTCTGCTTCCTTTGATGCCATGTTTTATTCTTTGATTAATCATATTTATACTTACTTTATTATAGTTAATGAAAATTAGTAACTTACCTTATGGTAAGTTGATATCATTTAATTCACTGCCCAATTAATATAGCCTTTAGTATACTAACTATACTATGTATAGTTACAAAACACAAAATCAAAGGAAAATTAGTCACAAAAATGGCAAATTATTACGTCTTGTAGTATCACTGGCCCTTGGGAGGTTATTCTAGTGACGCTACAAGTATTGCACAGAGATGATCTCAAACTTGGTGGTTTTGCAGGAATCAGAGAACATCGCCTTGTAGTTGATCCTAAAGTTTTTGGATTTACTGATTCAGGTGCATGGCCTGGAATTGGAAATTTTGTTTATCTAGCTGATGCAAAATTTATTCCAAATGGTGAAACACATCTACATCCTCACAAGGAAATTGATGTGATTTCAGTAATTGTTGATGGACGAATCTCACACAAAGGAACACTAGAGGAAGGAAATACAATTGAGGCAAATCATGTACAAGTTCAACGTGCAGGTGCTGAAGGATTTTTGCACAATGAAGTAAATCCTGATGATAAGGAAAATAGAATGATTCAGATATGGATAACTCCTGAAAAATCAGGAGAACCTGCAGGATACAAATCATATTCCTTACAAAAGGGAGTAACTCGTGTATATGGTGGGGATTCAAACCAAGATGAAACATTTGCTAGTAAAACAATACTTGATGTTGGACTAGTTGATGCAAAACAAACCATATCACTTGATGGTGAATTTATTGCATATGTTACTCTGGGTAATGGAATTCTAAATGGAGACAAAGTAACAAATGGTGATTTGATTCGTGGAAATGACATATCATTTCAAGCTGAAACAAATTCTCAAATAATTATTGTGAGGAAAATTTAGAGGGGAAAATTATAGTGAACGAAATAAAAAATTCACAGCAGTTTGAACAACAGGTTCTAAACTCTACCAATCCAGTCTTTGTTGACTTTTGGGCAGAGTGGTGTGGTCCATGTAGGTCCGTATCGCCTGTTGTCGAGGAGCTTGCAGGTGAATATGATGGCAAAGTAGATTTTGTCAAGATCAACGTTGATGAAAATGGTGAGCTTGCACAAAAATACAATGTCTTTAGTATTCCTACCCTTGCTATTTTCAAAAATGGTGAGGTAGTATCCCAAAAGGTGGGAGCTTCTACAAAAGAATCATTTCAAACCATGATGGATAGTTGAGACATGGGCATAACTAATTCTAATTTTTGAGTCAATTCTCAAATTATTCAAATAGAAAAAGCTAAGGATCTTATCATGTTTTGTTCATTGTAATGTCAAAACAAATGAAAATCCCTAGGGCAAGATTCTATCGGAATCATTTCTTATTGGTATGTTACATTTGGTGGGAATGTTGTCTTTGTGTGAGGAGATACTGAAACCTGGTAGACCGTACGTATACTCTACAATTCTGATGGTACAACTGTCCATCATAAAGTCATGGATGAGAATTCCAAGCAACAATACATTACATTATTTCCTTTTGACTAAAGGTATCAATGATAAATTGCTCAAGGTTTGCAGACTAACTCAAATCCCAAACAGAAGAACCATTGACAGGAGATTCCAAGTTCTGCCAATTGGTGATATAATCAGTAATATGGGAAGTCTGTTTGTATCATAGAAACTAGTCGATGACATATCTGCATCAGTGGATAGTTCCATGCTAAAAGCAGATGGTCCAGTATGGCACAAGTCAGATATGAAAAAGAATAGAATTCCAATCTCAGGAATTGACACAGATGCAAAATGGGGTTTTTCAAAATCAAAGGGTTGGGTATTTGGGTACAAACTGCATATGAGTTGTAGTACTGGCAAACTGGTTGTCCCACTATCTGCTGATGTCTCAACTGCAAATGTTTCTGATGGTAAAATATATTATACAATAGTTGAATCGCTTTCAGGACTGGTTGGGAATATTTTATGTGATGTGCCATATGATGATAAATCATTATATCAGTTTAGTGATGAGAGACATTTGAGATTGATTTGTCCTATCAAAATATATCCATCAACACCGCCAGAGCGAATCAAACTTGCAGATTTTTATAATTCTGTACAAGGTCAAGAGTTGTACTCACAAAGAAAAGTCTCAATTGAACCTTTATTTGAAATATTCAAAGATACGTTCAACATTAGAACTGTACATGTGAAAGGATTTGACAACGTGAAATCATTTGTATTGGTTTGTGTTCTTGTGTATCAGTTGACAGTGTATTACAACTGTATAATTGGAGCAGAAAATCCAAGAACTGTAAAGAGAATGCTTTGCTGTTAGAGAATTTAGAATGAAATTAGATTTTATTTTTGTAAATCATTATGCCCAAGTCTCAGATAACTCAATTATGTTGATTGTTTTTTCCAATTATCTTTTCCGGAAATTATTGTTTTTTCCAATAATTACTCAAAAATAGTTGGTGGTAATAGGTTTACAATCACCAATAATTTTATGCCTGGAATTTACCTTTGGTGAGAGGGGTTTAGCTTTTAGGCATGAAATAGATTTTTCTAAAAAACCATTAAATAATATGTCTATCTATAGATATACATGGAACAAACAAGTATTGCAGTTTCAAAAAAATCAAAAGAAGAATGGGAGAAATTCAAGAACTATCCTGGCGAATCAATGGAAACTATGATTAATCGAATTCTAAAACACCAGAAAGAAGAGGATGAGGAATTACTTACAGAAAAGGAAATTGCTGAGATAAAAGCATCAGTTGCAGACATTGAACAAGGTAACTATATCACACAAGAACAGATGAAAAAAAAATACGGATTGTAATTTGACAGTTATTTGGAAAATCATTTATTCTGACAAAGCCCAAAAAGATCTGGATCATATTGGTCCAGACATTGCAAAAAAAGTAATCTTGTTGATGGATGAAATTGCATTGGATCCCTATGGGTTGCTTGAAAAGATGACAAACTCACCCTTTCATAAATTTCGTATTGGACAATATCGTGGGATTGTACATGTCATAAATGACAAACTCATTTTGCATATATTCAAAATAAAACATCGCTCCCAAGTCTACAAAGAATGATTTTGATATGCTACATATAGTTAAGGCATTAAATATTTGAATAATTTCACAACTCGAACGTCTCCATTATCTAGTCTCTTCTGCATGTGTTTTCTCATCTCAGTTCCATTTGCAAAGAATGTATTGGCATTACCATTTTTCTCTTCTCTCCACTGTACCTCAATTGGATTGAGTTCTGGGGTGTATGCAGGAAAATATCTTATGATTACATTTCTTTTTGATTTCTTGAGAAATTCTTTTACTCTGACACTTTTGTGGTATGATGCATTGTCTGCAAATAATAACAGTTTCTTGCCAAATTGTTTCTGCAAGGATTTTAAGAAATCAAGAAATGAATCCGTATTTGATTTATCATAGAACCTACAGTAAAACACATCATCATCCCCCAATGCACCAAAGGATTGAAACTTTTCTCGAGTGTAATTAATTGGTGTGGTAATATTATTGCCTGCAAGATACCATCCACGCTTTATGTTAGGTGCTATCTTGTTTGTTGACTCATCCAGACATAGTGTGGTGTATCCCAATTTGGAATATTTTTTGATACTCCTTTTTGCGTTTTTTTAAAACGGGTTTGTTCCTCTTTTGAGGCTGATTTATGATGTGTGGGACGTGGTTTTTTAGATGAAAATCCAATCCTGTGCAGCAATTCACGCATTCCTCTTGCAGAGTATAGGGTGTTATATTTTTTATTCACATGTGTAATTACCATTCTTGTACTCCACATGAATTGATTAAATCCAAACTTTTCTGGACCTGAAATCAAATCATTTCTTAATGATACTAGTTGTTTTTTATCTAAGAAACATCTAGAACCAGAATATTCCTTACGGCGTGATGCAGATATTCCCTCTTCATCCATGTTATTTAACCAGTAACTAAGAGTAGATGGTATGACATCAAGACTGACACATATTTGAGAACATGTCATGTTTTGTTTGCGTAGAATTGCAGCCTTTAATCTTATCTTTGCTTTTGCATTTTTTTCATTCTTGCATACTTTTCTTAAAAAATTAATGCTTGTACCTTTCATGAATTGATTTCCAGAGGAAACCTTGGATTGTCTTGTACTCTTTGACATGGTTTCATGAATTGATTCTACGATCTAGATCTTTTGGGTTAAAATACTTGACAGTTTATTCAAAATTTATATGCCTAAACTATCGAAGACCAATCTTTGATACTATCTTGTTCACTCTGGATTTGACTCCTCTCTGTCCTAGCCTAAATGGAATATCCTTTCTTACAGATGCCAGTAATGGATCATCGGGTTTTGGATCTTTAAGAAATCTGTCCTTCCATTCTTTTTTGTAACATGATAACATGTTACATGCCTCTGGTGTGATAAATGTCCAGTACTGTTCTGGATCACCACGATATACACACAAAGCAGCTCCCTTGTAGTTTTCTGATTTGTCAGTGAAAAACGTAACATCCTTCCATGTAAAATAATCCCATGCCTCTACTCTGAATCCTCCAGAGGATGCCATGAGGATTATAACCTTGTCTGTAACGCTAGAGCATTGCTGTATCATGTCTCCAATCTCTTCTCTGGTATATGCCCTGTCTTGTGTTTTAGTTTCTCTTGGAAGCATCTTTCTTATCAGTGTCCAAGAAATATCAATCTCGTTTGATACAAGTAATGCTCTGATGGGCTTTAGCTTGTTTGGTACGCTGTTTGCACCAATCTTGTCATTTTCTACCCATCTCTTTGAGATGTTTTACATAGGTCTTGATAGCTGCTTTGATTGGCATCATGTCTTGTTTTGCCAGACCAACAAAAGATTCTGAGAGATCTTCCAAGTCTCGTGATCTTGGTTTCTCGTCTAAATATTGCATGAAAAAATCATCAGGAATTTTTTCTAGGAATTGCTTTAGGTCTCTGCTGTATCCACGTCTGGTCTCGTTGCTTTTGATGGACTCGACAAAGTTGGAATGTGCACTGCCTTTCATGTCCTCTACCTTGATATCCATGTAATTATTAGAGCTGGGTCTTATTTTTATCACTAAAAGGGAGCGGGTCTAAAGGGATTCGGACCCTTGACAACCGGATTAAGAGTCCGGTGCGCTACCTGGCTGCGCCATAGACCCACCAAAACAGATATGCCTAGAGTTGTTATTAATCTTAAGATCTTAAAATAAATGAAAATTTAGTTTTATGCTTTAGCTTCAATTTCATTGTACTTTTCAATGATTGCTGTAAGTGCAGTTGAAACTGGAACATCGTTCATCTTTTTCTTTTCGGCTAGAAGTTTTTGGTATGCATCTAGTGTAATGTACACTGGAATTGAACCATTTCCTTCTAATAATCCTCTAACGTTGTATAGAGCAGTTTCCATTCCTTTTTCAGCAGATTTTGCAAATTTTGCTTTATCCAAGATTGCTCCGAGAGGACCAAATGGCATATCATAATCTACTGACATGGTTACTCTTGTAAGATTATTACCTAATGCTTTGAATTCATTGGTAATTTGCCAGTTCTTGAAAGGACCTTCAATTTGTTTGGCAGTGATTTTTTCATTTTTGATGAATTCAGTTGTTTCACAATCCCACTCTAAACGTTTTCCGCTAAAGTCACCGATAATTCTAAAGGTTGTACCAACACCCATTCCTTCTTTGATATCCATAGGAACGACAGTCATGCCTACTGTATCATTTTTAATTTGATCAGAAACGTGTTCTGGTCTTGCAAAGTATGTGAAAACATTCTCTACAGGTGTTTTAATATCGATTGATTTTGTTACGAGGGTCAACGATTGAGTTTCTTGCCAATAAGGATTTAAAGGTTTTGAAGATTTTCCTGAAAGAATTGATTTACAATATATTCATCGAGTTTGCATAGTATTCTAAATGGCTAAAAAGCGATCAGTTTTCTTGATCTTGGTTTTAATTTTTTCATCATATTCTGGATTTGATTTTGTTTATGCCCATTCAATGTTTAATTCCGCAGAACAGACCTTAGGAGAATATAGAGTTCAAGTAGCCACAGCACCAGAATTTCCACAAATTGATGAACCATCTCAATTTCTTATCAAAGTCACAAAGGGATTCGACTATGAAGAAGTGGATAATTTTACTATGGGAATCAGAGTCCACTACAATGGCCAACAAGTAGATGCAATTCCTCCAACATTAGTAGAAGGATCACATTGGGATTTTGATTATGTTTGGAGAAATATAGGAAACCATATTGTCAGAGTTGATTTGTATGATATGGAGGGATCTGATGGAATTCTAACTTATACTTTCAATATGGGAACACAAAGTCCCTTTGGGATGTTATTCATTGCGGCAATTACAACAGGTGCTTTAGTATTTGTAGGAGTAATGTTGTATATTTACCTGCCAAGGATTTTTAAAAAATCTAATCAGCAATAGATTTAGAAGATTTTGAAATTCTAAATGCAAATAGTGTGGTTAACAATACCATAGCAAATAACCAAATTCCTATTCCCAAGTGAATTGCAACTAGAACAGCATGAAGTTTTGTATCAATTACCAAAGCACCCAAAGTAATTTGAGTAATTACCAATGCAGAAGCAAGTGAACTTGTGAATTTTATTTTTAAATCTGCATTCTTGTTAATTAGACTTGTAACCATAGTTGCAATAATCAGTACACCAGTTGTTGCTGCAGTTGTTCTATGAACCCATTCTACAAGATATTCTTCAGAAGGCATTATTCCATTAGGACATAAAGGCCATTCAGGGCAAGTTAAACCCAGTCCAGCTGCTGAGATGTATCCACCAATAAACATCAACGAATACAAAACAATCATTGTTGTTAATGCAAGATATTGAATAGCCAAGGTTTTTCGTTTCTAGTTTACTGTAATCGTACCGAGCATCCAAGGATGAACCATGCAAAAGTATGGGTATTCTCCTGCTTCATCTAATGTAACTGAGAACGTACCACCTGCCATAAACAAACTACTATCAAAGAGTCCATCAGCACCATCTGCTGGAGTACCACTTGTAACTGTGTGAGCTGCTGAGTCATCATTTGACCAAGTAATTTCTTCACCTGCTGAAACTGTGACATGATATGGAATATAACATTCGTTTGTTTCATCACATCCAGGAACTCCAGAACCATCTGGGAGAGATATTACTCCATCATATGCTACAGGTTCTGGGGTCATTACTTCTTCCATTACTTCTGGTTCTGTAACTTCTTCCATTACCTCTTCTTCAATTTCTTCTATTACTTCTGGTTCTGGTATAACTTCCATAACTTCTTCTTCAACTGAAGCATTTCCTACAATGATTTTACCTACCATTCCTTGTTCTCTGTGTCCTGGAACTGTACAAATGTAATAATAAACTCCATCTTCACCTGCAATGAATTCTGAAGATCCACTTTCACCTGGTTTTAATGGGTTTGATGCTGTTGCAACTTCACTGCCTGCTACAACTCCTCCAAAGCCTTCATCATCAGCTGTTACACCAAATGAGTGAAATGATTTTCCATCATTGATTACATCAAAGACTACTTTATCTCCAACTTCCATATTGATTGTTGGATTGTTATCAGGTTCTCCAGGTAATTCGTTAAATGCCAAAGTCCTAAAGTCAGATGATTCAATAAATGAGAGAGTTGACATGATAGTTGCGCCAGTATGGACTGCTACTGCTCCATGATCATCTCCACCTGCCATCATTGCTACAACTGGGGCAGGTTCTGATATCCAATAGTCCCACATTGAAAAGAAGATTGCTCCACCAACAATGCAGATACCTAACATGATAATCATCATTTTTCCAGTTCTTGCTGGAGTTGTTCTATAAACTTGGGAATTATCGTGACTCATTTCATATATCTCCTAATGTGATGGGTTCTTTGCCTCAAATGGATAGTAATACTTGCCACCGACTCCAAATGGGTCTTCTGTATTTGCAAGTTGTCCCTTTCCTGAACTGTAAATCATATTTGCTAGGAAGATTGCCATACTGACACCAATAATCATTGCACCTACTGTTGCAATTTGGTTCATAGCAATCCATTCTGGGATTGGCGGATAATCAAAAATTCTTCTTGGCATTCCATACAAGCCAAGTACGTGTTGTGTAAAGAATACTAGAACTGTACCAACAAAGGACATTACAAAGTGGACTTTACCCATTGTTTCATTGTACATTCTTCCTGTTACATATGGGAACATGTAGTAGAGGAATCCAATTGAACCAAATGCAATTGTTCCCATAACAAAGAGATGGAAGTGACCAACTACCCAGTATGTATCGTGTGTTGTAAAGTCTAATGGCATAGCAGCATTTGCAACACCACCTGCACCTGCAGAGAAGAATAATGCAATTCCTCCAACTGCCCACATCATTGGGGTTGAAAATTTAATTCTACCATTCCACATTGTTGCTACAAAGTTGAAGACATGCATTGCTGATGCTGGAACTGCTGCAAGAGTTCCTACCATGAATACAGTTTTTTCAGTAAATGACATTCCGGTTGCATACATGTGGTGGGCCCATGATGAGAAACCGACAATAGCTAATAAAACAAATGCAAAGACACCAGAGTTGTAACTGTAAATTGGTTTTCTTGAAAATCTTGGAATAATTTCATACATCATACCAATTGCAGGAATTACCAATACATAGACTTCAGGATGGAAAGTAAACCAAAACAAGTGTGCATATGCGATTGGATCTCCACCCATTGCTGGATTAAAGAATCCACTTACACCAAGTCTATCAGTAAGTAGCATCAATAGTGCTGCTGCAAATGTTGGAATTGCAACTAGAATGATTAATGAAGATGATAAGAATGACCATGCTAAGAGTGGGACTTGTCCAATTGACATGTCTGGATGTTTACATTTGAGAATTGTAACAACAAAATTGATTGCACCAAGTACTGAGGAAATACCCAGAATCTTTAATCCAAAAATCCACATGTCAGCTGCAGGACCAGGAGCACTAATGATAGAATATGGTGGTGTTGCATACCAAGTAAAGTCTGCAAAACCTAACCAAATGAGTGCGCCTGCTGGTGGAATCATCCAAAATGCAATGGCATTAAGTTTTGGATATGCCATGTCTTTGTATCTAACCATAATTGGAACATAGTAGTTACCAACGGCAGATGCAAATGGAATGATAAACAAGAAAATTAATGTCGTACCGTGAACTGTGAAAATTCTGTTAAAGGTCATTGCATCACCAATAATTTGTGCACCTGGTAAGAACAACTCTGCTCTAATTGCAAGTGCTAATGCTCCACCTAAGAACAAGAATGCTAGTGATGAAATTAAGTAAAGTAAACCAACATCAGTATGATGTGTTGAGAACATTATTTGCCAAATTGGACGTGGTTTTTGTAATTCTAGAACCATTAGATAATCTCCTCAGTGTGAACCATTGAAAGTTGTGATAAAAGCGTTGTCAAGCCGTTGGATCCTCCACAATTAAAGTTCCACGCATGTTATAGTGAATTAATCCACAGTATTCTCTGCATTGAATGTCATGAGTTCCTGCATCAGTTGGAGCAAACCATACAGTGTTTACTCTGCCAGGAATTGCATCCATCAAAACAACATAATCGTGAATGTTAAAAGCATGGTTTACGTCTTTAGAATGAATTTCAAATTTGTATGCCTTACCGACTTCAACATGTAATTCACCAATTTCTTTTGTTCCATCTTCATGTTCAAAAGTCCAGAACCATTGTTGTCCTGTTACAATAATTGTTTCAGCATCTGCTGGAACATGCTCTACTAATCTTTCTGCTTCCCAAGCTTCTGCTCCAACCCAACACATCAATGCTACAACAACACCGATGTAAATCCATTCAGGCCAATTAGAGTGTCCACCCATTATTACCAGTCCGTGCCCTCATATTCAGTTGGTTTAGCTTTAGGATGGGATTCTCTAAATCTCCAAACTTGCCAAATAATTGTACCAGATACTACTGCACCTACAGTAAATCCGACTGTCATTAATCTATAAAATAAATTCCAAATAACCACTCTACGGTCAAGATATTCTCCAGGTTCATCACCTGCAGCAAATGCTAAGTCCACAGCTGGAATTATCATCAAAACTGCCATTACTAAGAGTAACCCAACGAATTTCTTCATAGCGATTGAATGACGTGGCCTATAATTTCTATTTAAGGGTTTTCAAGATTATTAGCTACTATCTTTTCCGGAAATTATTTCACCCCTTAACTAGGAGAGCATCATTCCCATACTATCGTATGCGTGGGTATCGTGGCATACCTATGGTAAAGTTAGATGAGAATAAGATCAGGTGGATTATACAATCTAAAAATGAAAAAGTCAAGAATTTAGATATTTCAGTAATCCTCAAGATAACGCCTAGAAGAGTACAACAAGTCTACTCTCAGTACAAAAAAACCAAAAAGATTCCCACACTCAAAAGACCAGGGCGTCCAAAAAAGCCAGTCACTGTACACGAGATAGAGCTAGTCAAACAAGTTCAAGAAAAATTTCATACAAACGCACTATACCTTGAGAAAATCATATCAAAATTGTACAATACCAAGATAAACCACAATCGCATCCACAAGATTATGCTAGATGAAGGATTATCAGTTGAGCAACCACGGAAAAAGATGAGAAGAAAGTGGATCAGGTATGAACGTGAATATTCAAATTCACTGTGGCATACTGACTGGCACACAATACATGATTCACGCTGGGCAGGAAAACAACTAATTGCATTTGAAGATGATGCCTCACGATTTATCACGGGTTTCGGAGTGTATGATGAGGCAACATCTGTGAATTCTTCTGAAGTACTATCTGATGCAATAAAGAATCACGGTAGACCAGCATCTGTACTATCTGATAATGGAAAACAGTTCACATCAAATGTCAATACTCTTGATCATAACAAGCCAGTAGACTTTGAGCAGCAACTAATGAGACATCACGTAAAGCACTCTCGTACAAGAGTGAGACATCCACAAACAAATGGTAAGCTAGAAAAGTTCTGGGATATCTTTGAGTGTAAAATAGAATACTTTGAGTCAGTGGAGCAGTTTATGCATTGGTACAATCACATTAGAGTTCATGGCGCACTAGACTTGGATAACATGGAGACACCATCTGATGCGTATCACTCCAAGATGATAACAAACGAAATACTCATAGACCCAAGCATTCTATGGAGGAATTACTCATGAAAGTGACACGAAATAATTTCTGGAAAGAACACTGATTTTGGGATACAACAAAGATTATTAGCTACCAACCCTGATCGAATCTAGATGGATGCATTACATTAAGTCCCGAAAGGGAGAACTTTTGTTCTTTTTCTCTAAAGATGTTTAGAGATGCATTTGCAATTATTAACTCAAATAGATTGGTAGGAGACATATCAACAATCGTTGAAAGCATTGCTTTGATAGGATCCATATGGGTTACCAATACAACATTTTCATCAGGGTGTTTTTCAGTTACATGCTCAACTATTCCTAAAACGCGTTTTTTGACTTGATCAAAAGTCTCTACGCCATTATGAGCAATTTCTAATTCACCATTATAGAATTTCATAAAGACGTTACCATGACTGGTAAAAATTTCATCATATGGCATTCCAGTAAATTTTCCCATGTCAAGTTCAATTAGTCTTTCATCAATTGTTACATCTATTGAATTATGATTACCAACAATTTCTGCTGTATGTTTTGCTCGTTGAATTGGACTAGAATAAATTGCTGAAACATTCATGTGTTCAAGTAATTCAGCAGTATGTTCTGCTTGTTTAATACCAGTTTCAGTTAATGGAACTCCTTCTGTTCGTCCAGCTAGAATTCTTTCAGTGTTATTTTTTGCTTGACCATGTCTAAGGAAGATTATCTGTCCCAATTTGATCGCTGTTCAAATAGAGATAATAATAACATTGTCAGATAGATATCATGAAAATTGGAATTATTGGAGGAACTGGTGGAATGGGCAAAGGATTTGCTTTAAGATGGTCACAAAACAATGACGTCATTGTTGGATCGAGAGATGCTACAAGAGCATCTGAATCAGCTGTAGAATATACAAATCTTGCAAAAGAAGCATTTGGAGAAATCAAGGGAACAATTACAGGAAATGACAATGTTTCAGTTGCAAAAGAAAGTGATGTTTTGATTTTATCTATTCCATATGAGAATATAGATTCAGTTTGTTCTGGTATTTTATCAGAAGTTAAAGACAGTTGTGTTGTTGTATCTCCTATTGTACCAATGACAAAAACAGATGTGGGATTTGAATGTGTTTCAATTAAAGACAACAAACCATTTTCATACAAACTTGTTTCAGATCATATGAAAGACAAATCAAAACTTGTTTCAGCATTTCATGTAATTTCTGAAAAGAAACTAGTCAATCCAACACTTGAACTAGATTATGACATATTTGTTTGCGGAGATGACAAAGAAGCTGTCAATGTAGTAAATTCTTTGATAGATGAAATCAAAGGATTAAGATCAATCTACTTGGGACCAATTGAATTGTCATATCTAGCAGAAATGTCCACACCATTGCTACTAAATGCAATGATTAGAAATAAGATAAAGAATCCAGGTATCAAAATAATCTAAATCTGTTTTTTCATTTATCATGAGTCACGAATATTATAGACGGGGTAGGAATTGGTTTACAGCGATTGGGGTTCTTTTTTGTGTAATGGGAGGAATTGTTCTCATACAGCAGTTATTGATATGGGGAATAGATTTTGTGGAAGATTTTTTGTTTAATGGGGAGTTTACAAATGAAAAAGTCTCTGTTGCAATGTTAGGCTTTGGGATTTTTATGATAGCATTGGGGTTTAGTAAACATGAACAAAAGAGATGAATTTCTAAGAGAACAAAAAATATTACGATTAGCAACAATTAGTAAAAATAAAACTCCACATATTGTGCCTGTTTGGTATAGGTATAGTGCAAAAAAATTCTACATTGGAACAAATATCAAAACTCAAAAGGCAAAAAATGTTATGAAGAACAAACATGTGTCATGTTGTATTGATGTTGGAATTAATGCACCAAATATTTACGGTGTAATGGTACAAGGAAATGCAAGTTTAATTTTAGATGCCCCCAAAGTAAAAACAATTGCAAAGAAAATTCTTTTACGATATTTTAAAACATTAGAGAATAAATCAGCAAAAGAATTACTAGATGCTACAGATTGTATAATAGAAATTGTTCCTGAAAAATTTACAGTTTGGAATTACTAAGTAACAAACTCTTCAATTTTATTCATTGCAGAATCTAATATTTCTAAACTAGGAAGATAGACTAGTCTAAAATGTCCACTACCATATTGTTCACCAAATCCTGAACCATGAACAGTTAATACTCCTTTTTCTTCTAAGAGTTTTGTTACAAATTCTTTGTCAGTTTGAAATTTACTATCTTCAATTTTTGGAAATGCATAAAATGCACCTTTTGGATTAGAACATGACAAACCAGGCATTTCATTTAGTCGTTTAACAACCAAATCACGATGTTTTTTCATTTCTGAAACAAAATTATTAATATAATTTTGAGATCCATGAAGAGATTCCAAAGCTGCATGTTGTACAGGAAGACTAGTTGCGATTCGGACTCTTGCCAATTTTGGAAGATGTTCACGTAATTCAGCTAATTGAGGTGATTGATTAAATGCAATGTATCCAATTCTCCAACCAGACATTAAATGTACTTTAGAGAATCCATTTAGAACAATTACAGGTGAGTCACCAGCTACTTTTCCAATTCCAACAAATTTTTCATCAAATATTATTTGATCATAAATTTCATCACAGATAATGTAGAGATTATGCTGATTTGCAACATCTACTAAATCTTTGAGTGCTTTTTCATTAAATACAACACCTGTAGGGTTATTTGGACTGATAAGACAAATTGCTACAGTCTTTGGAGTGATTTTAGATTTAATGTCATCAATGTCAGGAGTAGAATTATTCAAGTCTACTGCAAATTCTACAGGAAGACCACCATGCAATCGTACATAGGAAGCATATGGAGGATAGTATGGACCTGGAAGAAGTACCTCATCACCTTCTTCAACTATTGAAGAAATAACCATATCAAGGCCTTCAGATACTCCATTTGTGATTAATATGTCATCAGCAGTAATTGAAAGTCCTTTAGCATTTTCTTTTTTAGCAATCTCTTCTCTTAATTCTAGTAACCCTTCAGATGAAGAATAGAAATTATTACCGTCGTTAATTGCATCAATCAAAGCTTTTTTTACATTATCAGGAGGTTGAAATCCGAATTGTACAGGGTCACCGATGTTGAGATAATCAACTTTCATTCCTTTTTGTTCAACTTTTCTAGCAGCTAGAACAATATCTCTAATGGCATATTCTACCCCAACTACTTTTTTTGATACTTTCAAAGTATCTAGACAGATATTTAGACCCGTTAAAATCTTACTTGTTTGGACTCGTTGCACAGTCTGGATAGTGCGAGCGGCTTCGAACCGCTAGGTCGAGGGATCGAAGCCCTCCGAGCCCTTTAGATTATCTTATTAAGTGAATGGTTTCTTAGCAGGATGAAATGAAGATATCACCATTCAAAATTGGATTGGCATTAGTAATAGTAGGAATGGTTTGGACAGCGTTCATTTTCGATGAAACTGAAAAAAAATATGATTCAATTATTCTAAAGCAATCAAACTCTTTTGAAACAAAATCAGTATTTTCTGGGAACGATATTGGATATTTTAAATTATACATGCCTGAATTTGCGGGAGAGGAGATATTCGTTCAGATATTAGATCCTAAAGATAATGTAATTCAAGAACAAATGGTTCAAACAAAAATGTCAGTAGCATATTTTGACTTTAATGGTGATGGTGAATATACAATTAAGATTACAAATATTTCAACGAACCCAATTGACATACAAATAGAATTTGGCAATACAAACTCTCAAAAAATGTATTCATCAGGTATTTTGATTCTAATTGGTGCTCTTGTAATGATGGTAATGTCATATATGAAAATAAAAAATTACAATATAGAACAACCAGAAGAAAATATTTCATAGATTTGAATACATTGGATTGTATGTCCAAAAAATAATACAAGATTAAAAATTAACCAAGTTGTGAAAAACAAAAAGGCAATTATAGAGAATGGAAGAAAGATTTTGAGTTTGGTATACTCTCTATTTTTTAGAATTAAAACTGCTCCTAATGATGCAAGCACTAGACCTAACTCAAGTGGTTGATGCGACCACGAAATTAATCCATCAATTCCAAATAAATCATGAGATAAAGAATCACCAAATCCTGAAACAATTTGTAATACAGATCCTACAATTACTAGTTTAATTCCAGTTTTTAGAGAATTATGAACCGATTTTCTAATAATTAACATACTACCCATTATTGCAGCACAGCTAGTCAAAGAAACTCCAAAGTATACCACAATGTGGGAAGGACTCCAGAAAAACTCTGGTTCTTTTTGAAGGTGAGAAATTGCATCCCAGAATCCTGCTGAAACTATAATGATTGGACCAATTACTGCTAAAATAGAAACTAGTGAAACTAACGTACTTGATTTTACAAGTGTAGAATTTGAGAGTCGTTGAATTAGTTTCATTTTATTTTTAATCAATAATTGGCATATTTGAAATATTGTAAAGATGTCAATAAGAAAAATTTGACGCTGTGGGTAATTTTATGAATTAACTATATTAGATGATACAGTTTAGTCTGAATATGAGTCCAGGTATAGGATTAATGAAAAGACGTCTAGAGAAAGAGAAAGATGCTATTGCACTTGCCATTTCAGGAATTGCAAAAAAATACGATGTAAAGCCTGAAAATATCAAAACACTGGAAACAAAGTATCATGATGATGCTGGAGATTGGTATGTTGCATTAGGATGGGAAGAAGAAAAGGCTATTGTGAAGATGGATTCAGTATTAGGAACAATCACAGAAATTAAAGAAATTTAATTATCAATGTTATTAAAAATATCATGACTAGAGCAATTGTTCTTGGAGGTTCACGAGGAATAGGTAAAGCTATTTGTGATTCACTTAAATCTATAAAAATAGATGTTTTTGCTGCATCAAAAAAGGATATCGATACTTCTAATTTAGATAGTGTTAAAAAATTTTTAGAGAATAATAATAAAACAGATATTCTAATTTTGAATACAGGAGGCCCCACTCCAAAACCGTTTTTGAGTATTACTGAAAAAGATTGGAAATTGTATCACAATCAATTATTTTTAGGGTTTTGTACCATTTTACAGAATATTAAAATCAATAATGACGGATATATTTTTTTGATTAGCTCTAGTGTAATTAAAGAACCAAATGCTAAACTAATAATTTCATCAGCATATCGTGCAGCTTTTGTTGAAGTATTCAAAGTACTAAGTAAAGAATATGCAAAAAACAACATTAGTTGTATCAATATTGCTCCTGGTCTCATCAATACAGATAGAACTCAAGAATTAATAGATAATGTTAAAGAATTTGAGAAAACATTACCTATGAAACGACTTGGAGAGCCTGAAGAGATTGGAAATTTTGTTAAATCTATAATTGAAAATAACATAAAATATCTATCAGGAGTCACAATAAACTTTGATGGTGCAAATTCAAATCACATATTCTAAAGTGAATATATAAGAAGTTATTAGGATAGAATATGTTTCTAAAGTATGACAGAATGGAGTACACTAAGAGCTAGATTTCCAGATGATGAATTTAATGAAATTGAGAGAATAAAAGAACAGTATGGATTAAGTTATAATGAAATTATTCGTTCTGGAGTAAAATTTTATGTCGGTTTAACAATGGCAAAAGAATTAGTTGGTGATGCACTTGAAGAAAAAGACATTATGATTGGTGGGAAAAATTTGGGAAAGATGTTAAACAGTCCAGACTATCAAAGAAATTTAGAACAAAAGGTTTCAAAACTAGTAAAAATTATGATATGGGAATTCTTTGAAAAAGGAATGGACTTTAAAGAAAAAACAAAAAATATTAGAAAAGAACGTAAAGTGGGTAGACCAAAAATTAAGAAAAAGATAGGTAGACCAAAACAAGGATTAGATTAAGATTATTTTTTAAATTCTACATTCGGAGTGTCTGGCTGTCCTGCAATTGCAATTAATCCACCATCACGTAATTGTTGTAATAATTGCATGACTTCTTTTTCGACTTGTTTTCTTTGTAATCCAGTTTGTTGAGCAAAAACTTCTACTAATTCAGTTACTTTGCGTTCTCCATTACAAGACTTCCAAAAGTCAACAATTGCTTGATTTACCATAAAACCTTGCTCATGTTCATTTGCCAATACCATAGAACCATCATCTTGTTGAACTAGTTTTCCAACTCCTTGAGGTAAAGCGGTTTCATAATTTATCGGGGCAGGAGTATTCATAGCAGCCCCCATATTTTTGATTTTTAGTTTTCCTTCCTCAGTCATTTTATCCATTGACCATGCAGGTTCCCATACAATATCTATTTTGACATTATTTACTCCAGGAACTTTTTTAGCAAATCTTGTAGCATCTTCAACAAGAGTTTCATGTAATGGACAACCCTGTGTTGTCATTGTCATTTTTATATTAACATCATTATTTTCAGTAACATCAATTCCATAAATTAATCCCATTTCTACAATGTTTAGTGGAACTTCAGGATCCATACACTGTTTTAATGAATCTTCAATCGCTTGGGCAGAAACAGTACTCATATTGTAAACGGCAGTTTGAAAAACAATAAAAACTTTCTAATTATTAGCTTCAAATAATTTTGGAATAGATTCCTCATATGGTACCTTAGCCACACCTTTTTCAGTAATTATTCCAGAGATTAGTTCAGGAGGGGTCATATCAAATGCAGGATTAATTACCCCAATATCGTCAGGAGCAGTTTTTTTCTCACCAATACCTGTTACCTCAGATCCTTTACGCATTTCGATTATTACATTTTCAGCTTTTGTTTCTAAATCAATTGTAGACAATGGGGCTGCAACATAAAACGGAATTCCGTGTTGTTTTGCCATTGTTGCTACTTGATATGTTCCAATTTTATTAAAGACATGGCCAGTTTTTACAATTCTATCTGCGCCAACTACAACTTTATTCACTAATCCATTTGCCATAGAATAACCTACGGCAGTATCAGGAACTAAACTAACATCAAATCCATCATGTTTTAATTCAAATGCTGTCAATCTAGAACCCTGTTGAATTGGTCTTGTTTCAGTAGCAATAACTTTAACATTTTTTCCACTTTCTCGTGTTGCTCTAATTACACCCAAAGCAGTTCCATATGCTACAGTAGCTAATGCACCTGCATTACAATGGGTCATTATAGTATCATTATTATCAAAAAGAATTGAACCATTTTTTCCCATAGCTTTGTTTATTTTAATATCTTCATCTGCCATTTTTTTAGCAGTAGAAATTACTAATTCTCTAATTTGTTCAATTGAATCTCCAGTCTTTGCAACATTCATTATTTTTTCTAATCCCCAACCCAAATTTACTGCGGTAGGTCTAGTTGCAAAAAGAACTTTTTTAGCATTTTCTAAAAAGGATAATAAATCATCTTTGGTAGTTGCAGTACTTTGTAATACAGCCAACGCCAAACCAAATGCTCCAGATATGCCAATTGCAGGTGCACCTCTAACTACTAAAGTAGAAATTGCATCTGCAACTTGATTAAAATCATCATATTCCACAACAATAAGTTCATTTGGTAATTTTGTTTGATCAATCATCAAAACTTTATTGTTTTTCCATTCCACTGTTTTTAGTAATGGCGGATTATTCGAGGCATTTTCAACCATTCCATTCTTCAAAATTTGAAGTGTTTTTTAAATCAATCTCATAATTCACCAAACATATATTTTCAATAATTTGTATGTATGTACTTGTTAGATTTAGAAACTCTTCAAAAATATGATACACAAAAAATGTACAAAGTATACAATAATTGGCCAGAAATTGCATGTCAACATTATGAAAAAGATCTAGAAAGTGTGGATTTTGGTGAAATTTCTCACATAATATTTGCAGGAATGGGAGGCTCTGGTGCCATAGGGGATATTTTTTCAGCTATCTTATCTAAAACAAATATTCATGTTGAAGTAGTTAAGGGCTATTTGTTACCAAAAACAGTTGATTCAAAAAGTCTAGTTGCAGTAACTAGTGTGTCAGGAAATACAGAAGAAACACTGAGCATACTATCTTCAGCTTCTAATTTAAAATGTAAAATAATTGCATTTTCAGATGGTGGAGAAATACAAAAATTTTGTTTGAAGAATAAAATAGAACACAGAAAAATTTCTATGATACATTCTCCCAGAGCATCATTTCCAATTTTTTTATTTTCAATGATTAAAATATTTGAACCATTTTTACCTATTAAAAAAAATGATATTTTGGATTCGTTAAAAAAATTAGAAGTATTAAAAGAAGAAATTTCATCAGATAATCTAACTAGTGAAAATCCTGCAATAAGTTTAGCAGAATGGATTCAAGGAATTCCAATGATCTATTATCCATGGGGATTGCAAGCAGCAGCTATTAGATTTAAAAATTCACTACAAGAAAATTCAAAAATACATGCAATGACTGAAGATGTTATTGAAGCATGTCATAATGGAATTGTTTCTTGGGAAAGATCATCGGGCATAAAACCAATTTTAATTCAAGGTAATGATGATTTTTTTAAGACTAAAGAAAGATGGGACATACTAAAAGAATTTTTTATTAAGAAAAATATTGACTTCAGAGAAATAAAAACAATGGAAGGAAATATTCTTTCAAAATTAATTAATTTGATTTATCTTTTGGATTATTCAACAATTTATAGATCAGCATTAACCGAAATAGATCCAACACCTACAAGTTCAATTGACTATATTAAAGAAAAATTAAAAACAAAATCATAAAGAATTTTTAAATCATATTTCCATATATTTTTAGGTGATTGTAAACCTATTACCACCAACTATTTTTGAGTAATTATTGGAAAAAACAATCAACATAATTGAGTTATCTAAAATAATTCACAACAAATCAACTGCATTGGAATTTCTCTGCAACCAATTCAAAAAGAAAAACACAATTCATTGTTCATCATGTAACTCTGAGAATTACTATATTATTTCAAGAGGGAAACTATACCTCGGAGCATAATTCTTTGCAATTTTTCAAAACAAATAGCAATACTTTTTGATCAGTAGTTAGAAATAATTTCATGGACATCACAAATGACGAGTTACTCCAGGTCTACAAAAAAGAAAAAAATATTCACAAAAAAACAAGATTACATGCAATGTGCATTATTAAAATCAACGAATCCACAATTGCTGAAACTGCAAGCCAAATGTTTTGTACATGCAATTCTGTAATGAACTGGCTTGATTCATTTGAAAAATATGGATTGGAGGACCCCCCCCCTCGTTCTGGCCGTCCGCCATTAATCTCACATAAAACATTACAAAAAATAGAGCGTACATTTAAGAGAATTTCAAACGGCATGACTCCAAAGAAACTGATACAATTCATATTTTACAGAACACGCATTACATATCACATCACTCATGTGCGTCGTTTGATGCACAAATGGAATCTAAAACCAAAGGTTCGACAAAAGGTACATGTGCGAGCAGCATCCAAGTATACATGCCGCAAGTGGAATAGTCGCATCATTTCACGCGTAGAAAAGGCAAAAAAGAATGGTTTTACAGTATTCATCCAAGACGAATCAGTATTTGTAGACGATGTGCGTCTTGGCAAAAAATACTGGACAGATGCACACCAAAGAATGATTGTATGTTGGAGAGGATCGCACCAAAGATTTTTGGTTTATGGAAATGATGATAATCAAAGTTTTTTTAGATCGTATGAAAAATTTAATTCAATTGCATTTATGGATTATTTGGAGGCAGCTCGTAAAAAATTTGGAAAAATATTTGTTATTGTTGATAGGGCACCACAACACAAAGCTAATGATGTGAAAAAATATCTGTACAAAAACAAAGATGTCAAACTGGCATATCTTCTGAGAGGCTCCCCGCATTTAAGTATGATTGAAGAGGTTTGGAGACAGTGCAAACATGTCAATGTTGAATCAGAATTTTATGAATCTATTCATGAGATGAGGTATACAGTTATGGAATATTTTAGAACGCACAAATTTAATTTGAATATGTATCAGTATTTTGCAAGAACAGTAAATTGAAAAGACTTATGATCTGGGGTATAGGACAGTATCTCTTGAACCAGAAGATATGTTTGTACCACAAGCACATACATCAGAAGATGTTGATGTAAAAATCAAATATAGATACCACTCTGAAACAATAACAGCATTTTCTTAGTGATTTTTAAAATCTAAGTTTATGGATACGCTATTGATTGAATAACTTCAGAATCTAATTCAGAAATATTAATTCTTTTTTGTTCCATACTATCTCTCATACGAATTGTAACTGTTTCATCTTCTAGAGTTCGATGATCAACAGTAATTGCAAATGGGGATCCAATCTCGTCTAATCTTCTATATCTTCTACCTATTGCACCAGAATGATCTAAAAATGCATCACATTTTCTTTTTAGTTGAAGATAAATTTCATCTGTTTTCTCTTTTAATCCATCTTTTTTTACTAATGATAAAATTCCTATATGAACAGGAGACAAGTATGGTTTTAAAGCTAAAACTATTCTTTCATGCTCTTTGTCATCTTTCAAACTATGTTCTAAAATGGTGTACAAACTTCTATCAATTCCCATGGAAATCTCAAATACATGTGGTAAAACTTTGTCATCACCATCCATAATTTCAAATTTTTGCTTACTCTTCTTTTCGTGACTGGACAAGTCATAATCAGATCTATAATTACATGCAACTAATTCTAACCAACCAATTGTAGTCTCTACTTCAAAATCAAATGCAACCTCTGCATAGAATGCCTTTTCTTTATTACCTAGTTTTCTGAATCTGCTTTTTGTAATGTCGATTCCTGTTTTTTCATAAAATTCAGTCAAGATTCCTAAATAATATGCGACAAATTTGTTTGGAACAACTCCAGATTCTACTGCTTCTTTACATGTCATTGAGACAGGTTCTGAATCTGTTTGAACTCTAATTATAACATCTTGAATCTCTGAGAATTTTTCCATCTTAGTAAGTTTTGTTGGATTACAAAATACTTCAATCTCTGCTTGATAAAATTCTCTTAACCGCAGCAGACTTTGTCTTGGTGCAATTTCATTTCTAAAACTTTTTCCAACTTGTGCAATTCCTAATGGAAGTTTTCTCCTCATAGTTTTGTATAGTCTAGGAAAATCTACAAAGATTGATTGACATGTCTCTGGCCGTAAATATGCTTCTTCTTCTTCAGGACCAATGCCTACTTTGAACATCATATTGAAATTTTTTGTTTTATCAAAGTCTCCTTTACACTTGGGACACTTGATATTGTTTTGTGAAATTGCATTGTCAAATTCTTCCAAATCTGCACTTTCAGGAATTTCAATTTGAGTAATTTCAGCAATTGTTCTATCTGCTCTAAATGTTGCATTACATTTTGTACATTTGATAATAGGATCAGCAAAATTCCCTAAATGACCCGATGCCTCAAAAACTGATTTTGACATAATCTGAGAACCATCAATTTCTAACATTTCGTCTCTTCGAATTAATTCTCGTCTCCATAATTCCAAGAATTTATTTTTTAAACTAACACCAGATGGACCATATTCCCAAAACCCAGCTTGAGCATCAGCATAAACTTCACAACTAGGAAAATAAAATCCACGCTCAAGTGCTAGTTTCATTACTGCTTCATAATCCATTAGTTCATCCACTCACTCATTGAATAAATTTCTACGCAAATCCCTTTGCAACTCTAACATTCTCAAAGTCATCACGGTCATCATCAATTGGCGTTTCTAGAATTATGGGAATTTTTTTCTTGTTAGCAAATTTAACAACAGATGAAATTCCTTTTTCTCCTATCCCTCCTAATCCTAAATGGTAGTGTCTATCAAGATTACAACCAAGTTCTCCTCTTGCATCATTTAGATGAAGTATTTTCAAATTATCAATTCCTACATGTTTGTCAAATTCTGAAAAAGTTTTCTTTACAGTTTCTTCAGTTCTTAAATCATATCCTACAACAAATGCATGACAAGTGTCTATACATACACCAAATTTTTTTGTAGGTTTTAGTTGTTTGAAAATTTCCCCTAACTGTTCAAAACCAGAACCAACTGAGTTTTTTTGCCCTGCAGTATTTTCTAATAAAATCATTACATCATTTTTTGCTTTTCCAGCTTTTGTTAATCCTTCAACTAGTTTTTTAATTCCAGCTTCGTCACCAGTTCCTAAATGACTACCAAGATGAGTTACTAAATATGGAATCCCCAATTGTGCACATCTTTCACTTTCATCAATCAAAGTTTTAACAGATTTTTCAAATCCATCATCTTTTGGTGTTGCTAGATTTGGTAAATATGGCATATGTGCACATGTTGCAAATCTGTCAATTTTACTTGCTTTTAGTTTTGTTTTGAAATTATTGATATCTTCTTTGGTGAGTTCTTTTGCGTGCCATCCTCGTGGATTTCTGGTAAATATCTGAAATGCTGAACATTCTCTTTCTACAGCATTGTCTACAGATTTGTCAATTGATCCAGATATAGAAACATGACAACCTATCTGCATATTACATATTTTTCTAAAACATAATTTAAACCAGAGTCAAAATTCAAAAATCAGATTTTTAAGTAAACTAGGTAAATTACTTTTATGCTTGCACTTGGACAAGATGAAATTGCAAAATACCCTTTTTTGGCTGATGCTGGACAATATCTCAAAGATCAAGGATTTTCACTAGAACAATTTGGCACAGATCCCGATTTGAAACAGCTGATTATCAAGGCATATGAGCGAATTTTAGTTGCTGCAGATGGAAAAATCTACAAATCAGATCTAGATGGAGATCATGTTTCAAAAGAAGCAGCATTACCTAGAGAAGTTTTTTCATTTCTTTTAGCTATTGTTCTATTGAAATTAAGTGGGATGCATACATTGATCAAAAGATTTGCATTAGCTGAAGCAAGACGAGCAGAAAAATACCTAGAAAAAGATCTTGCAAATATTTCTGATGAATCAAAAAATCAACTTGCTATAAGAGTAATTGATGATCTTTTTTCAGTTCAGGTTGAAAAGTCAAAAGATTATTTTATTATTCCAGTATCTGATTATTTGAAACACTCTATTAATTTTCATGAGAGAGAATGGAAACTAATCAACAGACATGTAGAAAATGGATATGTTTTCCTTTCTCCACATGAAACTGTTAGATTGATAAGAAAAGAATTGGGAACATACATCAATTCAAAAATTATTAATGCAAAAACTCCTACAATGATTCCTGGATTTGAAGATTCGGTGAATAAACTAGTTTTATTATCAAAAAAGTTTACAACATATACTGTTACTACTGGTGAATATCCACCATGTGTAAAACATGCTATTGATATACTTGAAAAAGGTGAAAATCTTCCACATTCTGGACGATTCATGCTTGCAACTTTTCTTTTATCAAAAGGACAATCTGTTCAACAAATTGCACCATTGTTCAAAAACGCACCTGATTATAATGAACGTGTTACACTGTACCAACTAAATCATTTAGCGGGAACTTCGGGAAGTGGAACTCAATATTCTTGTCCTTCATGTGAGAAACTAAAAACTCAAAGTCTGTGTTTTGCTACTTCAGAATGTGACAATATTATTAATCCCTTACAATTTGGAAGGAAGAAAAAATAATGCAAGAGGTAGATATACAATTTCTAGAAGAATCATTCAAAAAATATTATTTTAATCATTTTGATCTAATCACAGTTCCAAAAAGAACGTCTGAAAGGGAATTTGGATATCAAAAATTTAATTCAGGAATGACTCGTCACATCTCTATAAAAGATGATAAGGAATTACATCTGATGCTTATGCAAAATGTCCCTTCTGATGTTTATTGTTCAAATGCTTACTATACATTTCCTAACTTACCAATGAATGAAAAAGATTGGAAAGAAGCAGATCTTATTTTTGATATTGATGCAAAAGATCTTAATTTATCGTGTAGAGAAAATCATACAGTATCAATATGTAATGACTGTAATGAAGTTTCAAAAACTTCTATACAATGTACAAAATGTAATTCAACAAAATTAGAAAAAAAATCATTACCATGTAAAAATTGTATCGATGCATCAAAAACTGAAGTTTTAAAATTATCTGAAGTTTTAATTGATGATCTTGCTATAACTCAAGAAAATATACAAGTCTATTTTTCTGGAAATGAAGGATTTCATGTTTATGTCTATAATTCACAATTTCAAGAAATTGGCTCTCGAGAAAGATCAGAATTAACCGATTATATTTCACTTCGTGGTACTATTCCAGAAACATTTGGAATGAAAAAATTTAAGCCAAACCGTTCTTCTTTTCCAGATTTTGATGAAAAGGGATGGAGAGGAAGATTTTCAAAACAAGTTTTTGGTTCAAAATCTAAACGCTCAAAAATAATTACAGAATTAATTACAAATGGTTATTCCTCTTTTCAAAAAACACTTGATGATGTATCAGAAAATATTGGAGTAAAAATAGATCCAAATGTTACTATGGATATTCATAGAATCTTTAGATTACCTGGTTCTATTAATAGTAAAAGTGGTCTTACAAAATTATTTTGTGATGATCTAGCAAAGTTTGATCCATATGTAGAAGCATCTTTTCTTAGTGATGATACGGTAGAAGTTGTTGCAAATTCCCCAGTACAATTTAGTTTAAAAAATAAAAAATTTGGTCCCTATTCTGACGAAAAAGTTACAGTTCCTACATTTGCTGCAGTCTATATGATTTGCAAAAAATTAGCTAGAATAGCTTGATTTTGCTGGTAAGACATTAATTTACCAAATCTTAAGAAAACTTAGTTTTGTATAGCGCCTCTACTGATAAGCAAGCTCCACCTCCTGATGCTGGAAAATACATCAGATTGGGAATTGTAGCCATTATTGGAATCGTAATTTTTACTCTAGTGGGAAACCAAGCAGTCATTTTATCAATGAACTTTACAGAATTTGGCGATCAATTTACTAAACCTCTCTACTACACACTTGTTTCAACGATTATTCTAGCTGGAATTGCTCTGATTCGAGTAAATATTGTTGGAAGATCTTCAATTTTCTGGTATGCAATTAGTACAGGAATAGGATTCCTTGGAAGTGGTAGTCAACAACCTATTACTAATGCAATCTCAAATTTTAGAGATTACAAGTTATCATCTGCTCAGTTTGTAATTTGGCAAATTACCAAGATCTTACTCTTTGGAGCTTTCTTTGCAAATATCATGTTTGGATTTGCAGCAATGTCATTTATTGATGGAAATACTTTGGGAATCGAAAACTTACCATCATTATTTTCTTTACCATTTGTAACTCCTGACAATAATCCAAACTATGCAGCAGAAAATGTTGTTCCAATGATTCCTGCTTTAGTAATATTGATTCCACCATTACTGGCAGCAATTGGATTACGTTTAGTTTTGTATGTTGGAATTCATAGAATAATTAATGTAATTACATCATTTTTGCATGATTCTAACGAAGGTAAACCAAGATATCTAAATTATGTTTCAACTATAGAAGGAATAATTGGTATTGGAGTTCTTTGGGTAGGTTTCAATCTATTCTTTACGGATCAAATTGATTATAACACTAGATATGTAATTGGTGGAACTCTTGTAGTGGGTTTTGCTTTAATTGCATTTTCTGTGGTTGATAGAATTCGTGCACGTGTTCTAACTCATATGTTTAAGAGAGATGTTTACATTAGAATTTTAACAATTATAGCTATTGCAATTATTGTTATAGGCGTTGTTGGAGTTAACAATAGTATTGCAGATGCAAAGAAAATTGAATACTTGGGACCTTACACTGCTCAACAAATTGGTGTAAATCGTCATTTAGGTGAATTAAATACCGTACAAGAAAATATTCATGATGTTCAACTAACATCTGTTTCTCCTAATAATATCAAAAATTATGTTAATCAAAATAGTGATGTACTTGATGTGATTCGAGTTTGGGATTGGGAGGCTGCATTTGCAAAATTAAAGCCTGAAATTGGTTTAATTCCATATGTAGACTTTGAAGACAATGATATTCTTCGATTTAACAATACTTTGTATTGGACTGCTTCAATGAAGCCAATTTTACCAACTTCAGTTAGTCTTGATAATAGGTGGTATAACGAACATCTTGTGTATACTCACGTTCCTGATGGATTCCTTACTTTAGAGGCAACAGATGGACAGATTGTTGACAGTAGTGAATTTTTCAAACAGAGAGAAATTTACTATGGTGAAGGTGGATTATTTGAACAAACTTGGTCTGGTTATCCAAATTCAAGAGGAGAAAATAGTGCAGAACTTGGAGGAGTATCTTATTCAGGTTTAGGAGGATTGGATGTTCCACCACCACTAAGTTGGATCTTTGAACCAAACTTTTTGTTGTCATTTCCAGGTGAACCAGTACACATTATGAGATACAAAGATGTACATGACAGAATGGAAATTTTGTACCCTTATTTCTTATATGACTTATTTGGAAAAGAATTAGATTCACTTCCTGTAACTGATGGAGAAAATTCCTATTGGTTAATTCCATTAATTATTGGATTTGATACCGGTGATGTTCCATGGTCAGTAGGTAATCCTTATTTACGTTTAGTAGGATATGCACTAGTTGATTCTTACAATGGGGATATTCAATTACTAAAAACTGGGGATGATTTCTTTACTGAAATGTTTGCTAGTCAATACTCTGAACAATTCCAACCAATGCCCACTTGGTTAGAGGAACAAATTAGATATCCTGTTGAATTGTTCAATTGGAAGACAGAGATGTACAATATCTATCACGTAACAAATGTTGAGACATTTATTCAAGCTAACGAATTTTATGAAATTCCACGTGGTCTTGATACATACTATGTTGAAGCAAAACCTCCTGGATTTGATCAAACTGAATTTGTAGGACTACTCTCATTGGAATTAAAAGGATCACAAGGAAGAAATCTTGCTGGATATATGGTTGTTGAAAATGATCTTAACAATTTAGGAGACTTGCAATTCTATGAAGTCCCATTAGATTCTACCACTAAATTAATTGGACCTACTGCAGTTAGGGAAGCTCTTGATAGAGATCCAGAATTTGCTCAATTAAAGACACTTTTAAGAAATCCAAGAATTGGTGATAATATTTTGTATCGTGTAGGTGATCATGATGTCTACTTTATTCCTGTATACACTGCAGGAGCAGGTGGTGTAGTTGCTCAATTAGGTACAATTGCAGCAGTTGGTGCAGCATTTAATGGTGAATACTTTGTTGGATTAGGTGAAACTCAAGAAGAAGCATTTGAAGAATACTTGAAAAAAGTTTCTGGTGTTGCATCCACAACAACTACAGCTGATGATGATTATGTTGAGTTAGATAGAATTGATAGAGTTGATATTATAAAATCAGTATTTGAAGAAAATAATATTACAATATCTGAACCAACATCTATTCAGATCCCATTATCATTCAATGAAGGAGAGTTATTCTTCTTTACTGAAAATGATCGTGCAGATGCTGAAGAATTCTTATCAGAATTCATTGATGACTTTGTTAAACCACGAAGTGATAGGGTATTCATGTGGGAAGAAGGAACAAATCTCAATATTGGAACTGTATTAGTAAAAGATGAACTTCCTGAGATACATTATATCTCTATAGAGGTCGGCAACTAATTGCTACTAGTTGTTGATAACGGTTCTATTTTCACAGAAAATCTAATTAATTTTTTAATTAAAAAAAATATTTCTTTTGAGAAACAAACTCCTCATTTCTTAAATTTAAATTCACTTGGAAATTATGATTGTTTCATTCTTTCTGGAAGAAGAAAAAATGAAAAAAAGATTAATGAAGTTAATTCAAAAATAATTAAACATTGTATTCAAAATAATGTTAAATTATTAGGAATTTGTTATGGCGCAGAAATTCTAGCTCTTACTCTAGGCGGTACAATTAAGAAAACTAATCTTCAAAAAGGAAATGAAACAATACAAACTTTGACTAGTAATTCAATTTGTAACAATTCTTTAGATGTATTTGAAAGTCATAGATTTGAGATATCTAAACTGCCTAGTGTTTTAATTCCTCTTGCTAAATCACAACATTGTAAATATGAAATCATTCAATATGAAAAAAAACTAATTTTTGGAACTCAATTCCATCCTGAAATGAGTCAAGATGGGAATGATTTGATTGAAAAATTTTGCTTGCTCTGATTGATTTTAATATCTCTCAAAATTCCTTCATTTTATGGAAGAAGAAAATCATGAATTACTTTTACCACTTGTAGATGAGGAAAATATCTGTCTTCCACTTCCCATCAACGTTGTATCAAAATATTGGAATATTGATTTACCTATGGCTGAAGCCATAGAAACAGCAAAAAAATATTCAGGGTTTGATGGTAGTATTCTAATTGAAGGAATAGAATCTGCAGAAAGACATGGACTTACATGCCAAATAGTTCATTCTTCATTGAATGAATTAAAAAAAATTATTGATTTAGGAATACCTCCAATTGTAATTCTCCCTGGAATTCCTGAAATTACACAACATGCTTCAGTAATTACTGGTTATAATGAAGAAGAAAAAACTATTTTACATTATATCCAAAAGGGTAATCAAGAAGGTGAGCAGCAAGAGGGAGCAATTCCTCAAAATATATTTGAAAAAGAATGGTCTGAAGAAGGAAAGTTGTTAATTATTTTAGCTCCATCTGATATTTTATCATCTATACAACTTGAAAATGATTCAAGTGCAAAATCAAATAGATTATGTCTTATTTCTGAGAAACAAAATATTTTAAAAAATTCATCTGACGCACTTGAATCTCTAAAAAAAGCTATTCAGATAGATGAAAATAATTCAACTGCTCTAAATCTACTTGGTACAATGTTAAATGCACAAAATTCTATTGATTGCATAAAATATTATGAAAAGTGCCTTGAAATTAATCAAAATTCATATCTGACTTACAACGGTCTAGGAAATTTCTATCTTAAAACAAACCAATTTAAAAAGGCAGAGGACTATTACACAAAAGCAATTAAAATAGATTCGAAAAGATCTGCTAAAATTTACAAAAACCGTGCTTATCTGAGAGAAAAACAAAACAAAAATTCTGATGCTAAAGATGATCTGAAAAATTATTTAAAATATTTTCCAAAAGCTCCTGATAGAGGCGTAATAGAACAAGCAATTAGAGAATTATAATGCGGAGTGCGGGATTTGAACCCGCGGCCTTCAGCTTGGGAAGCTGACGTCATACCAGACTAAACTAACTCCGCCTAGAGGAAATTCATTAACTATGATTAAATATCTTAATTGGTAAACTACAATATGGATGCAAGATGTCCTGAATGTGAAAAAGTTGCAATCTTAGATGATGATGTTACGAATGTAAAATGCCCTCATTGTAATTTTGAAGCAGATTATGATACCTATCTTGAAATAATGAAAGACCAAGCAATCAATATGTCATCTGAATATATTCCTGATAGACCGGGAATTTAATTACCAATAATTTCCTTTATCTGAGCAATCTAAATGAGCTCCACAATTGGGACAAAACATATGACATGCTTGCATGTCCACCATTTTGTTATCGCATCTTGGACATCTGATCTCTTCTACCATGCCTATCTTTGACAATCTTGATTTAAAAATAATGTCCAAAGGTTAATTAGTCGTTCAACTTTTTTTTGGAATACTTGGCCAACTTCAAACTTACCATCTCTGATATTAAAGGAAAGTCAGTTTCAAAGGAACTCAAAGATAGTGATGCTAATCCATTGTTAGGATTACAGTTGGGTAATGAAACTGATGCATCTGTAGTTGGACTAACTGGAAAATTAAAACTTACTGGAGGCAGTGATAAATCTGGTGTTCCAATGAGAAATGATGTTCATGGTGCAGCAAGAAAAAAAGTTTTACTTTCTAAAGGAGTTGGATTACAAGATGCAGAATATGGACAAAGAAAAAGAAAACTAATGCGTGGAAATACAGTATCTGAAGAAATCTATCAAGTAAATTGTAAGTTTGATGGAGAATTACCAGTTGAAGCTCCTACAGAAGATGCTGCAGCAGAAAAAACTGAAGATAAAAAAGAATAACTTAACATATACCGATTCTACTTTTTGACTCATGCATTGGAGAGAAACTCTTCCTGATTGGTATATCAAAAAATATGGTTATCAACCATGTGTAAACATTGGTACTGCAGGTCATGTAGATCATGGAAAAACTACTCTCATTCAAGCTTTAACGGATTCATGGACTAGTGTACATAGTCAAGAACTAAAACGTGGAATTACAATACGTGTTGGTTATTCTGATGCTGCTTTTTATAAGTGTAAAAAATGTGAAGAACCATTAGGATATTCAACAACTCCAAAATGTAACAATTGTGGGAAAGAAAGTGAATTATCTAGAGTTGTAAGTTTTGTTGATAGTCCTGGTCACGAAAGTTTGATGGCAAACATGCTTTCAGGTTCAGCATTAATGGATGGAGCATTACTCTTAGTTGCTGCAAATGAAAAAGTCCCTAAACCTCAAACAAAAGAACATCTTTTAGCACTTCAAACTCTAGGAATTCAACAAATCGTTGTAGTTCAAAATAAAGTTGATCTACTTTCTTACAAAGAAGCAGTTGCAAATTATCAAGAAATTACTAAATTTGTTAAAGGGAGCCATGCTGCAAAAGCACCAGTAATTCCAATTTCTGCACAATCTGGATTGAATATTGATGCACTTATTGGTGCTATTGAATCAACAATAAAAACACCTGAAAGAGATGAAAAAGCTGATACTATAATGCATGTTTTACGTTCTTTTGATGTAAACAAACCTGGAATAAAATTAAAAGATATCAAAGGAGGTGTTATTGGTGGAAGTCTTACTCAAGGAATTTTCAATGTAGGTGATGAAATTGAAATCAAACCTGGAATTATGAATGAAAAGAAAAAGACGTATGAACCATTAATGACTGAAATTACTTCATTAGGAACTGCTGCAGGAATTGTTGAATCTGTAAAACCAGGAGGTTTAGTTGCTATTGGAACAAAATTAGATCCTGCTATGACTAGAAGTGATTCATTTATTGGTTCAGTAATTGGTAAACCCGGTACACTTCCTGAAAATTCTACTTTGCTAAAATTAGAAGTAAACCTGTTTGATTCAGCTGTAGGTGCAACTGAGGATATCAAAGTACAACCAATTTCATCTGGAGAATTACTCAGGTTGAACATAGGAACTGCTCCAGTATTAGGTAAGGTTACCAAAATAAAATCAAAGAATATAGAGATTGAATTGCGAAGACCTGCATGCATCTTTGAAGGTGGTAATGTGGCAATTAGTAGAAGAATTGCTGAACGATGGAGACTAATTGGTGCAGGAATAGTTGGTTGAAGTAATCTGTGACACAAATTTTCTAATTCATTTAGCCACAAATAGAATCAAAAATTTAGATTATCTGGATGTTGAAATAGGTCAAATCACATTTGTTGTACCTCAAGTTGTAAAAAATGAACTATTTGACTTAGAAAAAAAACCGGAAAAAAAACAAGAAATTCAATCAACTTTGAATTATATCAAGAATTTTAAAATAATTCCAATTTTAGGTTCATTTGCTGATAAAGAACTAATTGACTATGTATCAAAAAATAGAGTTATTGTAGCTACAATGGATAAAGAACTAAAAAAACAGATCAAAAATAATGGAAGTTCAATAATGTCTTTTTCAAATAATAAAATAGTTTTAGAATCTTAGAAATATTTAACTTCAAGATATTACAAATGACTGTATGGTTTTAACTCTAGAAAGTAAAGCATTTAAAAATGGAGGATCTATTCCAAAAAAATTTGGTTATAAACATGGAAATGTTAGTCCTTCTCTAACAATAACTGGAATTCCTGAAAGTACTGTTTCACTATCTATGATAATGGATGATCCTGATGCTATGGGTGCTGTTGGAAAAATCTGGGTGCATTGGGTTGTATGGAATATTGATCCTAAAAATTCTGAATTTATTGAAAATAATATTCCTTCAAATTGTGTTGAAGGAGAAACCGATTTTGGTGAAATTGGTTATGGTGGACCTGCACCTCCAGATAAAGAACACACGTATATCTTCAGATTGTATGCATTAAACCAAAAGTTAGAGGCAATCAAAGGTTCAACTAAAAAAGAAATACAATTAGCAATGAAAAATCATATAATTGAAGAAACCATACTTCAAGGAAAATTTGCTCCTTAATGTAAAAAGATTTTAAGATTTTTTATACAAAGAGTAATAAACAAAGTTTTTTAAAAAATATTTATTGCAAGCAAATGCTAAACTTATTTCTCTAGGTAATTTTGATTTTAAATTAAATCATTTATTAATTATTGGAATTCTGATTTTATCCTTTTCTATATCATTTTTACTTAGATCTCAACCAGCTCAATTTGGTTTTGAATTAAATGAATTTGATCCTTTTTTTAATTATAGAGCAACTCAATATGTTGTAGATAATGGAATTAACGCATATTTTGAATGGAATGATAGTTTAAGTTGGTATCCGCAAGGTAGAGATATTTCTAGCAATTCTCAAATTATACTTCATTTAACAGCTGCCACAACATATGGGATTTTTGGAGGAGGTATGGATCTTTATGATTTTACAATTTTATTTCCCGTTGTGTTTGGATCTTTATCTGCAATAGTAATTTTTGCTTTAGTTAGAGTTATTGGTGGTACCACTGCTGGATTATTTTCTGCACTATTATTTTCTATTTCTTTACCCATTTTAATTCGAAGTCCAATAGGTTGGTTCAAATCAGAACCTTTGGGATTATTTTTAGGATTATTGGCAGTATATCTACTGTTAAGTGGAATAAATTCTAATAATAAAAAAATTGCATTTGTTAAACTTGTAGGATCTGGAATTTTTACTGCATTTGCAATATCAGCATGGGGCGGAAATCAATTTTTTGTTATTCCGATAGGCATTTTCATTCTTACTTTGCCATTCTTAAGATCTGATCATAAATTTATTTTATGGGCAATTCCTCTTTATACAATTTCTGCTCTTTCTATTTCTTTTGTCTTTGAAAGATTAGGATACAATTTTGTTTTTGGAGTAGGTGGAATGTTATTATTAATTCCAACATTATTTTTAATTTCTTGCATTTTTATTCAAAACAAAAGCTCAAAACACAAATTGAGAAATGGATTATTATTTTTGCTGGCACTTTTAATAATTTCGCCTATCATTCTTGTTATTAATTTTGATGCTAACTTTTTACCACTTCCTAGTCATAGATATCTAAATGCTTTGAATCCATTTTTAACTACAACTGATCCACTAGTAGATTCTGTATCTGAACACGCCACTACAACTTTAGCACAATCATTCTTGTTTCATTCGGTCTTAATGATTTTTTCAGGTATGGGAATTTGGCTTATCATAAAAAATATTCAAAATAAAAATTCTAATTTTATGAAAAATGATATGATATCATTTGCATTAATTTTAGGAATAATTGGAGTTTATGTTAGTTCAACATTTGTTAGATTGGAAGTTTTTGCATCTATATCAATTATTATTTTAGCATCTTTAGGATTATCTATACTAACAAAAGATTTATTCAATAATTCTAGAACAAGGAAACCAATTAGTAAATTAATGCAAGTACCGTATGTTGCAGGAATTATAATTCTCTTAATGATCCCTCTAGTTTATCCAATAGGTTCAGAGGTTTCTTCTTTAACAAATGCACCTCCAACTATTTTGAATGGTGGGGCTGCTTATACCGTATCAACAAATGATTGGCTAGATACACTAGATTGGTTAAAAAATAATACTCCTAAAGATGCTGTAGTTGCCTCTTGGTGGGATTATGGATATTGGATTTCTACAATGGGTGAAAGAGCAACTTTAGCAGATAATTCTACTATTAATACAAAAACTATTCAAAATATAGCAAAAATGCTACTTGGTGAACCTGATTTGGCTTGGAATCAGCTTAATCAAATGCAAGCAGATTATGTTATTATTTTTGTGACTGGTGAAAAATTAGCTCTAGAATCTTCAGAATCATTTTATAGATTAGGTGGTGGTGGTGATGAATCAAAAAAACAATGGTTTATGAGAATTGCTGGATTAGATGAAAGGAAATTTTTGCATTCAGATGGTGCAAGTGGAACTGATTATTTCTGGAATGAAACTTTACTTGGACAAATGTTCCCCTTTTCTTTATTGGGATATGTTAATCCTAATAATTTGAATGATCAATCTATATCATATGTACCTGGAATGATTGGAATCTATGAAAAAGATGTCAAATATCCTTTAGATGGAAATGGACCACTAAGATTAGTTTATGCATCTTCTGGTTATACTGAAGAAAAAACTGGTCCAATGCTTGGAGTTTTTGTTTATGAAGTAAACAAAGATTACAAACCTTTGTTATAAATTTCTAAGAATATCTTTCAGCTAATCTATATCTCATGTATTTGTCATCTGGTGAAAATTTAGCAGGATGCACTGAAATTGTTTCTTCACCACATTTAGGACATTTTTCTTTTAATGTATAGTGACTACATTTTGAACATTTTCGTAACAAAAATCGCATTTTAATTTTCTCGAGTTTTCTTTGAATCTTCTCTAGTAAATTTGAATGAGCCTTTTTTCTTTTCTATTTTATTTTCAATTTCTTCAATAATTGGTTTTAATAGTTTTTCAGCAGATTTGAAATCTTCTGAAGTAATTGATAATCTGTATTTGGGTGCTCCTAAATATGTAATATCTATTGTAGAATCTTTTTTTATTACATCTAACAATGTTTTTTTAATTATTTCAACACCATCTGATTTATTACTTGTAATTTCCATAATTCCTCTAATTTCAACTGAAGGGAGTTTAATTTTAGAGCAAATATCTTCAATTATTGTTGCAGTTTTCTTTGCAATTTTTAGTTCTTTGACAGATTCAATTCCATTTCTTCCAATGGATATGAATGCATCATAGACTGAATCAAATTTCGAATAAATACTATCTTCTAACTTTTCAATTTCCTCATCTGTTAATTTAGCTTTTTCTTGAACATTTTGTAATAGTGTTTTTCCTTTTTCAAACTTTTTTACTTCTTTAAGTTTTTGTTTTTTCTGATCTTTTGAAACTTGTTTTAATGAAAGATCAATATCTCCACGTTGAGCATTAACTTTCTTTACCAGAAGAACTTTTTTCTCCCCGTCTTTAACAAATCTGTTTACAGATCTAATCCAACCAGGAGCGATTTCTGAAATATGTAAAAATCCTTGAATATCATCATATTCATCTAGTGTAACATATGCTCCATGATCCATTACTTTAGTAACAGTAGCGAGAACGATTTCCCCCTGTTCAGGCATTTCTTGAATTTCAGTAGACATTTCTTCTAAAATTTCCCCATGCGTAAATTAATGTTCCTAGTTAGAAATCAATACCTTTCTTTGCTTTAATTCCTTGTTGAAATGGATGTTTTATTTCTCTCATTTCTGTTACTAGATCAGCAATTTCAATGACTTCATCTTTGGCATAATTACCCGTTAATATCAAATCTACATCTTTTGGTTTTGACTTGATAATATTGAGAACATCATCTACTGAGATCAAATTGAGATTTACTGCATAGTTTATCTCATCTAAAATTACAATATCATAATTTCCTGACTGAATTTTCTCATTACTGATCCTTATGGCTTCTTTTGCAACTTGTTTATGATCTTCTTTTGAACTTTTATCATCAATTATGCCTACAAACCCTTTTCCAACTGCAACCATTTCAAATTCAGGTTCGAGTCTTTTTGATGAATCCATTTCACCATAATGCCATGATCCTTTAATGAATTGAATCATGCAAGTTTTCTTTTCATAACCACTTGCTCGTAATGCAATTCCTAATGCTGCAGTTGTCTTACCTTTTCCTTTTCCAGTATAAACAATGGTTAAACCATCTTTCTCCATAAGTTACATTCAATTATTCTCACTAAAAACATTGAGGATTTTCAAAAATCTATCAATTTAAATAAAAAATGGTTCTAGTCATGCAATTGAGAATTCCTAGAATCATAATTGCAGGTGCTACTAGCGGAGTGGGTAAAACATCAATTACTTGCTCAATTATCTATGGTTTGCAAAAAAAAGGTTTGAGTGTTCAACCCTTTAAGGTAGGACCTGATTATATCGATCCAAGTTATCTATCAAGTATTTCCAAACATGAAACATACAATTTAGATGCTTGGTTGATGGGTGAAAGTCAACTTTTGAATAGCTTTCTTTCAAACTCAAAATCTAATATTTCTGTTATAGAAGGTGTTATGGGATATTATGATGGATTTGGAGGTGATTCAAACTATGCAAGTACTCATCATGTGGCAGCTTTAACAAAGTCTCCTGTAATATTGATTCTAGATGCAAGCAAAACTTCTCGTTCTATTGCTGCAACTGCTCTTGGATTTTTGAAATTTCATAGAAACTCCCGCATTGTTGGAATTATTCTTAACAAAATAGGCAGTAAAAAACATGAACTTTTGTGTAAAAGTGCTCTAGAAAAAACTAAAATTCCAATTATTGGTGTAATTCCAAAAAACCCTTTATTGAATATGTCGTCTAGGCATCTTGGATTAGTTTCAACATTAGAAAATAAAATTCTCAAAAAACAAATTGAAAAAATATCTAAAATTATTTCAGAAAATATTGATATTAACCAAATTATAAAAATTGTAAAAAATTCATCTGATCTTTCTAAAAAATCTAAACCTACATCCAAAAAAATAAAAACTACCATTGCTGTTGCACTTGATACTTCTTTTAATTTCTATTATCAAGATAATTTAGAAGCTCTACGTCGTGAAGGTGCAAAATTAAAATTTTTTAGTCCTGTAAAAGATAAAAAAATTCCAAAGTGTGATGGTCTTTACATTGGTGGTGGATTCCCTGAAGTTTTAGGCAATTACCTTGAAAAAAACCAAATCATGAAAAAATCAATAAAAAAACTATCTGAAGACAATCTTCCTATTTATGCTGAATGTGGTGGATTGATGTATTTGACAAGATCTATTTTTTCTAAAAATAAAAAATATAAAATGATTGGTATATTTGATGCAGAAACTAAAATGACAAAGAAAATGAGATTAAATTATACAAAAGGTAAGATAATTTCAAAAAATCCAATATCTGAAAAACTACATAATTTTAAAGGACATGAATTTCACTATTCACATTTAGATTCGGTTTCATCTGATTCAAAATTTGCTTACTCTTTAGAAATTGGTGAAGGAATTAAGAAACATCAAGATGGATTAATTCAAGATAATACTTTAGCGTCATATGGTCATCTCTATTTTGATAGCTCAAATTATGCAGAAATTTTTGTTAAAAATTGTATGAAATATTCAAAGAGATGATTCTGCTCTAATTAGTTTGAAAATTGCGTTAATTGTTGCAGATACTGACGAGCTTCCTCCTTTTCTTCCAATATTTGTGATAAATGGGGCTCCTTCCAATTTAGATAATTCTTCTTTTGACTCTGCAGCACAGATGAATCCTACAGGAATTCCAATAATTAGGGCCGGTTTTACTATGCCTTCTTTGACCATTTGAATTACTTCTTGAAGAGCCGTAGGTGCATTTCCTATTGCTATAACTCCTCCGTCAATATCTGAAATTGCTGCCCTCATTGATACTTGGGAACGAGTTTTACCTTCTTTCTTTGCTAATTCCATAATTTCTGGTTTTGAAATATTACAAATTACATCATTTCTAAAATCTTTAGGATTTTGTTTATTCATTCCTCCAATTACTCCATTAACATCTACCACTATACTACAACCATTTTTCAATGCCTTCATCCCACTTTCAATTGCATCTTTGTGAAAAATTAATTTGTTTTTATCTGCAAAATCAAAATCTGCTGTAGAATGAATAATTCTTCTAACAATAGGCCATTCTTTTTCACTAAAATTATGTGAACCTATTTCATCTTCAATCATTTGCATACTTGCATCTTCAATTGATTGACCTTTTTTAGTTTGCATTTTCTACCTCTTTTGCTCTCTCTAATATCAGATCTACCATTTTTTGATCTGTTCCAATATGTTTTGTAATGTATGCTTTTTCAATACTAGATTTTTCAAGTGCTGGTATCAAATCATTATTAATATCAGTTTTAACATGTGCACCTTCATGAAGAAAATAAAAAACGATTACCAATACTTTGGGATTATCTTTTTCACATTTCTTAATCCCCTCAAAAATATCTGGTTGTTCTATTTCTAACCAACATCTACTAACATTTCTGTATGAATTTGTTAATTCATTTACAATGTAATCTAATGACATTTGTGCATTAGGATCTTTACTACCATGCCCAATAATCATTACATCTACTTCGTTATTTGAAAGTGTAATTTTATTTTCTTCTAGTGTTGTAGATATTCTATTTTCAACAACATCTACCAAAGTTTTATGCATGCTCATTTGTTTTGTAACTACAAATTTTACATTGGTGTCTTTTTGATATTTCATTACCTCTGTAACTGCAATTTTCACTTTTTTACCAGGATACAAAAAGTAAGGAACTATAGTTAAGGAATCAATATCTTGATTTAGACACTTGGGAATTCCATCTTCAATATATGGTGGTTCTACCTCTAGAAAACAAAAATCTGTGAAAACATAGTCGCCTTTTGTCTTAATTCCTTGACAAATTACATCTAACTCTTCAGATGCTTCTCTTTCTCTACTCCCTCTATCAATTAGTAGTAATCCTCTTTTCATTTCATAATCCTCGCTATAGCTATAGTCAAATTTGGTGGGAATTTCTGCTTTTCTACTATTAATTGACCTTCAGATACTTTGATAGCAGCAGCTTCTGAAACACTTGCAGTTCCTTCAAAGGCTTTTACAGTTTCAGAAGGATTTGGAGCGGTAATTTCAGCTAAATCTTCCCTATTTACATACTCTACTGGAATTCCCATCTCTTTCCCAAGATCAATTAGTCCTTGTACGTCTTCAGGTTTTTTTATTGATACTAGTTTTGTAATTGATTTTGAACTTAGTTTGAATTTTTCTAAACAAAATTCAATTCCTTCTCTAATAGTTTCTTTTGTAGTATCCCAATGTAATCCAATACCAATCACTAAACTAGGAGGACGATAAATTACGGATTCCTTAATTATTTCATCGTCAATTAATTTATCAGAAATTATAAGATGAGCTTTAGAATTTGAATTTTTTAAATCTTCTATACTTTCATAACTTACAACATTTTTTGGTAATTTTTTATACCAATTTTTATCCCCTGCTTCTTGAAATACACCTATTGGTTCTTCATTTACCATATGTGCACTAATTTTTGTTACAGTAGAATCATCATCTATTTTCCAATTAAATTCTCTTCCTACTAAGTCGACTGCAATTGTTTTGTTTACATCAGCTGCAGTGGTAATTACAGATATAGCTCCTAATTTTTCTGCAATCTCTTCAGTAAGCTCATTAGCTCCTCCTATATGTCCTGATAAAACACTGATTACAAAATTTGTTTTGTCATCTATCACAATTACTGCAGGATCTGTTTTTTTATCTTTCAAATATGGTGCAATTAATCTAATTACTGCCCCTAATGAAAAAATACAGATTAATGCATTATTATTTTTAAAAAGTTCAACAATCTTCTCTGTTGTAGGCTCAGAATACCAAATAATTCCTGTTGCTTCAGTTGTTAGTTTTGATGGAGCAAATACACTCCAATTTGGAAATAATTTTTTTAGGTTTTCTCCAATTTTTACACCATTTTTAGTAATAACAAGAACTGATGTTTTTTCCATAATCAAAATCTTCCAACTTTAATAAAATACCTTACTCTTCAGATTCCCTAGCCAAAATATTCCCTTCAAAATCAAATAATATCACATCAATTGGAACTTTTTCTTCAGAATGTTTCCTCATATGTTTATACGTCTCACTAGAAATCAAGTCAAAAAATCCTGCAATTTTATTTTTTTGAATAATTTCTGAAACATGTCTAGCTGTATTTGCTTTTTTAATTTCTTGAACTACACTTCCATTAGCATTACATTTTTGAGCTAATTCTGCTAAAAAACCCATGTCTACTTTAGACCCTTTAACATGAGTTTGTTTAACCCCTGCTGCCATTTTTGCTAGCTTTCCAATAAAACCCACAACGTATGCTTTTTTGATATTTTTTCTACCGCATTGCTGAATTGCATATCCTGAAAAATCACCTATTTGTACAAAACAATGTTCAGGTAAATTTACTATTTTTTTTGCAAAATTTTCACTTCTTCCACCTGTTGTGAGTACTACTGTATCATTACCAGCTGCAATTGACACATCCAAATTTTGTCTAATTGATGCTGCGTATGCTGCAGTAGAAAATGGAATAACAATTCCACTAGTTCCTAAAATTGAAATTCCATTAATAATTCCTAATCTTGGATTATCTGTTTTAGGTCCTAGATCTTTTCCCTTAGGAACTGAAATCACTATTCTGATTCCTTTTTCTAAAAGAATTTCTTTTCCTACTTCCCTTAGATTTTCAATAATCATTTTTTTAGGAACTGGATTGATTGCAGGTTTGTTAATTTCCAAACCTAATCCAGGTTTGGTTACTATGCCTACTCCCTCACCCCCGTCAATCTCAATTTCATTTATTTTTTCAATAAATGATAATTCTACAATAATTTCTGCACCATGAGTAACATCAGGATCATCTCCTCCATTTTTGATAACTGAGCATTTTGCTCCATCAGATCTAAATTCACATGAATAGATTGGAATTTCGACATAGGATTTTTTTGGTAATAGAATATCTACCTTTTCAATTTTTTTCTGATTAATAATTGATAATAGAGCAGCTTTTGATGCAGCAGTTGCAGAACTTCCTGTAGTATAACCTGTCTTTAATTTTGTTTCTTCTTCTCCCACATTAGTTGTATTCATTTTGTAGTATTAACTCTTATTTCATATTTTTTGAAAATTATTCAAATAGATTTAAAATTAAAACAAACTTGGTTCTATCATGGTAAAATCTACAAAGATTGTCGTTACTGGAGCTAGTGGTTTTATTGCAAAAAATCTTCGAAAATATTTATCTGAGCAAAATATTGAATTAATCTCAATTTCTAGAAATGACTTTAAGAATTTTAAATGTGAAACTAAAATTATCTCAAAAAATTACGAAGAAAAAAATATACTTAAAAAAATTCAAAATTCAAATGGATTAATTCATCTTGTTGGAATAGGAAAACAATCTATAAGCACTGATTATGATGTAATAAATACTGATTTAACAAAACATGTTGTAAATTTATGTAAAAAATCCAGAATAAAAAAAATTGTTTTTTTAAGTGGCTTGGGAGTATCTCCAACTACTTCATTAGGTTATTTTATTTCAAAATATAATGCTGAAAAACAAATTATTGAATCTGGCTTGGATTTCACTATTTTTAGACCTTCATACATTGTTGGAAAAGATGATTTGTTATCAAAAAACCTAAAAAAACAAATTAAATCTGGAGAAATTATAATTCCAGGCTCTGGAACTTATTCAATCCAACCAATCCATGTGTTTGATGTTGTGAATATTCTTTTCAAATCTATATCTCAACTGGAATTTAATAATAAAATTATTGATCTTGTTGGTCCTGATTATGTTACTTTTGAAAAATATGTTAAACTCTTTTCCAAAGGAACTCAGACTAAAATTAAAAAAATTAATCTTGAGAAAGCATATCGTAATGCAATAGTGAATTCAAAATCTGATTTTGGAATTGATGATCTTAATATTCTAATTGGTAATTTTAAAGGCAATCACAAAAAATTATCTAAAATATCTAAAATTAAATTTCAATCTGTAATAGAATTACTACAATCCGGCAGATTGCTTTAATGCTTCAGATTTGTCCGTTTTTTCCCAAGTAAATTCTGGTTCATTTCTTCCAAAATGACCATAGGCTGCAGTTTTTTTGTAAATGGGTCTCTTCAAATCTAGTTGTGAAATGATTCCTGATGGTTTCATGTCAAAATTCTTTCTAACTAAATCTTCAATTTGATTTTCAGGAATTTTGTTTGTTCCAAATGTATTGACGTACAATGATACTGGCTCTGCAACACCTATTGCGTATGCAAGTTGGACTTCACATCTGTCTGCTAATCCTGCTGCAACTAGATTCTTTGCAATGTATCTACACATGTAACATGCAGATCTATCAACTTTTGATGGGTCTTTTCCTGAAAAAGCTCCACCACCATGTCTTCCAAATCCACCATAACTATCAACAATAATCTTTCTTCCAGTTAATCCTGCATCTCCATGTGGACCACCAATAACAAATTTACCTGTTGGGTTGATGTGAGTTTTGATATCCTCATTCCAAAGATTTCCTAAAACTGGTTTGATTACTTTATCAATGATCTCTCTAGAAATTTCTTCTTGGGAAATGTCTGGTGCATGCTGTGTTGATATAACTACCGTTTCGATTTTAGTAGGTTTGTTATCTTCATATCGTACAGATACTTGTGATTTACCATCTGGTCTTACCCATGGTAAAGATTGATCTCTTCTTACTTGTGATAATTTTTGAATAAGTTTATGTGCTAACAAAATTGGCATAGGCATTAATTCTTCAGTTTCGTTTGATGCATAACCAAACATCAAACCTTGGTCACCTGCACCTTGTTCTTTTTCTTCTGTGGCAGTTACTCCTTGACTAATATCTGGACTTTGTGAATGAAGTTTTAAATCAACTTTACATGTATCTCCATCAAACATCAAATCTTTGTTATCATATCCTATTTCCCTTATTGTTTTTCTAACTAATTCTTCTTGAGCCTTTTGATCAAAAACAGCTTTTGACGTAACTTCTCCTGATACTACAACATAATCTGTAGTTACCATTGTTTCAACTGCAACTCTGGAATTTGGATCCTGTTTTAGGTATTCATCTAAAAATGCATCAGAAATATTATCACATACTTTGTCTGGGTGACCCTCTGTCACTGATTCGGAAGTAAAGAGAAAATTATTGGTCATAAAACCACATCATGTTAACACTAGAGCTCGTTTTCTAGTTTGATAAATAATACATTATTGCCTCTTACGATAACTCTACCATAATTTGCAATTGTTTTGCCATCATGAAGTTCTTCAGCATCAGTCATAATCAAATTCATATAAGAATCGACATTATCCATCTTTCCTTTGTATTCGACTTCATTTTTCAGTCTAACAGTAACTTTCTTCTTTGTACTTTTTTGAAGAGTTGTTAGAGGTCTTTTTGCACTATTTGATTGGGACACTAATTGTTCACTTATTTTGCAACTTTAGTCTCTAGCATAAAAGCCTTGCCTCCTTTGTGTATATTCAAATTCCTTAAATTTTTTCTTAGTTTTCTAATAATTACACAAATGATCTCTACGGGTTTACAAAAATTAGACCAATTCTTGTCTGGGGGAATTCCAGATAGTGTTATTGTAGATATTTTTGGTGAAAACGGAACGGGTAAAACATTGCTATTATTACAATTATTAATAAATTCAATAAAAAATGGTGGAAATGTTTTGTATTTAGATACAACAGGAGGGTTCAGACCAGAACGAATTCTAGAGATTCAAAAAGAATATGAAATAGAAATTAATTTACTTGAAAAAATAACTGTATCTAGAGTTACAAATACTTCAGAACAAATCAAATCAATTAACAATATTGAAACAAATGATTTTTCTCTTATAGTAATTGATAATATTACAGATTTATTTTCATATGAATATCAAAAAGATGAATCAACTTTTGAAAAAAATTCTCTATTCATGAAATATATGTACACTTTATCAAACTTTGCTATTACAAAAAAAATCCCAATTATTATCACAAATATGATTAGAACGAGTGATGGTAAAGAAATTGAAAATATGCAAAATTCAATTGATCCTTTTACACATATCAAAATCCATCTTTTTAAAAATTCATCAAAATTTCATGGTCAAATCTATTGGGCATTAAAAAAAGAAAATTTTTCATACACAATTAACAAAATTGGTCTTTTAGATACTACTGAAGATTTTTAATAGTCTACTCTTAGATAAAACCATGGCAGAAATTTTTGATTCAATACCAATTATCACTGTAGTTTTATTTGCATTAGGATTAGTTGGTGTAATTGTTTATGAAAGATCACGATCAAATAACCCAGTTGAATCCACTTCTTGATTCATTATTTGGAAAATTTGGATTTTCTAAACTAACTGAGATTCAAAAAAAAGCATCACCAATAATTTTACAAAAAAAAGACTGCCTTGTAATTGCTCCAACAGGTTCAGGAAAAACAGAATGTTCAGTAATTCCAATTTTTTCATTGTTAAAAAATTCTAAACAATCTAGAAAAATTAAAATGCTTTACATCACTCCTTTACGAGCCTTAAATCGTGATGTATTTAGAAGAATCACAAATTATGCACATGAAAATCAATTAACAATTGAAATTAGACATGGTGATACTAGTCAAAAAGATAGAAAAAAAATAACTGAAAATCCCCCTGATATTTTAATCACAACTCCTGAAACTTTGGTTATTCTTTTAACACAGGTTAAAATGCTTAATGCATTATATGATTTAGAATGGATTGTTATAGATGAAGTACATGAATTATTATCTAGCGAACGAGGTTCTCAATTATCATTAAGTATTGAAAGACTAGAATTAAACTCAAAATATCCACTTACAAAAATTGGATTATCTGCAACTGTGGGAAATTTTGATGAAGCCGGAAAATTTGTTGTAGGCACTAAACGAAAATGTCAGATAATTAGAGATACATCTGTTAGAAAATATGATGTTGAAATCAAATATGTCAAAGGAACAATTTCAGATGTTGCAGAGAAAATAGTTGAATATGTATTGGAATTGAAGTTAGATTCCCCCATACTTCTATTTACAAACACTCGAGGAGAAGCAGAGTTTTTAGCATCAGTATTAAAACAAAAATCTTCTATTCCAATAGAATTACACCATGGTTCTCTATCAAAAGAAGTTAGAGAAGAAACAGAACAAACTTTGCGTGAAGGAAAATATGGTATTGTAGTATGTACATCATCATTAGAATTAGGATTAGATATTGGTTCAGTTGAATTAGTAATTCATTATGGTTCTCCAAGACAAGTGTCAAAGTTTGTTCAAAGAATAGGTAGAAGTAAACATAATCGTGATGCATCAGCTCAAGGATTAATCATTACAAATAATCCTGATGATGAATTTGAAGCACAAGCAATCCTTGATCGTATTCAAGAAGGTTCTATTGAAGAACAAAAAATTCATGATGGCTCTTTAGATGTTTTAGCTCATCATTTAGTTGGATTATCTATGCAAATTGGTGAAATTACAGTTGAACAAGCTTTTGAATTAGTTACAAAGGCATATTCGTTTAGAAATTTAAAAATTCAGGATCTAATAGATGTCTTAGATTTACTTGATTCAAACTATTTGATATTTTTTGATAGACTAAAAATGACTTATTGGAAAAAAGGAGGTTCTTTCAAATATTATTTCGAAAATCTTTCAACAATACCTGATATTCTTAAATTCAAAGTTTTTGATAGTGTTGGGAAAAAAATTATTGGATCTTTAGATCAAAGATTTGTAGGAGATCATGGAGATTCAGGAAATATTTTTGTATTGAAAGGTTCGCAATGGAGAATTCTAAATGTTGATGAAAAATCATTTAGTGTAAATGTTGAACCTTTCAGAGGCGGAGGAATTACAGTGCCATATTGGGAAGGAGAAAGTATACCCATTGACTATAAAACTGCGCGTAAAGTAGGAAATTTTCGTAGTAAAGTTAAGAATGGAAGTTTAACTTTAACAAATAATGTAATTGAAAAATTAAATTTTGATAAAATTCCTGATGAAAATAACCTTGTAATTGAATCTAATAGATCTCAGGGTTCAATTGTAATTCATTCTTGTCTTGGTACTAAGATCAATTCTACTCTATCCACATTACTATCTTCTGTGCTTTCATCCATGTTAGGTTCAATCGTTGATTTTCGTTCTGATGGTTATAGAATTGTTTTATCTTCTAATTCTAGAATTTCAGAAAAACTTTTCATGGAAACTATAAAAGATGATTATGATTTACAGTCTGTTGTTAGTGCTTCTTTAACTGGAACTCATAATGTAAATTGGAAAACATGGTGTGTTGCAAAAAAATTTGGAGTTGTAGGTCGTGGGGCAATATATGAAAGAAAATCTGCTCGATTTTTGTACGAACGATATTCCAAAACAGCACTTGTACATGAAGCACTACGAGAATTATTTCATGATAAATATGATCTTAAAAATTCTGAAAAAATTCTAAAAAAAATCCAAGGAGATGAAATTCATATAACTTGGATAGATGTTGATCAATATTCTAAATTAGCTCTGCCAATTTTAGATCATACTGCTAAATATTATTCCTCTCCTGCAAATCTTGACAAAGGAATTCTTGATCTCGTAAAAGCTAGATTAGAAAAAACAAAACATCGTTTGATTTGTGCTCGATGTGGAAAGTGGGAACGAGTATTTCAAACATCTGAGGTAAAAAATTTACTAATATGTCCATATTGTAAAGCAAGACAAATTACTACAACGTATTATTCTGATTATGATCTACCTAAAATTATTAGAAAAAAACATGATGGAAAAAGATTAACTGCAGATGAAAAACACAAGTTTGATCGTGCCTGGAAAGTTGCATCATTAGTGGAAAATTTTGGGAAAATCGCTATTACTGTAATTTCTGGATATGGTGTTGGTGCTGATACTGCGGCAAGGATTTTGAGAAATATGGTGGATGAAGAACATTTGTTTAAACAAATCTATGAAGCAGAAAGACAATACGTTGTAACCAGGGGTTTTTGGGATTCTTAGTTCTTCTTTGTGATTTTAGAGAATGAAGTTACAAATAGTTCTATTCTGCCTTCTAGTCCAGCTTTTGCATTAAGTCCTGTAATGGAAATAATTTCTCCTAATTCACATTTATCAATAATTCTTGCTTGATTCCTCCAACCTTTTACCCAAATTTGTCCTGTATCATCTTCAACAAACATTTCTGAAAGTGCTATTGATTCTCCAGATTTTGTTTGAACTTCACGTCTTTCAGGAACTTTCAACACAATTGCTTCAATACAATAACTAGAATCTACTTTGACGTCATTAATTTTTGTTCTAAGTTGAGATAATGATGGAATTGATTCATCATTTTCTAATTTTCTTACAAAAGAATTTTCATCTAACGTAATTGAATTTCCATAAATTTTTGATGGCATGCATTCTATTACGTCTCCTTCTGCACAAATATTGGTTGAATTTGAAAAATCACTAATATTGAACAAATTCTTTTTATTATCTACTGCTAAAATCATGTTTTTACCATTTTCTGTTGGTGATATAGAAAGAACTCTAGTGATTATTGGTTCTGCTTCTTTTCCTCCTTCAATTTCAACAATTGTTGCATCATTTCCATGAATTTCTAATCCCTGATTTCCTGATTTTACTCTAACGCCAAGTAATCGTACTTTGGCTGATTTTGAAATCATGTTAGGAATGGTGGATTCATCTTTACCCCATAATACTACTCTCATTCCACTTCCATCTTTTCCCTTTAGTCTCATTCTTAGTGCTTTTCCAGGCATTCCCCGAGAATTTGTAAATTCCATCCCGCTAATTACACCATCAATAGTTCCTGAAATTACCAGATCTTTTTGTCCTTCTTGAGATTCACTGACATCTTTTGTGATAGTATCTATTGTTGGAATTTCACTTGTTGTATCAGTAGTTTCTATATTTGATCCAGAACCAATGTTTATTGTTGGAGACCCATCAAGATCTGATTTAACATAAGCTTTAATGATTTTAATTAAATCTCCAGGTTTTAGATTTTCAACTCCTGGAAGATTAGCTTTTTCATCCCATAATTTTACACTAGCCGTAGAATTTGTATCATATACAGTCATTGTTCGAAGATAAAATGGAGATCCATCTTTTCTAGAAAATTGTTTTGCAGCTGACAAATTTAGCACTCTTGTTTCTAATGAAATTTCTTTTGCTCCTGCATATAGATCCTTTAAACTGATTTCTAATTTTTGTGGTTCTGATAATGTAATTCCATAATCAGATGCAATTAAAAATAATGCACCTTGATCAGTTAAATATCCAGCACCAATTTTTTCTTTTTTCTGTTTTATTTGTTCTTCAAGATCTGCTTTAGATAATTCTGATTTTTGTTCTAGAAATTTATTGATAAGATTTTCAAATTCTGACAATTCATTTTTGATAAACTTGTTCTATTAATAAAAATTTCATTCTATTGATGATATTATTTTTTTACAAAATGATCGCTTTATCAGATTTTTGTCATATTTTCAAAAAATGATATTATAGTTATACCCAATTCATCCATTTTTTTGTATTTATCTCACTAACTAAATTAATAGGAAGATCGCAGATTTGTTATGTCATGTATTGAAGTGTATCATCTTTCAAAATTGTATGGTTCGGTTCATGCAGTAGATGATCTAGTATTATCCATAAAATCAGGTCAAGTTTTTGGATTTTTGGGACCTAATGGTGCAGGTAAATCCACCACCATCAAACTTCTTACTACTCTAATTCCACCATCAAGTGGTTCATTATCTATTCTGGGTGTTGATGCAGTTTCAAACCCACTTCAAATTCGTCATAAAATTGGTGTGGTCTTACAGCAACCTAGCTATGAGCCTACATTATCTGTTGAAAAATCTCTTGAGAAATATGGAATGATGTGGAATGTACCAAAAACTGAATGTAAAAAAAGAATGGAGCAACTATTGAAAGACTTTGGTCTAGTTGAAATTCGTAAACAAAGAAATGAAGATCTGTCTATTGGCCAAAGAAGACGAGTTCAGGTAGCACGAGAATTTATGCATGATATGGAATTATTGTTTTTAGATGAACCTACTGTAGGATTAGATCCTAGTGCTAGAAGAAAATTACTAGATTATTTAAAAAATAAAGTTAAAACGGGGTTAACAATTTTTTATACTACACATATTCTATCTGAGGCAGAGTATCTTTGTGATCAGATTGCTATTATTGATAAAGGTAAAATTGTAACAGTTGATTCCCCTGATGCTTTAAAAAATAGATTTGGAAAAGAAAAAACTATTAAAATTCATTTATTAGAAAAGCAATCTGATGTTCCTTCACTTTTATCTGGAATATCAGATTGTAAAATTGATTTTAAAACTGGAACTAATATTATAATTCATTCAGAACAATCTAAATTGGTTTTGTTACAAGTTTTGAAAATACTTAATGATAATAAAATTGAGATAGAAGATTTATCTGCAGTACCGACAAATCTTGAAGAAATATTCTTAAACATGGTAAGAGAAAATGCATCCAATAATTAGATTAGTAAATAGAAATCTTACGATTTCTCTTAATCCTGGCTTTTTAATTTGGCAAATAATCTTTCCTTTGATCTATATTTTTGTTGCAGGATTTGCTTATGCACCATTAATCAATGCAGTTCCATTTGGAAATAAAGAACTTGATTATCCTGCATTTTTAGCTTCAGGTATGATTGGATTTAATATCATGAACAGTACGCTAATTTCTGGAATTATAATTTGGAATGATAGAAAACACGGAATGTTTGAACAAATTATGTCTGGGCCATTCACTAGAAGTCATTATATTCTTAGTAATATTTGCACAATAGGAATTATTGGTTTAGTTAGTGCAACGTTAATAGCAGTAGTAGGATACCCTGTATTTTTTGAATCTGTAGAATTTTCTCTAGTAACAATACCTATAATCATTTTTGGAGCTATCACTGGCTCTGTGCTTTTTGGTTCGCTAGCCTCAATTATCTCCACTAGATTACGCTCAAGTGAAGGATTTAATGTAATTATTAACACCGTTTTTCTTTTCTTCGCTTTTGTTAGTACTGCATTTTATCCAGCTGGTGGTGCGCCTGAACCATTAAGAACCGCATTTTATCTAAATCCATTAACATATCTTGTTGATGTAATTAGGGCTGGAATTTTTGGAACTATTACTGAATTTGTGATACTAGAAATGATAATCCTTGTTGCTATGGCATCTGTATTATTTGTAATTGCATCTAGACTTTTAACTAAATTAGATTTTTAGAATTTGAAATTATTTTTTAAATTTTTCATACATTTCATTGATTTTTTTAATCATGTTTAGATTTTCGTAGTCTATCAAATTTAAATTGGGAATTACACAATGTCCTCCAATAATTCCTGGATACATTTTAGGCCTATTACCCAAATTCTCATGAATTTCATCTGCAAATTTCCACATCTCATCAAAATCAATATCTTCTTTCTCACAAATCATTTTTGTTATTTGTGCATAATTGATCAACCATCCATAATAGGTGGTATCTACCAATATTTTTGCTAATTCTGCAGTTTTTGTTGTTGACATCCAATCTATTTTTTCAAATCTATTTTCCAAATCAATTTTTATTTTTGGTTCTATGTTTTTTTCATCTGAAGAAATAAATTTTGTATATTTTTTAATGTCATCTAAAAATCTTTTATGTACTCCACGAACTGGTGAATACAAAACTGAAACTTTAGATTTTTCTTGAATAATTTTTGTAGTTCCAGGTTTTACCGTTGAATGTACTAACACAACTTTCAATCCTTCAATTTTATTGATCCAATCTACTGTAATGTCTACAAATTCTGATAATTCCCCTGGCAAACAAACATGGAGATATTCTGGATTTTCAATCTTTGCATTTTCTGAATAATTTTTGCATTTAGAAGAATCTACATCAATTCCTATACTATCAAAATTCTTTTCTTCAAGTAGATGAAATAATGTTTCTCCTACTTCCCCCATACCTAAAATAATATCAGTCATTATGCCTAATTTCAGAAAAACTATCTGTGATATATTCGTGTTACAAAATCATGTTTTATTAAAAAAGTAGCCCGGCCCAGACTCGAACTGGGGTCAAAGGCTTCAAAGGCCTCTATGCTTGACCGCTACACTACCGGGCTGCTAAATCGAGCACTCTCATTCCCTTAATGAACTTTTTATTTGAATTTGGCTCATAAAACAAAAATCTTCTACTCTTTAATTATTTTAATTAATTTTTGAATAGGGTCTTCCATCTGCTTTCTAATCGTTTCTGCTCTTTTATGACTCTGATTATTGTTTGCTTCAAATTTTTTCTTTATGTATCTTGAAATTTTATTTGGATTTGTTTCTCTTTTTACTAGATATTTTTTCACTAAGAAATTTTCAATTATATTTGGAACCGCATTATAAGAAATTGTTGGAATCCCCATTAATGCAGATTCTGCAGTCATTGTTCCGCCAGATCCAATAAAAATATCTGTATTGTTTAACAAATGTTTTCCATCATATGACATTTTAACAATTTTTATACTCTTTCCAATTATTTTTTGTAAATTTTCAATTTGTTTTGTATATCTTCCTAAAACTACAATATTTTCATTTTTAAAATCCTTTCCTACTTTTTTGATTATAGGGATTATTTTACTAGATTTTGATGTATATGATGCCTCTTCTTCTTCTATCCTGATCAGAATATTCTTTTTACTGTTACTTTTAAATGGTAATTTTGCGTCCTGATTTACTTTTCTCTGTATAGTAACAACAGCATCAATTGCTTTGTATTGAATAATGTTTTTCTCATCAATTCCATACTTTGAAAATTCCTTCTTTGATATTGCAAATGGAATTAACAATTTTTGAATTAATGGTAATGTCAATCGCATAACTGCATTTGCATGTGGTGAATCACAAAATGCTACATGTTTTATTCTTAACCCAAAAGATATTCTTGCTGCCTCTGGAGAACAAAAACTAATAACAATATCAGGTGAAAATGCTTTAATTTTCTTAGACAGTTTTTCCATTCTGTCAATACTGGCTTTGAGTTTACTTTTTTTATCTCCTCCTCCATGCTTCCCTACAAAAACAAGGTCAAAACCACGTATTTTGGCTAATTTTGAAACTTCTTCATAATCTCGTGAAGTACACAAAAGATCGTGTTTTTTACCTAATTTTGCAATTATTGGTTCAGAAAACAATAATTGTTTTGGTGTTAGAATATCTATCCAGATTTTCAAGTAATTTCCTAATTATGGTAACTTCAATAAGTTTTTCTTAGTCTAATACTAGCTGTAAATGTAATGGAGGGAGCAAAAGTAGTTGTTTATGGACTTAGTACAGAAGGATATGCTATTGCATCTCAGATGGCAATCAAAGGTGCAGATGTATACATTATAGATGAATCAACACCATCAGCAATTTCTCTCAAAGCTGAAATTGCTAAAACATATCCAAATGTTTCTTCTCTAAAAGAAGATGAACCCTTGTTAGCAATGGAACCAATAGATGTAGCAATTTCTAAAGCACAATATCTTTTCTTTACTCCAAGAATTAGAAAAACTGGACAAGACATCAAAACTGAAATTCACTCAAAGTTCAAGGATGCAGTTTCTTCAATGAAAAAGAACAGCTCTGTGATTTTTACTCTTCCTACTGGGTTTGGAGGAAATAATGAAAATATTTCATTACTTGAACATGTTACTGGTCTTCAAACTGGAAAACATATTTCATATTTTTATTATCCATTAGAAGATCTTAATGAACAACCAAAAATCATAGGATCGTTTAATGGAAAAAAAGATTCAACATTATCTGATCTTCTTACAGTAGGTAAAAAAGAGAAAAAATTTGTTGCTATTTCATCATCTGAGCATTTTCATGCTATTGATGTTCTATCTAGATTCTCTAGTTTATGTAGTGTTTTAGAAGTGTGTAAATACGCTCAAGATGAGGTTACAAAAAATGATCTTTCATCTGATGATTTCCAAGAAATATTTTTAGACGATATGGTTAGTGGATTATTTGATTTAAAATCCTTAGGCTCTTCATTTGAAGGAGCAAATACACTGATGTATCTAATTAATGGAAGTGTTAAAGGAATTGATGGATACATCAAACGATTAATTGATGAAATTCGTTCAACATTAAAGAAAAATGATCTTAAAGCAAGTAGAACAAAGATTGCATTATCTTGGACACTTGATCAACATGCAATGCGTGGAGATAAAATTGAAATGTTACAAAATTTGACATCAAGACTACGTGATTACATTGGTGATGTAGAAGCTTATGAAGATCCTAACTTTGATCTATTTCATAGTGATAAAACTACCATAGTAGTTGCATGCTCACAATCTGATTTTGAAAATATAGAAAAAACTAAACAAGATTCTGATCTAATTATTGTCAAAGCTAATCCTTTATGTGAAACAATCAATAATAGTATAAATTAGCTAAATTATTATTTTTGTTGGATTGTCGAGCGAATCTAATTCTGATGAAATTCCAGTTGATGTAATCTCTGAACAAGAAACTAAAAGTAATTCTCCTAAAATAGAATCTGATGTTGAAGACATATCTAAATTATTAGATTTAGAAAAACAAAAATCATCTGAATATGAAGAAAAATTAAAACTTGTATTAGCAGATTTCCAAAATCTTAGTAGGAAGACTCAAACTGATATTGAAAATGGAGTAAATACAAAAATCAATGAATTCATATTAGATTTTTTAAAAATTTATGACGATTTTGTTAGAGCAAAAGAAGTTCTTTCTGATAGCGAAATTAATTCAGAAGGCTTGGATTCTATTTTAAAAAACATGGACTCTTTATTGAAAAAATATCATATTGAACCTATAGATGCATTAGGGGAAATTTTTAATCCAAACTTCCATGAGGCTATATCAATAATTAATGAACCTGATTTGGATGATGATACAATTACAAAAGAGATCAGGAAGGGATATATTTCTCATGAGAGAGTTATAAGACCGACACTAGTAGAAATTTCAAAAAAAGGATGATGATAAAATATGGCTAAAATTATTGGGATTGATTTAGGAACAAGTAACTCTGCTGCAGCAGTTGTAATGGGTGGAAAACCTACAATTATTCCAGCAGCTGAAGGTGCCACTGTTGGTGGTAAAGCATTTCCGTCAGTCGTAGCTTTTTCTAAAGAAGGTGATCTTTTGGTTGGTGAGCCTGCGCGAAGACAAGCAGTAACTAATCCAGATAATACTATTGTTGCAGCTAAACGAAAAATGGGTTCAGATCATACCTTTAAAATTTTAGATAAAGAATACAAACCTCAACAAATTTCAGCATTCATTCTTCAAAAAATCAAAAAAGATGCTGAAGCATTTGTTGGAGAACAAGTTCAAAAAGCAGTAATCACTGTTCCGGCATATTTTGATGATAATCAACGTCAAGCAACTAAAGATGCTGGAACAATTGCAGGATTAGATGTTGTAAGAATAATTAATGAACCTACTGCAGCATCTTTGGCATTTGGATTAGATAAAGCAAAAGAAGACATGAAAATTCTTGTCTTTGATTTTGGTGGTGGTACATTAGATGTAACAATTATGGAAATGGGTGGAGGTGTTTTTGAAGTTCTAAGTACCTCAGGTGATACTCAGCTTGGTGGTACAGATATGGATAAAGTATTAATTGATTACGTTGTTGACGAATTCAAGAAAAAAGAAGGTGTTGATCTTTCTCAAGATTCAACTGCAATGACTAGAATTAGAGAAGCTGCCGAAAAAGCAAAAATTGAATTATCTACTGTCATGGAAACTGATGTTAATTTACCATTTATCTCTCATGATCCTTCATCTGGTGCAAAAAATTTAGAATTAAGAATTACAAGAGCAAAACTAGATGAATTAATTGGACCTATTGTAGAACGATGTAAGCCTTCAGTACTCAAAGCATTAGAAGATGCAAAACTTTCAAATTCTGATATCAATAAAATTGTCATGGTTGGTGGACCAACAAGAATTCCATTAGTCAAAAAATTTGTTAGTGATCTAGTTGGTCAAGAATCTGAATCCGGCGTAGATCCTATGGAGGCTGTAGCAATGGGAGCAGCCATTCAGGCTGGAATTATTGCTGGAGATGTAAGCAGTGATATTGTCTTACTAGATGTTACTCCTCTTACATTAGGAATTGAAACTTTAGGTGGTGTTAGAGAACCATTAATTGAAAGAAATACCACAATCCCAACCTCAAAGGGTAAAGTTTTCACAACTGCAGCTGATAATCAAACCGCAGTTACTATTCATGTTGTACAAGGTGAAAGACCTATGGCAACTGATAATGTGTCACTAGGAAGTTTTAACCTTACAGATTTACCACCTGCTCCAAGAGGTATTCCTCAAATCGAAGTAAAATTTGACATTGATGCAAATGGAATTATCAATGTCACAGCAAAGGATCTTGGAACACAAAAAGAAGCAAAAATTACTATCGAATCTAACTCTAAACTATCTCCAGAAGAAATTGAAAAATTGAAAGAAGATGCAGAAAAATTCTCTGATGAAGATAAAATGAAGAAAGAAAAAATTGATTTAAAGAATGAAGCAGAAAGTTACATTTACACTACAGAAAAATTAGTTAATCATGATCTTAAAGATAAAATTTCTCAAGAACAAGGTATCAAAATTACTGATGCTGTAAAAGAAGTCAAAGAAGTTTTGGATAAAGAAGCTGAAGAATTAAAACCTAAACTTGAAGCATTACAAACATTAGTAAATGAAGTTACAACCGAACTTTACAAAAATGCTTCACCCCCACCTGGTGCAGAAGGACAACAAGGTGCAGAAGGACAACAAGGTGCAGAAGGACAACAAGGTGCAGAAGGACAACAAGGTGCAGAAGGACAACAAGGTGCAGAAGAAACTTCTGAATCATCCCAAACTGATGAAACAAAAACTAACTGAGATTACAATTCAATCATTTATACTGTAATTATGATAAAGGAATGATTCATGGCTGCAAAACGTGACTATTATGAGGTTTTAGGTGTCTCAAAAACATCTTCACCAGATGAAGTTAAACAACAGTATAGAAAATTAGCATTAAAATTTCACCCTGATCGAAATCAATCTGCAGAAGCAGGAGAACATTTTAAAGAAATTTCTGAAGCATATGCAGTTATTTCAGATCCTGAGAAAAAACAAATCTACGATCAGCATGGTCATGCTGGTGTAGATGGAAGATATTCTAGTGAAGATATTTTTCAAGGTGCACAGGGTGGTGGTTTTGATTCTATTTTTGAATCCATCTTTGGTCGCGGAGGTGGGGGATTTGGTTTTAATCAACAACAGCAACAAGGTTCTGATCTTCTATATGAAACTCATGTAACATTAGAAGATGTCCTTCACGGTAAAAAAGTGGAAATTAATTTACAAAAACAAATTCAATGTGATATTTGTCATGGTTCTGGTGCTAAACCTGGTACTAACAAAAAAACCTGTGGAACATGTAATGGTCAAGGGCAAGTTAGACAAACTCGAAATATGGGATTTGCATCATTTGTTACTGCTGCACCATGTTCTGCATGTAGAGGACAAGGTTCCATAATTGAAACCCCTTGTAATGAATGTAAAGGACAAGGAAAGAAAAAAGGATCGAAAACAGTAACATTTGATATTCCTCCTGGAATTGATTCAGGTGACTATACAGTTCCTAATGAAGGAAATGAGATTCCTGATGGTGTAAATGGTGATTTAATAGTTAGAGTAAGAGTTCAACCTCATTCAAAATTCAATAGAGATGGAAAAGATATTTTCTATGATCATGATGTGTCTATGATTGATGCTGCATTAGGATGTGAAATCATTGTTCCAACTTTAGAGGGAACAGAAAAAATTAAAGTTGATTCTGGTAGTCAACCAAATACAATTATCAAACTAAAAGGAAAGGGCGTTACGCACATTAACTATAGGGGAAAAGGAGACCAATTTGTCAGAATTGTGGTTAACGTACCAAAAAAACTCAACAAACACCAAAAAAATCTTTTAGATGAATTTAGAAAAACAAGTGACTAAAATGAAAATTGCATTGGATGTTGATGGTGTGCTTGCAGATGTAATAATATCGTGGCTAAATTTCAGTAATTTAGTTAGACCAAAAATTGCCAAACACCAAATTACAAATTGGGAATTTTGGAAAGAATTTCAAATAGACCCTTTTGATTTTTATGCTGAGCTTAGCACATGTTGGAAAAATTGGGTGTCAATACCTACAACAGAACCAAATCTTTCATCAATAACAAAATCTCTTTCTAGTATTGGTCAAGTTGATATTGTAACTGCTAGGGAACGTTCTACCGATTCTTTTGTCAAATCTTGGTTAGATCACCATAACATATCTTATGATAATTATGTCTCAGTAATTGACGGTCCAATGAAAGCTGATCTAGATTATGATATATTTATTGATGATTCTCCTCTTAATGCAGAAAAATTCCTCAAAAATAATAAAAAAGTAATATTGTATTCACAACCTTGGAATCAACATATTTCTGAAAATCAAATTCATCGAGTTTCTAATCTCTTTGAAGCAGTTAACAAAATAAAAATTATTTAATCTTTTTCAAATTTCCTAATGTTAACTTGATGACCATTTCTAGTATGTGAAGAATGAGTTGTGTTTATCAATTCGCCAATTTTTTCCTCACTGTAAAATTTAGTATTGTATCGTCCTAGTACTTGTTTGCAGTTTGAACAATATACTTCTCTAAATTCCATTTTATCACTTGATTAATTTTCTATAGTTGTTTTCAAGTATAATAAAGAAACTTATTCCAGATTTCAATTTTTTCCAATGCGGGAGTCACCCAGCCTGGTCAACGGTGTAAGGTTCAGATCCTTATCTTCTAGGAGTTCGTGGGTTCAAATCCCACCTCCCGCACTACAATCCATGTTGTTGTATCCCAAAATCAGTTCGTCCCTTATTTGACATCGTATTCTTCTCCTGTCTGCTCATCAATAACTCTTGTTCCTTTCTCTGGCATCTTTCTTGCATATGCCTTTGCAGGAGTCTCAAGATTATCCCAGTCAAGTGACATGTGTGGCTTTATGTGATTGTACCAGTGGACCAGCTCATCAATGGTGCCAAACCATTTCTGCTTTCTCTGAATCTCGCCGTGAAATCTTTCGAGCTTGCCATTGGTTTGAGGATGGTTCACTCTTGCCATGATATGCTTTATCTCTAATTTTACCAGTTCCTGCTCAAACTGGGATGCTCCTTTTCTCTTGTATTCTGATTGGTTTGCATAAAACTGGGAGCCATGATCAGTTAGAATTGATGCAGGCCTACCGTGCTTTGCAATTGCCTCATGTAATACCACAAGTGCGTTATCTGTTGTTGCCTCTGCAAACACTCCATGAGAAACGATAAACCTTGATGCGTCATCCTGGTAGCATAAGAACCATCTGCCATCATCTAGCTTCTTCCAGTCAGTATGCCACATGGAGTTTGAATATGTCCTTTCATATCGAACCCACTTTCGTCTTCTCCTCTTCTTTGGCTGAGCTTCTGCCAACCCTTCATCTCTCATAATTTTATGTATGGTATTGTGAGGTATGTGTGTTCCAGTAGTATCAATTATTTTCTCCAAGAATACTGCAGAACACCTGAACTTTTCAAATGTAGACTGGACAGTCTGCACCATCTGCTCTGTGATTATTCCCTTTGGCCTTCCAGACTTGCCTAGGATTGGAACTGCACCAGTACGGCGATACCGTGAGTAGAGTTTCTGCATCCACCCAACAGATATCTTCATGGATGAGGCAACGTCTGCGTTCTTGGCACCGTCCTCTTTTGACTTGATTATCCAGGATATCTGGATTGGATCTAACTTTTGCATAATGCTGTGTTTCCCAACATGACTAGTTGATCCAATTAATTTCATCACCCAAGCTTTAGATCAGAATATTCTGTATTATTCCATGAACAGAAACTGGAAAAATTACAACAAAACACTAGTTAGACGTGGAGAAATCATGTTGTCCTTTGACGCAATGGAATCATGGAGTATGGAACTAAAAGAGATGAATCACAAAAAGGAAGGTCATCGATTTGTCTATCCTGAATCCTTCATGGAGGCACTAGGATACTGTCATCTCTATTTGCATCTTCCATTCAGACAAACAGAAGGTCTGATAAAATCACACCTCCAATCCAAAACAAAGACTCCCACATATTCTGCCATTTGGAAACGTGTCAACAAACTTGACATCAAGATGAATCCAAAACTAGGAAAAGACATTGTCATTGCAATAGACTCAACTGGAATCAAGGTTGCAAACAGAGGTGAGTGGATGAGACAGAAATGGCAGAAGAGAAGAGGATTTCTTAAAATTCATGTGGCAGTAGATGTGAAATCTAAACAGATCACAGGGATTGATATTACAGATGACAAGTCACATGATTCAAAACATTTCATATCGCTAGTTGAGCAATCAAAACAGTTTGGCAATGTCACTAAAACTTTGGCTGATGGTGCATATGATACAAAGGATAATTTTTCATATCTGTATTATGATAATGATATTCTACCTGCAATTAAAACAAGAAAAAACTCATCAGTTGTAACTGATTGTTATCCTCGGAGAAAGTCCGTTTTGGCACAATTGTATAACTTGGATCTATGGAAGCTCAGCGTAAGCTATGGGGATAGATGGATTGTAGAGGGAGTATTCTCTGTATTCAAAAGAATATTTGGAGAGCATGTGACATCGCACAAGAGAGAAAACATGATTCATGAATTGAAAATGAAAGTTTGTCTGTACAATAAAATGATTGCAATGCAATAGAATCAGAAATGATTTCAAAGCATCAAAGAGTGTTGATGGTTATTTGGGGTTGGGAAACAAAGTATTGCATAATCTTGTGATTCTTTCCTCTTTTCCAAACGTATCTTGACTTTAGTCTGGAAATAATGGGGTGAACTAATTTGAGGATAATAGACACTTTTTTTCCTTTTTCACATGTTTTCTCTAATTATTGCACCCGGAATCTCTGTACTAGCTAACATATGGACTAAAAACACAAACAAGGCATTTCTCAGAAGTTCTCTTGCGATATTCGTATCTGCCGTGTTCGTTTCTGGCAGTATGCTTGGTCCTATTGGATTAACCTTTTCTCCCCAACATGCTTTTGCAGATGATATATTTGCAGAGATGAATCCTTATGAAAATATTTTACCAAATAATGTATTACCTGATCATGAATTTTTGAAAAAGAAGCTGCATAGTTCTGGGGCAAACTCAGATGCTACTGATTCAATGTATAATGATGAGAATCCCCTCAGCGAATCTGAGAAAAAGACAGTACATGAATTTCTTTTGGCGTTGTATGGGGACATCGATGTATTAAATGAACAGTCATATCCTACTGTAGGGGGATACTGGACTGTAGAGTTTGTTACAAAGGGAACTCATGACTTGACAGTCTCTGCAATTAATGCAACAAGCTTTGGAGCTGGATTGCCTGATGATGTAGAGTTTATCTCACTTTATGATTCTGATGGAAGTGAAATTGCACCTGAATTTATTTATGATGACTCTGGTTCTAATGCCTCTGTTGTATTTCCGGATTATTCAAGCGATGATGTTGGTTCATTTAAGATGCTTGTACACACTCCTGGCAAACACCATCTAAAATTTGAGTTTGGTAATGATGTTGTATATGCAAACAACAATGCGTATCCAAGTTCTATCTTGGAAATTAACGACACTACTACAGACGGCCCAAACCTATCTGATGATGATCGCTTTGGCACCTCCATTGCAAACATTGGTGACCTTAACGGTGACGGAGTATCCGATATCGCAGTGGTGCGTCTAGTGATGACAATAGAGGAGGTGATAGAGGCGCTGTACACATTCTGTTTATGAACACTGATGGCTCTGTAGACCAAACCATAGAAATAAACAGCTCTACTCCAAATGGCCCAGATCTATCTAATGGCGATGAATTTGGCACCTCCATTGCAAACATTGGTGACCTTAACGGTGACGGAGTATCCGATATCGCAGTAGGTGCGTCTAGTGATGACAATAGAGGAGGTGATAGAGGCGCTGTACACATTCTGTTTATGAACACTGATGGCTCTATAGACCAAACTAGAGAAATCAACGACTCTACTGAACCTGGACCCCGCCTATCTGATAATGTTCTCTTTGGCTTCTCCATTGCAAACATTGGTGACCTTAACGGTGACGGAGTATCTGATATTGCAGTAGGTGCATTTGCTGATGGCCCTCTAAAAGGTACAGTACATATCATTTATTTAGATAAAGATGTGATTGTAAATGCTGTGGCCTTGTAGAAACCATCTGATTTTAACCCAATTGTGATACATTTTAGCTAATTTAGATCCATTAGGATTGTATTTGCAGATTACAGTATGGTCTCATCATACGTCAAAATGTGCAAAACACTACTCAATATAATCACCAGATGCAGAATTCCCAGGTTCTTACATCCAAAATCAAATCATATCTATTCTGTTTGGACACATCTCATACTCTTGGCAATACGACAGTACGAATCAAAGAGTTATAGAAGATTTACAGAATTTTTAGAAGAATGTGTAGGAATTCAGGAATATCTTGGTTTGTCTACCATTCCACATTACACCACACTACAAAAGGCAGCTGCAAGACTGGAAGGAAATCTGTTACATAAAATGTTGCAGGAATTCATTTTGTACAAAAAAGTCAGACTGGTTCTAGCTGGAATTGATGGTAGCGGATTCAGTTACAGTACAGCATCATACTATTATACAAAAAGAGTACAGTTACGCAGGAATTTCCTAAAAGTTGTTGTTTGTGCTGACATGAATACACAGCTTGTTTGCTGTGTCATGACACACCACAACATGCAACATGATAATCCTGATTTTCTGCCATTGTTGTACAAAACCAACAATATTGTTCCAGTTGATATTGTGTTAGGTGACATGGGTTTTGATGATGAGAATAACCATGTTGGTGCAGAACAGATCAACACAGCTGCAATAATTCCAACTCGATATGGAACAGTTCCAATTTACAGAACCAGTGGAATTCATAGAAAGGAGATGAAGAGGAACTTTCCTGTACAATTGTACCATCAGAGAAACAAATCTGAAACAATCTTTTTTGTGATCAAACAGATAATGTCAGGAGATGTCACATCAAGAAATGTTACAACTCAGGACAATGAGATGTTGTACAGGTTAATTGCATACAATGCTTACAGGATTAGAAAATTAGATTTTGTTATTTTATCATGGTTTCTACAAGGCCAAATGCTGTATCATCTACTACTGCTAATGGTATATATGATACTGGTGATGTAGTCGATGTCACTGTATTATTTTCCGAACCTGTTACTGTTACTGGAACTCCGCAAATCACACTAGAAACTGGCAGTATTGATCGAACAGTTAGCTATACATCTGGCAGTGGTACTGATACCTTAACATTTCAATATGTTGTACAACCCGGTGACACATCATTAGATCTTAATTACGTTAATGTAAATTCTCTAATGTTAAATGGAGGTAGCATTAACGCCTTAAAATCTCCAAATAATGGTGCAATTTTAACATTGCCTTCTCTAGATTTTGTTTTGAAAGTTAGACCTGTAAATGCATTTGGTTCTTTAGGATTGACCAAAGATCTTATCATTGTAGACGCTCCGCCAATCTTTGACTCTGGTATAATACAAGAGGGAACAGGAGTACTCTCTGTAACATTCTCAGAGACAATAAATCCTGACAATGTTACAGTGGGCAGCTTTACAATATCTGATACTGCAGGTAACCACATGTCTGTATCACTTGTTGATACAACACACGCCATTGATCCTGACTCTGATGACACCCTTACAATAACTCTAACTGAGGCGCAGCGACAACAAATAATCTCTTACACCGGCAGTGATAACAATGATATCTTGCATTTAGACATTGCAGAAGATGCAGTAAGTGATGTTGCAGGAAACGGCATTGCAGCATCAGAGGACAATGCGATAACTACAACTGGAGATACTGCCGGCCCTGAATTTGGTTCTGCTACATTTGATGCCAACACCGGAGTCCTGGATATTACATTTAATGAGACCATAAGCAACACTGACTCTTCTTCTGTGGATCTCTCAAAGCTGTTCCTTAGTGCACCAGACACTGAGAATCAGGTGCCCCTTGCAGGTGCAACAGTTGGTACTATAGGCGACTCTGTCACACTATCTATCACCCTAACTGAAGAACAGAGAATCTCAACACTTGGCAACTCTCTTACACCGCAGCTAGACATTGCAGAAGATGCAGTAAGTGATGTTGCAGGAAACGGCATTGCAGCATCAGAGGACAATGCGATAACTACAACTGGAGATACTGCCGGCCCTGATGGCGATGCTCTCTCACCGACATCTACACAGACTGAAACATCTTCATCTAGTGGCAGCGGCAGAATTAACTTGGATGTATCTGAAGAGTCCCACGCTGAATTCTTACACAAAGATATCGACAAATCAAATTGTGACTCTAAGGGATTTGGAATGGGTATCTCGCTTCGAATATTCAGTATAGGATATGACAGGGAAACTAGTACTGTCAATGTGGAACTACTCTCTACATGCGGACCTGCATCTGTCTCTGTCAACACTGATGCAGGTGTGCACCTTGCAGCATTATCTCTAACATCTGAGCAGTTGCCTCAGTCCTCTGCAAATTCAACAGAGAAACAGCACCTCATATACTCTGCCATAATTAATTCTGATGCAGACTCTTTTACAGTTATAGCAAAAGACAAACGAGACACATTTACTCAGACCATAACGCTAAGTGATGACTTTGTTGAAAAGAAATACCATCATCGTACAGGGTATACTAGCGAACAGCTAAGTTCACTTGAGAATCTAAATGCAATAGAGGATGATCCAAGACCTATAGCAGATAAGACCGTTCTAAAAAACACTGATCCTATACCTTTGTGGATAAAGTCTGATCTGGAATTGTGGAATGGAAGTCCTGCCCGTGATATATTCTTCTTTAATTCCATTGACTATCTAATTGATAACCGCTATATCGTCTATGAAGACTGGGAAAAATCAAAAAGCCTGCGAAATCTGGATACATATCCCAAATGGCTGCTTAATGATGTAGGTAATTACCTTGATGGTAATCTCACTGATGCTGAATTCACTGAACTCATTGAGACCCTCATAGAAGAGCGTGTTGTTAGAATTGCAGATGATGACAATGATGATGGATAGATAATCTGAGATTTGGATATAATGAATTACAAATGACTCTTGATCCTGAATTTTCAAAACAAACTACAGATTTAATTCAACAAACACTAGAATTATACAAATCTGCAGGAGCTTCACCTAGAATTGGAGAAACATGGGATTGATGGCCTCTACGACCCCCCAAGAAGTGGTAGGCCAAGAACAATCTCCCAGACTCGAATGGATGCTATCATGTCCAAAAGCAATGCTAACTTTGTTTACCCCCATAATGTTGCAACAAAGTATCTTTTATTCCACTGGAGTAAAATTTCACATAACCCACATCAGAAAGATAATGCACCAATACGGCATGTCTGCAAAAACTGCACAAAAATATCACATCAACCATGCAAGTATATCTGCTGTGAGAAGCTGGCAGCAACGCATCAAAAAGAGAATTTCACGCCTAAAAAAGAAAGGATTTGTAATTGCAATGGCTGATGAAGCATTCTTTGTAAGGGATACAAAAACAGGAAAAAAGTACTGGTCACCAGTTGCCAAGAGAATATTTCTTCCATATACAGGACGACATGAGAGTCTGGCAGTGTATGGTACAATTACAGAAAATGGTAATCAACTATTCAGAGTTTATGACAAATTCAATGCTGTAACATTTGTAGAGTACCTAAAGGAATTGCATCAGAAATGTGGCAAGATTGCAATCATTTTAGATAGAGCATCAGTTCACAAATCAAAGAAGGTAAAGGAATACCTTGCAAACAATAGAGATGTCAAACTAATCTGGTTGCCAAAGGGATCACCATACTTGAAGAACATGATAGAGCAGTGCTGGAAGATAAGCAAGTATGCATTGTTGGTTTCAGAGTATTATGCAATGTTTACAATAATGAACAAGGCAGTGTCAAAATATTTCAGAGTGACAAAATTCAAGCTTGATGTTGCAAATTATATCTTTAGAAATCCTGCAAAGATGTTTGCGAACTTTTGATCGTCGCTATATGTAGGTCGTAAAGGCTACTGTTCAAATGATTGTTATTTCAAAGTATTAGATTCTAGATTGGATGTTTGTTTTAGTAATGATTCTAGCCATACTGAACTTTTAGCAACTCTGGTCTGATCTTTTATTTCATTGTCTTTGCAATGTAATCTAGTAGATTCTTTTTCTCACTGTCATATTTATCGTGATTTTTTACAAAATCTTTGATTGCTATTACAATCGAATTAGTATCCAAATTTTCCTTAGTCTTTAGAATTGTCTGTAATAGAATCTCTTTTGATGTTTCTATCTCTAATTTTCTTTGAGATACATTCACAGACTATGTTTGTTTTTTAGATTTTAATATTTACTACTGTTTATGACTTGATTTTGAATTATTATTTTAGACATTTTTGTTCCTAAATTCTCTATTTTATCATCTTGTCTTCAGTTAGTATTTAATGACAGTTTGTTATTGTAGAAAACGTATGGATTCCACTGATGTTATAGACGAAGTCAACGCATTATTGAAGTTAGGTGTTGGTGATTCGTATAGACTGGAGCATATCAAACAAGCATTTATTCAAAATAAAACAATCTGGGTAACTGACGAAAACTATCTTAAAAGAATGAGAGAAAAATATCTTGTTAAACATACTTCTGAGATTGAACCTGATGCAGAAATTGTCTTTGAAAATGAACCTGAAAACAAAGAAACTATTCATTGTTGGAAATGTGGAAAAAAATGTCCGTTAGGTGCTAATTTTTGTATGGGTTGTGGAACTTCTATATTTGAAATAGGTGAAACTTCTCAATCTGACACTGATTCAAAATCTACACGTTCTAAAAATTTTACAAAATCCATTCCCTTAAAAATTCCAATACTAGTTGGAATTCCTGTTTTAATTTTGATTATTCTTGGTGCCGGATACTCTCAAGGATATTTTGATAATGCATTGGAACGTTCATCTCCCAAATCTATCCCTGTTCCTGTAATTGAGAATGAAATAATCACTTCAGGCGAAACTGATTCTAAATGTGGTTCTGGAACTGTCTTTGATTCTGAATCCAACTCTTGCGTTTTAGGAAGTGTATCTGACACTGTAACTTCAGAAGAAACTGATTCTAAATGTGGTTCTGGAACTGTCTTTGATTCTGAATCAAACTCTTGTATTCTTGAATAAATGAAATCATATTTTTTGTTAAAATCTACCAATAATTTTTTCTATGTCTTCTTGCAGTAAGATATAGTGCATTGTGATAATTCCTGTAAAAAACTCAAGGCCATTAGTAATAGTCATGAGGGTGGTAGATATGAACAAGGTCAAAAACGATGCCCAAATTGTGAAGTATTCATTGTATGGGATGGATTGTGGTGTCCTTGCTGTGGACGTTTATTGAGAACAAAACCTAGAGCTAGAAAATTAAAGCAGAGATTGGCTCTGATAAAATCTAAGAAATGATTTTGTAGATTTTATATTTCTATTAATTACTGCTATTTACAATTTCAGACAATTTACGGATATGTGTTGAATTGTTTTTTACTGCTCGGCTTATCGCTTTTTGCATCTCATCTTTGTATTCTTGATGCTCTTTTTTATTTTCCTTAATCACATCACATTTTTCAATAATATCTAAATCCTTAAAATTTTTGTATTGATCATGTGTAACATAACATGTGTAGAGTTTTTCTTCCTCTTTGAATTTGTAAATGATTTTGAATGGTATTCTTAATCACCTATTTTATGAACTTGTGATATTTATTCAAATGTAATTAAGAATCAATACATGTGATTTTCATTAATTCCCATTATTGGGATAAATTTCTATGGAGTGAATCTAAATTTTAATTCATTCCGATAATGATAATATTGTGGTACTAAAATAAAATTCAATAATGAAATCAACGAATATTGTTGCTTTGTTGGTGTTTGCTCAAATTATCATTATTTCTGCAAGTTTTGGATTGGAGTGGACCCCTGTTTTTAGTACCACTTTTTGCATTATTTTACATACAGTCTGATTCATTTATGTTTTCATCTCCCATAACTCCATGAATTCATCAGGAGTAAGGTACCCTAACGCTGAATGAATCCTGGAACCATTGTAATCGATTCGTGCTTTCTCTAGAGCAACTTCGGCTTCCTGATAGTTTGCAAACTCGTACCTCCACAAGTATTCCTTCTTGAGTGTTTTGTGGAATGATTCGACATGTCCGTTTTGTTCTGGCGTGTGGTGTCAGATGAATTCGTGTCTTATTCCAAGTAGAACAACTGCTTTTCTGAAATCTCGGCTGTTGTATTGCGAACCGTTGTCAGTTCTGAGAATCAGTTTTGTGCAATCAGGCTTTACAGTAGCTACTGCATTAATGATGCTGTCAATTGCAGTGTTCTTTGGAGCTGCCACATCAAATGAATGCCAAATCCACCTTTTGCTAAATGCATCAATCACGTTAAAGCAGTAGCACCATCTGTCAACCCCACACCAGACATAGGTGATGTCTGTCTGCCACAACTGGTTTGGTGCATCAGGCTTGAATAATGTTCTGGCAGATTTGATGATGTCATTTTTGGTCTTTTTAGGCTCAATCCAGCCCAATTTGTGAAATATTCTTCTGATTTGTATTCTGTTCTTCCTCACATGATTCAAAATTCATTTCATGATTGGGAACGAACTATTGGGGGTTTTGAAGAATCCGACGAAAAATTGATGAACATGTTCACATCACATCCGGCATATCTTGCATTTTATGAAACGTATCCTGATGCAAAAGAAGAGTTTCAAAATCGTAATAGAGGAAATGGAAATCTCAATGTGGGTGTAATGAATTTTGAGACCGGTGATCAAATTATTTTAGATATGTATAGCGAGAAGCATATGTTCATGAACTATTTTCAAGGTGTTTCAGATTGTTTATTCGTATTTACCTTAGGTAAAATCATCTAATCTCTAGTTTTTTGATGATTTTTAGTTCACGAACTTTATCTTTTCGCTATATTATGATAAATGGGATGATCGAGTTAACGTAAATGTTAGATGTAATATTATGGGTGAGGATAATAGACGTAATGATAATTTACGTGCAGACGGACTCTGCCGAAGACTTCATCCGAAATATAGATTGTCTAAATCACATTGAAACTACTCCTCAATTAGAAATACAGCCATAATACAAATTTTTAAAATTTATGTTGATGGTGGAGTAATTTTAGTACAAAATTAGTCTGGAAAGGTTGAATGGACCGGATGGGATTTGAACCCACGACCTTTGCGGGAAATAATTCCTTACGCAGTGTGAGTGCGTCATCCAAACCAAACTAGACGACCGGTCCAACTCAATTAGTTTGTGGGTAGTTTTTTTGTCTTTGCTATGTGATATGTCACTATTACCTTGACCTTTTGTACTAATTCTAAAAATCTTCATCATGTCATTACAAGAATTTGATGCATTAATTGATCGTATGAAATTGGCCTTTGAATATGCTGATAATTTGGGGCAATATGTAGAAGCTGCTAAAGTTTTGTTTCAAATGAATAATCAACTACCAGATGATCTTCAATTAATCTTTGAAGAATTAGATAATCCTGAAGCTGCAAAATCCTTTGTAAAACAATACAATAATGAATTAAAATCTGCAATTGTAGATTACAGACAAAGATTGATGACTGTTTAATCCTATTTCTTAACACCGAGATTTCTGTTCTTTAATCTCAAGTATGGATTTCTGCATTTCCTACATCTTGTTGCGCCAATATCGTTTCTACATCCACATTTGAAGCAAATTCTCATTACAAGACGTGCTTGTTGTGCAATTCGTTTCTTTTCTGGGTCTGTAACTGGCATTTAATTTTCTCCTCAATCTCTCTCTTTTATTCTAATCGGATTTTTCCATCTTTCCTGCTAATAATACTGGTACTTCTGCAGGTCTTTTTGCAACTGGAATATTTGCTTTGTTAAACATTGACACTTTGGATTCTGCTGAACCATAAGTTCCCATTACAATTGCTCCTGCATGTCCCATTCTCTTCTCTTTTGGTGCTGCCCGTCCTGCAATGTAAGCTACAGTTGGTTTGTTAAATCCACTGTCAATAATTCTCTGAGCTAAAATTTCTTCAGAATCTCCGCCAATTTCTCCTACTACTACCAACCCCTCTAAATCTGGAATATCTTTTACCATTTCAAATGCATCAATTAGTCTTGTACCATTAACTGGATCTCCTCCAATACCAATTGTAATTGATTGCCCGAAACCAGAATTTGTTAGAGCATCTGAAATTTCATAGAGTAATGTTCCACTTTTTGATAACACTGCAATTTTTCCTGCTTTGAAAGGCATAGGTGGCATAATTCCAATTTTGATTAATTCTGGAATCATAATTCCTGGTGTGTTTGGTCCAATCACTACTGCTCCTTTTTGATTTGCAAGATCTAATGTTTCCATTGTATCTCTAATTGGAACATGCTCTGGAATTGCAACAAGCAATTTGATTTCTGCATTCAATGCATCTTTTGCTGCTGAAAGAAAGAATTTTGCTGGGACAAAGATAATTGAAATTTTTGCATTTGTTGCATCTACTGCTTCTTGCATTGTGTTGTAAACTGGAACTTTATCTTCAAATTTCTGACCTCCTTTCCCTGGAGTAACTCCTGCAACTACATTGGTTCCATATGCTATCATTTGTTTTGCATGCAGTGAACCATATGCACCTGTAATTCCTTGAACTATAACTCCTTTATTTTCATAATCAGAATCTTCTGGTTTTCCCTTTAGTAATCCAAAAATTTCTGTCATTTCTTTACTCCCATTACTGCTGCATTAATTGCCTCTTCTACAGAATCAAATATGTTGGTTCTAGAACCTTGAAGCATTTCTTTTGCTTTTTCAGATTCTGTACCTTTTAGTCTTGAAAATACCGGTAAATCAATTAGATTATTTTCATATGCTTTGAGAAATGCTTCTGCAACAACTGTTGTTTTCACAATTCCTCCATAAAGATTCACGAGAATTCCTTTCACTCTATCTAATTTACTAATCAAAGTTAATGCTTCATACACTGATTCTGTGGTTGCACCGCCCCCTACATCTAGGAAACATGCGGGTTTTCCACCATTGTCTGATAACATATCTAGTGTTGACATTACTAATCCTGCACCGTTTCCAACAACTGCGATATCTCCATCTAACTCTACAAGTGAAAATCCACTTTTCTCAGCTTGCTCTTCAATTGCTGTCTTTTCTTGGTATTTTTGCAATTCTGGATGTCGGAAATTACTATTGTCATCTGTTACAAATTTACCATCAAGTGCCATAATGGTGTCATCCTGCATAATTGCTAATGGGTTAATTTCTACAAGTTCTGCTTCTTTTTCAATTGTAAGTTTTGATAATTTTTTTAATGTGTCAACAAATTGGTCTGCTGTGTTTCCTTCTAATTCCATCTCTTTTGCAACTTCTTTTGCAAGCTCATCTGAAACTTCACCCAATCCTACTTCTTTGATAATTTGATTTTTTACTGATTCAATTTCAACGCCTCCTTCAGCTGATGCTATGATGGTGTAGCATCTTTTTGAACGATTCAAAAATAGTGACAGATACAATTCTTTTTTGATATCTGCCATTTTCTCAAGTAAGATTGCTCTTGCTTTTTCACCCTTTATTGTCAAGTCCATTACTTGAGGATACTTTATCTCAAATTCATCATCATTTTGACATTTTTGAATTCCACCAGCTTTACCTCTGCCCCCAACTGGAACCTGAATTTTAATTACAAACGGATATCCTAATTCTTTAACATGTTTTCGACCTTCTTCTATGTTAGTAGATGATATGCTGGGAAGAAGATTGATTCCATATTCTCTAAACAATTCCTTAGCCTGAAATTCTAATAATTGCATGCAAAAATCATGAATTTTACGGTCTTTATTAACTATGATACTATTTCAATTGTTCATCAAGAAAATCTATCATTTCCAAAAAGCGATCTTTACTTTTTCTCAATAATTCTTGAGGATACTCTTCAATTGTAAATACAAATTGTTGGTGAAAACTAGGAACTAGAATTCCTCCTGATGTTACCATCTGCTCAATAACATATCCTTTGGTGAGTGTACACACAATCTCTTCATAGGATTCTTCCTCTTCTTCTAGAGTTTGTCTGTACAGAACAATTGGTCTGTTTGTTTTTGTAACAATGTTTGAGCCTTTTTCTAACAGATCCGACAAATGCTGAATTTGCCACGCATCAAGACTAATCTGTTTTACCATGATATCAATACGTGATTTTTCTATTTAACCGTGATAAAACAACGCATCTTCACAACTTGTCGTCAATAAAGTCACTTTAATTGAGATTGTAAAATAAAGAAAATGATTTGGCACTTATGCCATATCTAGTACTCTAGAATGTTTTCCAGTGTGTGGTCTTTCACCAGAATATTTTCTTCGCATGTGTCCTGATGGTCTTCCATAGATTAACTCTAGGAACCAAGACTCGTGCTCGATCTCTTCAGCTAGGATATCTTTTGCAATATCATATGTTACTGGATCTTTTCCAAATGTCATCTGACAAATTTTATTCCAGTTGACAATTGCACCCTGCTCTGCTTTGAGACATTTTTCTAGAATCTCTTTGTGATCTGTTGGATTTGATGGAAGCTGTAGGAATTCACAACCTGAAATTTTGATAAATTCAGTTGCATCATTTGGGAGAATTCCTCCTAATTGGTAGATTCTCTCAAGGCATGATTCAAAGTGGCTAAGATCCTCTAATCTTGCATCTTCAATAATTCCTTTGAGTCCTTCTCCTTCCATGCCTGTACAATGTGCTCTGAGGTTGGTAAAGTAATAGTATGCAGTAAATTCCACTGCTGCATTTTTGATTAATTCTTTTACCAATTCATCGACATCTAGGCCATTTTGTTTTAGAACGTTAATTCCAACAACGTTTGGGTTTGATTCGGACATTTGCTTATGGACTTTGTGATTCTAATAAAAATATTACATTCATTTTCAAAATCTATTCTACAGAAATCTTGATTTTCTGGCCATCAATGTCGTCTTCTTTGTATTCTTTACACGTTTTTTCAAAGTTGACTTGTTTTACTCTGACCAAAAATGCCAACTCTTTTGCCTTTTCTTTCATCATTTCAAGTGATTCTTCATCTAGTTCCAAAATTGATGCCACCTCTAACACATCAGTTGGTGTGTATCCTCTTTCTTTTCTAAGTGTTTGAAGTCTTCTTGCAATGTCTTTTACCAATCCTTTTGCCATCATCTCTTTGTTTCTGGCAGTTGAAATCAGTACAATGTAATTGTCTCTTTTTGCAACTGCAAAATCCTCACTTGCATCAAAGTCAATTATGAAATCTTCATTATCTAATGAAATTATTTCTCCATCAATAGTAAAATCATATTTTCCATCTTTTTGTAATGCTGAAATTATTTCTTCAGGATTTGTTTCATTAAATGTTGAAACTAGTTTTCCCATGTGCTGTTTTGCTTTTGGTCCTATTCTTTTTCTTTCTAATTCTATCACTCCTTTGACTGGTAATCCTAATTGTTTTAATTCTAAAACTTGTTCTAATCCTGACTCTGTTTCTGTTTCTGTAATGCTGAACTTTTCTACGTTAAGCTGGGATTGTAATAGTTCTGATAGGGATTCGAGTTTTACTTTTTGACCTTTCTTCACACAAATCTGCGCTTCATTTAATGGCCATCTCCTCTTTAGCTTCCCCTTCATTCTTGCTGCAGATGATATTGATATAACATCTTTCATTATATCAAATGATTCTTCAATCTCTTCATTGACTAGTGATTCTTGATATGATGGCCATTTGTTTAATAGTATGCTCTGCTTTCCTGAGAATACTGTTTGATACAGATGCTCACTAGTAAATGGACAAAATGGATGAATCAAAATATCTAGTGTTTTGAGGACTTCACTTAACACTGCATAGATTGATAATCTTCTGTTCTTCTTTGCTTCATCCTCATCCCACAATTCCCCTCGTGTAATTGGAATGTAGATTTGGCTTAGATTGTTAATTATGAAATCATCAATTGCTTTTGCACCTTCATGGAATTTACATGTCTGATTTTTCTCAGTTAGTGTTTGAATTAATTTTTGAAGCTTTGATAGTAGCCAGATATCTGGATATGTAAGTAAATCGTTTTGTTTTGCCCATTCAATGGTGTTTGATTTATCAAAATTATCGTATTGACTATTTTGCTGAAAATACAGATGTAAATTGAATAGTGTATTGATTACCTGATATGGTCTTGACATGAGTTCATCAGTACTGAAACTTAGTGGCTCAATTGGACTTGCTTTCCACATAAAGTAGAATCGTATCAAATCTACTGGATATTTTTGTAATAGTTCTGCCCCTTCCAAAACATTTCCTTTACTTTTACTCATCTTTCCACCTTTCTCATCTAACACATGTCCCTGGAACAAAAATGCCTTGTAGGGCGGAGTTGCAGAGTTGTTTAAAATCACATTTTCAATTAGTAATGTATATGCCCATCCTCTAGTCTGGTCAATTCCTTCTGTGAAAAATGGTGCAGGAATTTCATTAGAATATTCTTCATCAGTTAATGATGCATATGGTGCAGACCCACTGTTGTGCCATGTGTCTAGAACATATTCTTCTCTCTTTGTGTTGACTCCGTTACATTTTTTGCATTTTATTGTAATGTTGTCAATCCATGGTCTATGTAGTTCAAAGTCTGGACCGTCTGGTAATTTGTCAGCTGATGCTACAATATCTTTTCTTGTAAAGAACCAATTTTTCTCACCACAATCTTCACAATTCCAAACCGGTAGTGGGCATCCCCAAATCCTTTCTCTGGAAATACACCATGGGTGTCTTTCTTTGATAATTCCCAAAAATCTGTTTTTTGGCTGTTCAAAAAAATACTCTACATTTTCTGCCGCATCAATTGCTTTGTTTTCTAGTCTGTCTAATTTGTAAAACCATCCTCTTCTTGCAAGCCACACAATTGGGTGATGTGACCTCCAGCAAAGTGGGTATTTGTGCTTGATTTTACCAATTTTTACTAGGGCATTGTGCTCCTTTAGATCCTCTACAATTGGTCTGTCTGCATCTCTGACAAACATCCCTTGGTATTTTCCGGCCTTGTCTGTAAATTTCACCTCATCATTGATTGGGCTGAAAATTTTGACCTTTCTTTTATTTGCAATTTTGATATCTTCCTCTCCGTTTGCAGGTGACAGATGTACTAGTCCACTTCCGGTACTTGCATCAACAAATGTTTCTGATACTGCAACATGATAATTTTCCAATTTTGAAATTTCATTTAACTCTGGAATTAAATCTAATAATGGATGGATGTATTTTTTTCCTTCAAACTCTGAACCTTTTGACGTTTTCTCAATGGTATATTTTTCAATTTTTAACTCAACCATTAATTCTTCTAATCTTGTTTTTCCAATCACCCATGTCTCATTTTCCACTTTAACATATGCATATTCTTCTTCTGGTTGTAGTCCTACCATTGCATCAGTAACTAGTGTAAATGGCATTGTAGTCCATACTATCAAAAATGCATCTTCGTTGACTAGTTTTACTTTATAGTACAATGATGGATCTTTGACTTCTTCATATCCTTGATTTACTTCGGCATGACTAAGTGATGTTTGACAACTAGGACAGTATGCAATTACTGTGAAATCTTCTTCTAGAATTTTATTTTCATATGCTTTTTTAAGTACTTGCCATTCTCTTTCAATAAATTCATCTCTAAAAGTCCAATATGCTTTTTCATGATTAAATGACATTCCAAGTAAATCATCAACTTCTATCCATGTCTTGTTGAATTTCTCTACAACTTTTTTACATTCAGAGACAATCCTCTCCACTCCAAATTCCTTGATGGCCTCAGTTTTTCCTCCTGACACTCCAAGCTCTTTTTCTACCTGCAATTCCACTGGGAGTCCTTGTGTGTCCCATCCTCCGTTGAATTCGATTTTTTTTCCTTGTAGTGTATTGAATCTATACCACAAATCTTTGATTACTCTACCTCTAAGATGCCCTGCGTGTGGAATACCATTCATTGTAGGTGGTCCTTCGATAAATCGAATTTTTTCAGGTTTGTCTGATGCAAAAATCTGTTTTTCTAAATCAATGGATTTTATGTATTCTTTAACTTGAGATTCTATTGCTTTGGCATCAAATTTGGTGGATAGTTCCATCTTGAATTCCGGTATGTTTGTGGCATTATAAAGCTAAATTGATTTTTTGAGACTTGGATTATATAATTAGGTAAAAGATAATTTTTGTTGGTAAATGTATTAGTGATTGGTTCTGGTGGGAGAGAACATGCATTATCTTGGAAATTATCTCAAAGTGATAAAGTTGAAACTGTATTTACTGCTCCTGGAAATGGTGGAACTCTAAATAATGTCTCAATAGATGTAAACTGATTTAGATGCTCTTGCTGATTTTGCTCAGAAAAATAATTGCTTTACTGTGGTTGGACCTGAAGACCCACTTGCTGCAGGAATTGTTGATAAATTCAACAAACTAAATCTCAAAGTATTTGGACCTTCTCAGAAAGCTGCTCAGCTTGAATCAAGTAAGATTTGGGCTAAAGATTTTATGAAAAGAAATAACATTCCAACTGCTCGTTTTGAAATATTTGATGATGCACAACTAGCTCAAGATTATGTAAAATCTCTTGATTACAATGTTGTTGTAAAAGCAGATGGTTTGGCAGCTGGAAAAGGTGTAATTGTTTGTAATAGTAATGATGAGGCAATTTCTGCGATTCAAACAATTTTGATAAAAAAGACCTTTGGTGATGCTGGAAATCGAATAATTATTGAAGAAAGAATTGATGGAATTGAAGCATCTTACATTGCACTTTCAGATGGCTATGTTGCTATTCTTATGGCCTCAAGTCAGGACCATAAGCGAATTTTTGACAATGACGAGGGGCCCAACACTGGAGGAATGGGTGCATATTCCCCTACCCCAATAATAGATGATACTTTGGTAAAAATCATTCAAGAGGGAATTATTGAGAAAACCATTCTTGCAATGAAAAATGAGGGAATTGAATTCAAGGGATTTTTGTATGCTGGAATTATGATTCGTGATGGCAAACCATATGTTTTGGAATATAACGTTCGAATGGGTGATCCAGAATGTCAACCAATTACCATGAGAATGGATTTTGATTTGTATGATTATTTTGTTGCAAGTGTAGATGGAACATTATCTTCAATGCCTGCTGCTTTGTGGAAATCTCAATCGGCAGTATGTGTTGTGTTGGCATCAAAAGGATACCCTGAATCATATTCTAAAAATAATGAAATTACTGGATTTGATTCTGTTCCAGAAGAAGCATTTGTTTTTCATGCGGGTACAAAAAAATCTGATGGAAAAATTCTTTCTAATGGTGGACTGGTATTGGGGGTTACTGCATTAGGTGATACTTTGGATTCTGCAATTACTAATGCATATGCTGCAACAGAGAAAATTTCATGGTCTCAAAAATACCATCGAAAAGACATTGGTCAAAAAGGCCTTTCTTATCTCTGAGTCTGTATCATATTATCTTCAGTAACAATCCAATCTATTGGGATGTCATGTTCTGACTTTGGAATATTTTTAATAATCTGTTTTTCATATGTGAGCGAAATTGTAGTCGTTTTATTTTCAGCTAAAAATTTATCGTAAAATCCATGACCGTATCCAAGTCTAATTCCTAATGGGGATATTCCTACAGTTGGAACTAAAATCACATCTAGACTGTTATCTGCTGGACAGTCATCTTTAGGCTCCATAATGTCAAAACTTCCTTGTTCTAGGCTCGAAAAATCAACAATTTTTCTAAATTCCATTTTCTCTCCGATAACTTTGGGGAGAAAAACATCTTTTCCTTGACTGATTAATTCTTGAATAATATCTTGTGTGAATACCTCGCTTCCAATTGGATAGTACACTCCGATTTTTTGAGCATTTTTGAAGGCAAAAACTTTCTTTAATTTTTTTTGTATTTTACTACTTACAATCTTCATTAAATCAAAAGATGTATTGTCTCTTTGTTCTAAAAGACGATTTCGAAGTGATTCTTTTTCAGGATTATCTTCCAATTTGACTACTCAATGATGCTGCTGTGATGGTATTTTTTAATAGCATGGCAACTGTCATGGGTCCAACTCCCCCTGGAACTGGTGTTGCAAAAGATGCTTTTTGAATGATATCTTCATAATCTGAATCACCTAATAGTTTTTCTTCAAATCTTGAAATTGCAACATCGATAACTATTGCTCCTTCTTTGATCATATCTGATGTTAATCTGAATTTGGTTCTATCCCCCACTGCTGTAATTATGATATCAGCTGCTTGACAAAGTTTTGTCAGGTTCTTTGTTTTGGAATGGCATGTAAGTACAGTTGCATTTTTTTCTAACAGTAAATGGTATAGTGGTTTTCCAACCAAGTTGCTTCTGTTAATTAGTACGATATTTTTCCCTTCCAAATCAATTCCATGATAATCAAACATCTCCATTACCCCTGATGGCGTACATGCAACTAGTGCTGCTTTTTTCATTGCCAGCAATCCTGCATTATGTGGGGTTAGGCCATCTACATCTTTGATTGGTGATATTCTTGAGGTAGTGGCAAATTCATCTAATTGGGTTGGTAATGGTAATTGGACTAGAATTCCATGAACTGTACTGTCTGAGTTTAATTCCTCGATAATTTTTGTTAATTCTGGCTGTGTGATATTTGCATCTAGTTTGTGGTCTTTGGTTGCAATTCCAACTTCTTCACAGGCCTTGTGTTTGTTTTTGACATATGTGGCAGATGCTGGATTATCTCCAATTAACACTGTGGCTAGGCATGGATTGATGCCTTGTTTTTTTAGTTCTGCTGCTGCCTGTTTGACTCTATCTTTAACTGATTGAGCAATAATCTTCCCATCAATTCTAACTCCTGTCATGACTCTGTTTTTGATTTGTAGATATTTAATTCTTGGAATTTTTTGATGAAAATCTGGGAAAAGAAATTAAATGGTTATTTTTCTAGTCATATCATGTTTGTAATGATTGCCGATATCACTATCAAAGAGGGAGCCGAAGAGGACTTCAAATCTTGGTTTGCAGAATCAAACAAAGTACTATGTAACTTTCCTGGATTCATTTCAAGAAAATTCCTAAAATCTTCTGATGGCAGTTATCGAATTCTAGTAGAGCATGAAAGTAAAGAGACCTTTGTCAAAATGCATCAAAGTCCTGAACATGAAAAAGTTCATCCAACTGGGCATTCTTTTATGAGTTCAGATCCTCAGAGAAAAACATACACTGTAGCTGCTGAGTGATATTGAAGCTAGATTATGATTTAGATGCATATCTTGAGAAAATAAAAAATAGTAATTCATATTTTCATACTTTTATCAACAAATCTAGTTTAGCTACTGGAGTACTGGTTTTAAAACCTGGAGAGGAAGATACACAAACTCCTCATGATAGTGATGAGGTATATTATGTGATTTCAGGTAATGGCTTTTTGAAAATCAAAGACAAAGATTACAAGATTTCAAAAGGTAAACTGTTCTTTGTAGCAAAAGATGTCGGGCACTATTTTCATGGAAATACAAAAGAATTACAGGTCTTGTATTTTTTTGGGTGGTCCTGATTCTTAACTGATTATTGTCCTTCTTCCTGAAACTTTGATTTTCTTTCTTGCAAAAAGATTGACAGCTTCAGGATAAATTCTATGTTCTTCTTTTAATATTCTTTTTGATAGTGATTGTTCTGTATCTTTTTCACTGACTTTGACTGTTGCCTGAATTATTACAGGACCTGTATCCATTCCTGCATCTACAAAGTGTACTGTACATCCTGAATATTTGGCACCATATTCTATTGCTTGTTTCTGTGAATCCAATCCTGGAAATGCTGGAAGTAATGCTGGATGAATATTGATTATTTTATTTTTGTATTTTTTTACAAATTCTGGACTGATAATTCTCATAAATCCTGCCAGACATACTAGGCCATTTTTTGGAGTAACCCCGTACTTTGCTAGTATGGCAATTATTTTTTTGTCATATTCTGCTCTGGTTCCTTTGAAGCCTTTGCTTTCAATTATTTCTATGTTGACTCCTAGTTTTTGAGCAATTCTTAATCCCTTGACATCTGGTTTGTTTGAGATTACTATTGCTGGATTAATTGGGATCTTTTTTTTCTTTATTGTCTTTAGGATTGATTCCATGTTACTTCCCCTGCCTGAGATTAAAATTCCTAGATTTAGCAACTAATTGTTGATGAACAAGCCTGCAATTAATTCTAACTGTGATTGAATCGACTGGATTTTGTAGATTAACTCTGTTTTTTTGACATTTGAGACTTTGTATTGTTTGTGAGAATGAGATTAGATTCAGGTGATTGGGTATATGCTGCCCCTAGATTATTATGGAATAATTTTCAATAATTCTAGATGGACTTTGTATCCTTTGCAAAAACAATTCACATGGATAATTCTTGTTCCTTTCTCTGACATCTTTCTTGCATATGCCTTTACAGGGGTCTCAAGATTATCCCAGTCAAGTGACATGTGTGGCTTTATGTGATTGTACCAGTGGACCAGCTCATCAATGGTGCCAAACCATTTCTGCTTTCTCTGAATCTCGCCGTGAAATCTTTCTAACTTTCCATTTGTCTGTGGATGATTCACTCTTGCCATGATATGTTTTATTCCAAGTCTAACCAGTTCTTGCTCAAACTGTGATGCTCCTTTTCTCTTGTATTCTGATTGGTTTGCATAAAACTGGGAGCCATGATCAGTTAGAATTGATGCAGGCCTACCGTGCTTTGCAATTGCCTCATGTAATACCACAAGTGCGTTATCTGTTGTTGCCTCTGCAAACACTCCATGAGAAACGATAAACCTTGATGCGTCATCCTGGTAGCATAAGAACCATCTGCCATCATCTAGCTTCTTCCAGTCAGTATGCCACATGGAGTTTGAATATGTCCTCTCGTATCTAACCCACTTTCGTCTTCTCCTCTTCTTTGGCTGAGCTTCTGCCAACCCTTCATCTCTCATAATTTTATGTATGGTATTGTGAGGTATGTGTGAGAACACCTCGTGGATTTATTTTTCAAACAAGAACTCATAATTTTATGTATGGTATTGTGAGGTATGTGTGTTCCAGTAGTATCAATTATTTTCTCCAAGAATACTGCAGAACACCTGAACTTTTCAAATGTAGACTGGACAGTCTGCACCATCTGCTCTGTGATTATTCCCTTTGGCCTTCCAGGCTTGCCTAGAATCGGAACTGCACCAGTACGGCGATACCGTGAGTAGAGTTTCTGCACCCACCGAACAGATATCTTCATGGATGAGGCTACGTCTGCGTTCTTGGCACCAATCCTCTTTTGACTTGATTATCCAGGATATCTGGATTGGATCTAACTTTTGCATAATCTTGTGATTCTTTCCTCTTTTCCAAACGTATCTTGACTTTAGTCTGGAAATAATGGGGTGAACTAATTTGAGGATAATAGACAGAACCCCCATTTCGGGTGTGTCCTAAAAGTAGACAAATATAACAATTTTATTCAATTCTGTAACATATTGATCGCATGGAATCACAACAACTATGCAAAACAAATCAAAAAGAGACTGGCAAGTATATGGCACATATCGCAAGGATGAGGAGATTCTATTCTTGGAAAAAGTAAAGAAGACAGTTTGGAGTATGGATACACCATGGGAACCAAAGACAGGCGGACGTCCTGCATTTCCAACAAAAGCAAAGATAATGTGTGCAATGCTAAAGGTAAAGTTTGGATTGGATTATCGTTCCATGGAGTCCCACTTGAGATCAAGGCCGGATCTGTTGGAAATAATGGAGCTCAAAAAAGCACCAAGCAAGACTGTCATTAATGACAGTCTAAAAAGAATTCCAATGCCTTATTTGAAAAAGGTAAACGCAAAACTCACAGAACCAATCAAAAAAAAGACATAGCTCCTGACAGTTCAGGATTTGGTACCAAAAGATGTGAGGCTTGGTTTGACATCAAGACAAACACGCACAAATCCAAGAAATTATATCTAAAACTGCACATCCTAATTGCAATACAGTCCATGGCAATAGTATCTTTTGACATTACTAAAGGAACTCGTGGTGATGCACCAATTCTCAAAAAACTAATCAAAGACATTCCAAAGGGAATTGGTGATTTTTGTGCAGATCCTGCATATTTGTCACGAGACATTTGCAATATGGTAGCTACTCTGCAAAAGATACCATACATCAAACCAAAGAAGAACACAGTTAGAAATCCCAAAGGCTCTGCATCATGGAAAAAAATGATAACATTATTCCAGGACAATCAAGATGAATTTGACAGACATTATCACAAGAGGTCACTTGTTGAATCAGTATTTGCAGTACTCAAAAGAATCTTTGGAAATAGCTTGTCATCAAAAAACAAGTTGGTTCAAAGAAAAGAGTTGGCGTTGCGTGTAATTTGTTACAACATACGAGTTGTTAATTTGATGGGGGTTACAAAACATGTTAGAGGATAGTTTTAGGACACACCCCCCCATTTCAATATATTTAATAATGCCAATTCATTCAGGTTTGTGAATAGAATATGGGGGGGGGGCTTGATTAATCTTGATTGTATTGTGTGGGGTAATTATTGTTGAATAGATTCAATCTTTCATTATTGTCTGTAATTTTGGTATTAGGTGTTGCATCTGTAGTTCCAATACAAGATGCATTTGCAGCTACTCCTGCACGTACTGTAGATACCGTATCTGATCCTTCAGATACTTTTAATATTGTATCTCTAACCGTTAGTGCACTTACCACAAGTGGTGCAGATGATATATTTGAAGAGATGAATCTTGATGAAAATGACCTTCTTTTCCCAAATGCTGTTTTATCTGATGATGATCATGAATTTTTGAAAAAGAAGCTACTGCATAGCTCTTGGGCAAACTCCAATACTATTGATTCACTGTACAATAATAATGATAATAATGAGAACCCTCTCAGTGAATCTGAGAAAAAGACAGTACATGAATTTCTTTTGGCGTTGCATGGGGATATCGATGTATTAAATGAACAGTCATATCCTACTGTAGGGGGATACTGGACTGTAGAGTTTGTTACAAAGGGAACTCATGACTTGATAGTCTCTGCAATTAATGCAACAAGCTTTGGAGCTGGATTGCCTGATGATGTAGAGTTTATCTCACTTTATGATTCTGATGGAAGTGAAATTGCACCTGAATTTATTTATGATGACTCTGGTTCTAATGCCTCTGTTGTATTTCCGGATTATTCAAACGATGATGTTGGCTCATTTAAGATGCTTGTACACACTCCTGGCAAACACCATCTAAAATTTGAGTTTGGTAATGATGTTGCATATGCAAACAACAATGCGTATCCGAATTCTACTATAGAAATAAACGATTCTACTTTCAACGGCCCAGAACTCTCTAACTCTGATCAATTCGGTTCCTCCATTGTAAACATTGGTGACCTCAACGGTGACGGTACATCTGATATTGCAGTAGGTGCGCCAGGTGATGATGATGGAGGTGGTAGTAGTGGCGCCATACACATCTTGTTTATGAATGATGACGGCTCTGTAAGCCAAACCATAGAAATAAACAGCTCTACTCAAAATGGCCCAGAACTATCTAATGGTGACTCCTTTGGCGCATCCATTACAAACATCGGTGACCTCAACGGCGATGGAGTACTAGATATTGCAGTAGGTGCGCCAGGTGATGATGATGGAGGAACTAACAGAGGCGCTGTACACATCTTGTTTATGAATGATGACGGCTCTGTAACTAATACAATAGAAATAAACGATTCTACTCAAAATGGCCCAGAACTATCTAATGGTGACTCCTTTGGCGTATCCATTACAAACATCGGTGACCTCAACGGCGATGGAGTACTAGATATCGCAGTAGGTGCAACATTCGATGATGATGGAGGAACTAACAGTGGCGCCATACACATCTTGTTTATGAATGATGACGGCTCTGTAACTAATACAATAGAAATAAACGATTCTACTCAAAATGGCCCAGAGCTTGAAACTGCCGACCTCTTTGGTTCCTCCATTGCAAACATCGGTGACCTCAACGGCGATGGAGTACTAGATATTGCAGTAGGTGCGCAAAGTGATGATGATGGAGGAACTAACAGAGGCGCTGTACACATCTTGTTTATGAATGATGACGGCTCTGTAACTAATACAATAGAAATAAACGATTCTACTCAAAATGGCCCAGAACTATCTAATGGTGACTTCTTTGGCTCCTCCATTGCAAACATTGGTGACCTCAACAATGACGGTACACCTGATATTGCAGTAGATGCGCATGGTAATGATGATGGAGGAACTAACAGAGGCGCCATACACATCTTGTTTATGAATGATGACGGCTCTGTAAGCCAAACCATAGAAATAAACGACTCTACTGAACCTGGACCCCGCCTATCTGATAATGTTCTCTTTGGCTTCTCCATTGCAAACATTGGTGACCTCAACGGCGATGGAGTACTAGATATTGCAGTAGGTGCGCCAGATGATAGCACTGGAGGAACTAACAGAGGCGCCGTACACATCATTTATCTAAGTACTGCAGTTTCTCATAGTGGCACTATAGAACAAACCATAGAAATAAACGATTCTACTCCAAATGGCCCAGATCTATCTCAAAATGACATCTTTGGCGTATCCATTGTAAACATTGGTGACCTCAACGGTGACGGTACATCTGATATTGCAGTAGGTGCGCAAAGTGATGATGATGGAGGAACTAACAGAGGCGCCATACACATCTTGTTTATGAATGATGACGGCTCTGTAACTAATACAATAGAAATAAACGATTCTACTCCAAATGGCCCAAGCCTAGATGATGGTGACAATTTTGGTTCCTCCATTACAAACATTGGTGACCTCAACGGCGATGGAGTACTAGATATTGCAGTAGGTGCGCCAAATGATGACAACGGCGATACCTCCACTAATCCTGATTTTGGCGCCATACACATCATGCTTATGAATGATGACGGCTCTGTAAGCCAAACCATAGAAATAAACGATTCTACTCAAAATGGCCCAGAGCTTGAAACTGCCGACCTCTTTGGCTCCTCCATTGTAAACATTGGTGACCTCAACGGCGATGGAGTACTAGATATTGCAGTAGGTGCAACAGGTGATGATGATGGAGGTGGTAGTAGTGGCGCCATACACATCATGCTTATGAATGATGACGGCTCTGTAAGCCAAACCATAGAAATAAACGATTCTACTCCAAATGGCCCAGAGCTTGAAACTGCCGACCTCTTTGGCTCCTCCATTGTAAACATTGGTGACCTCAACGGCGATGGAGTACTAGATATTGCAGTAGGTGCAACAGGTGATGATGGTGGAGGAACTGACAGAGGCGCCATACACATCATGCTTATGAATGATGACGGCTCTGTAACTAATACAATAGAAATAAACGATTCTACTCCAAATGGCCCAAGCCTAGATGATGGTGACAATTTTGGTATCTCCATTGCAGGCATTGTTAATCTTGACAGTGACCGCGTATCACATATTGCAGTAGGTGCAAAATTTGGAGATGATGCGGGAAGAGGCAACATACACATCTTGTTTATGAATGATGACGGCTCTGTAAGCCAAACTAGAGAAATTAACAATTCAAACACTCCTAGCCTAGATATCACTGGCCCTACCCTCTTTGGCCGCTCCATTGCACCCATTGGTGACCACAACGGCGATGGTACACCTGATATTGCAGTAGGTGAATCAAACCATTTCTCACCACACAATGGCGGCGTCATACACATTATTTATTTGGATAAAAGCGTGGTTGTAAATACGGTATCCTCCACTACTGCCGATGGCGAATATGATACTGGAGCTCTAGTCGATATTACCATAGTATTTTCTGAACCTGTCACTGTTACTGGAACTCCGCAAATCACACTAGAAACTGGTGATAATGACCGAACAGCTGACTATACATCTGGTAGCGGCACTGATACCTTGACATTCCAATATGCCGTACAGTCCGGTGACGTATCACCAGATCTTAATTATGTTGATGTAAATTCTCTAATGCTAAATGGTGGCACTATTACCTCAGTTGACTCTCAAAGTAACAGGGCAGTTTTAACGTTGCCTCCTCCAGATCTTGTTTTAAAAGTTACTCCTGAAAATGCATTTGGTTCTTTGGGAAATTTCAAGGATCTTGCCATTATCAGTGGCGCACCTCCAACCTTTGAATCAGCTACACTGCAAGAGGACATAGGTTTACTCTCTGTAACTTTCTCAAAGGAGCTAGACTCAGACTCCGATACTGTTGCATTGGATGGATTTACAATAACTGATGATTTGCCTGAAGGTATTGAGGTACGCCTGTCTGTATTCCTTGATGGTGCAACACATGCCATTGACCCTGGCTCTCCTAATACCATTGCAATAACTCTAACTGAGATGCAGCGACAGCAAGTAGTAGCTTATACCAGTACTAATACTGGTAGTAACTTGCATCTGGACATTGCAGCAGGTGCCATACAGGACACTTTAGAAAATGACATTGCAGCTTCTGAGGATAATCCCATTACAAGTATAAGTGACGCTGTGGCACCAACCTTTGTCTCAGGTATGATACAAGAGGGCACAGGCGTCCTCTCTGTAACCTTCTCAGAGGCAATTGACCCTAGTAATATCATGGTGGATAGCTTTACAATAACTGATACTATAACCAGCAACGCATTACCGCCAGTATCCCTTGCAGGTCTAGCGCCCGCCATTGATTCTGGCTCTCCTGACACCATTAAAATAACCCTGACTGAGGCACAGCGACAGCAAGTAATAGGCTACACCGGCACTAATGATGAATTGCATCTTGACATTGCAGCAGGTGCCGTACGAGACATTGCACAAAATAACATTGCATCCTCTGTGGATAACGAGATTACAATGGTTGATGATACAATTCAGCCAACCTTTGTCTCAGGTATGATACAAGAGGGCACAGGCGTCCTCTCTGTAACCTTCTCAGAGACAATTGACCCTAGTAATATCATGGTGGATAGCTTTACAATAACTGATACCATATCTAGCAACGCATTACCACCAGTATCCCTTGCAGGTCTAGCGCCCGCCATTGATTCTGGCTCTCCTGACACCATTAAAATAACCCTGACTGAGGCACAGCGACAGCAAGTAATAGGCTACACCGGCACTAATGATGAATTGCATCTTGACATTGCAGCAGGTGCCGTACGAGACACTGCACAAAATGACATTGAAGCTTCTGAGGATAATCCCATTACAAGTATAAGTGACGCTGTGGCACCAACCTTTGTCTCAGGTATGATACAAGAGGGCACAGGCGTCCTCTCTGTAACCTTCTCAGAGGCAATTGACCCTAGTAATATCATGGTGGATAGCTTTACAATAACTGATACCATATCTAGCAACGCATTACCACCAGTATCCCTTGCAGGTCTAGCGCCCGCCATTGATTCTGGCTCTCCTGACACCATTAAAATAACCCTGACTGAGGCACAGCGACAGCAAGTAATAGGCTACACCGGCACTAATGATGAATTGCATCTTGACATTGCAGCAGGTGCCGTACGAGACATTGCACAAAATAACATTGCATCCTCTGTGGATAACGAGATTACAATGGTTGATGATACAATTCAGCCAACCTTTGTCTCAGGTATGATACAAGAGGGCACAGGCGTCCTCTCTGTAACCTTCTCAGAGGCAATTGACCCTAGTAATATCATGGTGGATAGCTTTACAATAACTGATACCATATCTAGCAACGCATTACCACCAGTATCCCTTGCAGGTCTAGCGCCCGCCATTGATTCTGGCTCTCCTGACACCATTAAAATAACCCTGACTGAGGCACAGCGACAGCAAGTAATAGGCTACACCGGCACTAATGATGAATTGCATCTTGACATTGCAGCAGGTGCCGTACGAGACACTGCACAAAATGACATTGCATCCTCTGTGGATAACGAGATTACAATGGTTGATGATACAATTCTGCCAACCTTTGACTCTGGTGTGATAGACGTGGGTACAGGCATCCTCTCTGTAACCTTCTCAGAGACAATTGACCCTAGTCATATCACAGTTGGCGGATTTACAATATCTGATATCATAGATAACAGCCTGTCCGTATCCCTTGCAGGTGCAACGCCCGCCGTTGACCCTGGTTCCCCTGATACCATTACAATAACTCTGACTGGGCAACAGTATGAAGAAATAATATCTTATATCCGTAATAGTAATAATGATGAATTGCATCTTGACATTGCAGCAGGTGCCGTACGAGACACTGCACAAAATGACATTGAAGCTTCTGAAGATAACCCCATTACTCGTACTGGTACTCTTCCCAGAATACCCTCTGGCGGTGGTAGCAGCGGTGATAATACCCCTCCATCTGTTTATGTTGGATTTGATTCAGATGAATTCCCATTAAAGTATGACGGGGTAAACTATCAATCCCACCAATTTGAAACCATTCATACTGCAATGATTGAAACTGGAGAAGAGTTTGAAACAACTTTGACACTTTATGACAATAGTGGTCCAAGAAACATACAACATGTTGAAATGTATGTAAATCAGTTTGGCCCACAAATACTAAATGATTTAACTGAAACTATTGTAATTTATGATGAACAGTCAGGATTAGAAATAATTGATCCATATGATTTGATAACAACTGCTAATGTAATCCCATCCATATCTGGAAACAAGGCCGTATATGAGATTATGATAGTCTTTGAAGATGAGATTCCTCAATCTGATATAATATTGCGAGTTTGGGATACTCAACGAAATCAAGCGAAATTCCATTTACATGATACACTAATTGTTGAACTATCTAATCGGCCAAGTGGTATCATTTCATCTGAATCTACATCCGGATCCTCTGAATCTACATCCGGATCCTCTGAATCTGCATCCCAATCATCTGGATCAACTACATCTGAATCTGCATCTGAATCTGCATCTGAATCTACATCTGAATCTGCATCTGAATCTGCATCCCAAACAACTACCTCTAGCACTGAATCTGTAATTGTAACTGATAATTGGACTGATACACAACTATCTGTTCTAAAGAAGTGGGGTGGATTTGATACTGAAACTGCATCTGATGCTGATGTGCTGTCTGAATTTGGAGTAAAGGGTGTAAAAATCCCAGCATATGTATCTGATGTAACTAAATGGATCTTAAATGACGAAATTACTCCCAAAGAGTTTGTTAATCTGTTACAGTATCTAAAGAGTATGGGTATGTTATCTGACGTTGATCAGACTGGCTCTTTCCCTGTAAATACTCAAGATGATCTTGAAGAATTTGTTGCAGATTCCTCACTCATGGATGAACGACTCAAGTTTGAGTTTGATGAATCTACACTTAACTCCAAAGCTGATCTTGGTGATTTAGAAGACAAACTTAGAATTCTAAGAGCACTTGGAAATAATGAAATCATTCAGTCTGAACTTGAAAATTCTAATGCCGAGTTTGATGCATTAGATGATGCTGACTATGTAATTGACCAAAGAAACTCTGCATGGCTACGTAACCCTTCTACTGTAACTCCATTTATGGAAAGTTTGATGACTAATGATTCTGCTTTAATTGCAAAGGCCATAATTGAAAATGATGTTGATTCTATCGTACCCATAACTTCTATTGTAATCACAAACGCATATGGCGTGAATATTGTAATCACTGAAAAAACTCATGATTACAAACAAAGTGATGAACAGTGGTGGGGTGAAACAAAATCTGATGGTGCTTACATAATGTCTGGCTCTGGCAGTGAAGAATATGGTGGATTGTACACTTCTGAGGCCTCTACTGTCATTACTGATAGCCAAGGAGACTTTATTGGAATAATAAAAGCAACTGTTAACTTTGAAAAGGCTCTTCTTTCAAATTAATTTTAATATTATCTTACCTGTCTAAGTAATTACATGGATAATCCATCTTCAAAATTCTGGCTGTTTCTTGTTTTTGGTTTATTTCTTGTTTTAGTTGGTGCTATTTCAGATGATGTTCTTGCTGCAGAAAAAACAATCACCTCAAAAAGTATATCCTATGAGACTACAGCAATAATTGAATTTACCAATAATGGTGAAGATGACATACACACAATAGTTATCTCAGTTAGTGATACTGTATTTACCTCGTTTAAGCCCCAAAATGATTGGACATCTCCTATAGCTTCTGCAAAATCAATAACTTTTGTGACTTTTGATCCACTAAAAAATAATGAAACTGTCAAGTTTGGCATAAAAACTGAGACAGTAAATCCATTTCTCCAATGGAAGGCATTTGATAAAGACAAAATTTTGTTAGAGACTGGTATTGCATTGTCTGAAGACATTCCCTCTTTTCTAAATCCAATCAAACAAAAATCTGCTGATGATCCTGTAATTCTTTCTAATTCTACTTTTAAAATTGTCCCGGCTAATCCTTATCCTGGTGCCACTATTCGTGTAACTGGTGATGATTTTGCCCCCAATTCGAGTTTAACTTTATTTTCAGTTGGGGAAAGATCCAAATCTTTTGTAACTGACGAAAATGGATTTTTTATGTTTACTATGAAAATCCCTGAAGATCAAAAACCAGAAAAAGTAAATTTCATTTTAAAAGATGATCTAAGAACTCAAAAAACACTTGGTGTTTTAATATCTAAAATAGAATCAGAACCTTTGCGTAATTTTGAATTTGTTGTTTCTGATATTGAAAGCAAATTTGATAGGAACGAATCTGTTGAATTTTCAGGAATTGCAAATCCTGATTCCCCTGTTCTGATAAAAATTATGGATTCTGAAAATAATCCTTTTTCAACTGACGTACAAAATCCTGATTCTAATGGTGATTGGTCTGCAGAATTCTCTTTTTTACCTACTACACCTACAGGAATATATTCTGCTGAAATCACTGATGGAGAAAACACTATCACAAAATATTGGAATCTTGTCACATCTAAACAATTACAGGTTGTTGCAACAAAACCTTTGTTTAAATCTGATGAGTTTATGACATTTCGTGGAACAGCTGTACCAAATGAACCAATCTATTTGACTTTAGTTGATCCTCAAGGAAATTCTGTTTTATCTCAAAACTTTATTGTGCACACATCTGGTTTTTTTGAAATTAAATATCCTACAACTTCTCTAAATCTGGATGGGACCTATGTTTTTTATGCATTTCAAAATTCTGAAACTGATTTTATTTTTGTAGGTCTAAATGATTATCCACAAAAAATTATCTCTGCGCAACTAAATAATGTAAATTATGTTAATGATGATGTAGCGATACTTGGAATAACTGGTGATAATTTTCAAGATTTGACTTTGTCAATCATTGATGCAAATGATCGTGAACAATTTACCGATAAAATAGAACTTGATCCTAATGGTAAAAGAAACTATTCTCTAAATCTATCTTCCTTTTCTCCAGGATTGTACACTGCATTAGTTTCTATGGCTAGCTTACAGGCTTCTGATGAATTTACTGTGGACCTGAAATCCAGTCACATTCCCATTAATTTAAGCATGGTAAAAACAATGTATTATCCTGGAGATTTCATATCTGTTACAGGTACTTCTCAACCTCTTACAAAAATTCATTTATTTTTAGTTGATCCTGATGGTGCAATAATTAATGAAAAAGATACGTTTATTGATGAAAATGGAAATATGATTACTACTCATTTTTTGATTCCCTATGATGAGTTATTTGGAAAATGGATTATTACAGTTGAAAGCGGTCTAAATTCTGAGAATTTTGAATTTCAAGTTAATTCTTTAGATGATGAAGGATTTGTTATACGTGTAACTGACATAATTTCTTCAGCTGTTGGAAAATTCGTTATAATAGAAGGTGTGGTACCTGAAGAACAAACTGTTCGTATTACTATTGATGATCCTGATGGTATTACTGTATATGAAACAACTATTGACACTACAGATACTGGGGAATTTGATTTGTTATGGACTGCTCCTTCTGATGCTGTTGGTACTTATTCTGTAACTGTTACAGATATCTATACAAAAGCAATTAGTACTGTAATCGAGTTTTAATTTTATATGAAGTAACCTTTGCCAACTATTTGTAAATTTAAATTAGTTTGATTTATGGTTTGTATTGTTCAAACTTTTAATTTATATCAAATCCATTTTCTTTCATTCTTATTGTCTAAACAAGTTAGAATGACAAAAAATGGAATTTTATGTGAGATAAATAACAAACGTGTTTGTTTAGATCCTAAAAATGGAGATACAACTGGAATCAATTTCGTATCTCATGCACACTCTGATCATCTTCCTTCAAAAAATGGTGGTACCATTTTATCTTCCATTGAGACAAATGAAATTGCTAATCTACGTGGATTTAAAATGGAAAATCATGTGGATTCTCTTAGTGATTTCTCTTTAATTGACAGTGGTCATATTTTAGGTGCCAAAGGATTACTCTTTGATGATATTTTCTATACTGGGGATATCTGTACTCGTAATCGTGGGTTTCTAAAGGGTGCAAATATTCCTAAATGTAAAACCCTAATAACTGAATGTACATTTGGTTTACCTGAATTTGTATTTCCAAAATTAGATGATATTCTAAAACAAGTAAATGAACTAATTTCTGAACTTTATGGAAAAGGTATTCCTGTAATTTTGATGGGATATCAGCTAGGTAAGGCTCAAACTATAACTCAATTTTTTGGTCATTGGGGTCCATTATATCTTCATGATTCTGTAAAAGATATGAATTCATTACATCAAAAATTTGGAGTGCCATTGCAAGATGGAATTGGACATGCTGAAGCTGAACAAAATGGTTTGCTAGAAAAAAAACCTTGGTTAATGGTTGCACCAATGTTGTCTAGTAAAAATAAATTTATTCAAGACATGAAATCAAAATACGGTGCTGTAACAATTGGGTTTAGTGGATGGGCACAATCAACAAAATTTTCTTTTGGTAGACGAACAGATTACTCATTTCCCATGAGTGATCACTGTGATTATGACGAATTAATTAATCTAGTGATGCAATCTGGAGCAGAACAAGTTTACACTATACATGGATTTGTAGATGAATTTGCCGAAGATTTGAGAAAAAGGGGAATTAATGCACAACCATTGTTGGAAAATTCTTTAGATGATTTTACTTAGTAAATTCATTACATTGACAATTTTCAACTAGACAAGTTTCTGAATTCCTAATATGATCATGTGAGAAATGTTTACAATTTTCATTTTTACATACTCTTCGTTGTGCTTCTTTTTGCACTACTGATTGGGCAATCTCGTTTGCTTTGTCCTTTGAATACCCTTTTTTATCAATATAGAAATGAACAACTCTGTTGTAAAGTATTTCTGGATTGAATTGTTTTTCTAGCATGGGGTTATCTGGTTAAAATAGCGCTTTGCTGTATAAAAACAGCATGCAAAGGAGCAGGCTTGTAATTATAATACTTTGAACTTCTAAATAAATAATTTTGGATCTTAGCCTCAGTAGGCATGATTAATTTCTGAAAGCCTCGACACTTACCAGCAATAAGATTTGTAGCCATGCCTCGCTAACTTACCAGTTCCACCGTTAAGATAAGTTGAAACCATTGTAGAGTAGACCTCTTGCGTAATTACAAACAAAATCTTATCTTTCATTGAATTTAATTTCAAATAATTTCTAATCTTATGGAATCACAACAAACTCTTGCTTCCATCTTGTCTTGAAATTTACAATTCCACATACGATGTCACTTATTGCATCATATCTGCACAATCTATTCCTAAATGTCTCAGAATTAATCCTAAACTTTTTGATTTGAGAGATAATATGTTCTACTTTTATTCGGATTCTTGACTGTATCTTGTTCCATTCCTTTTGATGTATGGTCAGTTTTTTTCCTTTCTTTTTCTTGTATGGTAGAATGCTTGTCTGTTCTGGAAAATCTTTTTCCACTCCCAAATACCCAAGGTCATAAAATATCATCACATCTTCGTGTAGTGCAGGATACTTTATTTTCAGTATGGCATAATCATGTTTTTTACCTGGAGAATGTGGGGGTTTGTGGATTATCTCACCTTTCTGGTTTACGGTGTTTGGTTTTTTATTGTGTGTTTTTTTGCCTGAATAGTGAGTCTTTCTTTTCTTTTTGTTCTGGGGTCTTGGGATTGGTTGTTCAGTACCATCAGTCATTGCAATCAATTCTGGAAAGAACAGTTGGAGTTGCTGTACATCATTTATTTTTTTAGGATCAGAGTATAGTTTTGCAGGAATAGGAACTGTTTTTCTTACTGCAGGCTCTAAATACCTGATGTTTCTGTAGACGTTGCTCTGGTCTAATCCAAACAGATATCCTGTCAATTCACATGTCAGGTACATCCGATAGTAAACAAACAACATTACAAGCTGGTCTTCAAGACTCAAATCAAACTTTCGCCCAGCTCCGATACTTCTTTTTCTCTTTGCTTTGGATAATCTCTTCTTTTCTTCTATACGGTGATTCTTTCTGACGTCTCTTAGAATCACATCAAACTGTTACCTAGTCACTCCAGTAAAAGAGAGAAGTGATTTTGGCTTTTTTGAGAGTTGTTTGTATGTTAACATGAAATGTGTTAAGGTTGTTCTTAGCTTTGGATCTTGCTGTGAAGGAATTTGTGTAATATGGTAAAATATGTCTAATTACGCAAGAGGTCTAGTATTTACAAATCCTTTACCAAACAGTACAATTACTGAAAGACGGCCACAAATTCGTGGCACTTCTAAGGATACTGCATTTGTTAGAATTATGATCGATGATCTTCAAATTGGTACAGGAACCTCTGTAAATCCAGTTGGCACATTTCAGAGAGGCTGGAATGCATCTCCAGGTGTAGGTGTTGAGTTGCCAGATGGTGATCATACAGTTCAGGCCTTTGATGAAGAGGATAATGTGATAGATTCAGCATCCTTTACTGTAGTTGTTGATGGAAATCCACCTCCAATGCCATTTTTGTTTGAAGATGGAAGATCATTTTTGCTTGAAGACGGCAGACAGTTTGTGCTAGAATAGATCGCCACTCTTTTAATCTAATAATTGATCAAAATTTTAATAACATTGATAAAGAAATCAATATCATTCTTGGCATTGCTAATGTTAATCCCTATGGGAATGACCAATGCAATTGCTCAAGAAACACCAGGACAAATAACATCATACACACTAGAAGAAATAGAACACTCTTTTGCTGTAATGGAAGAATATGTCATTTATAATGAAAACAAAAACATCACATTTGATATCATAAATGCAACAGCAAACCATGATTCAACACAATTAGATATTGACATTGCACTAGACTTTGCAATACATAATAATGATATTATGGATGCAGTTGTTGGTCCTACAGGTCAAGTCAACGAATTAGGCGACATAGAACTACAAATAGCATTACAAGAACTTGTAAATGGAAAATTCAGAGCTCTATTTGAAGGTGAACAAGGTCCAGTTGGAAGTGTAAATGAAATTACATTTACAACATATGATTATTCACATGTTTCTATAATCTCTGCATTTGGAATATCTGAATATTCTGACATCTATGAAATACGACACAGACCATCATCATCTAGTTCATCATTACTAGCTTGTGGTGGTAGTACATCTAATCCTCATCCTTGGAATTCTGCTACAATATATCCTTCTAGAAATCAAGATGCCTTTGATAACTATGCTGATGCTAGATCATGGGCTTTCTCTAATGGATATCACATTGTATCTGCTTATGCTACAGATCATTTTATCTATGATTTTGCAAAAACTGATACAAGTGCTCCAAGTGGTTGTAATTCAGGTGAGTTTAGAGAACAAGCTGTGATGACTGTAAAAAACAGTGGTGCCAAGTTTAACATGCAACATGATGAGCCTAATCCAGAACTGCTAAACTATAGTTGGCCAAAGTTGTGGTGGGGTCCTTATGTTGCCTGGTGGCATGATACAGATGGTGAAACCAAACCTTAACCTTCTTTTTTCTTTTTTGTCTTATAAAATCTATATCGCAATTCCCGTTATTTGCTTACTTGTAATTTTTTTCATTGTGTTTTTTTCATTTTTTACTCATAGTATAGATAATCTTTTAAAATATGGTCAATGGAAGAATCCATGTGTGAATGTTGATTTATACAAAAAAGCAGATCGTATGGATATGATTTTTTATAATGAAAAATTTGATTGTTATTCTACAAAACAATCGGATTAATAGATCGCAATAACAAGGGTGTGTCCTAAAACTATCCTCTAACATGTTTTGTAACCCCCATCAAATTAACAACTCGTATGTTGTAACAAATTACACGCAACGCCAACTCTTTTCTTTGAACCAACTTGTTTTTTGATGACAAGCTATTTCCAAAGATTCTTTTGAGTACTGCAAATACTGATTCAACAAGTGACCTCTTGTGATAATGTCTGTCAAATTCATCTTGATTGTCCTGGAATAATGTTATCATTTTTTTCCATGATGCAGAGCCTTTGGGATTTCTAACTGTGTTCTTCTTTGGTTTGATGTATGGTATAGCGAAAAGATAAAGTTCGTGAACTAAATTATTCCAAAACAAAAAACTTTTTGATCACTATGTATGGTAAAATTTGATGAACAAGTTAGAATCACTTGAAAGCAGCATACAAAAAAAACTCCAAGGTTGCAGTAAGGATGCTTGCAGTGTTGATGATTCTAAAGGATGGAAAGGACATACAGTGCACTGCAAAGACACTGCATCGCTGTACAAGCTGGGTGAGAAAATGGACGAGTCGTTTTGAGATAGATGGCCTCTACGACCACCCAAGAAGTGGTAGGCCAAGAACAATCTCCCAGACTCGAATGGATGCTATCATGTCAAAAGCAATGCTAACTTTGTTTACCCCCATAATGTTGCAACAAAGTATCTTTTATTCCACTGGAGTAAAATTTCACATAACCCACATCAGAAAGATAATGCACTAATACGGCATGTCTGCAAAAACTGCACAAAAATATCACATCAACCATGCAAGTATATCTGCTGTGAGAAGCTGGCAACAACGCACCAAAAAGAGAATTTCACGCCTAAAAAAGAAAGGATTTGTCATTGCAATGGCTGATGAAGCATTCTTTGTAAGGGATACAAAAACAGGAAAAAAGTACTGGTCACCAGTTGCCAAGAGAATATTTCTTCCATATACAGGACGACATGAGAGTCTGGCAGTGTATGGTACAATTACAGAAAATGGTAATCAACTATTCAGAGTTTATGACAAATTCAATGCTGTAACATTTGTAGAGTACCTAAAGGAATTGCATCAGAAATGTGGCAAGATTGCAATCATTTTAGATAGAGCATCAGTTCACAAATCAAAGAAGGTAAAGGAATACCTTGCAGATAACAGAGATGTCAAACTAATCTGGTTGCCAAAGGGATCACCATACTTGAAGAACATGATAGAGCAGTGCTGGAAGATAAGCAAATATGCGTTGTTGGTATCAGAATATTATGCAATCTTTACAATAATGAATGATGCAGTGTCCGAATATTTCAGAGTGACAAAATTCAAGCTTGATGTTGCAAATTATATCTTTAGAAATCCTGCAAAGATGTTTGCGAACTTTTGATCGTCGCTATATTCATGAAATGAGACATACAGTTATGGAATATTTTAGAACGCACAAATTTAATTTGAATATGTATCAGTATTTTGCAAGAACAGTAAATTGAAAAGACTTATGATCTGGGGTATAGTGCAATTTGTGACAATCCCAAAATCAGACTAAGAAAAATTATAGCAACTACTCTTGTTTTCATACTCTTTACTAAATTCATTATTTGGTTTAAAGAATTCTTTAACAGAACAATAAACTTTTCATTTCAGACATTTTCACCAAAAAAAACTGTATAGACACGTTGTTTTACATAGAAACTATTGCAATTATTTATATCTGATTTTGACTATTGTATTACATGAGCAAAGCACTCTTTCCAGGTATTCTGTTATCTTTTCTAGCAGTTGTTATGGTGTTTGGAACTGTTGCTCCTGCCTTTGCAGACTCTGATGGCAAATCCTACAAAAGATGGGTTGTACCAATTGGCGAGGCCGAAGGAACAATAGAAATTTCTGAGAACACCAACATTGATGATGTTAGAGATCTTGCAATTTCAGAAGAGCAAGTAAGAGAAGGATATGATGTTGACAAAGCTAAACTCAAAAAGGCTGTAAATGACTCAGGTCAGTATTTCCTCGTGTGGAAACTAGTTGGCTATACAGATGATAATACAAAGATAAAGTATATTCTTGATGCAGGAACAGGAGAACAACTAACTGAACCAATTATCAAAGAAAAGGGTTCATGCGGTGACAAAAAATCTTACAGTGAAAAAAACGCATAAACAATTTTTCTGATTTGAAATGAATAAACTAGACGTTCTATTTTATGCAGCAGCAACAACTGCAATTGCAGGAATAATACATGTTGTTTTAGGATATGATTCTAGTAGAATCAACACACAGATCTTATTTCTTGTTGGCGGTGCAGCACAAATCTTTTGGGCCGTTCCAATGGCAAGAAAATGAGGACCTGTACGGTATAGTGTAGGTCTTGGAGGAACAATTATCTTTATTCTAATTTGGGTAATAACTAGAATTCCTGATAATTTCATCACTGGAAGAGGTGGACGAATAAGCGACAATGGAATTCTAACTGAAGTATTCCAAATTGCTTTTGTTGGAATTGTTATTGCAATTATGGTATTGATTAGTAAAAAAACCTGATCGCAAATCACAAAAAATTACAATTTTACATTGATGAAAATTGATTTTTCTGGTTTTTCGCCAGTCACACCAATCCAGAATTTTCCGATCTAGAATTGTTTTTCTAGCAATACTGTTTTTTCCTATTCCCTCTTCTAAAACTTGATCCTTCATGGCAGTCACATTTACAAGATTTATCATTACAAAATCCATCATTATTTTTTATCATGTACTAATTAGACGAGACATGGGCATAACTAATTCTAATTTTTGAGTCAATTCTCAAATTATTCAAATAGAAAAAGCTAAGGATCTTATCATGTTTTGTTCATTGGAATGTCAAAACAAATGAAAATCCCTAGGGCAAGATTCTATCGGAATCATTTCTTATTGGCGTGTTACATTTGGTGGGAATGTTGTCTTTGTATGAGGAAGTATTCAGATCGGGTAGACCATACGTGTATCCAACCATCCAGATGGTGCAACTGTTCATCATAAAGTCATGGATGAGAATTCCAAGCAACAATACATTACATTATTTTCTTTTGACTAAAGGTATCAATGATAAATTGCTCAAGGTTTGCAGACTAACTCAAATTCCAAACAGAAGAACCATTGACAGGAGATTCCAAGTTCTGCCAATTGGTGATATAATCAGTAATATGGGAAGTCTGTTTGTATCAGAGAAACTAGTCGATGACATATCTGCATCAGTGGATAGTTCCATGCTAAAAGCTGCAGGTCCAGTATGGCACAAATCAGATATGAAAAAGAATAGAATTCCAATCTCAGGAATTGACACAGATGCAAAATGGGGTTTTTCAAAATCAAAGGGTTGGGTATTTGGGTACAAACTGCATATGAGTTGTAGTACTGGCAAACTGGTTGTTCCACTATCTGCTGATGTCTCAACTGCAAATGTTTCTGATGGTAAAATGTATGAAACGTTAGTCAAACCACTTGCAGGACTGGTTGGGAATATTTTATGTGATCCAGCATATGATGATAAATCATTATATCAGTTTAGTGATCAGAGACATTTGAGATTGATTTGTCCTATCAAAATATATCCATCAACACCACCAGAGCGAATCAAACTTGCAGATTTTTATAATTCTGTAATTGGTCAAGAGTTATACTCACAAAGAAAAGTTTCAATTGAACCTTTATTTGAAATATTCAAAGATACGTTCAACATTAGAACTGTACGGCCTTGTAGAAACCATCTGATTTTAACCCAATTGTGATACATTTTAGCTAATTTAGATCCATTAGGATTGTATTTGCAGATTACAGTATGGTCTCATCATACGTCAAAATGTGCAAAACACTACTCAATATAATCACCAGATGCAGAATTCCCAGGTTCTTACATCCAAAATCAAATCATATCTATTCTGTTTGGACACATCTCATACTCTTGGCAATACGACAGTACGAATCAAAGAGTTATAGAAGATTTACAGAATTTTTAGAAGAATGTGTAGGAATTCAGGAATATCTTGGTTTGTCTACCATTCCACATTACACCACACTACAAAAGGCAGCTGCAAGACTGGAAGGAAATCTGTTACATAAAATGTTGCAGGAATTCATTTTGTACAAAAAAGTCAGACTGGTTCTAGCTGGAATTGATGGTAGCGGATTCAGTTACAGTACAGCATCATACTATTATACAAAAAGAGTACAGTTACGCAGGAATTTCCTAAAAGTTGTTGTTTGTGCTGACATGAATACACAGCTTGTTTGCTGTGTCATGACACACCACAACATGCAACATGATAATCCTGATTTTCTGCCATTGTTGTACAAAACCAACAATATTGTTCCAGTTGATATTGTGTTAGGTGACATGGGTTTTGATGATGAGAATAACCATGTCGGTGCAGAACAGATCAACACAGCTGCAATAATTCCAACTCGATATGGAACAGTTCCAATTTACAGAACCAGCGGAATTCACAGAAAGGAGATGAAGAGGAACTTTCCTGTACAATTGTACCATCAGAGAAACAAATCTGAAACAATCTTTTTTGTGATCAAACAGATAATGTCAGGAGATGTCACATCAAGAAATGCTACAACTCAGGACAATGAGATGATGTTGTACAGGTTAATTGCATACAATGCTTACAGGATTAGAAAATTAGATTTTGTTATTTTATTATGGTTTCTACAAGGCCAAAAATTTCATATCTTTATCATTTTTCATCTCCTCTTGTTTTATTGCATACCATTCAGTAAATTCTGGAATGGCATGGAATTCTTTTTGCATGACCAAAGTGATATTTCTTGCTAGTGAAATGAATGAATTAAGATTTGCAAGGAATAGATTTGGTTTTTCTTTTGGGGATTTATTCATCTGATTATACATGTGCATGGTTTCTATCAATCTCTGTATTGTTGCACCCATAGTATTTCCATCCAAGTTACTCTAAATATCAGATTCTATGGTGTCTTCGGTTGTTTTTTTTGTGTTGATTCTCGGTTGATAAATTAAGTTGTAGGGTGATTATCCTTTTGTTCTTTGCATTCTTTTAGTTTTTGCTGTAATTCTAAAATATATGATGCAACATATTTTGCTTGTTCATCATTTTCTATATTTTTTATCGCATCAATCATAATTCGCAGTCGCTCTTCTTTTGAGACAATTCCACAAATCATCTCCATGTTTGGTGTCTTAATGTGTCTGGTAATTTTTTCAAACTTTTCAGAATCTGGTTTGGACTTCATAATAAAAAAAGAGGATAGGGTTATAGAATGTGTTGTTTAGACATTGGCCAAGAAAGACTGCTCTCGTAGTAACCAGTTGTTTTAAAGTACCACCATTCGCCTTGATCAAATGTATCACCAGGACAAATGAACATGTTTGTGCCGTAACTGCTTACAGAGAAATACCCATAGCATCCTTCTTGAGTATTCCATATGTTGTCTGCATAGATCTTTAGTTGATCATTCCAATCTTGATCAATACAATTTGGAAATGATCCAGTACTTATTGGATTGGCATAGTTATGGGTCAGATAAAACCTGTCATTACCATAAACTACATAGCCGTGTGCACTTGCAGCCTCACTATTCTGATCACAACCAGTACGACTGCTAGTAATGCTGATTGTTCCATATGAACTTGAAGAGAAAGAAGATACACTAGCATCTTCATCTAATGTACTTTCAGCAGTAACTATGGCATCACCATTATTGTATTTGTCATTTATTTTCATTGCTTTTGCAATAATTTTTGTCTGGATCTCTTTCCATTTGGATATTTTTTTCTCATTAGAAGAATTGTCAATTTTTGTCTGGAGTTTCTCATAACGATTCTTTAATGCGTCAAGTTTCTTCTGATCCTGTACTTCTATGTCTTCTTCTGCTACTGCAAAATCCATTGCACTAAATGGAAGAATCATTGCGGCAATAATTCCTGCAAACAAAAGTGTCTTGATGTCTTTTGAAGTCATTATTTCTTTTTTCTTTATCATTGTCGACTGGAAATATGGCAACAATATAAAGAATGCCAAACATACAAAATTCGTATTTCAGTCCAAAATTCCTTGCGATAAGCTTCTGAATATGAGTGCAGTCCGTCAGTGATGATTACTTTTGGTTTGGTCCCAGTAACTTTTTTTCCCATTCTAAAAAGATGAGATGCATCTGCACCTTCCTTTTTGTTTAAAACTTCTTGTGCTATCCAGAAACAATGTTCTTTCCAGAAATTATTTCGTGTCACTTTCATGAGTAATTCCTCCATAGAATGCTTGGGTCTATGAGTATTTCGTTTGTTATCATCTTGGAGTGATACGCATCAGATGGTGTCTCCATGTTATCCAAGTCTAGTGCGCCATGAACTCTAATGTGATTGTACCAATGCATAAACTGCTCCACTGACTCAAAGTATTCTATTTTACACTCAAAGATATCCCAGAACTTTTCTAGCTTACCATTTGTTTGTGGATGTCTCACTCTTGTACGAGAGTGCTTTACGTGATGTCTCATTAGTTGCTGCTCAAAGTCTACTGGCTTGTTATGATCAAGAGTATTGACATTTGATGTGAACTGTTTTCCATTATCAGATAGTACAGATGCTGGTCTACCGTGATTCTTTATTGCATCAGATAGTACTTCAGAAGAATTCACAGATGTTGCCTCATCATACACTCCGAAACCCGTGATAAATCGTGAGGCATCATCTTCAAATGCAATTAGTTGTTTTCCTGCCCAGCGTGAATCATGTATTGTGTGCCAGTCAGTATGCCACAGTGAATTTGAATATTCACGTTCATACCTGATCCACTTTCTTCTCATCTTTTTCCGTGGTTGCTCAACTGATAATCCTTCATCTAGCATAATCTTGTGGATGCGATTGTGGTTTATCTTGGTATTGTACAATTTTGATATGATTTTCTCAAGGTATAGTGCGTTTGTATGAAATTTTTCTTGAACTTGTTTGACTAGCTCTATCTCGTGTACAGTGACTGGCTTTTTTGGACGCCCTGGTCTTTTGAGTGTGGGAATCTTTTTGGTTTTTTTGTACTGAGAGTAGACTTGTTGTACTCTTCTAGGCGTTATCTTGAGGATTACTGAAATATCTAAATTCTTGACTTTTTCATTTTTAGATTGTATAATCCACCTGATCTTATTCTCATCTAACTTTACCATAGGTATGCCACGATACCCACGCATACGATAGTATGGGAATGATGCTCTCCTAGTTAAGGGGTGAAATAATTTCCGGAAAAGATATCAGCCTAAATAATGCGTATTCATTAAATACGGCAATTTTTTACAAACATTATGTCAAATCAAAAATGCGTATCATGCGGAATTGGTTTCTTTTCCCCAACGGGTTCAGACAAATGTTCCAAATGTGCAGGAACAGAATCCCAAGGACATGAAGGTCATGATTCCTGTGGTTGTGGACACAGCCATTAATTCTTTTTTTCTATAGCATGCATATATTGAACATGAGGTGATTAAATTCATGACAAAGACATCATCAGAAATGAAAGACTTGGTTGAAGATTTTATCAAAGTTACCAACATCAAATACGAGGATCAAACTGAAAAAATTCAAGAAAAAAGCAAGGTTATTGACTGGCAATTTCACGTGGGAACAAATGTCATAGTTAGTAAGAACACAAACAGATCGGATAGAATTCATGTAAATGTAAACATGCGTTTTCCACCTCAAGATTCAAAATTATTGGTGATGAAAAACCCATCATTTTCTAAAGCAATTATGGAGATAAGTGAAATTTGTACTACATGTAATGTGGGTCATCAATGGATTAAAGATGGAGAGAATATCGCAGGTTTGGCAGTATTCTCCCACGTAGATGAGCAAGTTCTAGATAGAGTATCATTTCATAATACTTGGGATAATGTTGCCAGAGTTTCAGGACATGTTCAAAAAATCTTACGTTCTAATTTCAGTGGACTTTCAACCCAAAATAACACCACAGATGCAACAATTGACAAGTCGATGTATGGCTAAACAAGAGACAACATATACAAAAGACCTCTTGCGTAATTAGACATATTTTACCATATTACACAAATTCCTTCACAGCAAGATCCAAAGCTAAGAACAACCTAACGCATTTCATGTTAACATACAAGCAACTCTCAAAAAAGCCAAGATCACTTCTCTCTTTTACTGGAGTGACTAGGCAACAGTTTGATGTGATTCTAAAGGATGTCAGAAAGAATCACCGTATAGAAGAAAAGAAGAGATTATCCAAAGCAAAGAGAAAAAGAAGTATCGGAGCTGGGCGAAAGTTTGATTTGAGTCTTGAAGACCAGCTTGTAATGTTGTTTGTTTACTATCGGATGTACCTGACATGTGAATTGACAGGATATCTGTTTGGATTAGACCAGAGCAACGTCTACAGAAACATCAGGTATTTAGAGCCTGCAGTGAGAAAAACAGTTCCTATTCCTGCAAAACTATACTCTGATTCTAAAAAAATAAATGATGTACAGCAACTCCAACTGTTCTTTCCAGAATTGATTGCAATGACTGATGGTACTGAACAACCAATCCCAAGACCCCAGAACAAAAAGAAAAGAAAGACTCACTATTCAGGCAAAAAGAAAAAACACACAATAAAAAACCAAATCACCATAAACCAGAAAGGTGAGATAATCCACAAACCCCATGGTAGAATGCTGATTTGATCTTCAAAATCTTTTTCCACTCCCAAATACCCAAGGTCATAAAATATCATCACATCTTCGTGTAGTGTAGGATACTTTATTTTCAGTATGGCATAATCATGTTTTTTACCTGGAGAATGATACAAGAAAAAGAAAGGAAAAAAACTGACCATACATCAAAAGGAATGGAACAAGATACAGTCAAGAATCCGAATAAAAGTAGAACATATTATCTCTCAAATCAAAAAGTTTAGGATTAATTCTGAGACATTTAGGAATAGATTGTGCAGATATGATGCAATAAGTAACATCGTATGTGGAATTGTGAATTTCAAGACAAGATGGAAGCAAGAGTTTGTTGTGATTCCATAAGATTAGAAATTATTTGAAATTAAATTCAATGAAAGATAAGATTTTGTTTGTAATTACGCAAGAGGTCTAGTAGAGACAATGGAGGTAAATTATTTTCAAAACCCTAATGGATATTTGGCAAAGCCTGCTGCAGATGGAGAATTTCCTGCAGTCATAATGATTCATGAATGGTGGGGATTAAATGAAAATATTCATGACATGGCAGAAAAACTAGCTTCTCATGGATACATTGTGTTTGCAGTTGACTTGTATGGTGGACAAGTGGCCACAACTTCAGATGAAGCACGTGAGCTAAGAAGTTCATTTGAGGAACAGTATTGGATTGAAAACATGAATGTTGCAACAAAATATCTTCAAGAACAGTATTCACCTGAAAAGATTGGTTCAATTGGATGGTGTTTTGGTGGACAGCAATCACTCAACCTTGCATTAAACAATGAAGATATGGATGCCACTGCAATCTATTATGGAAGACTAGTCACAGAACCTGAAACATTATCATCAATTGATTGGCCAATACTAGGTATTTTTGCAGAGCTTGACCAAGGGATCCCTCCTGAACAAGTAAATGAGTTTGAATCTGCATTAAACGAAGTTGGCATTACTAATAACATTCACATCTATCCAGGAGTAGATCATGCGTTTGCAAACCCATCAGATGAGAGATATGCTCCTGAAGCTACAATGGATGCATGGCAAAAGACAATAGAATTTTTTGAAGAGAATCTAAAATAATATGTTAAAAATTGGGTTTGAATCCGTAAAGATTTGAACTAATTTTGGGCAATACCAGTGGCGGCATCAAACTAATTTCACAAAACTCGCCCCCGGTATTTGAAAAATCAATCATAGTAAAATTATGGACCACAGGCCAACTCTTTTCAATTGAAAGTTTGGCCATGCATTAAAACCACAACAAAAGTGTCGTGAATCTGTCGTGTTTTTGTCGTGTTTTGCAAAAATTTGTGCCTAAAAATACGACACAACAACAGAAAACCTATAGCTTTTTTGTCGTGTCGTGTTGTCGTGACGTATTGTTTTTGTGGATGACCCCCTATCACTAAATGGTGTTAAACCATTAGTATTCACAATCAGTTTACGCGCATATAGAAGATTGTACCAATATGATAAATCCCTATGACTATTTTTACAAAAGAGATTATAGATAATCAGTAAAAACAATAGCCCCTTCCTTTACGCGTAAATTTGTGACAGTGACTAAAGATGTGACATGGTGTGTTTTGTTGGAATTTAATTATAACAAAGTGTATCCATTCTAAAACATGTCAAGAAAAGATTTCAACAATCAAGCAATTCTAAAACGTCTTGTAGATGTCAAAGCAGAATGCAAAAGATGTCATAAAACTGCTCATCAGACCCAATTGAATCTACATCACAAAGATGGAGATTCAAGCAATGACGACTGGACAAACATGGTAATCTATTGCAATGCATGTCACAATGATGTAGAAGATACCATCCCACAACATCGTGACGAATAGACTTGAATAAAAGAAACCATTACAATGTAAAAATTTTGGATTATATTTACTGTTTTAAATCATCATCGTCATCATCATCATCGTCATCATCATCATCGTCATCAAAAATATCATTCAGATGTTTATTTCTATAATTCCATAACCATACTGTCATTAGGATTGATGGCCCTCCCCAAATAAACATCCAAAAATGCCTATCATCATTCATAGATTGTACTGAAAATGAAATTATACTGCTATTATTACTAAGTAAAAGCTAAATCTTGTTTGAAATTATGTTTTCTTTCTTTCTAGACTGACTTTCTTCTTGTTTTTTCGTGGAAGATGCTGAGTTATCAAAATGTTTCCACCCATCCAAAATAAAAATATCATAAAACCAAACTCCATTGTTATCAATGATAGATTATGTTCATAATCAAAAGTACTAGGATAATCGTTTAAAATCTCATATGTGTAAAGTTGGTTCATTCCTTTAGCAAATTCTATTCCTGACAGAATTCCTAAAAAAATTATCACACATGAAAAAATTGTCAAAGTTATGGTCTCTATTTTTTTATTTTTTTTCATATTATCTTCATAATACAGACTAGCAATAGTCGTTATAGTCCTTTTGTACATGGAAAGTTAGATTTTTTATAACTCAAACATTATTTTTAATATTATTTACTTCCTGATTTTGATTGTGCAGATTTTATTGCATTGATCAATTCTATTTTGTATTCTTCTCGTCCGGGAACATTATTGTTTTTCCCCATTTCAATAAGACGATTTTTTTCTTGTTCCAATATCCCAATTTCATCTAACTGATTTTTCTTCCATACTAAAGCACGGTATATTGCCATAGGAACAGAATCTAGAATTTCTTTTTTCTTAAATAATTTTGAAAAAATCATTAGTTCTCTAATATATCGACTACTTCTTCCAAAGTCATGTTCTAATGCTACAGAATAATTTGTAATAGTAAAATCATTTTTTATATCAGAATCAAACTTTTGAAATAATTTACCTAATTTCCAACATGTCAAGCTAGACATATTTTTGGTTCGAGTTTTACTCAAATTAGTTCCAAAAAATAATTTTTCAGCTTCTTTTACAAGTTCAAAATATTTTTTTTTAAATTCTTGAATTTTTTCTTGTGCATTTTCTACCTCGTTGTAATCATATACATCAATCATTACATCAACTGCACTTTTTCCACTAGGAGATGTTAATTCTACAATTTTTATAGGAATTTTTGCCACATCATCCACTCCAAGTTTTGTGAAGTAAATCTCGATACACATTTAGAGTCTTTGTAGGATCCCAGTTTTCTTTTATTTCATCATTTTTGAATTTGATTAATGCCTCAATCAAAACTCTATGAATGTTGAATTTTTCAAATTTCCCAAATCGGTCAGATCTTTGCATTGTGATATAGAATGGATGAAGTACATTGATGCAAACTGCTCCTTGACTAAGATCAACCCATGCTTCCTCTTTTTCATCAGGAAATTCTTCTGTAGGTATGATGCGAATGCCTTTAGATTTTCTTTCTTTTAATTTTCCTGCCGTATCTCCATCTTCATCTTCAACATGCCCCGTACCATCTCCAGTTCCTGGTTCTTTGCCTGGACCTGCTTTGACAGTTTTTGTTCCATCTCCAAGGGCATCCCCTGGGACTTCTGAAATGGCTATATCTCCAGCATCATCAGGACCTGTAACCATTCTTTTTCTTGGATTCAAAAATGGGTTAAGATCTTTGAAATCTTTTGTTTTTAGTAATCTGTCTAATTCTTGAGTGAATTCATTAACAATTTCAGTTGTCTGAACTTTTGAAGTATTATCTTTTGTAGTTAATCCTTGTTCCTTAAGAAAATCAACAAAGAATTTCTGGGTTGCCTGTCTAGTTTGATTTGTTTCCCAATTATTTATAAAACTCTCTTTATCTGTTCTAATATGCTTTGCAAGATGGCTTACATCAACTAAACAAAAAACGTTATTCCAAACTCCATCTCTAAGTTGAATTGGTTGTGAAATTGTTTCATTGAGTATTCTTTTTCCATGAACTGAATATACTATGTGGCGCCCTTGTTCTGGAATTTCATTACGTGAAACCCAACAGTAACAGTCAATTTTCTTTTTTTTCCAGATAAAGGATTTTTTAAATTTTTCTTTAGGATCAAAGGGTTCAATTTTTATTCCATCAATAATTACAGTAAATTGTTTTTTTAATAATGCAAAGTTCCACCAAAATTGGACTATGTGAGACAGTCTTTCTTTACAGTATGCATAACCATGTTCATTTAATCTAACTCGATATGTTGTTCCATACTTGTGCTTGTAATTATTTCCAAAAATTTTAGAAAGATCATCAATTTCTTCCATGCCTACATCATCTTCTGTCCTAAGCATACGGGAAGCCATAAAATTTGATTTTCCATCTCCTGTGATGGCAAATATTTCCCCACCGAGTGTTGAAGCTAGGAAAACTTTTGCACCTACTCCTGCAAATCCAATCCCTCCTCCTTTTGCTTTAACCGACGATGCAATGACATGATATTTTTTAAATTGTTGTTTAGTCATAGGTGTGCCATTATTGTGAAAATTGATGTAACCGCCAAAACTAGTTTTTTCTAAAGTAATCTCTATTGTGGGATTTTTTATTTTATCTTCCAAAAATACATCTTGAGCATTTGCAAATGCTTCACACAGAAGAATGTCTTCATCTTTAAAATGATACATATCAAGAAGATCTTTTAAAACATGTACTCGGTCTACTTCTAATGATTTCAAAAGTTTGGTAGCCTCCCAGGTCTTGTAATTACATAATATTCACATCTATCCCACAAATGACTCAAACTTCGTTCCTGAGATATGATTGGATTATTTAGAAAGTCAGGATTAAAGAGATATTCAAGATCATCAAAGAGCTGTTTCCATGGAATTTTCTTATTAGTATACATAGGAGCTTTCTTTCCATCTTTAGATGTAATATCAAAGTCTCGGTCACGTAATCTATTTGCGATTAATTTGCACAAAATTTCAAAAATATGTCGTTTACAGAGATTCATTGCAGCATCAATATTTACAGATTCACCTGACTCCATCCAAGGTTTAATGTGTGATGTAATCAATAATTCAAAAAAGGTTGTAACATTTTGTAATTCTAAATGTCTGTAATCTGTTTCTTGTTTCATTTCTTCATTAGAGATTGGAATTGTTCTAACTAGATGAGTTAAGCCATAAAACGCATTTTTGGATGTAAGTAATGGAAATTCAAGATTTCCTTGATGTTGTTTGAATTGTTCCACAATGTTGGAAATTTTAGTTTTAGGAACTTGTGCATCTGAAATGAATTTGTATTGGTTAACTAGAGAATCAGGATTATTTTTAATTTTATCAAGAAGAATTGCAATGATAATTTCTTTAGTTTTTAATTTTTGTAATTTTTCTTTGGTGCTCAAATTTTTAGCCATATACATATCATTAATGATTTCAGATTCTGAAGGTTCTCTTTTTAGTTCATTTTTCAATTTCTTTTTGATTTCATTAAATTGATCATTTAGAGAACCATATCTTCTACCAGCTGGTGGATCTTTTCTAGCCTCATTTGACATGTATCCTAGAGTCAATCTTTCATCAGGTTGTAATTCCAAGTAAATTTTGGCAGGAGCTTTTTCAATTCCTAGTTCACGTAAAACATGATATCGATGTTGTCCTGCTAGTAAGAGATACTGGTTATTACCTAAATCCTCTACAGTTAATGGTTCGATTAGTCCTTCAGCGTTAACTTGGGGCTCTAATCGTTTTAGTAAGCTAACATCTTTTTCACGAACAACAATTTTTTGATCTATTTTAATTTGAGATAATTCAATCTCATTTAGATAGAAATATCTCAATCTATCTTGTTTTTCAAGCACTCTATCTACAAAAATCTCAGATTTTAGACTTTGAAATTGTGACAATCTTTGCAAATCCTCTTTTTGTTTTTTATCTAAATATGATACATTTTGTGTCTCATTTACCATGACTTTGTCTCCTTAGAAAAAGAATATTTTGACTGGAATTTGTTACTTTTTTTCTGATTACACTTTGCACAAAGTACTTGTAGATTTCCCAAAATGTCAGAACCTCCTTTAGATTTTGGATAAATGTGATCGATTTGTAAATTATTTGCAGTTCCACATTGGATGCATTTTGAATTTAATGCAAATACTTGCCTTCTAATATCTAATTTCATGATTGAATCTCCAACACAAATTTAAGAACTTGTCTTTTACTTCCATTAACATCTTGTTCTTCTTTCCAATAGTGTTTGACATATCTTACTTTACCCACAAATGAATAGATGTTATCTAAAGAACCTCTTTTTCTTACTCCTTGCTCCTGATGCATTTCTTTAAAAAACAACATTGGGGTATTTTCTGAATTTGCAATTTTGTAATTCCCTTTAGAGATAGTTTGATCACCCCTTTGCCCCTCACCTATAAATTTTATCAGATGTGCATCCTCATCAACATCATCCTCATATTGGTTAGAAAAAGTACTACAAAGAATTAAGATATTATTCTTTTTTGAATGCCTGATTCCTCCCATGTTGCCAACACCAAATCTTTCTACTAATTCATCATTTGTAATATTTTGATCTCTTTGAATAATATCTATTTTTTTTAATTCATAATGTTTGATTGCTAGTCCATTTTCTTGTGGTTTAAATTCTAAAAATTTCTCAGATTCAGATATAGTTTTATTAGTTTTCTCTTCAATTATTGATTTCTTTTCAATATTTTCAGAGATTTTATTTTCTTCAACAGAACTTAATTCTTTTTTCCCATTCCTACATTTTCTACAATAAGATTGAGGTTTTTTGCTTTGAAGATTATTTGGATCAGATAGTCTAAATCCAAAATATTTTTCAACTTTATTATCAAATTCAATTCCAGGTGATCCTTCTATTTTTGTTTCATGACATTTTGGACATTCTTTTACAATTTTAGACGTTGTTTCTACAGGGGGTATATTTTTAACAAAATTTTTAATTTTTTGTACCTTTGATGAACTTTTGATATTTGCATCAGACCATTCAATGTTACCCATATTGTTGGCATTTGGAAACTCATTTTCTGGAATATTGTGCTCTTTATTGTAGGTGGTAATTGCATTTACAAGATACTCAATTAATTCAATTCTTTGGAAATCTGCTAATTTTACATTTAATGTGTAATAAGGCAATCCAAAGTATTCTCCATCAGATGTCGCTAGTTCATGTTTTAGCAAGACATCATAAACTGAAACTTTCAAATAATTTTTTACAGTTTCAAGATCTGCGGTATTTTTGTTATTAAAATAAGCTAATGACTCTGCAATGGCTCCCTTGTGTAATCTCCCACATTCTAATAATTCTTTTAACATTACATATTGATAATTGGCCTGAGGTTTGATTCCAGATTCAAAAAATTCTTTTAATTCATGATATGTTTTTACTGATTCATCAATTTCTTCATAAATTGGTGTTGATTTTTTAGTCTCATCTGATTCTTCAACAATTCGTTGTTTTGTAGAGTCTTCTAACCACCAATTTTCATCGTCTGATTTTTTTGAGGAGTTTGTTTCTAATGAATCATCATTATCGGTTGAACTTTGGTTGCTCTCAGATTTTGTCAAACTTTTTACTTGTTCCAAATACTTTTCTTTGAATGTGCCCTTTCTAGGTCTAGTTCTTACTCGAATACTACAACAACTACAAAAAAGACCATCTCTAACTCCTTCAGGTGTAACAAAAATATCACAAACATTACATCTGGAATTACCTGATGAGTAAAAACTGCCACTTTGCGGTCTTTTTGCTTTGAAATTAAGACATTTTCCTGTACATCTACTTTTAGAAATATTATTCATACCGTCATAACCTCTCACACCATTACTTTTTTGTATATCTGGGTTTTTTTGTTTTCGATCATATTATCTGTTCTCATATAGAACATATAGTGTGTTCTATATTTAAAGATTAGCTGATCTGCCCCAGATTGTTCTTTCCAGAAATTATTTCGTGTCACTTTCATGAGTAATTCCTCCATAGAATGCTTGGGTCTATGAGTATTTCGTTTGTTATCATCTTGGAGTGATACGCATCAGATGGTGTCTCCATGTTATCCAAGTCTAGTGCGCCATGAACTCTAATGTGATTGTACCAATGCATAAACTGCTCCACTGACTCAAAGTATTCTATTTTACACTCAAAGATATCCCAGAACTTTTCTAGCTTACCATTTGTTTGTGGATGTCTCACTCTTGTACGAGAGTGCTTTACGTGATGTCTCATTAGTTGCTGCTCAAAGTCTACTGGCTTGTTATGATCAAGAGTATTGACATTTGATGTGAACTGTTTTCCATTATCAGATAGTACGGATGCTGGTCTACCGTGATTCTTTATTGCATCAGATAGTACTGCAGAAGAATTCACAGATGTTGCCTCATCATACACTCCGAAACCCGTGATAAATCGTGAGGCATCATCTTCAAATGCAATTAGTTGTTTTCCTGCCCAGCGTGAATCATGTATTGTGTGCCAGTCAGTATGCCACAGTGAATTTGAATATTCACGTTCATACCTGATCCACTTTCTTCTCATCTTTTTCCGTGGTTGCTCAACTGATAATCCTTCATCTAGCATAATCTTGTGGATGCGATTGTGGTTTATCTTGGTATTGTACAATTTTGATATGATTTTCTCAAGGTATAGTGCGTTTGTATGAAATTTTTCTTGAACTTGTTTGACTAGCTCTATCTCGTGTACAGTGACTGGCTTTTTTGGACGCCCTGGTCTTTTGAGTGTGGGAATCTTTTTGGTTTTTTTGTACTGAGAGTAGACTTGTTGTACTCTTCTAGGCGTTATCTTGAGGATTACTGAAATATCTAAATTCTTGACTTTTTCATTTTTAGATTGTATAATCCACCTGATCTTATTCTCATCTAACTTTACCATAGGTATGCCACGATACCCACGCATACGATAGTATGGGAATGATGCTCTCCTAGTTAAGGGGTGAAATAATTTCCGGAAAAGATATGATCTGCCCCAGATCAGCGGATTAAATCATGCCTAAATTTCCACAAAATATGAAATCAAAACTTTTTGCGATCACAAATGATGATGATTATTTCAAACGGGACATCTTTTAGTATTCCTCTAAGGAGTATTTTCCTTTTTCTAAATTTTGGTAAATCTCAGAAATTAACTACTGAAAACAGTAATGTTTGTTCTGACATCCACACCAATTTCTCTTAATTGATCTAAAATGCCCGAATTTCTTAAAATCGCATTTGCTTGATTTTGTTTTTCTCTAATTTCTTCTACGACGTCTTGTGGGATTTCATCTTCAGATATAGTACTTTTTTCATAAGAATCAGATGGTTCAGATAATCTAAGAGTTACATCGTCTAATTGGTCTATGTTATTTGAAACCCCAGAATTATTGATGAGTTCCAACCCATTCTGAATTTATATCTCCTATCAGAAATTATATCTTCGGTTCCACATTTTGGACACTAATGATTCTGAATGTTTTTCTTGATCATATAGCGAAAAGATAAAGTTCGTGAACTAAAAATCATCAAAAAACTAGAGATTAGATGATTTTACCTAAGGTAAATACGAATAAACAATCTGAAACACCTTGAAAATAGTTCATGAACATATGCTTCTCGCTATATAAGGTGGTAGAATTTTTTGCTGAATTACCACAATTAGAGCAACAGTATTTTTCAGAATTGGACATGCCGTATATTCACAAA
>CBDBGZ010000008.1:0-215723 GCA_965205425.1 Candidatus Nitrosopumilus sp.
GATAACAACCTAATTGAGCCCTGATTCTTTTTTCAACGCACTGCATGGTGCAGTAACTCTCAAAATGAGTAGTACTGTTTTTTGATTTTGATTTTATTAAAGAATGGTTTGGCAATTTGTCATATCTTGGGATTAGATGTTTGTCAATTGCTACAGTAACTGGTTGCTCCAATACTCCCAATTCTTGTAATTTTGATATGGTACTATCCAGTGAACGATGTAATTGAATTTGCATTGTTTTTTGTGATATTTTTGATATGATTTTTCTCAACCATGAAACCAGTTGGAGAATGATTCTGGGATTCCATTGCCAGTCTCTTTAATCCAGATTCAGAATATGAATTTCCCAAACACAATGACATGATAGAATTATGTGCGTCTGCATTGTGGAACCGTGAGTTATTTTTACTAGAGCATGGAAACAACAAGATATTGTACATTATTTTAGTGATAATCTCAAATGCTTTAGATAGTATCACGCCTTGGTGTGTCATGGTATCAAATGAAGTACAATGCATATTTGATGGAGTGACATACTTTCATCAAGCTTTTTCTATCTGAATAGATTGATTGAATAATTGATAGTTTTTGATCTAAATTGAGTTACTTTCCCATCTACTGATATGCCCAGATTTTCTTTCTTTCATATGGGTAATCACAGCACCTGTTGAATACAAAACACCTTTGATGTTGACATCAATCATTCTATCCCATTCATCTATTTTGAGGCTTTACATTCCAATTATTTTTTTTGTTTGGTCAAATGCTTAATTTCAAGTTCTAGTGCTTTTTTCTTTGAATCAGGTGCAGATTCTGCCTCAGGATTTGGAATCTCTTCAGATGACTTTACAGTATAATATGTATAATTTCAATCATATTCATCATTTTAAACTAGAATCACTTTGAAGGAATTGCTTCATTTGAGTGATGGATGTGTTAGTGGTAGTTGTAGATTAAAGCCTTTTTCTAACAGAGTCTCATATGTATGCTCTTTGAGGCATACTGGTGTGTTGTAGTTGCGCATGTACAACTCTAGCCCCTCATTACAGTGTACCTCATTTAATGATATGTTAAATTCACTCATCTGAATTGCAGGTGTTGGATGTCTTTGCATGATTGCCTTTATGACACTGTAATTGTCATCTTCATACGTTTTGATGTTTGCAAGATTGTCATCATCACTGGACGGATAGTCAGAACTAATCCAAGCAACTTCGGCTATATTTGGAGAATAACTATATCCTGTGATGTAACCACATTTGTCAAAAAAGACCATTAATTGTGGACCCTCATCATAAGGATAAAGTATAAAATCAGGAATAGCCCATCTATCTGCTGTATATGGGTTATTTATTGAACTTATTACCTTATCCTCAAATGAGACATCCTTGTGCACATGCAAAAATTGTTTGAGGATGTAATCGTTTTCCAATGTGATTTTTTCATCATAGTGAGATGGCCAAGATTCTTCTACACAATATTGTTGAATTTCACAAAGACTAGTACGTGAATGTGGGTATTTTGTAAGGTCCTCCATTGCAATCTTACAACTTATATATATTTCTTCTGCAAAAACCATTGTGGTTGGTACAAAAATTAGTAAAAAAATAAGAGAGGGGAGAGGGTTCAACTTAATCCGCGGATGTTTATCAGGTCTACTATTTTATCATATGTGATGAACCTTGAATATCCATCACCATCTATAGGGGCACATGGGGCAGTTTGAGCATCATCGTTAGTAGATTCATCGTCGACATCTTTGCCAAGATGCATTCCATATACGGTAAACTCACCACGGCTAACAGTTCCTACCGGAGCTCCACTATCTCCTGTACACTCGTTATATGATGCATGTACAATACCCATATCAACAGATCGTATGAATCCAAATGTTGTACCAGTAGCTGCTCCTGTTTGGTACACATAGTGGCCTATTGCAGGATTACCTGTATTGTATCCTGCAATGTCATAGTCAATACCATAATGATTGATTTCTCGGTCTATTGTCTTTCCAGGCAATGATTTGACAAATGCAGCATCATTGAAATTACCCCCATTATATATTCCATAGTTGAGTTTTCCAATAACTGTTGCCTGCCATGATAAATCTGAAAGGCTTTGTCCCGTTGGAGTATGTGCTGAACCATCAACATTACTTGGATCTGGACCTGGTTGAAATACTTTCAATTGACTTGTAGGTGCACTAGCAGTTTTGGATAGGACTTCATCAAACGCATGTCCTACGGTGACAAATCCATTGTCGCTACCTTTTGTTGCTGGAAATGCAATTGTTGCTTGAGCACATTGATGATTACGTTGACCGTGTCTAGGGCCAAATTCTGCACAATACAAATCATTACCTGTAACAGTACTTGCAGTAAAGTGCTTGACTCCAATGTCAATATTACCTGCAACATCCTCAAAGTTATCAGATGCAATGGAGTCAGTTGTATCTAGAACACTGTTCCTGTGCAATTCAAAATCATTTGAGTGCAAAACAACCTGTACTGATTCATCTAAATGATCAACAAATACATCATTTAGTAGCGCTGTATTGTTGTACTGTACGAGTATCTCTTGTTTAATATCAAGTAATTTTTGATGTCTTTTTTCTGGAATCTCAAACAGTGTATAGGCTTTTTCTTGCAGTGCATCTAATTCTACATACAATGCATCAATGGTATCTTTTACATTTTCTTGTCCATCTGTAATTCCTCTTGATTTTAGATCAGTCAATGTCACCTCCAATTCAAATATTCTTTTAGATACTGTCGTCATTTGAATCTCTAGATTCGCTATGTCTTTCTTTTTTGTATCTATTCTTAATTTGTGGGATTCTGCAGTGTGTTCTTCAACAACTCCTACAGGACCGACAACACCTTCTGTTTCTAGTTCTGTATCACCTTGAGCAAAAGTATCACTCATTCCGACTGGAATTAACAATACCAGTGCTAAGAGTGGTATCGTATATTTTGTATATTTTGTATAATTCATGTTCTTGAATGATCACATAAATTGATTTTATTTAACCTGTTCTAACATTCTAATCATATAAAACAAGAACCTTGAAATTCCAGATAACATAAAGTCCGGGAATCTTTCTATTTAGGATTATTGAAATGATTACTTTGGTCAGAACTAGGCGGATTCTCAACTGATGGTCAATTCGGGTGATAGAGTGGTCAGTTAGGGTGATAGAGTGGTCAGTTAGGGTGATAGATTGAGTATAAAATAATTTTCCAAGATTCATAAAATCCCTTTTTGAAAATTTATCATTATGGTCTGTAAAGGAATCTGCACTCAACATAAAGCCACACATGTCACTTGACTGGGATAATCTTGAGACCCCTGCAAAGGCATATGCAAGAAAGATGCCAGAGAAGGGAACAAGAGTTATTGATGAGCAGACAGGAGAAGAATACGATGTCAAATAAGGGACGAACTGATTTTGGGATACAACAAAAATTTCACCATGGTGTCTTCTTTTTAAGCTTAAACCCTTCAATCCTTTCTCATTTGGCCATACATAGCAGAGAAAATAAAAGGATCAGTTTAGGATAACCTTGTATGAAATTACTAAGATTTCGAGTTCAACAATACAAGAGAATTGAAGACTCTGATTGGATTGAGACTGGTGATGTCACTGCTATGGTTGGAAAAAATGAGGTAGGGAAATCTTCTATTTTTAGAGCCTTATCTAAATTGAATCCTTCAGATAATGAAGGATTTAACAAACAACAAGAATTACCTCATAAATCCTATGTTAAATTAAAAGATGAACTCATCTGTCCTATTACTGCTGAATTTGAAATTTTAGAAAATGAAGAGTTTATTACAAAAATTAAAAAACCTCATAAATTAATTGTAAAAAAAGATTATGATAATAATTTTTATTTTAACTTAGACGGACAAGACGTTGCTGATGAAGAAAAATCTTCTAAGATAAAAGAATTTTTGCCTCGCTTCATTTACTTTGATAATTATGATAAGATTAAAGGTAGATTTGACATTCCTAATTTTATTTCTGCATATACTGCTGATCCTGATAATAGAACAATTAGAACAGAAAGATGTATGTTTGAATATGTTGGATTAGATCCTGCAAAACTTTTAGAGCTTAAAACAACTCCAGAGATGCCAGAAGCTGAAAAATACAAACGTGTAGAAGAGAGAAAAATCTTATGTGATTCTGCAGCTTCTAGTATGACTGACGAATTTAGAAATTGGTGGAAAGTTAGAGATTATAGATTTGATTATCGTATGGATGATGATAGTTTTGGAGTTTATGTGTCAGATCATATTGATACTACTAGTGTTGAATTAGATCAAAGAAGTTCAGGATTACGTTATTTCTTTTCATTTTTCTTAATTTTTACTGTTGAATCCAAAAGAGGACACACAAACTCTATTTTATTACTAGATGAGCCTGGTTTGCATTATCATGCAACGTTCCAATTGGATTTGATTGATTTCTTTAAAGAACTATCTAAAAAAAATCAACTTCTCTATTCTACACATTCTCCATTTTTGGTAGATGATGATAATTTAGATGATGTTAAAATCGTTTATGAAGATAGGGATACTAAAAAAATTAAAGTTTCTGCTAATGGTGTATGGCCCAAAGATGCAGAGACTCTATTCCCTCTTAGATTGTCTTGGTGGAATAGTGTTTTTCAATCATACATGCAAGATAAAACACACATGTTGGTAGAAGGTATTACAGATTCACGCATACTTAAAAAAATCAACAAAATTTTGATTAATAATGGGCATGATGGATTAGATCCTGAAATTGTTATAGCTCCTGGTGGGGGAAATAGGATGAGTGCTTTGATTTCTATTTTAAAAACTAGTGATGTCAGTCAATTCTACTTCCTTGATGGGGATAAACCTGGACTTAGTAGAGCTAAGCATTATACAAAAGATTTTGATTTGACAGGATTGACAACTAAAAATTTCAGCAAATTAGATCATTCTTCATTAGAAGATTTGATTCCAAAATATGTTTATTTGAATGCAGTAAAATCTGCATATACTTTATCTGAAGTCACTTTAAATGAAACTGATTCGACTGATAAAATGATAACCCATCAAGTTGATGAATATCTTAAAACTAAGGAATTAGGGAAAATAGATAAATTAAAAATCACTGAACAATTACTTCCTTTACTTGATGGTATTTCCAAGGAAATTTGTGATACTTTTGTTCCTATATTTTTAAAAATTAATGAAATAAAAAAAACCTTGGATAAGTAGATTTTACAAACTGTTTCATGAATTCACGAAAGTCTTTATCCGCACAACCTAACAATTCTGATTATATTCTTTCTCAATCTCGTTTGTTATTTTTACGAAAATTATATTTTAAAAAAAGAGCATGTTGCAAATTGTGATTTCAAATTATAATTTTAGAGAATATTGACAAATGATAAACTGCTATGCTTTTTCAATTATGAGTTACTTTCCCATCTACTGATCATAAAATTCACCGTAAACTCCGTTAGTTGTAATTAGTGGAATTGACATTAATGCCACAATCAATGTTAAAAAAATCCCATTCAATGCAAAATTCAATATATTTTCATTATTAAATAATTCGTATCATTGAATTTCATCAACCGATAATCAACACAAAGAAAACAACCACAGACACAACAGAACCTTTGATCATTATCTTTATATCGGAATATTTCTATAATTGTTCAACATATGAATTATGCAAAATGTGTCATACCATTTTTGACTTTGTTGTTAATTCCTGTAGCAATGAGCGATACTTTTGCCCAGAGTGTCAATGATGATTATCCCATATCAAATAGCACCTTGTCTGGATTTATTTCTGATGATGGTACGGTAGGTCCTGTAGGAATTGTAAATGAATTGTACAAGGCACATTCAGATGTTACAAATATTATGATTGACCATTCAAAAGGTAATTTCTCAATAGCTGAAAACATTGTATTTACAATGGTACTAGTTGATGAGGAAAATGAAAAACTTGTAGTTGCAATAGACCCTGTACTGCTAAGCCTTGGTCTTGATACTGGCACATCTGATATTCAGCAATTGCTTGATACTGATGTAAATGTAGATTTGTCCTATGCTGTGTTTATTCCTGAAAGCCACATAAACCCGTCTTCACAATCACAGATTAACACATGGATCTCATTATACAATGATAGATGTTCTACTTTAACAACAAGTGCATTATGTCAAGCTTTAATATTTAATTTACAAACTCAAAACCATTACACACTAAATTCAAGTGGCATGTGGGTCGCACCATCCACTGATACACCACCCCCTGCACCAGAACCACCTGTTACAACTACAACAACACCTAGTTCAACATCAATATCACAAACAATTCTCTTTTCAGATGACTTTGAAGATGGTACATTAAACAAATGGACTGAATCCGGAGAATCTGATTGGAGGGCAGATACCTTTGATGAAAACAGAGTACCTGAAAATCATTCAAGTTCTAACAAAGTAGCAGAGGCTGACAACTGCGATACACAATGTATACTTGTGATAAAAAATGCAGTTGATATCTCGACATCTACTAGTCCAAAACTGGAATTTTGGAGATACATCGATAGATCTCTTGATAATACAGAATATCTCAAAGTTGAGGTAACCAAAAATGGCAGTACCTGGATAGAGATAGACAAGTGGACTCCTGAGAATGGAGACGACGATGATTCTTGGCACAAAGAGACATTTGATTTGTCCCCTTACAAGTCCAGTAATTTTAAGATACGATTTGTAGCATCAATGAGCTCTACAAGTGAAGATGTAGGTATTGATGATGTAAAGATTACATCACAAAGTACTTTATCTACAACTGTGAAAAAGTTTTATGGCGGCCAGCAGATTATCAAGTCTCAAATTATAACTACTGATACAGCATTAGATTTTTCTAATGGTACTATAACAATTGGTGCCACAAAGACTAATGGCCAAATTGGGTTTGTAACTGCTGGTCATGTTTTAGAAATATCTGATAGTACATATAGGTATCCTGTAACTCTAGGTGGATATTATTTACCAGGTAATACTATAACGACTATGGGATTAACACCAAATAACATAGAAAATTATGCTTTAAAACTTGAGGTAATGAATCCTACAATAGTTAGAGATGTAAGAGGAGATATGGCATTTGTTCCAATCACTGAATCAAATGTTATAATATCACAAACTGAAATCATAACACGTAATGGAACTTTGATAAATGTAATACATGGTTCTGCTGATTCTATACCACTTGGTAATGATATAGAAATTTATGGTATAAATAATAATGCAGTTGGTACATTAAGATACAACAATGTAACTGCTTCGACTGATGATGGCATAACATTTACTAATATGGCAGTAGGTCATTATGACAGTGTAAATGGAGACAGTGGTGCTCCAATAATAGTTACAGATCGTGGTATCAACAAATTGATTGGTATTCATAAAGGTAAAATATGTGCATTTCATAGTACGGATACTGGGTTACTCTTACAAGATGTACATAATTCTGTACAATTTTGTCCAAATGGCTACGGCTTATATTACAAACTCTTTACTCCTTTTGAAAACATCAAATCAATTCTTAATCTAAGATGATTACGTTTAGTGTTTTTCTTTTATTATTTTTTGTAATAATCCTATTTTTACCATCTGTATCTATGGCGTCAGCTTATTTTGATGACTGCATAACAATGAACAAAGTCTCTAATGACAAACTAATCTGTGTATTTCATGATACCTTGCAAAAATTAATCGATAGAGACTATGCATATGTTGAACATGACTGGCAACTCATATGCGATAATAACATAAATTCACCACATTCTTGTCATATGATACGTTATGATGATAAACTATGTATATTTATTGTATCTGAGTCTGAGAGATGTATTGAAGAATATGATAAACCTCAAGATTATGATGAATGTTTCAACGAATATAAATTACAAGTAAGATATCTTGTACAAGCATTTTCTCCACATAGTAATGATTTTGGCATTATTGATGAATATTTTTATTTTAGTCATGATTTTTGTGATCTAGATTATGTACTTAAGTATGAAACACAAGAGCGTGATGGAGTTATTTACCAAATTACCCATCATAGAGTGTTTGTAGAAAATTATGGAGTACCTGATTCATTATTTTATAGAATAAGTGCTATCGATGAATCAAGCCCTGTATATGAGTATGGTACAGGTTATTTTCTCTCGCCTAATGGGGAAAAACATAATTTTACATATACTTCCCATGGCTATTACCTTAAAATGAAACTTATTGATTGATTTACAACGATTAATTTCAAGTCTGTATCATAACTGCTTCTCTGAACTTTTTGCTTACATGTTGTGAACCGTTGTCTGTTCGAATAATCGGTTCTGGTGGATTCTAGTGATCAGATCACCAAAATACACCACATCCTCTAAAATTACTCAAAAGAGCCAGAGCAGGATTACTCCAACAAAAAGTTACAATACAATTAACCAAAGGAAATGCCAGGAAATTGCGTAGTTTGGCTGGTAAAAAAGAGATTGATGTGGTTGAGATGGCTGATGAAATTTTGTCAAAATATCTAAAAAATAGATAGAATTTAGGCATAAAAATACTATTTCATTAAATTAAGATAAAGATAAGTGACCAATAAAGGGATATTTAATTCAAAGATCATGATACATTATGAAATACTCTGTAATTGTTGAAATTCCAAACTCTTCAAACATACTTTTAGAATTAGATGATTCAAATTCTCCAAAAACTGTTAATGACTTTATTGAAAAATTACCCTTTACTGTGGATCTAAATGTGTGGGGCGATGAAATTTACACTTCAAAATCCCCAATTTCTCAACCTGAAGAAAATGCAAAATCTCCTGTTGAATTAAATGATGTTGCATACTGGCCTACTGGCAAAGCAATATGCTTGTTTTATGGTCCTACCCCTATTGGGAATCCAGGCGAAATTACACCTGCATCTCCAGTTAATGTAATTGGAAAAATTGTTTCTCCAGATAAAACAATTCTAAATAATGTCAATAGTGAACAAGTTACATTTCATTTACAGAATTAAATTAGGTGATTGTAAACCTATTACCACCAACTATTTTTGAGTAATTATTGGAAAAAACAATCAACATAATTGAGTTATCTAAAATAATTCACAACAAATCAACTGCATTGGAATTTCTCTGCAACCAATTCAAAAAGAAAAACACAATTCATTGTTCATCATGTAACTCTGAGAATTACTATATTATTTCAAGAGGGAAACTAAGATGCAAAGATTGCAAGACAGATTATAGACCGTTTGCTGGAACATGGTTTGATATCATCAACATTAATTTTACAAAATGGTTGGCCCTAGTCAAATTATTTGATATTGGGATTAGTGCAAGATGTGCAGCTAGAGAAGCAGATGTCAGTTATCCAACTTGCACTAAATGCTTTTGATTGCATCAGATATTCAATACTGTATCACTTGGCAGAATCAGACAAGAAATTAAAAGGGGAAATTGAGGCTGACGAGGCGACTATTTTGGAGGAAAAAGAAAGGGAAATCGTGGCAGAGGTGCCAAGAACAAGACCATCGTATTTGGCATACTGGAAAGAAAGGGAAAAGTTCACGTTGAGATTGTAAACAATGTCAAGGCAAAGACATTGCTTGCAGGAACAATCAAGAAAGTAAAGAAAGGAAGCATTGTGTATAGCGAAAAGATAAAGTTCGTGAACTAAAAATCATCAAAAAACTAGAGATTAGATGATTTTACCTAAGGTAAATACGAATAAACAATCTGAAACACCTTGAAAATAGTTCATGAACATATGCTTCTCGCTATATACGGACAAGTGGAGAGGATATGATTCGCTAATTTTCAACGGTTACAAACATCTCTCAATAGACCACAGCAAGATGTTTGGCAAAGGCGACGTGTACATCAATGGGATTGAAGGGTTTTGGAGTTTTGCAAAAGAGAACATGGCAAAGCATCATGGTGTCAGTCCAGGTAAATTCTTGTTGTACATCAAAGAGATGGAATGGAGATATAACAACAGAGATGAAGATACTTTCTCATTATTGCTTGATTATATGTTGGGGGTAAATAATTGATAATCACCATTTATCATTATGAAATTCTGTAAGTTTCTTATAGAATTCTGTAAGGTTTGTATTTTGTTCGATTAATGGGAGTTCCAATCTGTAGAACTGTTGGAGTTTCTTCTTAATTCTATGTTCTAAAACATAACTGTAAGATTTTGAATAACTAGTCTTATTTTCCAAGTACTGACGTTCGTGAATACTTAGCATGTTAGTCTCAAATTAATTGTTCATATTTTTGAGAATCATAGATAAAATAACAAAGTCATCTTGGTCATCATAAAATTGAATCCCCCTATCTGTAGAATATTCTATCAAAATCAAGATGTTGTTTACGTAGCACAAATCAGTATGTAAATCGCGAACTGTGTGTATTTCTTGGATTGATCTACAATTTTCAGTTTCATTGTAAATGTCAAAGGCCCTATTCATATTTTGAAAATCTTTAATGTTATTCCATTGTTGAAATGCTTCATCAGCGGTATTAAATTTATACAAAGATGCTGTAGCCCAAAACTTCCATGATGAAGAGGTTTCTAATTTTGTATATTTCTGTGAAACCGACTCCAATACACCAATTGATTCAATTTGATATGATTCTAGGTCATTTTCAGATAGAATGTTTTCTGCTAGTTTTGTATTGGAATCTGCTTTTTCACCCAATCTCCAATTCAAACCTAATTCATCAATTGTAGGTAATAATTCATCTACATCCACATCTAGATATTCATTGAATGTGTTAGTATTTTCAGTTACAGATATTTCTTCATTTTGAGGATTGGCAGATTTTTCTGATGGAGGTACGGCCATCCCAATTGCAATTAATAGAATTAAAATTCCAGCAATACCAATTCCTATTTTCTTAAATTTTCCCACAATATGAGGTTCATCACTTACCTTTTATGCGTATTGTTCTTGTATTGAAGATATTCATCTTTGATGTTCTTTTTGATTTTTCTGCTCTGGCACGAAGTCTTTCCCATTCTTTTCTAAACTCTTTGTCATCAAGAAACCCTCCATCTTTTCGTTTCTTTTCAATGCTTTGCATTTCAGATAGTAATGTGGCATCTGCATCATGCCATGTTCCTTGTATGTTAATTATTGTCTCATCTATCCCCCAGACTTTACCATATTCCAGACAGCATAAAATATCGTCAGTGAACATTTTCGCATATTGCAAGTATTGGTTTGACCATCGGAGTATTGTTGTATGGTCTGTTATGTCTCCCCACTCAATAAACAGTCTAAGACATGTTTGCCTTGAACTCATCCCAAAGACAATATTGTCAAATATACTCCCCATCTTTTTTAGTCGGGTTTTAGTGACTTGTGGACTTTTTATGATGTAACTTTTCTTGCAATTTTTGCACATGTATCGTATAGAATTATTTTCCGAGATTGTAATTTTATTAAAATTATCACCATTCCCACAGTAACATGAATTAGGTTTTGAAGATGTAATGCCATCACTTTTTGGATAGTAGCGTGTGATGGTTTTGCTCATTTATGCGATCAGAAATTATTCCTTTAAGACCTTTTGGTCAGATGCCTAATGTGAGTAAGCCTGAACAATCGCTAATCTTAAAACCAGGATGTTTTTAGGGCTAACATGAGACCGACTGCAATTGAGTTATTTTCGGGTTGTGGAGGAATGGGATTAGGGCTGGAAAATGCAGGATTTGACATACTATATGCAAATGACATCAACAAGGATGCAACTAACACGTACAAAATGAATCTAAATGCCAAAATCGTTGAATGTGGGGATGTTACAAAAATCAATCCTAATGATGTACAAAAAAGAATTGGTAGAAAACATGTGGATCTTATAGTTGCAGGCACCCCTTGTCAGGGTTTTTCTACATCGGGAAAAAGAAATCCTAATGATCCACGAAACAAACTCTTTAGACAATTACTAAAATTTGTCAATACATTTGAACCGAAATTTTTTGTCATGGAAAATGTCAGTGGTCTTCTAAGTATGGAAGAAGGAAATGTAATAAAGAAAATAAAAAAATATTTTTTGCAAATTGGGTATAATGTTCATCATAAGGTTTTATCTGCTGCAGAGTTTGGAATACCTCAAAATAGAAACCGAGTATTCATAATTGGTACAAAAAAAGAGATCGGATATGAAATGTTGTTTCCCCGTATTGGGAAAGCCAAACAAGTTACAGTAAAAGATGCATTATCAGATTTATGTTTTCTTCAGGTTGGAGAAAAATCTGATTCTTATAAAATGAAGCCAAAATCACAATACCAAAAAACTATGAGAAAAAATTCAAAAAGACTTTGTAATCACGAAGCAGCAAACCATTCCCAAAAGGTCCAGAATAGGTTTGCAAGAATTCCTTCAGGGATAAATATTAGAAGCATTATTGCCAAAAAAGAGACTAATAAGAGAGACTGTTATAGACTTGATCCCAAAAAGCAAAGCAGAACAGTCACAACATTACCTGAAGATTTTATCCATTATCAAAAAAACAGAATACCAACAGTACGTGAGATGGCCAGACTTCAGTCATTTCCAGACACCTTTGTATTTTCTGGGCCTAGGACTACAGGAGGACCAAGAAGAATACATCAATGTCCTCAATACACACAAGTTGGAAATGCTGTTCCTCCTATGATGGCTAGACGTGTTTTTATGACCCTTGTAAAATTAGTGTGAGGCTATTCCAAACTTCTTTTTTCATCAATTTTTGCTTCAAATTCCTTCAATAATGACGAAAAACCATCTATTTTTCCAAATATTTTATGAATGTCATCTCGTGTAAATTCTTCATCGTTTCCCATGTGAATCAACTTGTTATTCTCCCCATCTTTTACTTTACAATGTGCAAGAAGGTTTCTCTTCTGCTGAAGATCTCCGAGATTTCCAAGTCCTGAAAATTCAACATTTTCAGATTCCTTAATCTTTGAAAGAATTGTCTTTTTTGCTTCTAATGATATGTGCTTGTTTTCCAACACAAAATCTCTAAATCGATGATTTTTTGTTTGAGAAAAATATTTTTCAATAAAATTATTTATTTCTAGCTCAATCTCGATAATTCTAGATATTACTATTCCTCTCAAATAGTTCATATTTTCCCATTGAGAAATATTTTTTTCTACCAATGTCTGAAAACGATCTTGAATTTCTCTCCCTTCGACAATTTCAACAGAACCATACTGACAAATAACATCGAGTTCTTTTCTGTCATATTTGTCAGCTGAATAAAACAATACATCAAGATGTTGGAACTCAGAACGTATCTTCCTGACTACGTCTAATCCGTCACCTGGATTTTCAATATTTTTGTCTGTCAGAACGATATCAATTTTTTTATTTTTTATTATAGATGTTATGTCATCGGTAGTTTCCAATTTAATCAGATTGGATTTATACCCCTTTTCATCTAAATTCTCAAGTACTTCATCAATACTGCTTTTTACAGATGCAGGTTCATCATCAATCAACAAAAAATTAATGCTCATGTCATTAGTCATTCAAACACCAACTCAAAACATGCTCCTTTCCCCAAATCCTCAAAATTATTCTCAACAAATCTTACACTACCACCCATTTTTTCTATAGATGTCTTAATATGTGTAAGACCAATTCCTGAACCATGTTTTGTGGTGGTAAATCCTCTCTTAAAGAGAAATTTACGGTCTTCTTTGGAAATTCCTCGTCCGTTATCGGCTACAAGTAAATGCAATTTTTTATTTTTTACTTTAAATTGAAATGACATTTTTGTTGAATTTGCTTTTCTAGAATTGCTGATGAAATTATCAAGAATCATAGAAAGTTCCAGCGGGATGAATTTAGTCTTAAACTCAATATCCTCATTGATGAATTTGAATTGTATTCTGTTTGATACTCGAGATATGACTTGTTGTAAATATTGTTTGATATATGATGGAATGTCTGCAGGAATCTTGCTAAGTTTCAGGTCAAAAGTAGCATTAGTAATTATTGATGCGAGTACACGTGCTTTTTGATTCTCAATACTTATTTTTTCAATTCCTTCAAGAATTTTATCTGTAGATGAGTGATTTTTTACAAGGTCTATAAGCTCTTTTAGATATGTTGCTATATTTCCAGTTGTTATCGTAATGGAATGATTATAATCTTGAACCATCTGTGCATCATTGGAAAGTGTTTTCTTTAGAAACAGTAATTCTTTTTCACTTTGTTCTTTTTCTTTTGCAACAGATTTCATCTCTTGAGAATATGTCTTACTAATGTTAGTAATTCGTTTGATTTGAGATTCTACATATTTACGATCTTTTGTAGGAAGAAAATCCATCACAGGTTCCAAGTTTTTGACCATGTCGGGAAGGTTTTCTATCTGTCTTTCTTTGAAAATATTTAGTAAGTCTGGATTGAACCTGATTGATTTTTGTGGGTCTTTTACCTGCCCTGCAAGTTTACTAACAATTTCTAAACTATCATGCATTATCTCATCTTCTGTTTTCCTTCTTTCTTCAACAGGTTTATCCCAATCTATTCCCTCAACAACATATCTCTCAATTCTTCGAAGCACTTTACTGATGAAAAAATCTATCAATTGTTCATATCCTGATGTATAAACAACTCCTCCAGATCTACTTGAAACTTCCTTGAATTCGGGTTGTGGGCCTTGAAGTTCGATTCTTCCCATAATTTCCCTAGTAGAAAGATATCTGCTATGGCCCTGAGTTTTCCTTTTGTCTAGATTCAACCAATCATCTCCTTCATCACCATACGGTTGTATACGAAATCCATTTTTGTAAAGAAAGATAGAACCAAATCTTACTGGTACAAGACCCATCGTGCGTGTAAATTCGGCCTTAGCATCTCTATTGAGGAAGAATACTTTTATCGATATGTTGTCAAGTAGTTCAAATGTATTTTCTTCTTCAATGGTAAACACAAACCTTCCTTTGTCCTTTAGTGTGGTAATTATTTTTCCATCTTTAATTTCTGAACTTAGTTCAGTTGTTTTAATTTTTAATTTTTCAAAAACTATGTTTTCAATCTTGCCATTGATTTTAAGATAATTTGGTTTTCCTCTGTCATCATATGAAAATTCTTTTGCTATTACTTCGATTTCGAATTGATTATTTTTTTCAAGCTGATTAGGGTTTACCAAACGTTGTAAATATCTACGTAATCTCAAAAGTTTGTCTTCATTCCAGACGGTGTTAAGAGGGTAAATCTCTAGAACCGTACCATGTTTGAAAGTTTTTAATTCAAAATTCTCTAAAGACATGTGTTTGGTAGTAATGTACTCCACTTTGATTTTGTGGAATTCTTTTTGCTGGTTATGTTCAAATTTTCTCCAATCAAGATCAATAAAATGAATGTCTGAATTATTTGCAGTTTTTGTATACATTCGAAGTTTGGCACCTAATCTATCTGCAGAAAATCTGCCGATTCCTTTTGCACCTGCAAAAATTCTTTTATTTTTACTCATTTTATCTATGAAATTTTCTTGAGAACTATCAAGTTTTTTTTCAGAATATCCTACAAATAACCACTTGTTTTTTAACTCTTCATAGGACATTCCAACTCCGTTATCTACAATGAGAATTTTTGATTTTGTATTGTCTTCCGATTTTATGTTCTGAAAAATAATTTTAACATTAGTTGCATCAGCATCATAAGAATTTTTTACCAATTCAAAGATGGCAGTATGATCTTCTGTGATTAGCTCTTTTCCTATAATATTTTTGAGCCCAGCACTAATTTTGAAATCTAATTTCTTTTCCATCTATGACGTTATAAACACCTAAGATAAAAAACTACTATACGTGAAAATCATAGTTGTCCAATCACCATATTAAAAAAATAAGACCAAGCCTGAAATCCTTTACTGTGACTCCTTTGAGATATGTGTTCTCAGATCAAATTATTCTAAAGATCATCAAAATGCACCAGCAGGGTTTTTTGAAACAATTTAGTGTAAATCATTCAAATAGAAATACCAAAGTCAGATAAAATCGAATCTTGAGAAGATCCATAATTCATGATTATGTGTGTAGATCATCAAAATGCACCAGAACCGTAGAAAGGGTTTCAGGCATATTCATGTAATATACCGGAACTGGTAAGTTAACGAGATATAACTACAAATCTTTACACTGTTCAATCTCCGGAGCTTTTCAACTGCCTGTTAAATTAGAGACTTTTTGTGTTAAGTTAGGGTCTTAATTCAGATCAAGAGGTTTCCAGTCTGAAAAATCCTTTTCATCATACTCATATTCCTCATTGTCATTGTACAACCATTCACCATTCTCAAATACTGCAATACCACCAAAAACCTTCTTGGACTTGTTGTTTCTGATGTATCTAGATAATGCCTCTGCCTTTGGTTTGGCAATCTTGGCTGTAAATCCTGCTTTTGTGTCGTATAGACCTATTCTGCCATCATTCATGCGAATAACAAAGTCAACATAAAATGCGTGAGGTTCTCCAGTCTCAGGATCATCATACTTTATGGCAAAGTATTTCTTGTCATTGACCTCATTTTTAAACCACCATTTCACGTTATTTTCTTCTTCAAGAAAATCCATGAATCGGATCTCATTTTGTATGTCTGTTTTGATATAAGCTGGTGACATTATGCATTTTTTGTAGTCTTTTTTGTCATAGACTTTGGTATATTCTGTATTTTTTGGTATATTCCATTTTTGAATATCTTCTGTTTCACGATTGATTTTTTCAACAACATCTCTGGTAAACTGAGATTTTGATTCAGATATTGCCCTGATAAAATGATCCTTATTTTTTGTAGACAATGTTATGTTTGCCATGTCCATAAGATCAGTTATTTTGGTGTTTTTCTCAAAAAATTGATGAATACATCTTTTTATGATTCCGTGAGAGTGTTCTTTTGCGAAAGGTTCTGACATTTCTCTTGCAAATGAATCGAATCTATTTTGTAAATTCATTGCATCAGATTGTCTAATCAGTAAAGTTCCTTGAAGACTTTGGTTTTTATCCAATTCTATAATCTCTGCATCAGATATTAGATTCTGTTCTAATTGTGGAACATTCAATGAAATTTTATCTATGATATGTTGTCTGTTTGCAACATTAGAAAAGATCTTGCGAAATTCTGCATTAAGACGAGTTTTTTCATGTTTTCGTTTTATGTATATGGATTTTAGATCAATATCCTCATGAAGATCTTCTCTTCGTATGGACTCATAAATTGTAATATAGTCTCTTGTGACATCTTCGGCAATCTGTACTTCTTCAATGTTTGTGTATACATAGGCATGATTTAATTCATCATTATCATAATGTCTTATTTCTGGCATTCTAATTATTCTGCCTATTGTCTGTATAGAAAATTCAAATTTTTTCCATTCTCTAAATAACACAAGAATTGATGAACGTGGACAATCCCATCCTACAGTAATTGCCTGTTTAAAGATTAAAACTTCAACCTCATTTTCATTTTTTTCAATATTTTCAAGATTTACCTTGTTGTCTTTGTCTGAAAGATAAATTGCAAGTTTACCATTGTTTGTATTTATTCCAAACCTTGAGTTCAAGAGTTCGATTACTTGATCTTTTCTATCCGACATTCCTTTGCGTGAATCAGGTAATTGTATTAATACCAGAGGATTCACACTAGAATTTTCATTCTCATAACTTTTCTTTAATTCCTGTCTTTTTTCAAGAGCTGTCTTTATGATTAATTCATCTGTTGTGCTACCTTGAGTATTTCCAAGATGATAATTTAATCTTACAGAATTTTTCACCATCTCTTCATCTTTGACTTCTTGAAGATCAATACTTTGAACATAATCAGTATCAGAAATTTTAGGCGTAGCTGAAACCTCTATCGTTACCTTTGGGTTTATTTTTTGGATTATTTCTCTTGATTTTTCAGAGCTTGCAGTATGATGACTTTCATCAATGATTAGGATTATTTCTCTACCTTCATCTTTTGTATTTTCTATGACTTTTGATAGATTAAACTCATTTTCATTTTCTCGTATGTAGATATTTTTTTCTTGGTTTATACTCTGCCAGTTGAAAAACAAGATTTCTTTATCCTGTATCTGTTTGTCTTGTAAATCATTGAAATTTGCACATCCTACAGTTTGTAAATCCTCGTAATATTTTTCTAATTTTTCCTTACTTTGGTCATGTAGTTTATGAACAGTAATCCAAATAAATGCAATTTCTTTTCCATCCTTTCTATTATCTACAAGTCTCTTGATCAGTTCAGCCATCATGATTGTCTTACCTGATCCAGTCGGAGACTTGAAAATGCAAATTTTCTTTGATTCTAAATTAAGAAATTCATCTATTTTTTGTTTTAACTCACTTACGTGTTTTTCTTGATAATTTCTTAGTCTGAACATACGCAAATATCCTCTTGTATACATTTAGTATTGCGGAAGGTATTGGTTTTAAAGTTACTAATGATCGGATATTTTCAAACTCATCTGTATTTACTTCATCAGTCAATGAAAATACATACGTATTGATTTTTTTATCCAATTTTAGAACCTCTTTTTTGAATGATTCTATTCCATCATTAATAGATAATTCCAAGATATTTATTCTCATGATTCTTGAATATTTTGAATTGTTTTCCTTTTTTGACTAGTTCAAAACAATCTTCTTTTAAGCATAACATTTCTGTTGATTGTTCCACCATCACCCTCTTATTCTGATCTGTTGGTTCTGAATCTACAAACAAAGTTTTGAAATATTTGAGATTACCACCTAATCCGTCTATTTTTTTATCTTTGACACTCTTGTAACCCTTGATCACTTTTTTTAATCTTGGATAACAAACATCAGTACAAATATTATTTTCATTATTTGTACAGAGAATAAATTTTCTGTTTCCTTCATCCTCTTTATTCAATTCCATTACTGCATGTCCTGTAGTTCCCGAACCCGCAAAGAAATCTAAAATCAAGGACTCTTTGTTTGAGGCAATTTGTAAAATCCTTTTAATTAGTCTAACTGGTTTTGGTGTAGAAAATACATCATCAGGCAAAATATTTTGTAGTTCTTGTTTTGCTTCTTGATTATCTCCAGCTTCATCTCTTAACCAAATTGTTTTTGGTATTACTCCATCTCTAACATCTGATAAAAATCGCTTAAATCTAGGCACATTATTTCCAGATTTTCCAAAATATATCCTATTATCTTTTATCAATTCATCAAGTTTTCTTTTTGAAAATCTCCAACTTGTACCTTTAGGAGGCATAATTTTTCTACCACTTGGAGTTATTATTTCATATATGTCTTTTTGATTTGGAGTTTTCACTTGTAATGGACCTGATGCCCAAACACCTCGAGAATCATTATCTTGATTTTTATAAATTGATAATTGAGATTCCATTCGGGTTAAAAGATTAATTTTTAATTTTTTTGAATCTCGTGCATATACAAAAATAAAATCATGATTGTCTGAAAAATATTTTGCATCATTAGAAGACGTATGTTTTTTCTGCCATATTAAAGTGGCAATAAAATTATTTTCATCAAAAATTTCATTACATAATAATTTTAATTGAGCTTGTTCATTATCATCAATAGAAATAAAAATAATTCCTTTTGAAGAGAGTAATTTCTTTGCCAGTTCTAATCTCTTTTTCATAAATGATAGCCATTTACTGTGTTTGTATGTATCTTCTCTATCTACAATCTTATCATTATACGTAAATTCATTTCCAAGATTATAAGGAGGATCAATATAGATAACATCTATTTTTTCTTTATGACTATAATTCAAAACTGAAAGTGCATGATAATTATCTCCTTCAATCAAAATATTATTGGGTTTTGATTTATCTTCAATTCCATTTTTTGTAACATCTTTTAGAACTGGAAGTTTTTTCTTTACTTCTTCTTCAAAAACTTCTTTAACTCTTTCCTCATCCCAAATTAGACCATATTTTTTTCTCTTGTTCAGTTTTTGAATTTCTTTAACAAGTTCTGGTTTACTCCATTTTTTATAATCGATTTTTCCGTTAACTGCCATGAATCATCACTTTGATTTTTTTGGGTTACGATCCCAGTAGACACTTTTGCACTTTGCACAACGTAATGGTTTTTCTCCATCTCTAGACAACCATTCATGATCACATCTACAACATTTCCAAACCTTGCGTGTAACCGTTGGCATCACTAAAGGTGATCACCACTTCTATAAAAACATTCACTAAAAGTGATCACTTAAAATATTAAAATTTATATACACTATTAGAGTCCACTAATAGTGATGTCTACAAACAATAAAAGAAAACAAAAAGCAACACAAATTTTCTCAAAGACAAACTCAATTAGAAAAATTACAAATAATCACTATGTTGTAAATTCACAAAATTCAGATAAAAAATATAACATCAAAAAATTGTCCAAAGTTGATGTATGGACTTGTGAGTGTAAAGATTTTCATTATAGATTGAGAAAAATGGATGATAAGCATTGCAAACATATTCGAGCTTGTTTGTTACTTCAAGATACAATAAACATAGAAAATAAAATAGAGAAAACAGAACAACCTCAAGTTTGTCCAAAATGTAGTTCTACTACAATAATTAAACGTGGATTTAGGAAATTAAAGAATGGTACAAAGAGACAAAAATATGGTTGTAAACAATGTAATCGTAAATTCATTTTGGGTGAGAACGGATTTTCCAAAGTTTCATCTGATCCAAAAATAATCTCTGAATGCCTTAACTTGGTTATGTCGGGTGTTTCATACAGAAATATTGCAAGACATGTTTACTCTACACATGAAATTAAAATTAGTCATGTATCTGTAAATAACTGGATAAAGAAATACACTTACATGATTAAAGAATATGTGGAATCATTTTATCCTGAATTAGGTGATGTGTGGTCACTTGATGAAATGTATCTTAATGTTAAAAATACAAAGAAAACAGGTAAAGGATTTCATGACTGGTTATGGAGTATCATTGACCCAAAAACTAGATTTCTAATTGCTACAGAAGTTTCCAAAAAGAGGGAAATTTCAGATGCAAGAAAGATTATTGCAAGGGGTAAAAAATCAATCTCAAAAAACCCAAATTATGTTCTAACTGATTCTCTAAACTCATACCAAGAAGCAATCAGAAAAGAGTTTGAAAATAGAACTGCACATGTGAGAACCAAATCTCTCAAAGATGGATTTGTGAATAGACCTATCGAAAGATACCACAATGAAATTAGGGAAAATACTAAAACTAGACGTGGACTAGGTAACGATGATTCTGCTCAAGACTTTGTAGAACTGTTAAAGATTAATCATAATTTTGTAAAACCACATCAAGGATTAAAAGGTAAAACGCCAGCTCAAGCTGCAAATATTGACTTGAATCTGGGCAATGACAAATATTTAGATTTAATCAAACAAGCTGGAAGCAAACCAAATTTTGTAAATAATCTAGGGAAACGAATCAAGAAAGTAACTATTGTAAATGAAGGTGATTGTATCAGGATAATTCCTAAATGTTGGATCGATAAACACATCTGGCGAGAGATTAATGATATATTGAGACTATATGGATTTGCATGGTTATCTAATGGAAAAGACAGTTATTGGATCAAGCTAGTTTCCTAAACTTTTTGTATGTGTAAAATTCATCAAAATCATGAAAACATTTTGTAAATGTGGATGTCAAACACCACTAACTGATTACGAGTATCGTAAATTTTCAGGATATAAAAGAGGGCATGAACCATTACCATAATTTTATTCAATGAATAGTCATGTTAGGTATAGAAGTATCAGATCAAGAAATAGTCAAAAGACTAAAGGAAACAATAGAATTTCTCAAAGTTGAATCTGTTGGAGGTATGTGGAATACGCCTCAACTAATAGATATGCTAGAGGATTTACTTAAAGAAGATTCCAAGATTTACAAAAATAATAATTAAAAATTCCAGTTATTTTTTCAATATGAAAAGCACCTAACTTCACACAAAAAGTCTCTAATTTAACACCCTGTTGAAAAGCTCCGGAGATTGAACAGTGTACAAATCTTCTTCGTGGTAAGTGTCGAGGTTTTTGGTAGCATCTTTCCACACGGAGGGGATCAGCTTCTTGATTCGCTTGATCCTTGTCCTTATCTTCTTGTTCTCGCCCTTCTATTCTTCTCATATTGTGAGTAGTTGCGATACTTTCGTGCTTTGAGATTTCTGACGTGCTTGCGGTATTGTGTTACGTGTGCACCGTACAGTGCGTTCCTGTGCTTCTTTTTCCCAGTCATTACATGTGCCAGTTATTTGGTGATCAAAAAACATGGCGGAATCCGTCATGATCTATAAGCTTTTCGCAAGTTTTGCGGAAAAAATTTGGACAGCACCATTCTGATCATCATTCTTTTAATCTAGTATACGATCCTTGATCCTAATGACATTGGTAAAATATTCAATACCACTCTTGGCAATTGTATTACTTGTTCCTGCTGGAATGGACAATGCAATGGCACAAGAGGTACCAGGCGGAGAAGAACTAGAAGCAAATGGAGTAGGTCCTGTAGGAATAGTTAACGAGGTTAATGACAGACCATGGGCAAATTCAACAGAGCAGATAGAAGCACATAGAAATTTCAAAGCTTTTGTTGACCATGAAATGCAGGATAGTTATACCAACAATGAAAGAAAAGCTGCAGGTATAATTATCCATAACATTGTCACAGAAATCGGCAAAGAACTTAGCGGTTATGAACTAGCAGGATTAATTGCAAAACTACAAATCCTTGATGGAATATACAATCCAACCTCTCCAGAAAGAAAAATGCACGAATGGGCATTTTTCATGCATGATATTCCTGAAGACAGAGAGACAATCAATGCCAGAATAGATTTCATTACTAATAATGCCGATGATGAATTGGTAAATGATTTAGTTGATGCAATACATAGACTGGTCAATATTGGTTCTGTATCAAGAGATCTAAAAGATTCTGATCGTAATTATTGGTTTTTGCTTTCAGTAAAAACTGCTTGTGATCATGATCCAATATGCAGTGAAATGGGGCTAGGACCAAATGACTTTGATGAACCTACAGATCCTCAAATTATACCTGTAACAAGTTATGGGTTTCATTGGGGATATATTCTTGCAGATTTTAAATCTTGTCAAGGAAATATGGAATCATGTGAATCTGATTACTCTCAATATGGAACTGGGATAATATCAAATAGTTTCAGTAGTCCAGAACATGTGATTAGTAGAACTGTCAACTTGGAGATGTATGCTAATGGTTCGACTGATTCAACTGCTGTAGTAACAGGGCAAGTAACAGAGCCTCTTCCTGGAACAATACTCTCTGCATATGATAGAGATGGATATGTTATAACAGATGGATATGTTTCTAATCCAAATACACGCTCCGCACCATATATCGAGATAGGCTTTACAAGCTACGCTTATACTCGTTAATTTTTTTAAAAATATAAAAAATAAAGTAAAGTGAAAAACAGTACTTGGGAAAGTAACTACCTGACATATTCCAAATAGTATTCTGATTTTATTCTCCTAAAGAAATCAACAATAATAATTTCAAAGATGCACTTGAGAATTTCAATTGTAATTATTGGATTTGTGTGATTGATGGAACAAGTATTTCTCAACGTACAATTTGCAATAATCCATGCGTTATAGTTTAGGCATATAAATTCTGAATAAACTGTCAAGTATTTTAATCCAAAAGATCTAGATCACAGAATTCGTTTTAAAAAACCATGTCAAAGAGTACAAGACAATCCAAGGTTTCCTCTGGAAATCAATTCATGAAAGGTACAAGCATTAATTTTTTGAGAAAAGCATGTAAAAATGAACGTAATGCAAAAGCAAAGATAAGACTAAAGGCTGCAATTTTACGCAAACAAGACATGACATATTCTCAAATATGTGTCAGTCTTGATGTCATACCATCTACTCTTAGTTACTGGTTAAATAGATGGATAAAGAAGGAATATCTGCATCACACCGTAAGGAATATTCTGGTTCTAGATGTTTTCTAAATTATCTTTTCCGGAAATTATTCTATTATCCTCAAATTAGTTCACCCAATTATTTCCAGACTAAAGTCAAGATACGTTTGGAAAAGAGGAAAGAATCACAAGATTATGCAAAAGTTAGATCCAATCCAGATATCCTGGATAATCAAGTCAAAAGAGGATCGGTGCCAAGAACGCAGACGTAGCCTCATCCATGAAGATATCTGTTCGGTGGGTGCAGAAACTCTACTCACGGTATCGCCGTACTGGTGCAGTTCCGATTCTAGGCAAGCCTGGAAGGCCAAAGGGAATAATCACAGAGCAGATGGTGCAGACTGTCCAGTCTACATTTGAAAAGTTCAGGTGTTCTGCAGTATTCTTGGAGAAAATAATTGATACTACTGGAACACACATACCTCACAATACCATACATAAAATTATGAGAGATGAAGGGTTGGCAGAAGCTCAGCCAAAGAAGAGTAGAAGACGAAAGTGGGTTAGATACGAGAGGACATATTCAAACTCCATGTGGCATACTGACTGGAAGAAGCTAGATGATGGCAGATGGTTCTTATGCTACCAGGATGACGCATCAAGGTTTATCGTCTCTCATGGAGTGTTTGCAGAGGCAACAACAGATAACGCACTTGTAGTATTACATGAGGCAATTGCAAAGCACGGTAGGCCTGCATCAATTCTAACTGATCATGGCTCCCAGTTTTATGCAAACCAATCAGAATACAAGAGAAAAGGAGCATCACAGTTTGAGCAGGAACTGGTTAGACTTGGAATAAAACATATCATGGCAAGAGTGAATCATCCACAGACAAATGGAAAGTTAGAAAGATTTCACGGCGAGATTCAGAGAAAGCAGAAATGGTTTGGCACCATTGATGAGCTGGTCCACTGGTACAATCACATAAAGCCACACATGTCACTTGACTGGGATAATCTTGAGACCCCTGTAAAGGCATATGCAAGAAAGATGCCAGAGAAAACATACCATTGCTCTGTTTTCTGTACTAAAGGCACCTGTAAAGGCATATGCAAGAAAGATGCCAGAGAAAGGAACAAGAGTTATTGATGAGCAGACAGGAGAAGAATACGATGTCAAATAAGGGACGAACTGATTTTGGGATACGACAATTCTTAGACAGCTAATATAGGAGTATAAGAAGGTAAAATATTGTGACATATTATAGAATTTCAAATGGCAAGAAAAGATTCATAGAAAATGGATTTCCAACTGCCAAGTCTCATTTGATTGCTATGAGGGAAGGGAATTCTAAACGTCCAATATATCAAATCCATAAGTGGTGGGCGAGAAGGCTTGGAAGTGTATTTCGCACTTTGTTAATTTCTTCATTTTCTCCTGCACATGAGTCTCAAAAGGATATTTGGTCAAAATATTATAATGGATTTTCACTTCAAAACAAGGTAATTTATGATCCGATGATGGGAGGAGGTACAACTTTAGTTGAGGCACTAAGGCTTGGTTGCAATGTGATAGGTTCTGACATCAATCCTGTTGCATGGTTTGTTACAAAAAAAGAAATTGAAACATTTGATGAATTAAAAGCTGATAAATATTTTAAAAAAATTGAAAATAATACAGGTGTAAAAGTCAAAGAATTTTACAAAACTAAATGCAATAATCATCATACATGTGATACACTTTATGATATTTGGGCAAGGCAGGTAACATGTATTGCATGCTCAAAACAATCCGATTTATTCACCAGTAGGATAATTAGAGATGATGGAAAAACAAAAACAGTTCACTGTCCTACATGTGATGAAATATTCCAAACCCGTCAAAAATCAAACCAAATCAAATGTAGACAATGCAAGCACCATTTTAATTTAATGTCTAGCAACTCCAAACGAGGATATTTTACTTGTACATGTAAAATAAAAACAAAGATTACTGAAATAGTAAAACAACAAAAGAAACTTTTGGACTCTAGAATCATCTGCGTAGAGTTTGAATGTAGTAAATGTGGAAGGGGCTTTAAAAAACCAAGTAAAACTGATATCAAAAAATTTAAAACAGTACGAAACATGTTTGCTAAAAACAAACGACAATTACCATACCCTAAAGAAGAGGTACATCCAGGCCACATTGGAGACACTAGACCAAAAAATCATGGGTTTGATTTTTATCATCAGATGTTTACTTCGAGACAACTTTATTCTTTAGCATTAACATTAAAAGAAATTAAAAAAATTCCCGACCAAAATATAAGGGAATTCATTTTACTTGCATTCTCCAGCTGTCTGGAAACCAATAATACCCTTTGTAAATACGAAACTAATTGGGGCAAAATATCTGCACTCTTTGCATTCCCATCATACCATGTTCCAGAAAGATATTGTGAAAATAACCTATGGGGAAACGGACGTGGCTCTTTTGTGCGCTCGTATTTGAAACTAAAAAGAGGCAAAAAATATGCAGATCAATCATATGAAATTGTTCAAAATAACAAGAACATGGTTCACAAGAAAAAGAAATTCACCGGACACAGTATTCTTACTGACATTGGAAAAGGCAAATCAAGTGCAACAAATGGACGTGTGAGTCTTCAATGTAGAGATTCGAAGAACATGCCTATGATAAAATCAAAAACGGTTGATGTAGTATTGACTGATCCACCATATTTTGATATGATGAGCTATTCAAGACTGGCTGATTTCTTTTTTGTATGGCTTCGACTTGGTCTACAAGATCAATATCCTTGGTTCAAACGCATTTCTTCCTCATCAAAAAATGAGATTGTCTTAAATGATTACTTTGATGAGGATACTGAAAACTTTGTCTTACAAATATCACAAGTATTCAAAGAATGCAAAAGGGTTCTCAAAGACGATGGAATAATGGTATTTACATTTCACCATAGCAAAGAATGGGCATGGTCAAATCTCAAAGATGCATTAAATAAGTCCGGTTTCACTGCTACCGCAAGTCAGGTAATTCGTTCTGAAGGGAAGACCGGTTTCAAAAAGAGCGGGAATACGGGTTATGATGTATGTGTAATAGCAAGAAAAACAAAATGCATAGAGAAAAAAAATACTCAAAGTAACAAACTAGTCAAAAACTATGACAAGTCAGTAAGATCAATGAGGCAGCACAACTCTGGAATTAACAAAGCAGACATGTTTACTGCTGCAATGGGACAGTATATGTTAAGCAGTAAAAATACTACTGAGGAATTTTTAGAACTTCATCCAAAATTTATGAAAACAACCACATCATAATTTTTCAAATATTCTTTTTGACGATAATGTATCGCATATATGCTTATGAACTAAAATGAGAAGTTAGGTAAACAAATCAGTAGTGATCATCTTAATTGCAATTTATTGGAAATGCTCAAAAAACATCTAGACGAATTTGAAGAAATTTTTAAACACTTTGGATAACTAGATTAAAAATACATTTACCTTAGGGAATATTCTGAATCTCCTTTCTCATTAATTATCCAATCTACTGCCTTCAACTCTGTTAGTCTACCCATTGTGGCTAACCTCCATTGAGAAATTTTACGTTCGGTTATTTCATTTTTTATTTCAAGGTGATTGATATTGTATATCTCTTGAGATTTGGGATTTTCTTTCAAGTATTGAATTGCAGTTTTTTTAATTTCATCATCTAACATATGACTAATTTTCTCAAAATCATCTTCGAATATTTTTTGTTTTCTTTTTTGAAATATTTTAACAACTGAAACTGCGGTTTCAACAAATTTTTGTTCTAGTGGTCTTTGAGGAATTAATTCTTTTAAAATAAAATCTGATTCTTTTTTTGTTAACGGCCCATTTTTGTAATCTCCTTCCACAATTGGATTGTCAATCAAAAAGAATTTTTTTCCTAACTCTGTTAAGGAAATAAACACCTTACCATCTTCTTCAAAAGCGTAAACTAATCCTAATGCAGATAATGCACCTTCAAAATGATTTGTTTTTGTACTTCTACTTTTTCTTACTTTTCCTACAAATTGATCCTTGAATCTTTTTTGAGCCATTGCTTTCTTTTCGTCATCTTTATCATCTTTCCCTTTCTTTGGAAGTCCTGTTGATATTTTCTTATTTCTTGGAACACTATGTTCATTTTCATATTTACTCAAAGTTTTGGCAATTTCTTCTGCAATATCATATGCATTAATGCGAAAATCTTTTAATTCAATTTTTGATTCTTTATTTCTTTCAAGTAAATGTGCTAGTACTGTCAAGACAATTTTTACTGGTAAAAATCTGCTGTAAAAACCAGACAACAATGGAAATCCATCATAATGAATTATGTTTTCTGGTTTTGAAATCATTAATTTTTCAATGTATTTCTTAGTATGTTGAAAATTGTCTCGAAGTTTTAGATGATCATCATCTCTTTGAGCAAGTATCCTTTGTTGAGATAATTCATCTGCATCTTTATCAATTTCTAAATCTCCAAACTGTTTTTTTATTTCCTCAGGATTCATACTCATTTTCATAAACCCCTCCTGTTCTGGTGAAAAAGGCATCAGGGTTTTCATTAATTCCATACATTCTTCAGGATGTTCACTCTCCCAAGTAAGCAGAATTTCTACAGCATTTTTTAGAAAATCTTCTGGATTTTTGTATTTTTTACTATCTATTAACTCCCTAATTCTTTGTGCATGTATTTCGAGCACAGAGTATACCATTTTTTCCGCCAATGCCTTTTATATATAATTATTATATAAAAATCCTGTGAGTAAAGGGCTAGTATATTATAATAAAGCTGATTTCATAACATTATCTATGTTATGTAACATTATGTAAAGATACTTTTTCTTTATAACATAATAATTGTCTTTATATGTAAATAAAGGAGCCTTTATATACATATAATGTGTATACTATGTATGGTTGGAATAAGAAATGGAAACAAGTTCGTTTTAGACACTTGTACAGTAATCAATATTTTGGAGAATAGGGCAATAGCTGATCTAATTAAATGCCATATTGATACTGAAAATTCTAGTGTCTATCTGAATAGTGTGTCACTTGATGAGGCTTTAAGAAAAGGATATGACAAGAAGAAAATTGTTTCAAAAATCTCAGAATATTTGGACACTTTAGTTATTGTCAAAGAGGTTTCTATTGAAAATCATGTTACTGCTCGAAGACTAGAAGATGATTGTTCTTTAATTCATCGTGGTGATTCTGCAATTGCAGCATTTTCAATGGATCATAAATCAACTTTGATTACATATGACAAAGAATTTCTCAAAGGGTGTCATAGTGTAGGAATTCCAACTTTTAATCCAAACATGATTTTTGGAGGAATGACTGCATGAGTCTGATATCTCTTTCTGAAGCATATTCTCTTAGTACTGGAATTGAAGTTGAAGGAATTGTAAAATCTATGGAAAAAGCCGGTCATATGTGGATTGATTATTTACAAGATTACAGACTTGTTTGTAATGCAAAACTAATTGATGGAAAAGGCAATATGATAAATATTGTATTTTGGGAAAATGATGTTCTTAGAGTTAGAAATAATTTAAAAATTCACATAACTGATGCAAAATGGAATGATACAAAAAAAGTTCTATACAAAACAAAATTAGGCTCAATAATTGTTTTAGATTTTAATCCTAATTTAATTAAAGAAGACATTATCAATATTAAAAAAAGAAAGAAGATAATTTCTTTCAAAGAATATCAAAAACATGTTGAAAATAGCTCTGGCTTTACGTATCTTGGTACAGATAGGAAAAAATATTTATCTATCGCCAAAGCCTTTGCTCAAATTGAAAAATTAGCATCAAAATTTAGAAATAGTGGAGTATCTAGTGCAATAAAATATTTACACAATGAAATTACACTTTCTGCAGAACAGATTTGTACGATTCTTAAAATATTTAATATCTCAGTTTCGTGTGACAGAATTTTAAGAAATTCTATTCCTTCTAAAATAAAAGAAAATAAAATAATTCATACAGCATATTCATATAAAACAACTATAAAAAGGAATAATTCTGATTCTATTCGTATCTTTTCCGGAAATTAGTTCACCCCTTAACTAGGAGAGCATCATTCCCATACTATCGTATGCGTGGGTATCGTGGCATACCTATGGTAAAGTTAGATGAGAATAAGATCAGGTGGATTATACAATCTAAAAATGAAAAAGTCAAGAATTTAGATATTTCAGTAATCCTCAAGATAACGCCTAGAAGAGTACAACAAGTCTACTCTCAGTACAAAAAAACCAAAAAGATTCCCACACTCAAAAGGCCAGGGCGTCCAAAAAAGCCAGTCACTGTACACGAGATAGAGCTAGTCAAACAAGTTCAAGAAAAATTTCATACAAACGCACTATACCTTGAGAAAATCATATCAAAATTGTACAATACCAAGATAAACCACAATCGCATCCACAAGATTATGCTAGATGAAGGATTATCAGTTGAGCAACCACGGAAAAAGATGAGAAGAAAGTGGATCAGGTATGAACGTGAATATTCAAATTCACTGTGGCATACTGACTGGCACACAATACATGATTCACGCTGGGCAGGAAAACAACTAATTGCATTTGAAGATGATGCCTCACGATTTATCACGGGTTTCGGAGTGTATGATGAGGCAACATCTGTGAATTCTTCTGCAGTACTATCTGATGCAATAAAGAATCACGGTAGACCAGCATCCGTACTATCTGATAATGGAAAACAGTTCACATCAAATGTCAATACTCTTGATCATAACAAGCCAGTAGACTTTGAGCAGCAACTAATGAGACATCACGTAAAGCACTCTCGTACAAGAGTGAGACATCCACAAACAAATGGTAAGCTAGAAAAGTTCTGGGATATCTTTGAGTGTAAAATAGAATACTTTGAGTCAGTGGAGCAGTTTATGCATTGGTACAATCACATTAGAGTTCATGGCGCACTAGACTTGGATAATATGGAGACACCATCTGATGCGTATCACTCCAAGATGATAACAAACGAAATACTCATAGACCCAAGTATTCTATGGAGGAATTACTCATGAAAGTGACACGAAATAATTTTTGGAAAGAACATTCTGATTCTATTCGTTTAGAGACAATTATTGAGGAAGATACCAATGGGCCAACAAGTACTGAATTGCCTAATGAGATATCTGTTAGTGAGGCATCTTCAGATGATGAATTTACGCCTATAATGATAGAAGATATCAAACATTGTGGAAATTATAGAGACTAATGATGTCCAAATATCATAAAAATACATTGTCATACAATCATTTAGATACCAAGTTTAATAAAATCAGATTGGGGATAATCCGATATGGTCATCAAAAAAAACACTGATTCAAAAAAATCAGAATATACAATCAATAAAAATAATGCAAAAATGATTTTAGATTTTATTAACAAAAACAAAAAATGTAAAATTAATAATAGTGCGGGAATTGTAATTGAAAACGGAAAGAAGAAATCTAAACCTTCTTTCATGATACCTAGAAGCCTTTTAAAATTAAATACTTTCAATCATAGATTCACTACTTCGATGAATACTTTAAGAGATGAAAGAATCAAGTCTGGAAAATCTCCTGAATTTGATATGAATAAAAAAGCAGATGTTGAAATAATAAGAAATATGCTTAGGGGAATTGATCCTTCAAACAAAGATAGACACAATCAATACAATATATTAAAAAATGAAATAGAAAAGGCATCATTTGAGTTTGGTACTAACGGAATAGAAAAACCCACTATTATCACTGCTGATGGAATATACATAAACGGAAATAGACGTGATACTGTTTTAGAAGATCTTAAACAGATACAAATTAAAAAGAAAAAAGGAGGGTTACCTGAAAAATATAATTCAATTGGAGTAATGATTTGTGATGCAGATATTACAAATTCAGATATACGTAGAATGGAATTGAAAGAACAGGTCAGTAAGGATCTTCGAGATGAATATGATACAATGAATTCAGCAATACTTGTTAAAGAAGAATATGAAAATGAACTGGCCATTAAAGGACCTGGTCATGAAGAAGAAGTAAAGAAAATACTTGCAGGTACAATGGAAGGTAGAAACGTAAAGAAAATTAATGAGCTTTTAGATTTTGCAGATTTTGTAGATCAGGTCTTAATACAATTAAAACTTGAAAGACAATATCATAAAATAAACACAAATTCAGATGAAAATGATGCAGTACCTGTAACAACAATTATCAAACAATTTTCAAGTAAATGGGCTAATGCAAGTCCTGCCGACAAAGCTAACATAATATTTGAATGTGCAGGAACTGTTCAAGGAGTTTTAAGTAAATCTAAGATTACAGATCCAACACACTATAATTTTACATCCAGAAAATATTGGGAGTCAAGAACGCTCCGAAATAAATCACCAAGTGCTAAAAAAATTGTAGATGACTATGATTGGTCCAGTCACGATTTTACTTCAATTGAAAGTTGTAAAAGATTTGGAAACATACTTCAAAAGGCTGAAGAAAGAGCAAAAGATGAAGAGTGGATAAATTCACCCAGTAAACTTCTTGTATCCGTTAATGATAAACTTGTAATTATTTCTGATGCATTAACAGGGCCTCAAAATAAAAGAATGAAAATAAAGTTAAAACAATCTAACGTTGACAGACATCTGAGAGAAATTAAAAAATCTTTGGCTAGTATTGAATCTAAATTAAAGAAAATAAAGACGTAGAGATAATTCATGATAAATATTTATTTTTCTAAAACTGATTCGAATACTTATCAGATTAAAACTGATGAAGAACTTCATACATTTTTCATACCTACATTGAATGCTTATAATTTTAAAAACACTAGTGAAAATTTATGGGAAAATATTTCCGATGATGATTATATTATTTCTCAAATGTATAACTTGTTTACGTGTCCTGGTTATAGCATTATCCCAAATCCCAAAATTAAAGAAATTAAAGAAAAATTTGAACAACAGCAAAAAGATTATCAAAAATTTACAGAACTCGGCATTAAATTAAAGGAAAATAAAAATCCAGAATTACCTAAAATAGAATTAAAAAAAGGAATTACTCTGGAATCTTTTCAAAAAATGTCCATTAATCATATGATTAACATACCTAATTCTGCAAATTTCTCCATTCCAGGTTCTGGAAAAACATTAATGACATTATCTGCATTTAATATTTTAAAAAATCAATCTAAAATAGATCAAATGTGGGTAATTGGTCCATTGGCTTCATTTAAAGCATGGGAGATAGATTACGAAAATCTATTTGGTAAATCAATATCGTCTCATACCCTTCGTTATCATGCGAGGACCCCTGCAGAACGTAAAAAATTAAGAAATAAGATCAAAGACAAAGATATCATCATTACATCATATGGTACTGCAACTAATGATATTGATTTAATTAAATCCTTATGGGAATCCAATGACAAAAAAATATTATTGGTACTTGATGAATCACATCACATAAAAAATATTAGAGAAACTACTGTAGATGGAAATGATACTCTTTCTAGTAAAATAATTCAATTAGGGAAATCTGCTGAAAGAAGATGTATTTTAACTGGAACTCCAATTCCCAGAGATTTAACCGATCTCTGGTCACAAATTACATTTTTGTGGCCACATATTGAACCATTTAAAGATCGTAGAGAATTTGGACGGAGATTAAAAGATTTTGAAGGATTTGTTGAAGATGAAATTAAAAAAGATATTGAGTTTATGTGGAGCAGAGTTACAAATAAGCAAATGGAACCTAAAATGCCAGAAAGATTCTATGAAACGATTGAAATTAAAATGGATTCAACTCAACAACAAATCTATTCTATAATTAGAGAGCAAATGATACATGAAATGGATCAAGGTAGAAATCAAGATGCAATTAGAAAGTTAAAAAAAGCACGAATTATAAGATTATTACAAACCGTAACAAATCCTAGATTGATATCTGAAAACGATCCTGATTTTCGTTATGATAAATTAACCGTAACAAAAAAAGGAGATAAGGACATTCTACATCTTCTTTCAGAATATGATGATACTAAAACTACTCCAAAAATCATTGCTGCGGCAAAACATGCACGAGAATTAGCTACAGGGATTGGTTTACGTGCATTAAATAAGAAACCAAAAAATGTATTAATTTTTACTATGTTTAAGGGTACGGCGAAAGATTTATCTGAAGAATTAAATGATCAAAATCCACTAATAGTTACCGGTGATCTTGATGCAAAGATTAGAGAAGAAACATATGAGAAATTCAAAGATTGGAATTTTAAAAATGGATCTGGCAAAATTTTAATTGCAACTGTTGGTTCAATAGCAGAATCAGTATCATTGCATAAAAATAAAGAAGGAAAATCTGTATGTCAAACTGTGATTTATTTAGAGAGAAATTATAATGCCGGACAATATATGCAGTCCCTTTTTCGTGTTTACCGTATAGGTTCAAACAAAGATTTACCTGTTCGTTATTATTTTTATCAAAGTACATTTGATGATGGAACTGATTCTATTGATGGTAGAATTCATGATATCTTAGATAATAGAACTACAACCATGTTTGAAATGTTAAATGATGAATTTAACATACAACCAATGTCATTAGGAATAGATCAAGGCGAAAAAAGAGATGAGGATGATAAAGATGAAGACATGGAAGATATTGAAGATGAAATTTATCAAAAAGAAATTTCAAATGGGGATTGGCTTAATTAAATCGACAGCATGAACTTAAAAATTTCTAATTTGATGCATATTTTAAAATATTTTAATGATTTTAAATTTATAGAAAAAGAAATAGTATTTTTTCAATTAAATAATGATAAAATAGAAATCCCTGTTAATTGGGTTCAAATATATGATTTGGGAATAAAATTAAATTTTTTAAATGAAAATAACAATAAGATCCAGATTACATCTAAAGGAAAAATATTCTATTCAATGTCACATAATTTTTCAGGATTAAATCATGAACAAAAAATATTTACTTTTAAAAATGGAATTTTAAATAATCTATCATTTGAATCTGTGAATTCTTTTTTGAGACTATTTACAATAAATAAAAATGATGTTTTAGAATTGTATACAACAGAGGAAAATTATAAAGAATTAGGATTAGATGACAATATAATTTTATCTGAATTAAATGTGTTAAATTATGAAACTAACAAAATAACAATTAATGAAGAATTTGCAGAGATATTATTACATCAAAAATTATTTGGTAAGTCGGAATTATCTCAAGGTGAATTAGATCGAATCAATGATGAAAAAAAAATCATTGGGGATACCGGTGAGAAATTAACATTAGCATATGAAAAGAAGCAATTTAAAAAGAAGAAATGGGATTATCAATTCAAAAATGTCCGAATTATAGGTAAAAAAAATGTCCGGGCCGGGTATGATGTTGAATCTTTTTTGACCAAAGATTCGAAACTTGATTTCACGGGGATTGCTGATAAGCATATAGAAGTAAAAAGTAGGAAATATGATGAATTTTCTTTTTTTATATCTGCAAATGAATTAAAGATTGGAAAGTTGTTTTCCAAGATGAAAAATCATGAATATTTGATATATTTTTGGAATAATTTAGGTAGTATGCCTTTGCCTACAACTCCCACAAAAATTATACCCTTTCAAAAATTAAATATTAAACCTTGTAAAGGATGTTTGAATTATTTGGTTGAACTAAAATAATTTTCTAAATATTAAAAATTTTTTATGAATAAATGGGACTTTTTTGAGATCAATTATTCTACTAGTCATGTCAAGTTATTCTAAGAATTTTTTAGGTCAAGATGGTATGTGGAACTTAAGAGACCCATACCTGAATTTATCTGGATCTAGAACTTACTATGGGTATCTTTCGGTTCTGGTGGATTCTAGTGATCAGATCACCAAAATGCACCAGAACCTTCTAAAACTCACATATCATTACCAACAAAATCCAAATATTTTACATGATATTATCAATTTGATTTTATGATTAATTCATAAAGGATTTTGATTGCTTGCTCATAGTTACCATTCAATACTTCAGTACATGACTCTTTAGCAAAGTTATCTGCGTTTTTTGGTGCAAAGCTATAGTCACACGCATCAAACATAGGCACATCCATTTGAGAATCACCTACTGCAATTTTGAATGAATTTCCCCATTTAAGTCGCTTGCCTAATTCTAGTATGGCAGAGCCTTTACTCACATTTGTTTTTGAAATATGATATGAATTCTGGCTTTTATGAACAGTTATTTTTGCATTGGTTGCTTTTTTTGCTTCTTCTATCTGATTCATTGAAACATCAGACTGCAAGAAAATTATTTCTGTGATTCTTTCTTCCTGTTTCATATCTTCTTTAATTTTGTATTTTTCTTGAAGATAAGTGAGGATTTTGTTAGGCTCAGTTTTGTTACCATGTTCCAAATAACCCTCAGTGGTGAATCCCAAAATTATTCCTCCATTTTCAGCTATGGATGTTTTTTGAATTGGATTGTCATTAACAATCTGTGTCAAATCATAAACAGATCTGCCAGTAGCAACATAGATCCAAATCCCCCTGTCTTCTATTTTCTGAAAAATTGGTGGTATTGATGGATGAATTGTACTCATACCTCCACGTGTAATTGTACTATCAACGTCAAAGATTAATCTGCACGTGTTATTGGACAGAGATTTTTTCATGTTGATATTTTTTACTTTAAGATGTCTTTTTACAACTTTGACATATTCAACACCGCGCATTTTTTCTACAGTACACTTTATTTTTTTGAATTCTTTAGAATGTGGTTTTAAATCACTAAAATTCAAAAAAATTTCATTCAGTGTACTGTTTGCAGTGGCAACAACAAATTTCTTCTTTCGTATTTTTGCAAGAACATCATCAAATTTTCCCTTTTTTAAAGATAAGAAGAGATCAACCACTATGACGTGTGCAAGTTATAACAAAGAAATAAATCTATTGTTGGTCTATGACAAAGTGAACATTTGAGATTCCAATAGATTTTTTTGCACTAGTGTGAAGATTCCATAATCCTTGCTCAAATTTTCTCTCATCTGCAGAATTTACTAAAGCAGTTGCAGCAACACACCATTGTTCACCATGAATTTTCACATTAGTAGTTTGTGCACGTCTAACATTGGGATGTTTTTCCAACAATGCGTCACGGATTTTTCTACAATCATCATGTTTTCTTTTATTACATTTCAAAAGTATGTATGCATTTTTTAATTCGTTTTTAGATATTTGCATTATTATTCCATCCACCTGTTTTGCATAGCAAGTTTTGAAAATCTAAAATGTAATTTAAACCAATGAATTCTGAATTGTGACTTTTATTCTCCTGCAAGACATTTGCAATCAAGTTTTGCTCATAATTAACTATGCTCGAATTCATGATATAGTCATTATTCATATACATTATTCTAAAACAAACAAATCATTCTAGTACTCTAGAATGATTGTATTATTTCTCCAGGTTCTGTGTCTATGTTTATAAAAAATCTACCAGTAAAGCTTAATGTACAATCATATCTGCTACGATTAATAATGAGTGACACTCTCAATGTTTTTGTATTCCCATACTTGTTAATAAAGAAGTTTTTGAGAATTATTCTCAATCCAGTCATTTGATAAAACTGACTGGACAAATGTTAAATCAAAAAGAAAACTATCTCAAAAATACAGTGTTGCAAACATAACCACATGCTATCTGATTTCCTTGTCTTCTTATTCACATATCTATGTGAAATCTTTAAAAACATTTGCACTCTTTTGCAACACATGAGAATGGCTACCGCTAGAGATGATCCCATTCATTTTCAAAAGATGAAACCGGACACATATCTATTTGAGGATCTCCCTCAGTACCATCTTCATGGTTCTGGTGCATTTTGGTGATCTGTACAACAAATCATGAAATGTGAGTCTTTTTACAATTATCTTTATATTGATATTTCTTTGTGATATGATTAGAACATGAATAAGCAATATCTGATAGTGATATCTGCAATAATATCTATAATGCAGTTAGACAAAAAATAAACAAACGTTGATAATGTTTCTGTGATTCAATAATCCTAAAACCTAATTGCTAAATATAATAGTAACCATATGTGAATAAACAACGAAATTTAGATGGTACTGCTGATTCTATAGTTTCTAAAAGATACACCTCCAAGAAAAAACCAAAGAAAATCATTAGGACTAGAAAGACAAAACCCATGACCTATGTCGGAATTGATTTGCACAAAGAATTCTTACAGGTCGAAACAATGGATGATAAAGGACATACATTATTCAATGAAAAAATTACAAACACCAGAGGGGATATCAAAAAAGCATTTTCTGCAATCCCAAAAAACTCAAAATGTGTAATGGAATCATCATCTGTCTGGTATGGCGTGTTTAGGTTTCTGCGAGACGAACTAGGATTTGATGTAATACTATCAAACCCATATCACACAAAAGCAATTGCAGCATCAAAGAAAAAAACTGACAAGATTGATGCTCACATCTTGGCAGATTTGCTAAGAGGAGGATACATCTCATCTTGTCATGTACCAGAAAAAGATACCGTGCAAACAAGACAACTGGTGGTCTGGACCCCTCTAGAGTAGGACCAGTAGCATACATACACTTTTCAGATAACTTGGGAGGTTTACTTTCATGGTAAAGAGCAAGTGATATGTTTACAATATTGGGCATTATTAGACGTCTTGCGTAATTATAGAGATTTTTTCTCAAATTTTGTATTTTAACAGAATTCATACCTGAAAATTCAAATTTCTCAACCAATTTGAAAAATCCTGCAGCAAAATTCACGCCTAGAAATAATTACGCAAGACGTCTTTTATATTGGAATAATTTTTGCGATGTGACAATAACATGAAAAATATTACAAACAAAACAAAGATAATCCTCTTTGCATCCTTGATAACTGCAATGATACTTCCATTTAGTACAATGGATTTTGCAGAGGCCAAGAAAGGAGATTTCAAATTTGATAAAGATGATTTGAAAAACGATGTAAAGAAATGGATGAAAGACGACAAAGACAAATCCAGAAGTGATAAAGTTGGTGAATTGAAGAACAAATATAATGAATTGCTTAGAGAATCAATTGAAGAAGTTAGACTCGATACTAACACTCGTGTATTAACAGAAAATGAGATTAAACAATCAATACACTATATCGTTACTGAGGCAATTAAAGACGAGAAAGAAAAAGATAGAATTTCAAAGTCTGAACAAGCTAACGATGAAACACTCTCAACTGATTATCTAGAAGCTTTAGGTATTCAATATGTTGATGCTACATGTCCTTCTACAACAAACCCAACATACAAACAAGTATCAATTGACATAGATGGCGGCTCTTATGGAGGTAATACTTTTGGTGGAGACAATGATCTCTATCTAGTGTTATACTCTGATAATGCATCCACTTGTGAAAGAACCTATACACTCTATTGGTATGATGAAGACCATCCAACTCTTGATTCCTATTATGATGGATTAAGACAAGCTTGGTATGGTAGAACTCATGATATAGAGACATTCACCATCAAAAACAATTCAACTATTGAATTTGATGGAACATGGAGTAATGGCCATAATTTCAATGATACATGTTGGCTAATTGCGGGATGCCATGATACTACAACTAAAACATGGTCTGGCGGAAATGTCTATGTTTCAAACACTTGGAATCATATGATGGACACATCAGATACCAATTCTTCACTAACCAAGGTCACTGTACCTTAGTTATCTTTTTTTTATTAACGCATTAATGAGTTTATTATGATTACTAAAAAGCAAATTATTACAAAATCGCTTGTTTTACTAGGTATTATATTTTCAATATTTACTCTAATACTACTCACCTCAAACAAAATCTACGCTTTAGGATTTGAGGTCCCTGATATGTTAATTGTAATTGGAATTGTTCTAGGAGTAATTGGCATTCCACTTTATGTTATAGATAAAAATCCTTTCAGATATGTTATTTTGAGCCCTCCTTTACTATTGTTTCTTTTGTTTCTTTTGAGAAGTGATCCTTTCAATTGATACAATAGATTATTGACATGATTTTTTTTAGAGAATGTTCTCTAGATGAAAATATTTCATGTTGGAGAAGTTGTAAAATAATCAATTGTACTGCTGCACCTCACATTCGTTTGGATGTCCATTGGAGCAGTAAATAATAATTTTTGAGATGGAAAATAATGAAGTGTTTCTCATCATTGTGATTCTCTCCTGACGATTATTTTCTCATTGGAATCATTTCTAGTAATTTTGTACGGTGCTACTGATGATGTGAGTGTGTTTAGATGACGTCTTACTGCAGGTTCTGAACCATGTCCTATCTTTTGCTTACAGAGATACACTATACTGTATAGTGCATCATTGAACATTACATGTCCATCAGTACTAGTTTCATTTTTCAGATAGGATTCCACCAAATCATATGTTCCAATGTTAATTCCTATTTCACTGGTGTAATCGTGGTGTGTTGTGTTTGGTTTTTTCACTCGCACAGAAAATTCTTCTTCATTTAGTTTTAGCTTCTCTGATGCCATTATCTGATAGTCAGTGTTTTTGATCTTTTTGATATTGCATGACTGGTGACAAATTACTATATTTTCCACGTTGTTATGTGTACGATTGTTATCAAGATGATCAAATGAGAAATGTTTGCCGCTTAGTTGCTGCTTACAGTAGAAACATCGAAAACCACCATCACGAGCTATAATTATTGGGAGATACTTTTCCTTTTTTGCAGGAGTTAATGAATCCATTATGTATAGCACTCCTGCTTTTTTATTCTGCGCGTGCGAGTAAAAATTTCAAAAAAGAAATAATGAGTAAAAAAATTCATTATTTTACTAGATTCCTCCTCTTTTTGCTGTTTGAAATTTGTTCTACCAAAAATTGTATGGGTGTATAACCCGAGTATCCCAAACTGGACAGAATTGGAACCTGGCTTACCTTTTTGAATAGACTATCGTGGGATAGCACATCTGCTTGAGGGGCTGATGTGGCAAGTAAAGTGGAATTGTTGAAATGAGGATAATTAGGCTCAAAAATCATTAGGAATTACCTCTTGATGGAATAAGAGATAAAAATAAAACCAAAAAGCCAAGAGCAATTATTCCAAAGAAATTCAATAGAAATCCTCCAATGATTTTTGTGTTCCTGGTTGTGAGAAAATGGATTTTAATTTTCCATAACATTTGAAAAAATTAGATTTCATTGGATAATCACCTGCTTTGATTTGACAAGTTCCAAAACATGATTCTTAAAATCAGTTCGCCAAAATTCCATATTTTCTAGTGTGATATAGTATACTGTACCATCATCAGATAGTTTTGAGAGATATGAATTCTGTTTTAGTAATCTCATGCAATCTTTTATTGTTGCTTGTGATTTTTTCATGGAAAGTGCTGTAGTGTAAGGCGTATACCTCGGAGCATAATTCTTTGCAATTTTTCAAAACAAATAGCAATACTTTTTGATCAGTAGTTAGAAATAATTTCATGGACATTACAAATGACGAGTTACTCCAGGCCTACAAAAAAGAAAAGTACGGTAAGAAAAAGGAAAGACTGCATGCAATGTGTAAGATTAAAATCAACGAATCCACAATTGCTGAAACTGCCAACCAAATGTTTTGTACATACAACTCTGTAAGGAACTGGCTTGATTCATTTGAAAAATACGGACTAGAGGGCCTGGAGGACCCCCCTCGTTCTGGCCGTCCGCCATTAATTTCACACAAAAAATTACAAAAAATAGAGCGTACATTTAAGAAAATTTCAAACGGCATGACTCCAAAAAAACTGGTACAATTCATATTTTACAGAACACGCATTACATATCATATCACTCATGTGCGTCCTTTGATGCACAAATGGAATCTAAAACCAAAGGTTCCCCAAAAGGTACATGTGCGAGCAGCATCCAAGGATGTGTGCCGCAAGTGGAAAAACCGCATCATTTCACGCATAGAAAAGGCAAAAAAGAAAGGTTTTACAGTATTCATCCAAGACGAGTCTGTATTTGTAGACGATGTACGTCTTGGTAAAAAATACTGGACAGATGTACACCAACGAATGATTGTACGTTGGAGAGGATCACACCAAAGATTTTTGGTTTATGGGATGGTGACTGATGATAATCAAAGTTTTTTTAGATCGTATGAAAAATTTAATTCAATTGCATTTATGGATTATTTGGAGGCAGCTCGTAGAAAATTCGGGAAAATATTTGTTATCGTCGATAGGGCACCGCAACACAAAGCTAATGATGTAAAAGAATATCTGCGTAAAAACAAGGATGTCAAACTGGCATATCTTCCAAGAGGTTCTCCACATTTGAGTATGATTGAAGAGATTTGGAGACAGTGCAAACATGTTAATGTTGAATCAGAATTTTATGAATCTATTCATGAGATGAGACATACAGTTATGGAATATTTTAGAACCCATAAATTTAATTTGAATATGTATCAGTATTTTGCAAGAACAATAAATTGAAAAGACTTATGATCTTGGGTATAAGCATTGTATGCAATTAACCTGTACAACATCTCATTGTCCTGAGTTGTAACATTTCTTGATGTGACATCTCCGGACGTGGTGTATTTTGGTGATCTGATCATCTAAATACACCAGAACCATTGAGAACATGATCAAATTGAATCAATTACACAACTCATCTAATAATTGAGTTTATCTGATATAAAAAATTCTCAAAGTCCGTTGGTTCGTGACGGCAGCTTGTGTGTTCTTGACTGAATCAATAGGCAAAGGTGATACCCAATCCGTCCTAAAAAAATTCCAAACAGCAGCTTGTGTGTTCTTGACTGAATCAATAAGCAAAGGCCAGGCTGCAAAGTCATTAGGGATTTCATCTCAGACCTTGAAAAAATACCTTGGATTTGCAGCAGTTCCAGAGAAACTAAAACAATTTGTTCCAAAAGAGTTGTCTCGTGATGATTGTACTAGATTATATCAAATTGTATCAAATGTACCAAAGGCCGTATCCATTGCAGAGAAAATTATTCCGTTAGATCAGAAACTACGAAAGGAATACCTCAAGGCTTTAAGTAGATCTCCAAAGTCATCACATCTAAAATTATTAAAAAGAGCCAGAGCAGGATTACTCCAACAAAGAGTCACAATTGAATTAACTGAGACTTGGGCATAATGATTTACAAAAATAATTTCCAATATTTCTCTAGCAGCACAACATTCTCTTTACAGTTCTTGGATTCTCTGCACCAATTGCACAGTTGTAGTAAACTGTCAACTGATACACAAGAACACAAACCAACACAAATGATTTGACATTGTGCAATCCCTTTACAGGCAATACTCTGATGTCAAAAATATCTTTGAGATACTCAAATAGAGGTTCAATTGAGACTTTTCTATCTGCATACAGCTCTTGCCCAATTACAGAATTGTAAAACTCTACGAGTTTTATTCTCTCTGGCGGCGTATGCGGGTATTGTTTTATTGGAGTAATTAGTCTCAGATTTTTCTTGTTGCTAAATTGATGCAGTGAACCGTTGTCATATGCAGGATCACATAAGATATTCTCGACAAATCCTGCAAGAGATTCAGTTAGTATTTCATACATCTTGCCGTCATGAACATTTGCAGTTGAGACATCAGCAGACAATGGAACTATCAGTTTTCCAGTACTGCAACTCATATGCAGTTTGTACCCAAATATCCAACCCTTTGATTTTGAAAAACCCCATTTTGCATCTGTGTCAATTCCTGAGATTGGAATTCTATTCTTTTTCATATCTGACTTGTGCCATACTGGACCTACAGCTTTTAGCATGGAACTATCCACTGATGCAGATATGTCATCGACTAGTTTCTCTGATACAAACAGACTTTCCATATTACTGATTATATCACCAATTGGCAGAACTTGGAATCTCCTGTCAATGGTTCTTCTGTTTGGGATTTGAGTTAGTCTGCAAACCTTGAGCAATTTATCATTGATACCTTTAGTCGAAAGGAAATAATGTAATGTATTGTTGCTTGGAATTCTCATCCAAGATTTTATGATGGACAGCTGTACCATTAGAATTGTAGAGTATACGTACGGTCTACCAAGTTTTCAGTATCTCTTCATACAAAGACAACATTCCCACCAAATGTAACATACCAATAAGAAGTGATTCCGATAGAATCTTGTATCTTTTCCGGAAATTATTTCACCCCTTAACTAGGAGAGCATCATTCCCATACTATCGTATGCGTGGGTATCGTGGCATACCTATGGTAAAGTTAGATGAGAATAAGATCAGGTGGATTATACAATCTAAAAATGAAAAAGTCAAGAATTTAGATATTTCAGTAATCCTCAAGATAACGCCTAGAAGAGTACAACAAGTCTACTCTCAGTACAAAAAAACCAAAAAGATTCCCACACTCAAAAGACCAGGGCGTCCAAAAAAGCCAGTCACTGTACACGAGATAGAGCTAGTCAAACAAGTTCAAGAAAAATTTCATACAAACGCACTATACCTTGAGAAAATCATATCAAAATTGTACAATACCAAGATAAACCACAATCGCATCCACAAGATTATGCTAGATGAAGGATTATCAGTTGAGCAACCACGGAAAAAGATGAGAAGAAAGTGGATCAGGTATGAACGTGAATATTCAAATTCACTGTGGCATACTGACTGGCACACAATACATGATTCACGCTGGGCAGGAAAACAACTAATTGCATTTGAAGATGATGCCTCACGATTTATCACGGGTTTCGGAGTGTATGATGAGGCAACATCTGTGAATTCTTCTGAAGTACTATCTGATGCAATAAAGAATCACGGTAGACCAGCATCTGTACTATCTGATAATGGAAAACAGTTCACATCAAATGTCAATACTCTTGATCATAACAAGCCAGTAGACTTTGAGCAGCAACTAATGAGACATCACGTAAAGCACTCTCGTACAAGAGTGAGACATCCACAAACAAATGGTAAGCTAGAAAAGTTCTGGGATATCTTTGAGTGTAAAATAGAATACTTTGAGTCAGTGGAGCAGTTTATGCATTGGTACAATCACATTAGAGTTCATGGCGCACTAGACTTGGATAACATGGAGACACCATCTGATGCGTATCACTCCAAGATGATAACAAACGAAATACTCATAGACCCAAGCATTCTATGGAGGAATTACTCATGAAAGTGACACGAAATAATTTCTGGAAAGAACATCCGATAGAATCTTGTTAGGGATTTTCATTTGTTTTGACATTACAATGAACAAAACATGATAAGATCCTTAGCTTTTTCTATTTGAATAATTTGAGAATTGACTCAAAAATTAGAATTAGTTATGCCCATGTCTCAATTATTTACAAAAATAATAATTAAAAATTTCAGTTATTTTTTTCAATATGAAAAACACCTAATTTAACAGTAAAAGTCTCTAATTTAACAGGCAGTTGAAAAGATCCTGAGATTCAACAGTGTAAAAAATGAAGAGGGATTATGTATGAGAACCACCTACAATTATTCTAGACCCCAATGTACTATCAAGTGATGCACGATTACTTGCATCAATTGATTCGGAATTTTGAATAACTTGGCAACTATTTCTCATACCATCCACTGATGTATTTTCTGTATTTGAATCATAATGGATTTGAGTGCCGAAGATATTGGTATTAATTCTTTCAACAGATGTCATTTTAAAATATACTTGATTGTGTTGTACACTTCTATCAAGGCATATTTTGGATTCAAATGTTATTGTACCACTAGGTGCTACAAACCATACTTCTACGTGAGAAGTTCCAGGACCATAAGTAAGAGTCCTAATAGGGCAAGTTCCAGAGAAACCCCAGCCTGATGGATAACATGGAAAGAGTATTCCTGCTTGATTTGATAAACTGACATCATTTGTATGAATGTCAGTAACTGTTGCAGCATACCCCTGTGTTTCAAATTCAGCTAATGCTTGATCGTATTTGTCAAAGTAGTATGATGGATTATCATGTACTTTGTCTTCAGGACCAACACCAAATTCTTCTAGCTGGGAAAATATCTCATCATGTTGAATCTTTAATTCCTCAATTCTCTGCTCGTCATTTGTAGCGTGTATCTGCAATGAAATTCTACTTGCCTCTACAAGTAATTCGTTTCTTGCAAGTTCATATGCACTTTGTGCTGTGATGAACTCATTTGCAGATTGTATGTAGGTTTCTTGTTGTTCTTCAGTCATATTTTGATAATCTTCATCAAGTTTCAAAAGATCAACATATACACCAACATCTCCTACAGGACCTACTCCATTTGCTTCTAGTTCTTCTCCGCCTGGTACCTCTTGTGCTGTAACATTACTCATTCCAGCTGGAATAAGTAATACAATTGCCAAGAGTGGTATTGTGTATTTGATTTTATTCATGTTCTTAGGATCAAGGATTGTATACTAGATTAAAAGAGTGGCGATTAGAAGGAACTGGTAAGTTAACGAGAATTGAATAATTCTTTGAGGATTTGGAAATGTATTATAAACCATGAACTATCCAAAGTTAAATGTAAAGAATCTTATTTTTGCTTGGCACATATTTGACGTATGTATTCTTGAAGATCTGGGGATATAGAAATCTTCTTTCCATCTAGTATGACGTCGTTTTCTCGCATACGCGCTATCCTTTTTTGGAGATATGTTTTGGAGATTTTTGTGTGTGCACTAATCTGAGATGTAGTGTGAATTGCATCATGTACGGTACAGCACAAAGCAGACACATCGTAACCATAACCATATGTGCCAAAATCAGCTAGGAAATTAGATGGTACTTGCATTCGTATCAAGAAAGTAAGAAATGCAAACAAACACACTACCATTCCTGAAAAAAAATATTTGATGTTTGTAGGATTGGATGTTCACAAGAACTCTGTACAGGTGGCAGCAGTAGATGAGATTGGCAAATTGTTATTTAACAAAAAGATTTCCAGTGATTTTTCTGCTATTAGCAAAATTACATCCAAAATTCCAAAGAACGCAAAATATGTTTTAGAGTCATCATCTGTCTGGTATGGCCTTTATAGACACATGACAGACAAATTACATCTTGATGTTATACTATCTAATCCATACAACACAAAGATAATAGCATCATCACTCAAAAAGACTGATAAAATTGATGCGTACCATCTTGCAAATTTGCTACGAGGAGGATACATTGCAGAATCATTTGTGCCAGATCACACAATTGTGCAATACAGACAGCTTGTAAGACATCGACACAAGATTGTGCGCATCATTGTAAAGATGAAGAATTCCATACATGGTATTACACTACAGGAGGGAATCCATATCAAAGCAACACCATTTTCCTCAGAACACATACGTGCACTTGGAAAATTGGAGAGTTATAGAATAGATTCGTACCTACAAAGCATAAAATTTCACAAAAAGGAGGTTGCAAAAATAGATTCCATGATACGTCGCATGGTAAATGATAATCCTGACGTGTGTATTTTGACATCAATATCTGGAGTTGGACCATACACTGCATTGAGCATATTCTCAGAAATTGCAGAGATTAGTAGATTTTCAAATTCTCGCAAGTTATGTGCATATGCAGGGATTGTTCCATCGGTGAGAAATTCTGCAGATACAATACATCACGGAAGAATTACAAAGAGAGGAAGCACCATGCTAAGATGGTTGCTAGTGGAGGCAATTCATGCACATGTTAGATGCGCACCAGATAGCGACATTACAAAATTTTACAATCGCATTAAGAAAAAGAGAGGGACCTCAAAGGCAGCAGTTGCTGCTGCATCAAAGTTATTGCGTGTCATATATTGGATGCTAAAGGAGAGGAGAGAATTTATTCAATGTCATCAATAATTTGTAAAACATTACAGTTAGGAGTTTGGCCGCGTTTTCACATTGAGGATGCATAATACCTCGAAACTATAACCGCGGTTTCACCTAATAAATGGATGAAGATGGTACTGAGGGAGATCCTCGAATAGATATGTGTCCGGTTTCATCTTTTGAAAATGAATGGGATCATCTCTAGCGGTAGCCATTCTCATGTGTTGCAAAAGAGTGCAAATGTTTTTAAAGATTTCACATAGATATGTGAATAAGAAGACAAGGAAATCAGATAGCATAAAAAATGAATCTAGTTCCAAGGTTCGTAAATACTCGGCTCCAAAAAAGATTACAAACAAACAGATTAGGAAGAAACCAAAGAAAGGCATGTTTGTGGGCATTGACCTGCACAAGAAGTTTCTTCAAGTAGCAATAATGGATGATGCAGGCAAAGTATTACAAAATGACAAAGTGGATAACACTCATGAATACATAAAAAAGCATTTTGCAAAAATACCAATTTCTGCAAATATTGTAATGGAATCCTCATCAGTCTGGTATGACACGTATCGATTTCTCACAGATACTTTGGGATACAAAAACGTCACACTCTCAAACCCATATTTGACAAAAGCAATTGCTGCATCAAAAAAGAAAACAGACAAGATTGATGCCAAGATATTGGCAGATCTTTTGCGAGGAGGATACATTGCCACATGTTATGTTCCAGACAAAAAGATTGTACAACAAAGACAGCTCGTAAGATATAGGAAAAAACTAATCCAATGGAGAACATCTGTCAAGAATTCAGTTCATGGAATATTGTTACAAGAAGGAATCAGGATTCCAGGAGTTACATTTACTGAAACATACAACAGAAGACTCAAGGCACTAGGAGATTACAGAATAGACGGATTCTTGCAACAAATCAGCCACACCTTAATTTACAGATTGCAGAGATTAATTCCAAAGTGTATGCTGCTGTAAAAGTTAATCCTGATGCAATTTTAATAAACTCGATTCCAGGAATTGGGCATTATTCTTCGCTTGTCATTGCATCAGAGATTGCAGATATTGAAAGATTCAATGATTCTCACAAACTGTGTGCATATGCAGGAGTTGTACCATCAGTTAGAAACTCTGCAGATACAATACACCATGGCAGAATAACAAAACGAGGAAGCATGACATTGAGATGGGTTCTAACCGAGTGTATACACACTCATGCAATACATGCCAAAGATAGTGACATTACAAAATTTTACAATCGCATTAAAAAGAAAAGAGGATCATCCAAAGCTGCAGTAGCTGGTGCATCAAAGATCCTGAGGGTGATTTATTGGATGTTAAAGGAGAGGAGAGAATTTGTACAAAATTATAGTTAGGACTGCAAGTCGCGTTGTAATTATTGAGGGACAAGGCCTCGTTTGATAACTGCGAACAATCCTAACTAGGATGAAGATAGCATTGAGAGAATAGTCTCGTATGGATACATGTCTGCCATCTTTTGATTGAAACCATTCTCTAGCGAAAGCTATGCCCTGATGTATGGAAAGAGAGGAAATGTATAAAAACAATTCACATGGATAATCACAGAGCAGATGGTACAGACTGTCCAGTCTACATTTGAAAAGTTCAGGTGTTCTGCAGTATTCTTGGAGAAAATAATTGATACTACTGGAACACACATACCTCACAATACCATACACAAAATTATGAGAGATGAAGGGTTGGCAGAAGCTCAGCCAAAGAAGAGGAGAAGACGAAAGTGGGTTAGATACGAGAGGACATATTCAAACTCCATGTGGCATACTGACTGGAAGAAGCTAGATGATGGCAGATGGTTCTTATGCTACCAGGATGACGCATCAAGGTTTATCGTCTCTCATGGAGTGTTTGCAGAAGCTACTACAGATAACGCACTTGTGGTATTACATGAGGCAATTGCAAAGCACGGTAGGCCTGCATCAATTCTAACTGATCATGGCTCCCAGTTTTATGCAAACCAATCAGAATACAAGAGAAAAGGAGCATCACAGTTTGAGCAAGAACTGGTTAGACTTGGAATAAAACATATCATGGCAAGAGTGAATCATCCCCAGACAAATGGAAAGTTAGAAAGATTTCACGGCGAGATTCAGAGAAAGCAGAAATGGTTTGGCACCATTGATGAGCTGGTCCACTGGTACAATCACATAAAGCCACACATGTCACTTGACTGGGATAATCTTGAGACTCCTGCAAAGGCATATGCAAGAAAGATGCCCGAGAAAGGAACAAGAGTTATTGATGAGCAGACAGGAGAAGAATACGATGTCAAATAAGGGACGAACTGATTTTGGGATACAACAAGGAAGCCACATGGATACAAATTATAAATAGAATCAATTTGTGTAGTATTAAAGTGACTGTGAATAATAAAATAAAGACTGTAATGTTTGCGGTTTTGATATTTTCAATGATTGTTATCGCCAGTAGATGGGAAAGTAACTCAAATTACACATTCTAGGAAATAATTATTTTTGTTATTTCTAAAGTAATGAATAATTATCTTTACAAAGAAATATTTGAGAATTTCAATTGATATTATTGGTTTGTGATTTTGTACATTAGTTTCTTCTGAGATAATCAAATTAGCAATTATCCATGCATTGTACAAAATCAATGAATAGTAAAAATACAACAATCTTATGGATTGGTTTGAACTGGTGGTTTTTGGTCTGAACCTTCCCACACATGCATATCCTGTTTCAATTCCCCAACGTTTCTTGTAATCAGTTGGAATGTTTTGTATGTTATATGATATTTCTTTTGGTGAAACGTTTGTTGCAAACACAACATACTGATCAATAATATTTGATTTTTTTCTTGCATTTTTGTTTGGTAGAATAACTAGATTAAATGATTCTACATGTCCTGATGATGATTTTATTGTGTATGGCGAGATTGACTTTCTATCTCCATTAACGTATTGTAAAATGGCATCTTTGATTCGAGAATTCTTTTTTGCAGGCATTAGAAATTTCAGATTCTTTTGTTTTATTTCTGAAATTGTTCCAGCTGTGAAAAACTCCCTATCCACTAGCAATAGTTTAATCTTGATTCCATTATTGATGCCATCAGAGAGTAATTTACGCACAAAACCGGCATTTGATATGTTGTCATACAAAGGATAACAACCTAGTTGAGCCCTGATTCTTTTTTCAACGCACTGCATGGTGCAGTAACTCTCAAAATGAGTAGTACTGTTTTTTGATTTTGATTTTATTAAAGAATGGTTTGGCAATTTGTCATATCTTGGGATTAGATGTTTGTCAATTGCCACAGTAACTGGTTGCTCCAATACTCCCAATTCTTGTAATTTTGATACTGTACTATCCAGTGAACGATGTAATTGAATTTGCATTGTTTTTTGTGATATTTTTGATATGATTTTTCTCAACCATGAACCAGTTGGAGAATGATTCTGGGATTCCATTGCCAGTCTCTTTAATCCAGATTCAGAATATGAATTTCCCAAACACAATGACATGATAGAATTATGTGCGTCTGCATTGTGGAACCGTGAGTTATTTTTACTAGAGCATGGAAACAACAAGATATTGTACATTATTTTAGTGATAATCTCAAATGCTTTAGATAGTATCACGCCTTGGTGTGTCATGGTATCAAATGAAGTACAATGCATATTTGATGGAGTGACATACTTTCATCAAGCTTTTTCTATCTGAATAGATTGATTGAATAATTGATAGTTTTTGATCTAAATTGAGTTACTTTCCCATCTACTGAATGTACCAAAGGCCGTATCCATTGCAGAGAAAATTATTCCGCTAGATCAGAAACTGCGAAAGGAATACCTCAAGGCTTTAAGTAGATCTCCAAAGTCATCACATCTAAAATTATTAAAAAGAGTCAGAGCAGGATTACTCCAACAAAAAGTTACAATACAGTTGAATAAAGGAAATGCTAGAAAGTTACGAGGTTTGGCAATGAGAAAAGATGTAGAAGTTACTGAGATGGCAGATATTATACTGTCAAGTTATTTGAAGAGAAAGTGAATTTAGGCACAAAACAAGCTATCTTCTGAAATAAAACAATATAAAATTATCGTCCACATTAATTATTCGGGAACTATTACATTTAGTGTCATTGTACTTACTACTCTTGAGAGTTTTCTAATTGTTGCAATGACTTTTTCAAATTCATCTTGATTTTTTGTCTGAATTTCTGCAATTACATCATATGCCCCAAAAGTTAGATATGCGTTGGAAATATCTTGCATCTGTTTTAATTCATCTACAATGTATTCTTCAGCTCCTAGGTCACAATTTAATAAAATGAATCCTTTGTGCATTGGTTTATCTTAAAATTAATACGCAGTTCGGGTCTTTAAGTTTTACAGTATTACCATCTACTACGTCCGCCGTAGCTGTTTCTATTTCCATCTCTACCAATGCTTCTTCTTCTACCGCCACGGTTATCTCTTGGATTTCCTCCCCCTCTTGAACCTCCGTATCCGCCAGAGCGCCCACCTCTAGAATAATTAGATCTTGATTGCCCTCCGTATCTTCTTGATGGTGTTTGCCTTTTTAGTGGGTCTGGGATTGAAATTTGAATTCCCATTTCTTGATTTAAATCGGTAATTGGAACTTTGATTTGACGTTTGACTAGATTCCAATCCCCTACTGATGAATATGAAACAAATGTTATTGCTCTTCCTTTTGCACCAGCTCTTGCTGTTCTTCCAATCCTGTGAAAGTATGCCATCTCTTGATTTGGAACATCATAATTTACTACTAATTCTACCCTTGGAACATCAATTCCTCTTGATGCCACATCTGTTGCGACAAGAATATCTGCTTTACCGCTTCTGAATTTACCCATAGATTGTTCTCTTCTATGTTGCGACATGTCTCCTTCAATAGCTACTGCATTGTATTTTTCTTGATGGAGGAATTTAGCAACATCTCTGGTTCTGTATTTTGTTGAACAAAATACGATGATTTGTCCTTTAATTGGCTTGATAAAGTCAATTAGATACTTGAATTTGTCTCTGTCTTTAATCACTAAATATGATTGATCTATTCCTTCACCACTAAGATCATCTGCATCTAGCAAGAATTGTTTTGGATTGTTCAAATATTCTTCTGATAATCTTAAAATTTCTGTTGGCATTGTTGCTGAAAATAATGACATTACTCGCTCTTCTGGTGCTAAATCTAAAATGAATGAAATATCATCTACAAATCCCATATCTAACATGGTATCTGCCTCATCAAGTACAATATGAGAAATGTCTCTAAGTTCAATTGAACCTCTTTTGAGATGATCAATTAATCTTCCTGGTGTGGCAACAACAATTTCAACCCCTCTATGTAGTGCATCTAACTGAATGCCCATTCCTTGTCCGCCGTAAACTGTTGCTATTCTGATTCCTGTATGTTTTCCAAATTTTTTAATTTCATCACTAATCTGCATGGCAAGTTCTCTAGTTGGTGCCATGATCAAACCTTGAATTCCTTGTTTTGGTTGAATTTCTTGTAGCATTGATAATGCAAATGCTGCAGTCTTTCCAGAACCTGTATGGGCTTGTCCTACAACATCTCTCCCTGAAAGTAATACTGGAATTACTGCTTCTTGAATTGGAAATGCTTCCTCAAAACCTTGGTCTGTAATTCCTTTCAGCACATCGTCGCTTAATCCTAAATCTTGAAATTTTGTCATTTTGTTTTTCTCTCTTTGGCAATGACGAAAAAGCTCATTGCCCATTCGTCATTATTCTGATGCTTGATCACGATTGTGGTCTAATAAACGCTTGTTATTTAAGCATCTAGTTGAGCATCAATTATTTTTTTGAAACTCTCAAATGGTTGTGCTCCTTTTAATTCCACATATCCAATTTGATCATTTCCTACAAAAAATCCTGGAGTTCCAGATATACCATAATCTCTTCCATCGTCAAGATCTTTTCTAATTTCTGGAATGTGTTCTCCACTAGTAAGACATGAGTCAAATGATTCTTGATCTAATTGCATACTTGAAGCATATTGACTGAACAAAGATAATGCCTCTACTGTCTCTAATCTGTTCCATTCATTTTGTTTTTCAAATAATATGTCATGCATATCTTTGAAATTTCCTTGATCATTTGCACATTCTGCTGCAACTGATGCTGGTAAAGCATTAGGGTGAATGCTTTGAATAGGGAAATCTCTGAAAACTAATTTCACTTTACCTTGTTCAATGTATTCGTCAAAAATTAATGGTAAAGTTTGAGTATGGAATCTTGCACAAAATGGGCATTGAAAATCTGAAAATTCAATTATTGTAATTGGTGCATCTTGATTTCCAAAAAATGGATCATCATCTGCTGAAATTTTTACTAGCTCTGTTGGTTGATTTGTAGGTAATTGATTTTGTAGTAATTTTAGTTCTAGTTTGGCAATTGCTTTATCTAAATCATCACTAGAAATTTGTTCAGAATTCAAACTTGTCATATATGACCCTGCAAAGAATGCTGTAATTCCCACTAAAACAATTAGCCCAATTACCAATCCATTAAAAGTTGATTTTTTCACTGAAATTTCCTTATTGTTATTATTTTCATTAAAATCTGATTCTTCAGAACTCATTTTTTTAAATCAATTATTAGCTTACTTAATCGTATTGCCAAATCTTAAGATTCTATACTTTTTGAAAATTTTAAAAGCCAATGACGGGATCTGAACCCATGACCTATTGATTACAAATCAATTGCTCTACCAGGCTGAGCTACATTGGCACGAAGTAAAATGAAATTTTTGAAGGTTTAAAGTGTTACCTGTGGTTAATTTACAAATAATTTTTATTTAAAAATCGTCAAATTCACCGTCAGTTTATAATATTGCCCCATTTTGATATCTCATATGAGATACATCGAACCAACTAGAGTCAAGTTTTTGATGATTATGTTTTTTGCAACAGGCTCTCTTGGTATTGTTATTGGATTATCTCCAGTTGCTGGACCTCAACAGACTATGATAATCACTTTCATGGGTGTGATAAACATTGGATTGGGTGCATTCTTTGCATTTCTCTATTTAACACAAGTCAAAAAGGATCCCGATAAGAGAAAGAAAAAAAAGAAAAACTGATTAATCTTCAAAATCTTCCTTGAAAAATAATTTGAGCATTTCACCCAATTAAAGTATAAATAATAATCCTCTTTCATCAATTCAGAAATGTTAGATTTAGTTGCTAAGAATTTGTTTCTTACAAAGGGTAAAGGAGTTCATGAGGATAGATTAACTAGTTTTGAATATGCACTTAGAGATGCTGGAATTGCTGGAACTAATCTTGTTTTAATTTCAAGCATATTTCCTCCTAAGGCAAAATTAATTACTAGAAAAGAAGGATTGAAAAAAATTTCACCTGGACAAATCTTATTTACAATTTATTCTAAAAATCAAACCAATGAACCTCATAGAGTTTGTTCTGCATCTGTAGGTCTCGCACAACCAAAAGATACCTCTAGATATGGATACTTATCTGAATATGAAGCCTTTGGACAAAATGAAGTTCAGGCAGGTGATTATGCTGAAGATATTGCAGCGCAAATGCTTGCATCTTCTCTAGGGATTCCTTTTGATGCTGACAAAGCATGGAATGAAAAAAGACAACAGTGGTCTATCTCTGGAGAAATTTACAATACTCATAATATTACTTCTGCTACTAAAGGTGACAAGGATGGAAAATGGACTACTGTTTTTGCAGCAGCAGTACTTTTGTTATAATTATTTTTTATATCCTTTAAGATAAAATATCGCAGCTGCAATTGCAACAATTGTAATTATTATAACTACAATTATTGATTCATCAAATTCCGGTTTCTCTATTTGTACATTAGTTCCTCCTAGAGAGAATTCTAATTCTTTACCATTCACTGATGTTTCTTTCCCAAAGATGTATTTTCCTTGAATTCTTTGTCCTTCTTCAGGATCAAAAATCCAACCTTGTTTAGTAATGTCTATGGGAATTTTTTCATTGTCAATTATTTGCGATTCTACTATGTTCCCTTTAACATCTGAAACGTTCGTGTTTTCAGGGGATAATACAACAACTTGAATAATTGAATTTAAGGGATAGAATCCTGAAGAGAAATAATTTGATCTGTTGATATTTTCAATATTGAAAAACTTCAATGGTGTAATATCTGACATCCCTAATGCCTGATTAGGATAATTTGCTGATAGTTTTAGCTGTAACAATGATTTAGAATCCATTGGTAGTATTGAAAATGTCATTTTAGCATTTTCATTTGTTGATAAATCTCTTGCAACTTTATAGAATCCTTCTCCGTCTCTAATTATTTTATGAACCAAAAGGGCGGTGACTTTGTCATACATGGAATCTGTGTCTTCCATTGGTAATGTGTAAACTACTGAAATGATGCCTTTACCTGAAATTACTCCTGATGTTTCTAATGCTGCATTTGTTTGATCATTTGTATGTACGTACACTGAATGGTATTTTGCATTTGTATCAAACATTTGGTTGATTATATCGATGTATTCGTCCCCAATTTTCCTTGAATTTTCTTGAATCATAATGATTCCTTTGTCTTCTGGATTTCTTTCAACATTAATCATAATACATGATTCATTTTGAACTCCAAGAACACATTGAACTTGATTTGTTAAAATCACTGCTTTAATTCTATGATCTTCTCTAATTTTTTGTTCTAATTCTGCAGGAATTTTGATTTCTTGTATGCTAGTACTTTGTAAAGTAATTGATGCTGTTACATTTTGAGATATGCTTTTGTCAATAACAAGTTGAGCTGTTTCTTGAAATGTGGAATGACTTATTTCTTGACCCCATGCAAAGTTGGTAGTAATTCCGACTAATGCAATTAATGTTAGAAAAATTATTGTGTTATGCACGAAGTGGACTTTAGAAATGAAATTATTAACTTTTCTCTTCTTTTGTACATAGATGATCATTTGATCGTAGTTTTTTTTATTTTTTAACAAGAATACCTTATCTGGTAACTAATATTCCCATATTTCATGATATTAGGTTGATATGGCACTTATTCCATTCCTTGTTGATCTTTTTCTTCATCCAATAATTCAACTAATTGCTGTTTTGAGTGCATTTGGAATTGGATTATTTCAAGGAATTGTTCTTGGTAGAGCCATTTTGATAAGATTCCCTCGTTTACAAAATCATGTAAAAACTGTTTCAATCACAATGTTTGTTTTATTTTTAATAAACGCAATACTAAGTGTTCCTCGTTTTGCCTCTCCTGAAAAAATTAGCCTTTCAAATTTATCTGCAAATAGTCCTGGTGAAGTTACATCTGCACTTTTTTTGATTTTTGGAATGAATACTGGATTTCTAACTGTACTGGCAATTTCTGTCACGGTGATGAGCTTTGTGGTTTTAAAATTCACCAATCTTAATGGAATAACTAAAGCGTTTGTTTTTCTTTTTAGTTTATTTATTTTAATATTAACTGGTATCAGTAGATTCACTGATCTAACCCCCACTGCTTTTGAAGTATTATTATATTTCCTTTATCAGTTAGGAATCACTATTGGGATTTTGATTGGTTCTATTAGAAAGATTAAACCTAAGAAATTGAATTTAAAATAATTTCAAACGTTTAAATCAGATTATTATTGTCTTGGAATTGACATCGAATTCAAACCGTTCGGGGAACACGCCGGCAGTCCATGCGTTGGACTGTCGGCCCCATTTATTCTAAAATTTAGTTTAATGATGAGAGTGTGTTTACTTGGTCTTTAACATAGTCAAATCCCTCTTGCCAGAATTTTGGACTCCTAATATCAAAGCCATACTCTGAGAGCAATTTTTCAGGCTTTTTGGAACCTCCTGCTGCAAGAATGCTAATGTATGCTGGAACAAAGTCTTTTCCTTCTTTTTTGTATCTTTGAAATAGTGACAATGCAAGTAAATTCCCAAAAGAATATGCGTAACAATAAAACGGTGTATGGTAAAAATGAGGAATACAACTCCATTCTATTGCAAAATCATCTGATAACTCCACTGAATTCCCAAATTGTACTTTAAGATTCTTCAAATAGGTTTTTGAGATTTCATCAATTGTAGTTCCGTTCCCAATTTGTTTGTGAGCATCCACTTCAAAGATTGTGAAAAATGATTGTCTTAGAATTGTCGCATACAAATCATCAATTTTTTCTGAAAGCATAGTCTTTTTTTCGTCATCAGAAATTTTGCTGGATAAATTATCGTATAATAATAATTCTGAAAAGGTTGATGCTGTTTCTGCTAAAGGTAATGGTGCATCTTGAACAAGAATTGATCTGTCTTGTGCAGCTTGACTATGAACTGCATGGCCCAATTCGTGAGCTAAAGTAAATACATCTCTAGATTTACCTGTAAAATTTACTAAAACATAGGGTGTGATTTTTGGCGTTAGAGTACTACAAAAAGCTCCATCTCGTTTTCCTTGCCTTACTGCTGAATCTATGTGATTTTCATTGAATACTTTTCGGGCATATTCTTCTAAGGTGCTACTAAATTTCCCAAGTGATTCAAAAACCAGTTTGACTGATTTATCGTATGAATAATTTTTCTCTTTAATGTTGGATGCTGCAGGTGCATACAAATCATACCTTCGTAATTTTTTCATTTTTAGCATCTTTGCTTTTTGAGTGAAAAATTTTTGAAAAATAGGAGAGTTTTTCTTACAAATTGAGAGTAAGGACTCTATAGTTTTATCATCTACATCATTCCCGATATTCCTCATAGATATTGGAGATTTGTAACCTCGAATTTCAATACCCTCATCTTTCCAATTAAGAACAATGTTTTGGTATATTTCTCCAACAACTCCTTTATTTTCAGAATATTTTGAAAGAATTGTTTTGTATGCTGTTTCTCGAATTTTTGGATTTGTACTTCGCACATAATTTGTAAGCTCTTCTCTTGTCATGTTTTTGGATTTGTTTCCGATTTTCATTTTGTATTCAAAGGAATTAGTAATTTTGTCATACAATTTGACAAGTGCAGAAATTCCAGTTACATCTAATGTGTTTATGATCCTCTCTTCAGGTTCACTAAGAGCATATTTTGCAAATAGTCTTTTGTGTGATAGATATTCTCTAATTTCTCCAGTATCTTTCATGAGTCTTTTTGCATTTTTATCATCAACTTGTGTCTTCCACCACAAATCAAAAAATAAAATCTTGTTTGAAATATCTGAACCAAGTTTTGACATCTTTGTCATTAGAGATGTTGCTTCGTCTGATTGTGTATCTGATGAATATGCTAATGATGCATATCCTCCAATCTTGCTCATGTTTTCAGAAATTTCTTCAACTTGATTGAGAATATTCATAAATTGTTTAGATGACATTTTTGGATTTAATTTTGATTTAATTTTTTCAAACTTGTCTGCTTGTTTTTCTAACACTTGAATCTGTTTTTGAAATGCATGACTTTTTGGATTCTTTGCTAATTCTGAGAGATCCCATTTACCCGTTTGATACCCTGTCATGTAATTTTGTTGTTTTGTAACTATTAAAAAATCAATACGTGTTTTTTTGCATCAATTATATTTTTCATTATTTCTTAGATTAAATTGTAAAATGTTGAAAACCTTGAAATTCAAAGTTTATCCACATTTGATGAATTTTGGACAAATTCTACATTTTTAACAAATTTGGTTCTCAGAATAGGCTTGAAATATGTCTCTAAAAAAATCTGCAAATAAGTCGTTTATATAGGAAATCAATAGCAGAAAATGAGTATTACTCATGGTTTTAGAAATTATTAACGCAGATTCCGCTTGTGGCCGATGTGGAAAAAATTCCATGTTGACTGATAATGTCACTGGAGAAAGATTCTGTGGAAAATGTGGCTATGTCATTACTGAAACATTACAAGATTCTGGCCCTGAATGGAGATCCTTTTCAAAGGAAGGTGGAGCAGATCCAACTAGAACTGGAGCTCCAACATCACTTGCAATGCATGATAGAGGATTGGCAACCATTATCAGTCCGATGAACAAAGACTCTTCTGGAAAACCTCTCACCTCTACTATGAAGAGTACTATTGAAAGATTAAGAACTTGGGATAGTAGAAGTAAAGTCAATGCATCTTCTGATAAAAATCTCAGACAAGCACTAAGTGAATTATCTACGTTAAAAGATAAACTTTCATTATCTGATGCAGTTATTGAAAAAGCATCTTACATTTACAGAAAAGCATTGGAGAAAGGTCTAGTTAAAGGACGTTCCATTTCAGCTTTAATTGCAGCATCATTATATGCTGCATGTAGAGACACTGAAACTCCGAGAACTCTAAAAGATGTTTCAGATGCTGGAAATATCAAGAAAAAAGATATTTCAAGATGTTATAGAATTTTGCATCAAGAATTAGAACTAAAAATGCCTGTAGTTGATCCTGTTCAATGTGTTGCAAGAATTGCAAGCTCTATTGGAATTACAGAAAAAACAAAACGTTATGCTGTTAAAGTACTCAAAGATGCACAAGCACATGAAGAATCAGCTGGTAAAGATCCTATGGGATTGGCAGCAGCAGCACTTTACTTATCTTGTGTTAAAAACGGTGAGGATAAAACTCAACGTGATATCGCCGAAGCTGCAAATGTAACTGAAGTAACAATTAGAAATAGATACAAAGGTTTGAGATTAGACCAAAATATGGATATGATGGGAGGAAAATAAGAAAATGACACAAACAAAACCTATAATTGCAATAGTTAATGTGGTAGCTTCTGCTACAATTGAACAAAAGTTAGATCTTGTAGATATTACTAAAAAATTCCCTGCCGTTGAATATCATCCAGAACAATTCCCTGGTGCTGTATTTAGGCTCAAAAACCCCAAGACTGCCACACTTCTTTTTGGTTCAGGTAAAATGGTATGTACTGGTGCGAAATCTCAAGAATTGGCAGAAACTGCTGTATTTGAAGTTGTGAAAATATTACGAAAAGGTAAAATCAAAATTAAAAATGATCCTATAGTTTCAATCCAAAATATTGTATCCTCAATCAATCTTGGAGGTAAAGTAAACCTGGAGCAAGCTGCTAGAACCCTTCCAAGAAGTATGTATGAGCCAGAACAATTCCCAGGGTTAATTCACAGGATGCTTGACCCTAAAACTGTAATTCTAATTTTTGCTTCAGGAAAATTGGTATGTGTTGGTGCTAAACTTGAAAAAGATGTTCATCGTTCAGTTAACCAAATTCATGCATTGCTTGAAGAAAAAGGATTAATGGTTTACGATTAGAATCATCTATTAAAATTTCAATTTTATTAAGGTGATTATCAATTATTCACCACCAACACATAATCTAACAATAATGAGAAAGTGTCTTCCATCTCTGTTGTTGTATCTCCACTCCATTTCTTTGATGTACAACAAGAATTTATCTGGACTTACACCATGATGCTTTGCCATGTTCTCTTTTGCAAAACTCCAAAACCCTTCGATTCCATTTATGTAAACATCGCCTTTGCCAAACATCTTGCTGTGGTCTATTGAGAGATGTTTGTAGCCGTTGAAAATTAGAGAATCATATCCTTTACACTTGTCCGTATACACAATGCTTCCTTTCTTTACTTTCTTGATTGTTCCTGCAAGAAGAGTTTTAGCTTTGACATTGTTTACAATCTCAACGTGAACTTTTCCCTTTCTTTCCAGTATGCCAAATACGATGGTCTTGTTCTTGGCACCTCTGCCACGATTTCCCTTTCTTTTTCCTCCAAAATAGTCGCCTCGTCAGCCTCAATTTTCCCTTTTAGTTTCTTGTCTGATTCTGCTAGATGATACAGTATGGCATATCTGATGCAATCAAAAGCATTTAGTGCAAGTTGGATAACTGACATCTGCTTCTCTAGCTGCATGTCTTGCACTAATCCCAATATCAAATAGTTTGACTAGGGCCAACCATTTTGTAAAATTAATGTTGATGATATCAAACCATGTTCCAGCAAACGGTCTATAATCTGTCTTGCAATCTTTGCATCTTAGTTTCCCTCTTGAAATAATATAGTAATTCTCAGAGTTACATGATGAACAATGAATTGTGTTTTTCTTTTTGAATTGGTTGCAGAGAAATTCCAATGCAGTTGATTTGTTGTGAATTATTTCAGTACTTGGGAAAGTAACTCAATTTAGATCACAAACTAACCATTATTTCATCAGTTAAACAACAAATTTGGATAGAAAAAGCTTGAAGGAGGTGTGCTGCCCCATCAAATATGAATCATAATCTTGATTTTGCACACATTAGAAATTCAACAACTCAAGCATTTGCAAATATCGCTAAAATAATGTGCACGACGTTGTCGTTTTCTTGCTCACAAAAAAGTAATGCCATATACAATTCAGAGGACATACATCATTTCATTATGGAATGTTGTCTTGGTAACTGCTATTCTGAATCAACTGCAAATAAACTGAAGATAAAAACTGAATGTGTAATTCCATCAGGCTCTTGGATTAGAAAGCAGATTGCAAAAATACCACAAGAGAAAATGATTGTTGCATTATCAGATGGAATTGACCAAACAATTACACACCTAAAGAATTTGGGAATGCTGAATCATCCTGTAACTGTTGCAATTGACAAGCACTTTATCCCAAGGTATGACAAAACAGATTCACCGTATCTGGTAAAATCAAGACCAAAAAATGGCACTGATACGTTTGAAGGATATGGAACAATTCAATGTGTAGAGAAATCATGTAGGGCACAAATTGGCTGTACACCAGTCAGAAAAGGTGACTCCAAAGCAGATATCGTGCGTAAATTACTTGGCGATGTTACCAGAAACAACATTACAACAAAACAAGTTCTGTTGGATAGAGAGTTTTTCTCAACTGGAACAATTCATGAACTAAAGCAAAACCAACACACATTCATCATGCCGGCAAGAAAGACACCTGGAATCAAAAAGGCAATAATACAATATGTTGAGGGGAACCGTAAATCAATATCAGAGTACAGGATTCATTCAGGGTCTGGTCATGTTGAATCATTTAATCTAGTTATTTTGCTAAACCCAAAACCTACAAAATCAAAGCCCACAGACCAGTATCTGGTTTTTGCAACAAATATCAAAAGAGCAGAGATATCCCAAGACATTTGGCAAATCCCAGACCAGTATCGCAGAAGGTGGGGAATAGAGACAGGTTATGCATGCGTTGGTAAGTTCAGACCAAGGACATGCAGTGTTAATCCGTCTGTCAGGTTTTTGTATTTTTTCTATCCTTTGATTTTGTTTAACGCATGGATTATTGCAAATTGTACGTTGAGAAATATTTGTTCCATCAATCACACAAATCCAATAATTACAATTGAAATTCTCAAGTGCATCTTTGAAATTATTATTGTTGATTTCTTTAGGAGAATAAAATCAGAATACTATTTGGAAGATGTCAGGTAGTTACTTTCCCAAGTACTGAAGAATCATGCAATTCATGTCCGAAATTGGCAAAATTAGACAGCACCGGAACAATCGATAATCTTATAATGGCATTATGAAGTGCAAACTACAATAACAGGATGAATATAAAAAACAGAACAAAAACTATTTTGTTTGCTTCTTTGATTGCTATAATGATTCTTCCTTTAGTAGGAATGAATTTGGCATATGCATTTACTGATGAATATGTCAAGGCATGGGAAGTGGAAGACAAAAAACTGATGAAAATTCAAGATAAAATCATTGATCTTGAAGATCTATTAAATTCTATAGACTTATCTGATGAGGAAATTATCCAGATTAATTCCGATATATCGGAGTTAAGGGCAATTGAATCTCAGATAATAAACACAATTGATGAAATACAACAAAAAAGTTATGACTCTTTCGTTGTTGATGCTGAAACAAAAAAGAATCTTTTGTATGCTGAAAAACTAATCAATGAGAAATACATGGATATTAATTCTGATAAGTATGTAGGATCAAATCCAGTCAACTTTGTAATTGCTGATTTTCAAGACAAGCAATTGTTTGTATTGATGAGTGATAGTACTACTTATTCATACAATGAAAAATCTTCTGCTAGTCATCTTACAGATATCAAAAATGAGATTGATGTAGATGTTAAAATGGAGAGTGGTAAGTTTAAGGATACATCATGTCGTAGCAGAACATCCAACTGTTCACCTATGGTTGGTGGAATCTCTGTTGCAAAGTCAGGTGTTGGTACTAGTGGTGATTCTACACTTTCTTTCAAAGCTACAGATAGATCAAATCGAAGTGGATTTGTAATTGCCGGTCACGTTGGAAACGTAGGCGATTCTATATACCAACATGCAAGTGGAAACTATGCAGGAAATATAATAACGGAATCCGATACATGTGATTGTGCATTTGTTGAATCAAGTAGATCAATGTCAAATGGCATATACAAAAATTATAGGCAGTCATACACAATAAATGATTATGCTGTTGCAAGTGATTTCACATCTGGAACATTCTTGAAAAAGTCTGGAATTACTACGGGTATCACATATGGTAATCTGATTGATCATCGTACTGAATTACCAACTATAATCAGAATGACTTCATCATTTGGAGATAGTGGTGCCCCCGTATTCAAAACATCCGGTAATAATGCAGAATTATTTGGTATTATTACTAGATCTAGCGGTTCACTTACTGTAATGGAACCATATCCAGACATAAAATCCAGTTTGAATCTAAGATAATATGAACAAAATTATCGTATTATCTTTTTCCCTCTTTTTTTTAATATTTACAACTAGTGAAGCATATCCAGATAATCTATCATTAAAAAGCCAAATCAAGATGGACTTAAGTATTGATGAAATAGCATGTAAAAATAATTTGGTATTATCTCAAAGATCAAATAATAATCTTGCATGTGTCTATGAATCAACTGCTGAAAAGTTACAATGGGATATTTTAGAATATAGAATTTTTGAATTAAAGTCTATTGATAGTGATGAGGTTTATCCTATATCATATAGATTATCTGGTGGATTAATAAACAAAATTACATTAACTGATGAATCACATATAATTGAGATAGATTTTGATTCTTGGAGTGATGGTCAACTTGATATATCATTACCCTTGGCGTTTATCTCAGATGAGTTTGATTCTCTAATTATTTTGATTAATGATGATGTTGAAATTGATTTTGAAACTATTATTAATTTAGATAATCAAACTTTGATTATGGAGTTTTATGAAGGAGATTATAATATTAAAATAATTAAGACCTATTTGATATAATCATAATACAATGTTTCCAATCAATCCATTAAAAATAAAACAAGGATTTTTCAGACTGGAAGTCCCTTGATTTTAATTGATTATTTCATATACCTAACTTAACAGTAAAAGTCTCTAATTTAACAGGCAGTTGAAAAGCTCCTGAGATTGAACAGTGTACGAGTTTGGAACAGTGTAAAAACTATATCTCTTATTTTAGATATTTGGAATAACAAGGTAGATTCCCATCTAAGATTAAATAATGGTTCATAGGCGTGATTTTCAATGACTAATATTAAAGAAAAAATGACTTTAAAGATAACAAAGACTATTTTGTTTGCAGGAATAGTTGGTATGATGATTCTGCCGTTTAGTATGATAGATTTTGCAGAGGCAGAAACAAATAGTGATGGTATTGGAGAATTAACCGCATATGAAGAATGGGTTATTTCTACACTTCCGGTATATTATACAGATGCACAAGTAGTAGAAAGTACTGAGAAGTTAAGATCCTTTATTGATACACTTGATGGTTATGAGTTATTCATTCTAAAACAAGTGATAGATATTGCAGAATCTGAAAAACAAATAGATAATGCAAAGGAACAAGATGAATCAGAAGAAACAATCAAAGGTCTTGAAAAAGAAAAAAATGCTCTATACTTTAAACTAGAAGAATATGGTGTAACCACAAAGGATAGATTTGATGCAAATCCAGAATATTGGAAATCAAAAACCATTGAATCAAAAAAAGAATACGAGTCTCCAAAAATAAAGTCTGTCAGTATGAATAATGGTAATCCAAACATATCATATGTTCATCAAACAGATCTTGCTTTGAAGAGAACCTCGTTGTTAACCGTGCCAATCTTTGGTCATGGTCATGCAACAATTCCATTCACTGTAGTGGAATATGGTTGGAATAATGGAAAAACAACAGCATCGTGGGGATTCATTACCAATCCAACAGGTGGAACTGTTACAATGGAATCATCAGTATGTCTAGATCAACCAACACATCATAGTAGTGTTGATTTTGATATGAGATCCAAAGGAAATACAAAAAATGTTTTAGGTCAAGTTCAGTATAATTATGATAGAACATTTAATGATATCAATCATTCTGATGTAGATACCTGTAAAACATACATAAAATCATATTCAGTTCCTAGTACTCACAGTGCAAAATTCTATACAAAGATAAGTAGAATATCACTTGACTAACACCAATTCCTTTTTTTATGCCTTCTAAACTGAAATTATTATCTTACATATTGATTGTTTATGGTGTTATTTCATCGGCATTGACGATAATATATCCACCACCTATAGAGATAATTGAAGGTGATAAATTGAATTTATTTGGAAATATTATATCTTTAACATACACTTTGTTTTTTACATTGGGATTTTTGATAATTGGAATAGCATTATTCATAAAGCACAAAAGCCAAAAAACCATTAAAAACTAAGGTATAGTTTAGGCATATAAATTTTGAATAAACTGTCAAGTATTTTAACCCAAAAGATCTAGATCGTAGAATCAATTCATGAAACCATGTCAAAGAGTACAAGACAATCCAAGGTTTCCTCTGGGAATCAATTCATGAAAGGTACAAGCATTAATTTTTTGAGAAAAGCATGTAAAAATGAACGTAATGCAAAAGCAAAGATGAGACTAAAGGCTGCAATTCTACGCAAACAAGACATGAGATATTCTCAAATATGCATCAGTCTTGATATCATACCATCAACTCTTAGTAATTGGTTAAACCAAATGAACCGAGAGGGAATATCTGCATCACGCCGCAAGAAATATTCTGGCTCTAGATGTTTCTTAGATAAAAAACAACTAGTATCATTAAGAAATGATCTAATTTCAGGTCCAGAAAAGTTTGGATTTAATCAATTCATGTGGAGTACAAGAATGGTAATTACACATGTGAATAAAAAATACAACACACTATACTCTGCAAGAGGAATGCGTGAATTGCTGCACCGTATCGGATTCTCATCTAAAAACCAAGACAGACTCATCACAAATCAGCCTCAAAAGAGGAACAAACCCGTTTTAAAAAAACGCAAAAAGGAGTATCAAAAAATATTCCAAATTGGGATACACCACATTATGTCTGGATGAGTCAACAAACAAGATAGCTCCAAATATCAAAAAAGGCTGGTATCTAAAAGGAAAAAATACACAAACCAAAATCAACTATACTCGAGAAAAGTTTCAATCATTTGGTGCATTGGGGGATGACGGCGTATTTTTTTGCAGATTCTATGATAAATCAAACACAGACTCATTTCTTGATTTTTTAGAGTCACTACAAAAACAATTTGGTAAGAAACTGTTATTATTTGCAGATAATGCATCATACCACAAAAGTCTCAGAGTAAAAGAATTTCTCAAAGCACCAAAAAATAAAGTAATAATTAGATATTTTCCTGCATACACTCCAGAACTCAATCCAATTGAGGTACAGTGGAGAGAGGAGAAAAATGGTAATGCCAATACATTCTTTGCAAATGGAACTGAGATGAGAAAACACATGCAGAAGAGACTAGATAATGGAGACGTTCGAGTTGTGAAATTATTCAAATATTTAATGCCTTAACTATAGAAAGCGATGAACACAAAGCAATAATGCAAACAGTGGCAGATATTTCTTCAAATATAATTACAGATTATTCTGTAATTGACAGATGTCCCAAAAAAATCAATGATGAAATAAGAAGTCAGGTTGGAAATGGCAACTTAATAATTTATGCAGTGTTAAATGATTATGTTTTAGTTTTCATAGGTTGGAGAAAATTTTAAGTGAATAAATTATTTGAAATTAAATTCAATGAAAGAAGAGGTTTTGTCTGCAATTACGCAAGAGGTAACTATTTTGACAAATGATAAGGGGGTTTGTTATGTTGAAACTACAGATACTATTCCTAAAACAATTGAGGATTGTACGTTGAATTCTGGCGATGTGACTATGATCAAATTTGGCAAAGGCCTTGCATGGGCTACAATTGTTGAACCATAATAGATGATTTAATATTTAAAATCATTTAATATTTAAAATCATTTAATATTTAAAATCATTTAATATTTAAAATCATTTAATATTTAAAATCATTTAATATTTAAAATCATTTAATACTTTTCATGGATTGTATTTTTTGTAAAATTATATCTGGTGAAATAAAATCTAAATTTTTAAAAGAAACGTCATCATCTGTTTCTTTTCTTGATGCTTTTCCCCTTGCAACCGGCCATGTTCTCGTAATCCCAAAAAATCATCATCAAAAAATTCAGGATATGAGTAATGAAGAAAACACTGACCTCTTTTCATTAGTACATCAAATGGTGTCAAATGTTGATAAAATTACAGGCTCAACTTTAGTTGCAATTCATAATGGTAAAGATGCAGGTCAGGAAATCCCACATGTTCACGTGCATTTAGTTCCAAGAAGTAAAGATGATTCTGCTGGAGCAATTCACAGCATGTTTAATTCATCTGTAAACTTGTCTGAATCTGAAATGGATGAACTTTATAATAAATTAAAAATCTAGTACGGAAATAACCTTTCTTTAGTATCTGTATTCTCAACTCTGATTGCTTTTCATCTGTCCGCGAACATTTCTCTGCATGATACACTTTCGAATCGAATTCTCAGTGTCATTGTTAGTTGAGGGAACATCGCAATACATTACAAATGTGAATAAACTATTTCTTGCAGTTTTTAGTTTCTTGCCAAACTGAATCATTTCTGTATCGCCTGTCATGTATTGCTGTATGATACAATCAACTTGTTTTAGTAAATCCCTTGCATGTCTTGTACGTTGCTTCTCTGAATGTTCTTTTTTGCTCCAAATTCTTGCACGATGTAGTACGTCTGAGAATTTACCATAAAGAACTCTAGCCTGTCTGTCTTTTGATTTTCTTGCCAAATATTTGGCGTCTCGCTGCAGATGTGCAGTACATCTCTGTTTTACATTATCACAAAATACCGTTCTGTATGGCACATATCCATCAGATATTAAAATCCCTGAGAATTTCTTCCAACATTTTTTTAGGATTTTAGCACCTCTACTGTACTCTAAAGTGTAATGAGCTTCTGTTTTGCTTCTTGCAACCCACATCCATCCCATCTTTCCTTCAATTGGGAATGTCGTCTCATCTAATCCTAGGATCTTTTCAGTCACAATTTCACTGCTAATGTCATGGTACAATGGTTCTAACATAATACTGCCAGTGCGAAGAATAGATTGTACTGTAGTGCAACTAATTTTTAATCCATATCTTTCTTCCAGTGTTGTTCTTATGGTATCGTATGGCATTCTCTTTGAGAATAATGAGACTATCTCTCGTATTGCAGAGGAATCAAAGCATCCACATGGTGGAAGATTTCCATCTGTCTTGAAACTATCAGAGCAGTTCTTGCAATTATACTGATACAAGACATGCTCAGTTGCAATGTATTGAGTTGGTGGAGGGATTTCAACCATTATTCTTTTGGCAGTCTTGATTTGAAGGATATCTTCACTTCCACATTTGGGACATTCTAAACATTTGTGATGTATGGTACTAGTTGGGGTGAATTTCTGTGTTGTGCCCTTGTGACCTGGTATGCCACCACGTTTTGATTTGCCAGAATCAGAATCTCTGTTTTTCTTTGCATCTTGTTTCTGTTTTCTCCATTCAAGTGAATTTTTTGATGGTGGTGAGTGTGGATTTTCATAGTATGATAATTTTTGCGTGAGTTGTTTTACTTTTTCTTGTAATTGTAAGATGATTTTCTCATGACCACACTCTGACATGTGTTGTAGAATAATTTAGTTGATCTTAGATCTTTTTGTGTAATTAGATTGGTTTATACGTGAACCTTGATTCATACAATTTTACTTCTTTATCTTTAGATTCAAACTCCTCTAAAGGAAATAATGACAAAATCTTGATTATTCTCTGTTTAAGTTTAGTAGGATCAGCCAAGTAAAAATATAAAACATGTCAATACCATAAAAGATTATGCCTACTCATCCAAAAAAAGTCACTTTGGGTAATCTTGTAATCGAACAGGATGAAGATGCAGTTCGTATAAGAGAATTATTCAGATCACAGTGATCATTAATTATAAAAAAATGAGAAAATTTCTCTAAGCGTTACTAAATTGAAGAATAATTTAGATTTAAAACATATTGTCAAACCATTCAATTTTTGATCTATTTTACTTACAATACGTATTACGAAAATTTCTGGCTCTACGATAGGTTTTATGTGTAAAATGATTTCAAGATAAGAGTCTTGGGTGTATTTCATATTTTTGAATCTCAAATTATCCCCAAGAAAGGTTCAAGCCTCTAAAGATTCTAGCCTATGTTATCTAAAATAACATCCATTATCTAATATATTTTAGTCTGAATTCTAAATTATGAGTATATCTTTTCCGGAAAAGATAGTATCCATGAAATGATAGTACAGTGTAAATAGAGTTAATTTGTAGTAGCATAGATAACTATGAATGATAAAACAAAGGCTGCAATGTTTTCACTTTTAATATTTTCAATAATTGTTACTGTGACTACTGAAAATGATATGATATCTTTCGCTCAGAGTGTCAATGATGATTATCCCATATCAAATGGCACTTTGTCTGGATTTATTTCTGATGATGGTACGGTAGGTCCTGTAGGAATTGTAAATGAATTGTACAAGGCACATTCAGATGTAACTGGCATAATGATTGACAACTCAGAAACAATAGCTCATGTAGGCTATGTCAATGAAGAGGTTTACCTTGAAGCAACATGGGTTGATGAGGAAAACCAAAAACTTGTACTGTTACTTGATCCCGTACAAATGCTTGACCCATTAGATATCCATGACATACAAGAAGAGTTGGGAATTATGATACCACTTGACATCAAGTACGGTTACTTTATTCCCGAAGCAAGTTCATCACAAGCCACGTCATGTCCTGCTGGTTCTGGTTCATCAACTTGCTACTACTGGGGACGATATGTTGATAGATGCCTGCCAACTCATACGACTTCTAGATGTGGCACATATGCAACAGCAATTACTGGTGCAGGATATGCCTTACCAACATTACTGTCATCAGGAACCACACCCATAGTCCCAACTAGTACATCTACAACACCGGCAACTTCCTCATCTACAAGCATAATTTTTCAAGATGATTTTGCAAACGGAATTTCAAAATGGACAGAATCAGGACAACGTGAATGGCAGTGGGGAACTCTTGATGACTCTGCAGCAATACCCGGTGAGACAGGCTCTAACAAAATAGCAGAAGCTGATGATTGTGATGACCAATCCTGCATTCTAACATTACGCAACTCAGTTGATCTGTCCGGATATTCTGCTGCAACACTAGAGTTTCACCGATATGTGGATAGAGGTCTTGATAGTGGTGAATACCTCAAAGTCGAGGTTGGAAATGACAATATATGGACTGAGATATTCAAGTGGACTGATGGTACAGGTGATGATGGTACTTGGCACAAAGAGTCATACAATTTGTCAAACTATCTAAATAATGGATTCAAAGTTAGATTTGTAACCGAACAGAGTTCAAGTCGTGAGGATGTAGGAGTTGATAATGTAAAAATTACCGGTACACCAAACACACAATCTCAATGCACGCTTGATATTGTGTCATCTTTACAAAGTGATGGTACAATTGATTCTGCATGGAATAGTTGTAGTGACATAAAACGATACAAGGTGTATTATTCAGAGAATGGTAATGGTAACAGATACCTTGAAAGTACAACTGGAACCACCCACACATTTTCCAATCCTGGTGAGGGGAACAACTATACCATTAAAGTAAAGGCACAATACTCTTCTAACAACAGGTATACGCAATACTTTGAGAGCAACAGGGTAATTGTACCTGTAACGGATATTGCCAAACCAACAATTACCATTCCAAATAATTTTAGCGTTACTTTGAATGAAGGTACCACGTCTACCATTCTAAGATATGCAGTATCAGCTTATGATGTAGTGGATGGTACGATTCCTACAAGTTGCACTCCTGCAAGTGGGAGTACTGTAACTGTTGGAGCAACTGGAATAACTTGTACTGCTGTAGATAGCTCGGGAAATGGTGCGGTTGCAACCTTTACTGTAACAGTCAATGAGTATGTGGCACCTGTCAATCCACAAACATCAACTGTTAAGGAGTTTTATGGCGGACAGCAGATTATCATGTCACAAAATACAACCGCAGCTCAATCTGGTCATATAGAACCACAACTGGATAGTGGTACTATAACCATTGGTGTAACGAAGACTAACGGTCAGATTGGTTTTGTTACTGCTGGTCATGTTGTAGAATTTGAAACTACAAACAATATCATACCACATGGATTTTATTTATCAGGGAATATTACATATGATGTTGATGGAGAAAATATAGTTACAAAAAATACTCTTAATACTAATGCAACATTACTTAATACAATAAATCCAACTATCTTCAGAAATGAAACTGCTGGAGATGTGGCATTTGTTCCAATTACCGAATCAAATGTTGTAATATCACAAACTGAAATAGCAAAACATAGTGGTACTTTGATAAATGTAATATGTGGTTCAGCAGATTCGATACCTCTTGGTAATAGTATAGAGATCTACGGTATACACAACAATGCAATTGGTACATTAAGATACAATAATGTAACCGCAACTATTGGTGATGGTGTAACACTTGCTAATATGGCAATAGGTCATTATGACAGTAAAGGTGGAGACAGTGGCGCTCCAATAATAGTTACAGATCGTGGTATCAATAAATTAATTGGCATTCATCAAGGAAAAGTATGTACATTCTATGATACGGATACTAGTTTACTCTTACAAGATGTACATAATTCGGTACAATTCTGTCCAAATGGTAACAGTCTATATTACAAACTCTTTACTCCTTGGGAGAATGCAAAATCAACTCTTAATCTAAGATGATAACCTTGAATCCAGATTACAAATAATGTGAACTTGTATGAGAAAATTATTTCTTTTTTTCTTTTTTTCAATAATTATAATGCCAATCACGAGTGTTGATGCATATCGTGGAATCCCTAACAACTGTGTTATCATGATAAAAGCTTCAGATGATTCCTTGGTATGTATATCTGAGAGATCAACTGATAAAATAATACAAAGAAATTATGCATATTTTGGTGAATGGAAATCTAGTTGTGATGATAATGCAGAAATTAATGCTAAAATTTGTTACCTTTTACTACCAGAAACTGGTGGTGTATGTATAGCAAATGATTTGTTTCGGGGATGTATTATAACATTTGATATCCCAACAAATCATAGAGATTGTAAAATGCTATTCAAGCTAATTGTTGATTATAATATGACTGATCGTACTTTAGAAAAAGAACATTTATTTTACAATTATTTTCCTTTCTCGCATAAATTTTGTAATGTAGTTGATGAAATTAAAAAACCATACAATACACATCATGTCTCTGTAAATGATGATGGTGCAAAGTATTTGTTCATACATGATATAAGATTTATAATGTTAGATGGGTTACCAAACAAAGTATCTATTTATTATTCTTCCACTGTTAATGATCGTGCTATTTGGTATGATTTTATTTTTTATTCAGATGATATGAGATATGAGGGTAGGATGGAACATGAATTTTTTGGAATAGGGGAAATTTTTATACTAAATAAATGTTTTGCGTCACATGAAAAACTTACAAAATGCCCTATCCATTCCTGAACTTGATCGTGATCAGTAGATGGGAAAGTAACTCAAATTACACATTCTAGAAAATAATTATTTTTGTTATTTCTAAAGTAATGAATAATTATCTTTACAAAGAAATATTTGAGAATTTCAATTGATATTATTGGTTTGTGATTTTGTACATTAGTTTCTTCTGAGATAATCAAATTAGCAATTATCCATGCATTGTACAAAATCAATGAATAGTAAAAATACAACAATCTTATGGATTGGTTTGAACTGGTGGTTTTTGGTCTGAACCTTCCCACACATGCATAGCCTGTTTCAATCCCCCAACGTTTCTTGTAATCAGTTGGAATGTTTTGTATGTTATATGATATTTCTTTTGGTGAAACGTTTGTTGCAAACACAACATACTGATCAATAATATCTGATTTTTTTCTTGCATTTTTGTTTGGTAGAATAACTAGATTAAATGATTCTACATGTCCTGATGATGATTTTATTGTGTATGGCGAGATTGACTTTCTATCTCCATTAACGTATTGTACAATTGCATCTTTGATTCGAGAATTCTTTTTTGCAGGCATTAGAAATTTTAAATTCCTTTGTTTTATTTCTGAAATTGTTCCAGCTGTGAAAAACTCCCTATCCACTAGCAATAGTTTAATCTTGATTCCATTATTGATGCCATCAGAGAGTAATTTACGCACAAAATCGGCATTTGATTTGTTGTCATACAAAGGATAACAACCTAATTGAGCCCTGATTCTTTTTTCAACGCACTGCATGGTGCAGTAACTCTCAAAATGAGTAGTACTGTTTTTAGATTTTGATTTTATTAAAGAATGGTTTGGCAATTTGTCATATCTTGGGATTAGATGTTTGTCAATTGCTACAGTAACTGGTTGTTCCAATACTCCCAATTCTTGTAATTTTGATATGGTACTATCCAGTGAACGATGTAATTGAATTTGCATTGTTTTTTGTGATATTTTTGATATGATTTTTCTCAACCATGAAACCAGTTGGAGAAGCATTATCTGATTCCATTGCCAGTCTCTTTAATCCAGATTCAGAATATGAATTTCCCAAACACAATGACATGATAGAATTATGTGCATCTGCATTGTGGAACCGTGAGTTATTTTTACTAGAGCATGGAAACAATAAGATATTGTACATTATTTTAGTGATAATCTCAAATGCTTTAGATATAGTTAAGGCATTAAATATTTGAATAATTTCACAACTCGAACGTCTCCATTATCTAGTCTCTTCTGCATGTGTTTTCTCATCTTAGTTCCATTTGCAAAGAATGTATTGGCATTACCATTTTTCTCTTCTCTCCACTGTACCTCAATTGGATTGAGTTCTGGGGTGTATGCAGGAAAATATCTAATTATTACTTTTCTTTTTGATGCTTTGAGAAATTCTTTTACTCTGAGACTTTTGTGGTATGATGCATTATCTGCAAATAATAACAATTTCTTACCAAATTGTTTTTGCAGTGATTCTAAAAAATCAAGAAATGCGTCTGTGTTTGATTTATCATAGAATCTGCAAAAAAATACGCCGTCATCCCCCAATGCACCAAATGATTGAAACTTTTCTCGAGTATAGTTGATTTTGGTTTGTGTATTTTTTCCTTTTAGATACCAGCCTTTTTTGATATTTGGAGCTATCTTGTTTGTTGACTCATCCAGACATAGTGTGGTGTATCCCAATTTGGAATATTTTTTGATACTCCTTTTTGCGTTTTTTTAAAACGGGTTTGTTCCTCTTTTGAGGCTGATTTGTGATGTGTGGGACGTGGTTTTTTTGATGAGAATCCAATTCTGTGCAGCAATTCACGCATTCCTCTTGCAGAGTATAGGGTGTTGTATTTTTTATTCACATGTGTAATTACCATTCTTGTACTCCACATGAATTGGTTAAATCCAAACTTTTCTGGACCTGAAATTAGATCATTTCTTAATGATACTAGCTGTTTTTCATTTAGAAAACATCTAGAACCAGAATATTTCTTGCGGTGTGATGCAGATATTCCCTCTTCATCCATTCGATTTAGCCAGTAGGACAGAGTTGATGGTATGACATCCAGACTTGCACATATCACAGAATACGGAATATTTTGTTTTCTTAGTATTGCAGCCTTTAATCTTATCTTTGCTTTTGCATTTTTTTCATTCTTGCATACTTTTCTTAAAAAATTAATGCTTGTACCTTTCATGAATTGATTTCCAGAGGAAACCTTGGATTGTCTTGTACTCTTTGACATGGTTTCATGAATTGATTCTACGATCTAGATCTTTTGGGTTAAAATACTTGACAGTTTATTCAAAATTTATATGCCTAAACTATTGTGGTTTTTTATACAACTATCACAAAATTCTGAACCACATTGATCGCAGGAAATTAACTGTTCTGATCGATATCCAGTAAAGCAATTATCGCAACTAGTACCATTCATGCTTAATTTTGAAGAATCTACTCTAAAAAGGATTCCAGAGTTTAACAGGGATATTCTGAAAGATCTACTTTTACATTAATTTGCTCATCTAAAATCTGAAGATGATACAAAATGGAATTATTTTGTGCAGACCCTGTTTGTTTTTTCATAATAAAGTATGATGTTCATTTTTTATATAAAAGACTAACGTACAAATCATACTAAACCAAGGGCTAATTGGCCTAAGGAAATGAATTTAAAACTTGGGCATAACTTGCAAATCTATGATTTTTTGGTTTCACTAATTTTTGACGATATTTTTTCACAGGTTTTCCACTAGCACCATTGAGACCCAAAGGACCTTTTACATATTTTTCATTATTTGCCCAATTAAGAACTTCATCAGAGGGAGCATAGTGGTTTACAATCTTTGAATTTACAACAGACTGTAAAATTTTTCCATATTTTTTCGACGATGGAACATCTTCAGTTATAGATGCTCCAAAAAAATATACACCTTCTACAACACCTACATTTTTTTTCTTTTTTGCAAGATACTCCAACGTACTCAAAATTACTTGAGACCCTAAAGAATGACCCATCAATCGGATCTTTGTTGTGGGACTAGTTTGTTTGAAATCTTCAATAAATTTACCAAGATTATGACCATTTTTCTTTGCAATTTTTTGACCTACTGCAAGAGCATGTTTTGCATGCTTAATCAAATGAGCTCCAGTGGTATTAGAATCATAACTGTATCCAATTACAGGATAAATGTAACCTAGTTTTCGTACTTGTTTTTTTGCTAAAACAACTTTGGCAATTGCTCCTGCATTATCATTTCGCAATCCATGAATCATAATAACAAGTTCTTTTGAATCAACAAGTTTTTTAAAATCAATTTTTGGATAGGTGTAATAAGAATTCTTTTTCAATGTATTTCCATTTGAAAGATCATAATAGCCCCTAGTTGAAATTCTGGGTATTGATTTCATAATTATTCAGACGGACCTAGTTGACTCTTGTGTTTTTCAATATCAGATTCTTCAACTCTTGCAAATAGTGGAGATGCTTCACCCAATACATGATTTGCAGAAATTCCTAATTCAGACATGTCATTCCAAGATTTTTTACTAATTTCTCCGTCCAGACCTAATTGATTCCAGATTTTTTGTGAAGATTCAGGCATAAATGGAGATATTGCTAAAGATATTGCCCGAGCTGCGTTTACAGACAGATAAACACAATTTTCAGTGCCAGGACCTTTTTTCCAAGGTTCCTTATGTTGAAAATATTGGTTAAAGAAAGATGAGAATTTCACAATTTTCTTTAATGCTCGATCTAGATGATTTTGTTCCATAAGTGAACCTACATCTTGGGCAAGATTTTTGATTTTTTGTTCTGCTTCAGAATCTTTTTCGTCAAAAGAATTCGGTTCAGGAACTTTTCCATCAAATGCTTTTTTAGTAAATCCCAAAGCCCGATTGATAAAATTCCCAAGATTTCCTATTAATTCAGAATTAATTCTCGTAGTAAAATCATCCCAATCAAAATTCAAATCATCTTGAGAGTAAGGATTAATGGAGACAAGATAAAATCTAAGATAATCTGCAGGGTAATATTCTAGAAATTGTTTTAATCCAATATACCAATTTCTGCTTTTAGAAATTTTCTTTGCCTGTAATGTCAAGTGACCTCTAGTTGGAATGTAATTAGGCAATTTGTATTCAGAATCAATACCTAATCTCATTGCAGGTAAGAAAAGATAATGATGGTATACAATATCTTTACCAATGAAATGGTAAATGTCAGCAGAATTCCAAAATTCTTTTCCATCGATTCCCTTGTCATTTAGAAATTTCATTGCAGTGGAAATGTATGCAAGGTGATTATCAAACCAACCATAGAAAACTTTGTCTTTAGCGTCATCAAGAGGTACAGGAACGCCCCAAGGAATATCTCGTGTAATATCCCAATCAATTAATCCAGATTTAATCCAATTTTGAACATATTTTTTAACATCTTTCTGAAGGTTTGAATTCTCTTCCAACCATTTAGACAATGGTTCTGCAAAATTTTTAAGTTTGAAAAAATAGTGTTTTGTTTTTTCTTTAGTTGGAGGTTGGCCACACAAGGAACATTTTGAATCGGTTATTTCTTCAGGCACACGACCACAACTTTCACAAAGATCAGAGTATTGATCTTCAGCTTTACAATAAGGGCAAATACCTTTCACATATCTATCAGGCAAGAATTTTTTATCGTTATTACAATAAAATTGAATAATCTCTTTTTCATAAATATAGCCAGAATCATTTAGTTTTTTGAATACATCCTGAACAAATTCTATATTTTCAGAAGAGCTGGTTTTGTAAAAATAATCAAATGCAATGTTAAATGCTGAAAAATCATCATAGTCACGTTTATTCCAATGAGCAACATACTCAGCAGGGGTTTTTCCTTCTTTTTCAGATTGAATTAAAATTGGAGTTCCAAAATCATCTGAAGCGCATACATAGTATGCTTCCACACCATTTAGTTTTAAGAACCTAGTAGTTACATCAGCAGGAAGATACGTCGATGCAACATGTCCTAAATGAATTTCCCCGTTTGCGTAAGGTAGTGCACTTGTAATGATAGCTTTTTTGTTCATCAGATATTGTCAATGACTGGATCGAGGTTAAGAAGTTTTACCAGTTGTTTGCATATTTTACTTGTTCTGGAGTCAATTTGTCAATTTTAACATCCATGGCCTTTAATGCATCAACTGCAATCTGCTGATCAATTTCTTTTGGAACGTCAATGATTTTATTTTCCATTTTTTTATGATTTTTAAGAATATACAACACGGAAAGGATTTGATTTGAAAATGATTGTGCCATAACTTCTGGTGGATGTCCTTCTGCTGCAACTAAATTTGCAAGACGTCCTTGTCCAATTAGATATACCTTTTTCCCATTTTTCAAAATACATTCATCAAGGTTTGGTCGAACTTTCTTTACAGATTTTGAAGATTTTAACAAGAATTTACTATCAATTTCAACATCAAAATGACCAACATTTCCCATGATTGCGCCATCTTTCATTTTTAAAATGTGTTCTTTGCGAATTACACTAGTCATTCCAGTACAAGTGATGAACATATCACCAATCTTTGCTGCTTGTGCCATTGGCATTACTTCAAATCCATCCATATGAGCTTCAAGAGCTTTTACTGGATCTATTTCAGTTACAATTACTTTAGAACCCATTCCATTGCATCTGGATGCAACACCACGACCTACCCAACCATATCCAACAACTACAACACGTTTTGATGCCATGAGAAGATTCATTGCTCGAAGATAACCATCGATGGTACTTTGTCCAGTACCATATCTATTATCAAACATATGTTTAGTGTATGCTTCATTAACTAAAATTACAGGATACCTAAGTTTACCTTGATTTTCTACGGCTCTAATTCTAGTAACACCAGCTGTTGTTTCTTCAGTGGCACCAAGAATTTCCATGTCTTTGAATCGTTTATCAAAATGAGCTTTGATATTCATATCAGCACCATCATCAGTCAAAATAGTAGGTTTGTGTTTTAGTACTTGATCAATACACCAATCATAGTCTTTGACAGATTGTCCATGCCAAGAGTAAACATTAATCCCTCGAGATGCCAAAAATGCTGCAATGTTATCCTGAGTTGTTAATGGGTTTCCACCACAACATGCTACTTTAGCTCCAAGTTCCTTAGCACCCATCAATAACACAGATGTCTCTTTAGTGATGTGAAGACAAAATCCAAGAGTTATTCCCTTTAGAGGTTTTGATTTTTTATATCGATTAATTGTATTATCTAAAATTTGCATATGAGATCTAGCCCATTCATAAGATAGTTTGCCTTCTTTGATCAATTTAGGACTAGATTTTACTTTACTCAATAAACTGAGCCAATTTTTAGACTATAAAATTCTATCATGCGAATGTAAATAAATGACAAAGATATCACAAAAATATTGACTTGGAAGAAAATTGCAGATAAAGGAGCCGTTGCAGCAGGCAAAGGTAAAGCTTTCAAAGTAGATGGCAAACAAATAGCAATTTTTAATCAAGATGGATATCATGCAATGGATGATCTATGTGTTCATCAAGATGGATCAATTGCACCAGGTAAACTTGAAGGTGACATAGTAGAATGTCCACTACATTTTTGGCACTATAATATCAAAACAGGTGAACTAACAGATTATTTAAAAGAAGTAAAACTAGAGACATACCCAGTTGAAGCCAGAGATGATGGCATCTATATCGATATTTAATTTCATTAAATATTACAACAAAAATTAAATTTTTAATTATTATAAAATGCAAAGAGAGGGCAAAGTTCCCTCCCTTGCTAGGTATGGGTTATGTTGGACACAGATTTTTCTGTGATTTTGTTAGACCAAATTAGTATAAGGAATAATGTGTGTTCAAAATAGGATTTATCTTTTCCGGAAATTATTTCACCCCTTAACTAGGAGAGCATCATTCCCATACTATCGTATGCGTGGGTATCGTGGCATACCTATGGTAAAGTTAGATGAGAATAAGATCAGGTGGATTATACAATCTAAAAATGAAAAAGTCAAGAATTTAGATATTTCAGTAATCCTCAAGATAACGCCTAGAAGAGTACAACAAGTCTACTCTCAGTACAAAAAAACCAAAAAGATTCCCACACTCAAAAGGCCAGGGCGTCCAAAAAAGCCAGTCACTGTACACGAGATAGAGCTAGTCAAACAAGTTCAAGAAAAATTTCATACAAACGCACTATACCTTGAGAAAATCATATCAAAATTGTACAATACCAAGATAAACCACAATCGCATCCACAAGATTATGCTAGATGAAGGATTATCAGTTGAGCAACCACGGAAAAAGATGAGAAGAAAGTGGATCAGGTATGAACGTGAATATTCAAATTCACTGTGGCATACTGACTGGCACACAATACATGATTCACGCTGGGCAGGAAAACAACTAATTGCATTTGAAGATGATGCCTCACGATTTATCACGGGTTTCGGAGGGTATGATGAGGCAACATCTGTGAATTCTTCTGAAGTACTATCTGATGCAATAAAGAATCACGGTAGACCAGCATCCGTACTATCTGATAATGGAAAACAGTTCACATCAAATGTCAATACTCTTGATCATAACAAGCCAGTAGACTTTGAGCAGCAACTAATGAGACATCACGTAAAGCACTCTCGTACAAGAGTGAGACATCCACAAACAAATGGTAAGCTAGAAAAGTTCTGGGATATCTTTGAGTGTAAAATAGAATACTTTGAGTCAGTGGAGCAGTTTATGCATTGGTACAATCACATTAGAGTTCATGGCGCACTAGACTTGGATAATATGGAGACACCATCTGATGCGTATCACTCTAAGATGATAACAAACGAAATACTCATAGACCCAAGCATTCTATGGAGGAATTACTCATGAAAGTGACACGAAATAATTTCTGGAAAGAACAGTTCAAAATAGGATTATCAAACTTTAATTATGACATGTATTTGTTTTCGTGACTAAAATCTATCTTCTCTTCAAATAACTTGATAATATGACATCTGCCATCTTTGAAACTTCTACATCTTTCTTCATAGCCAAACTATGTAACTTCCTGGCATTTCCTTTGGTTAATTGTATTGTAACCTTTTGTTGCAACAACCCTGCCTTTGCCTTTTTTAGTAATTTTAGATGTGACGATTTTGGAGATCTACTTAAAGCCTTGAGGTATTCCTTTCGTAGTTTCTGATCTAGCGGAATAATTTTCTCTGCAATGGATACAGCCTTTGGAACATTTGATACAATTTGATATAATCTAGTACAATCATCTCTAGATAACTCCTTTGGAACAAATTGTTTCAATTTCTCAGGAACTGCTGCAAATCCCAGATATTTTTTCAAGGTCTGAGATGAAATCCCTAATGACTTTGCAGATTTACTTTTGCCTATAGATTCACTCAAGAACACACAAGCTGCTGTCATATCTTTTGTGTTCATTTTATTTCTATGTAGATTCTCTACAACTGATGCTGCTTTTGCATCCTCTAAATCATATTTGGTACTATTTGTTAACAGTAATACGGGTATCTTTTTTGCACCTAGTCTTTTCAGTGCTACAAGCCTTCTCTGGCCCGACATTAACAGATAAGAATTCTTTCCATCTTTTTGGACCATTGGAGGATTTTGTAATCCGTCATTTTTTATCGATTTTGCTAGCTCTGCTATTCCCTCGCGGTCTAGTTTTCTTGCTTGGGCATCACGCCACACCTTGATATGTTTTACAGGAATTTCACGTAAACGATAGGATATTGGTGAATAGTAACGTTTTGCCACTGATACCTTGGAATGTTTTATTTTGTTAAAAAGAGAAGGTGATATTTTATTGACAAAGAAGAAAATTCTAGAACCATATTTTCTATGTATATTGTTACATTCTAAAACAAATCAACATTTTCTCTCAGACTCTTGCATCTATTTCTCACGGTAACCTCAGTAACACCTGATGCATCTGAGATGTTTCTCTGGGTGACGTTTTCACCTGTTTTGATGCATGCCAGGTATAGTGCAGCAGCTGTTATTCCCATTGGGTCTTTTCCTGTTGACTCGTTTGTCTCTTGGGCATTTTTTAGCATGGCAATTGCAATTCTCTTTGTCTTTTCTGTGAGATTTATCTTGCTTGCAATCCTTGATATGCATAATACTGGATCAACTACAGGCATTTTGAGTTCCAGTTCTCTATGTAGTATTCTATAACATCTTGCAATGTCCTTTCTTTTCAGATTTGATTGTGTCGCTATATCATTTAACGTTCTAGGGGTTTCAGTATCTCGGCATGCAGCGTATAATGATGCTGCAATTAGTGCTGAAATGGAACGTCCACGGACCAGTTTCTTCTCAAGTGCCTTTCTGTAAATGTATGCGGCCTTTTCATTAACTGATGGTGACAATGATAGTTTGTCTTTAAGATTGTCAAGCTCCATTAATGCCTGTCTCAAATTACGGTCTGCAGAATCCTTTGCCTTGCTTCTGTTATCCCATGTGCGTAATCGCTCAAAGGTGCTTTTCATGGTACCAGATAGTGGGTTTCCTGATGCGTCTTTATTTGCAGCACCAATATTTGTTGCAAGTCCCCTGTCATGCATGGTCAGTGATGTCGGGGCACCGGTTCTTGCCGAATTGACTCCATTATCATTGTTAAATGAGCGCCATTCAGGACCTGTTTCCTGTATCATTTCAGGTATGACGTATCCGCACTTTCCACAGAATCTCTCTCCGGTATTATCATCAGTTAGAATGGAATTTTTTCCACAGCGTTTGCAGGTATCTGTAGAATTTATTTTTGATGGCACCATGATAATATAAAACTTGAAATGTATTAGGGTAATAATCTAATTGATCACACAGAATTAATCAAACAAAAAAGACAAGATAAAATTATTAACGGTACTATCAGAACTTTAATTCTTGAATTCAGATGTTGATTATGGTACTATGGCAACTGACTTACTAAATACAGGAATGGGTGATGTGGGCAGACTGCAATTTATCCAAGAATGTCTACAAAATAACTACACTGTTCAATCTCCGGAGCTTTTCAACAGGGTGTTAAATTAGAGACTTTTTGTGTGAAGTTAGGTGCTTTTCATATTGAAAAAATAACTGGAATTTTTAATTATTATTTTTGTAAATCTTGGAATCTTCTTTAAGTAAATCCTCTAGCATATCTATTAGTTGAGGCGTATTCCACATACCTCCAACAGATTCAACTTTGAGAAATTCTATTGTTTCCTTTAGTCTTTTGACTATTTCTTGATCTGATACTTCTATACCTAACATGACTATTCATTGAATAAAATTATGGTAATGGTTCATGCCCTCTTTTATATCCTGAAAATTTACGATACTCGTAATCAGTTAGTGGTGTTTGACATCCACATTTACAAAATGTTTTCATGATTTTGATGAATTTTACACATACAAAAAGTTTAGGAAACTAGCTTGATCCAATAACTGTCTTTTCCATTAGATAACCATGCAAATCCATATAGTCTCAATATATCATTAATCTCTCGCCAGATGTGTTTATCGATCCAACATTTAGGAATTATCCTGATACAATCACCTTCATTTACAATAGTTACTTTCTTGATTCGTTTCCCTAGATTATTTACAAAATTTGGTTTGCTTCCAGCTTGTTTGATTAAATCTAAATATTTGTCATTGCCCAGATTCAAGTCAATATTTGCAGCTTGAGCTGGCGTTTTACCTTTTAATCCTTGATGTGGTTTTACAAAATTATGATTAATCTTTAACAGTTCTACAAAGTCTTGAGCAGAATCATCGTTACCTAGTCCACGTCTAGTTTTAGTATTTTCCCTAATTTCATTGTGGTATCTTTCGATAGGTCTATTCACAAATCCATCTTTGAGAGATTTGGTTCTCACATGTGCAGTTCTATTTTCAAACTCTTTTCTGATTGCTTCTTGGTATGAGTTTAGAGAATCAGTTAGAACATAATTTGGGTTTTTTGAGATTGATTTTTTACCCCTTGCAATAATCTTTCTTGCATCTGAAATTTCCCTCTTTTTGGAAACTTCTGTAGCAATTAGAAATCTAGTTTTTGGGTCAATGATACTCCATAACCAGTCATGAAATCCTTTACCTGTTTTCTTTGTATTTTTAACATTAAGATACATTTCATCAAGTGACCACACATCACCTAATTCAGGATAAAATGATTCCACATATTCTTTAATCATGTAAGTGTATTTCTTTATCCAGTTATTTACAGATACATGACTAATTTTAATTTCATGTGTAGAGTAAACATGTCTTGCAATATTTCTGTATGAAACACCCGACATAACCAAGTTAAGGCATTCAGAGATTATTTTTGGATCAGATGAAACTTTGGAAAATCCGTTCTCACCCAAAATGAATTTACGATTACATTGTTTACAACCATATTTTTGTCTCTTTGTACCATTCTTTAATTTCCTAAATCCACGTTTAATTATTGTAGTAGAACTACATTTTGGACAAACTTGAGGTTGTTCTGTTTTCTCTATTTTATTTTCTATGTTTATTGTATCTTGAAGTAACAAACAAGCTCGAATATGTTTGCAATGCTTATCATCCATTTTTCTCAATCTATAATGAAAATCTTTACACTCACAAGTCCATACATCAACTTTGGACAATTTTTTGATGTTATATTTTTTATCTGAATTTTGTGAATTTACAACATAGTGATTATTTGTAATTTTTCTAATTGAGTTTGTCTTTGAGAAAATTTGTGTTGCTTTTTGTTTTCTTTTATTGTTTGTAGACATCACTATTAGTGGACTCTAATAGTGTATATAAATTTTAATATTTTAAGTGATCACTTTTAGTGAATGTTTTTATAGAAGTGGTGATCACCTTTAGTGATGCCAACGGTTACACGCAAGGTTTGGAAATGTTGTAGATGTGATCATGAATGGTTGTCTAGAGATGGAGAAAAACCATTACGTTGTGCAAAGTGCAAAAGTGTCTACTGGGATCGTAACCCAAAAAAATCAAAGTGATGATTCATGGCAGTTAACGGAAAAATCGATTATAAAAAATGGAGTAAACCAGAACTTGTTAAAGAAATTCAAAAACTGAACAAGAGAAAAAAATATGGTCTAATTTGGGATGAGGAAAGGGTTCTGGTGCATTCTAGTGATCTGACACATAAATCATGAAATATGGATCTTCTCTGAATTGGATTTCCTCAAATTGTCTGATTTCTACTTGAATAATTTGTAATAATCAGACTCAAAAAACTCTGCTGGTGGATTTTGATGATCTGATCACCATTTTGCACCAGAACCTTTGATGGCGAGCTTTATGGATATGATCAAAATATACATATCAGACAACCAGCTACTATACAATACAGTTTTTTGTTCAGTCCAGATCATTATGAAATGAACGAAGATGATCTTGTTGATAGAGATAGTCTTAATGATATAATCTCAATTCCCTCTAAAGGCGCAAGTGGTACTAGTGGTGATACCATTGAGGATACCATTGATTATAGAGAATGGCTCCCAACATGGGTTGCACCAGGATACTATCTAAAATGGGTAGACATTAGGCAACCCAAGGATCAATATTCTCTTGGTCATGAAGGTGAGGGAAGAATACAATTTACCTTTATTCCAAAGGGTACGGACCTACCTGATGGTATAACCCACAAGGAATTCACAGATACCAGTTATTATCTAGTCACAGCGAAGATATATGAGGATACGCCAAAGCCGGAGTATATGTATACAGCCAGTGAGAAAGCTGAAGTAACTGACAACGGCACAACCACTGATCTTATTTTTGAAGACAGGTGGGATGGATACATAGAGCATTCACATGCAAACAGATCTGATCCTGCAAAACATAGTGTAAAGTATATTACTCCTTATCTCATTATTGCTTCTGGTGGAACTGCATTAACCATCAGTAGATGGGAAAGTACATCAAATTACACATTCTAGAAAATAATTATTTTTGTTATTTCTAAAGTAATGAATAATTATCTTTACAAAGAAATATTTGAGAATTTCAATTGATATTATTGGTTTGTGATTTTGTACATTAGTTTCTTCTGAGATAATCAAATTAGCAATTATCCATGCATTGTACAAAATCAATGAATAGTAAAAATACAACAATCTTATGGATTGGTTTGAACTGGTGGTTTTTGGTCTGAACCTTCCCACACATGCATATCCTGTTTCAATTCCCCAACGTTTCTTGTAATCAGTTGGAATGTTTTGTATGTTATATGATATTTCTTTTGGTGAAACGTTTGTTGCAAACACAACATACTGATCAATAATATTTGATTTTTTTCTTGCATTTTTGTTTGGTAGAATAACTAGATTAAATGATTCTACATGTCCTGATGATGATTTTATTGTGTATGGCGAGATTGACTTTCTATCTCCATTAACGTATTGTAAAATGGCATCTTTGATTCGAGAATTCTTTTTTGCAGGCATTAGAAATTTTAAATTCTTTTGTTTTATTTCTGAAATTGTTCCAGCTGTGAAAAACTCCCTATCCACTAGCAATAGTTTAATCTTGATTCCATTATTGATGCCATCAGAGAGTAATTTACGCACAAAACCGGCATTTGATATGTTGTCATACAAAGGATAACAACCTAGTTGAGCCCTGATTCTTTTTTCAACGCACTGCATGGTGCAGTAACTCTCAAAATGAGTAGTACTGTTTTTTGATTTTGATTTTATTAAAGAATGGTTTGGCAATTTGTCATATCTTGGGATTAGATGTTTGTCAATTGCCACAGTAACTGGTTGCTCCAATACTCCCAATTCTTGTAATTTTGATACTGTACTATCCAGTGAACGATGTAATTGAATTTGCATTGTTTTTTGTGATATTTTTGATATGATTTTTCTCAACCATGAACCAGTTGGAGAATGATTCTGGGATTCCATTGCCAGTCTCTTTAATCCAGATTCAGAATATGAATTTCCCAAACACAATGACATGATAGAATTATGTGCGTCTGCATTGTGGAACCGTGAGTTATTTTTACTAGAGCATGGAAACAACAAGATATTGTACATTATTTTAGTGATAATCTCAAATGCTTTAGATAGTATCACGCCTTGGTGTGTCATGGTATCAAATGAAGTACAATGCATATTTGATGGAGTGACATACTTTCATCAAGCTTTTTCTATCTGAATAGATTGATTGAATAATTGATAGTTTTTGATCTAAATTGAGTTACTTTCCCATCTACTGACCATGCAAGAACATGAAAATATTGTTATAGAGTTATTTGAAAGATATGACAGCAGATGAAAGTAATTGTTTTACTAGTTGTTGTATTTCTCGGAATACTTGTTGCTGAAGCAGAAGCTGTGTGCAGTGATGGAAATTGTAGAGCAGTACAGCGTCATGCTACTCTTAATGCAGACTATACTGGTTCACAATATGATATCAAAATACCTGATCTCTTCATTGATGATACAAACTGTGAAAACAAGGGCGCTCTTGCTGCCACCTGGATGATTATAGAGCCTACTGAAGATGGAACTCCACAATGGATGGAAACTGGTGTAACTGTTGGTTGGATTTTAAACAATGACCATGGCAGAAGTGATGCTGAATGTATAACTAGAGAATCTGCATACTATGCTTTTGCCTCTAAGAATAATGCCGGGGAGAGAATATACGTAGAACAAAATGCAGACCCACACGGTGATAGGATAGGTATAGAAAAACATTTCAGAATAGAGAAATTAAATAATCATTTTATTGCTTATTATGGAGATTCAAATACACAGGTTTCGACAAGAGATTTTAATTTTAGGGATTCAAACACGGGAATCTCTGTCGACTATGGAGTTGAAGGTAGTATCTCGCCAATACTTGAATACTCTACAATCCCCAATGTGATATTCACTGGTGCGCAGTATGAAACTGAGAATGTCTGGCACGACATAAGCTCATCTACTGTAACCTCAATTAATGATGAAAGCGACGGATACAAGTCCCAGTTTTGCTCTAATGGTTCTCTGGCAGCAGGAGCTGTAACTGAACTGTCTTGCAGATCAGAAATTATTCCAAACACTCCGCCACGTCATACTGCTACAAATCTATTTACATCTACTGGAACTCCTATACTAATCCCGCTCACTGCAACTGACACAGATAATGATTATCTAAAATATACTCTAACTGGTCATCCCACAAATAGTGACGGTGCTGGCACATTGAATTTTGTAAGTCGCGGACAACCAATCCCAAATACTGATGAAACAAGTACAGAGCTTCTCTTTACACCTGTAAGGGTAGGAAGCAGTTCTTTTAATTATACAGTTACTGATGGAAGAACAGGCCATGATGTTACAAATATCATAACAGTTGACATAACAAGCCTTGATGATATATCCACACCTGATATTTTTTATGAAGCATTTGAAAGTGGTCTTGGTAATTGGATAGTGGCAAATGATGATGATGGTGACACTCACGATTATGATTTTTGGAGGACAGATACTGACGGTGAGCCCACACCAATTGATGGAGATTATGCATACATCCAGGATTGCGATACAGGCTGTACCATAACAATGAGAAATTCAGTTAATATCTCAGATACATCATCACCAAAACTAGAAGCTGATATCTGGATTGATGGAATTAGAGACCGTGATGAAGACTTTTACAATCTGGAGATATTTTATAACAATAATTGGATAACCCTTGATTCTTACACCCGGGATAATATTTCAAGAGGTGTATGGCATGACTATTCCAAAGATTTGTCACCTTACAAAAGTAATGATTTTAAATTTAGATTAAATGTTCAAGGTGAAGGAAATACTGATTATCACGGTATAGATAATATCAGAATATATGATTTTGTACAGACATCACCTGCAATAGTTACTGACTTGTTATCAACACCTACCGTATCATCAAATACATTGACTTGGAGCACTCCAAATGACGGCAATTCAGACATTACAGGCTATAGAATCCAAAGAGCAGTCGACACCCCAACTAGATTTACCATTCTAGAGAGTAGCTACGGCTCTGCATCAACTGTATCATATGTTGATACTAGTGTGACTTCGGGTTCTACATACTATTATAAAATCAGTGCAAGAAATGATCAAGGAATAGCTACTGAAAGTCAATTTGCATCTGCAACTATTCCCCATCCTCCAACTGCTCCTGTAATATCTTCAATATCTGATATCACACTATCGGAGACAGATACTGCAATAGTTACAGTTACTGTATCTGATATCAACAGAGATGTTAGCAGCATTACATTTACCGGACTTGCAAGCTTTGTTACAATAGAGAGTACAACTCAAAACACATCCACATTATTGATATCTCCAAACCTTGAGAGCTCCGGAGTTTATGACATAGTTGCAACTGCAACTGATTCTGGAGGCAGATCAGATACAGAACAATTTAGATTGACCATTACTGATTATGTTATGCCTGTTGTATTGCCTCCCGTATTCACAAGCATGCAAAATGACATTACAGAAATAATTGATTCGGGAAATTCCACAATAGTATCATTTGATACACCAACTGCAGACAAGGGGACAGTTATCTGCAATCCATCTTCTGGCAGCTTGTTTGGTATTGGTACAACTGTAGTTACATGTACGGCCACATCTAACAGTACATCATCTTCCATCAGCTTTAATGTAATGGTACAGTCATCATCAGATGTTGAAGATCCAGTCCTTGTCATACCAACTGATAAAATATTTGAAGCCATTGCAAGATCAACTATTCTGACTGATTTACAGATTGGAACATCTACTGCAACTGACAATCGAGATTCATCGCCAATCATTACAAATGATTCACCAGCATCATTCCCACTTGGCATTACAACTATAACTTGGACTGCAACTGATGCTGCAGGTAACACTGCAACTGACACTCAAATAATTACTATCAGGAACTCGTCCTAAAACAGATCATTTTGTAAATAATTATGCCCAAGTCTCAAGTATTTCCACATGGATTGTAGTGCGGGAGGTGGGATTTGAGATTTACATGTTGGGCTTGAATCTCAGAAAGACGTAGATTTTGCCACATGACTAGAAAATTTAGCTTTAATTGAGGATATCATGATCCATTTGCTAAATTCAACAGTATTGATACTGCAATTGTTTGGTTTTGAGCACAAAGTTCCTACTTTGCCATATTTGTCGTAGAATTCTTGTTTATTTTTAAAATCTATGTTATACTTGCATGAAAACAACCATGTTAAACAAGCTTGTTAGCATACTAGTAAAACACACATGTTATACATGGTTTGAATAAAAAATAGCATAACAAAAACGACTCTTACTACCCTGGCTTTACAGCAAGTCTCTAATTTAACACCATGTTGAAAAGATCCTGAGATTCAACAGTGTAGGTGAATCTATTGCCCGGTCTCAGATAATAACATGTCTCTTGTTTCAATCATTTTTAAAGTCATTTCTTCGTTACCCTTACTTATTGATTCATTTACTGCATCCAAGTATAGTTTAGCAGGGTTGTCATAATGCACTTTATCTATGTATGATTGAATATATTGTGTTCCATCTAATTCAGCTGTAATATCATACCGTGATGAAAATCCATTTATAATGTATTTGTCGTCATGATCTGAATTTTTTTCGATCAAGTAAAAATGCTTATCACCAATATTGTAGGTTTGAACATCCTCACGATAAAACATTGTTTTTACACCATCACTTTCACCAATCTTACCACTTGCCCAATCATACACAATTAATTTTTCACTAAAATTTCCTGTGGTATCTTTAAAATAATGATCAACGACCAACATGATTTTTTGATATGGTCGTTTTTCCGTATGTGCGATATACTCATTACCATTCTCATCTATATCTATACCAGTATTTGATTCAAGTAATTCTATACCTACATCTTCAACTGTAGCTACTGCTATGATCTCCACACCGGAGATTTTCCAATCAAAAGACATATTCGAATTATACTGTGAAACACCATATGAAGTATTTACATATGAATTTTCATTTATGTATATTGCAGATGATGTACTAATTACCATCACACCAATTAAGATAGATAATAGAGTTTTTTTATTCGTCATGGATATTTAGAACCTATTTTATTTTTGTCTGCTGTTGATAAATCGTATCCAAAGTTGGATCCGCATTGATATCCGTTGAATCTTAGATCTGTTGAAACACTATTATGATCAATACCAATCACATGTAGTAATTCGTGTCCTAGGGTCTTTTCAATGTCTCTTTGTGTAGGTTGATTGTCTATATTGCATATTTCTGTTATATCCCAATTCATGGAATTATGTGAATTTACATTTAATATCATTTTCTTAAAATGATTATCTTTTGTTATACAATGCCATAAAAATTGATTGATGCAATGGAGTTCATAATCTGTAAATCCAATATTCCCAAGACTCCCGTAATTTGTTGATGTAATATAGTTATCAGATGCTGCTACTTTATCAAAACTAATTTTTTTGTTAATGTTGTCAAATCGTGTTTCTATTGTGCTTATTTCTGATGATACATTTGCTTTTGTAACACCTGAGTTAGAAATATTATTTAGAATTTTGATTTCTACGGCACACTTATCACTGTTCGTTCCTGTCCCACAATTAAGATAATCTGTATGTCCATCTGTTAAAGTTCTAGACCACGTATGTCGTTCGAATTCTAAAAATTGATTAGAACCTTCATGTTTTGCATATGCAGTATCTGCTGATGAAATAATGACGAGTGTAACACCCAATGTCATCAATATCAGTGAAAAGATACTGTTTTTTTCCAGCATTTTAGGAATCATTATTTCAAGAATGAATTTAAATGTTAGGTGATTGTAAACCTATTACCACCAACTATTTTTGAGTAATTATTGGAAAAAACAATCAACATAATTGAGTTATCTGAGACTTGGGCATAATTAATTCTAATTTTTGAGTCAATTCTCAAATTATTCAAATCAAAAAAGCTAAGGATCTTATCATGTTTTGTTCATTGGAATGTCAAAACAAATGAAAATCCCTGGCAACATAAGATGCCAGTCATTCCTTATTGGTGTTTTGTATCTGTACTGTCTAACAAATATTCATGACCCAAAATCTTCCAAATTATGCTAATTCCTGAAATTTAAACTTGAATCTACAATGTACGTAAATCGAGTTCAGAATAGGGTGACGAATTTTTGTTATTGAGTATAACTGACCATTCCATCACCAGAATTGACAATTAGTTGGAAATCTGCCTAGTTCTGACCAAAGTAAATTTCTTTATCTGTGCAATAATATATTCTACTTTTATTCTAATTTTTTTCTGCGATTCTCTAAAAATCTATTAATATAATGTGCAATTGGAATCCAGAATACAAGATTAGTGATTGGTATCAAAACATAAGCAAGTTCATCATAATATTGAAAATTAAAATCTCTATGGGTTTTGCTATGCTCCAATACCATTTCATATGGAAAAATAGCAAGGGTGTTTGGGATTATATTAAGATAAAATGTATACTGATTCTGTAAATCAAGAACAGCTGGAATGATGACTGAGAAAATTCCAAAAAGCGGTAAACTAACAAACAGTATAATTTTTAATTTTTTCATAATCAAAAAAGAAAAAAGATTAAGGTACTGAGATCTTGGATAGGGATCTGTTTGTGTCAGATGTATCCATCATATGGTTCCAAGTGTTGCTGACATAGATTGTTTGACCTGGAACATACGACTTTGTTATTGTGGAATGACATCCACGTTGTAGCCCATCCAGACAATCATAACTATTTAAAGAACTCCACGTATCACCAAATATTATTTGGTTGTTGTTCTTAATTACAAATGACTCGATATCAAATGTTCTGTTGAACATGAAGAATCGTACACTATCGTAAAATGAATCCAAATAAGGATGATCCTCATCTAGAAAAGACAAAGTATACGTTCTTTCACAGGTTCCAGGACTGTCTTGGTATAATACAAGATACAAGTCATTATCGCCATTGTATGCATTGCCGTTGTGTATGCCGCCATCAATGTCTAGACGTAGTTGTTTGTATGTTGGATTTGTAGTACTTGAACATGCGGCACTTGCACTAGGAATACCAAACCAATCTAGAAAACTAACATCTATCCTATCTGCATAATCTGACTCTTGTAATGCTTTTAGTTTCTCGTCTTTTATTGTTTCATCAAAGATATAATTTTTTACAGCTGCAATCTCTACATCAGTCAGGTTTCTAGTTTCTGAATCCACACGGGCTTGTTCAATTACAGTACTAAAGAACTCGTCATATTCTGCCTTGATTTCATTAGATTTTACTTGAAAATCTTTTGTATCTGCATCATCTATTAATTCTCGAATATCATCTTTGAACTCTTGTTTTGTTAGTTCATCAACAACTCCAACTGGTCCTACCTCATCTGTAGAATCCTCACCTGGTCCATTCTGAGCATCTGCAAAATCAATCATACTAAACGGTAGAATCATTGCAGTAATTATTCCTGCAAACAAAATTGTCTGTACTTTTTTATCATTTTTCATGTTATTGTCACATCGCAAAAATTATTCCAATATAAAGATAACTTAGACATGGGCATAATCAATTACAAAAAACAAAACCAAAAAATAATTATTATCAAATTGATTTTGTTTTAATCAACATAATCTAATGTATATTCAATATGACTTTACAATTCCATGATATTATTCCATCATAGAAAGTGGGATAAAGTAATATGGATTATATGTTAGGATTTTACCGTATTAAATAATAACATGAAAAATTTAACAAAAAAGACACAAACAATTTTGTTTGCAGGAATAATTACTGCAATGATTCCTGCCCTTTAGTACGATGAATGTCGTAGATGCTCAGAATGGACCAGGTGAGGATTCTACAGATGAGATTGGACCAGTAGGAGTTGTTGATGAATTAACAGTACTAGATTCTGTATTAGATGACTATTTAGAGGAATTAGAAGTTGAACAAGATGTAGAATATACAGAATATTTGGATACTGCAATTACTAGATTAGAAATTGCAAAAGCAATGATGCAGGTTTCAAAAAATTCTACTGATATTGCAATGAAATATCAAAACCACACTGTTCTAGAACTGCTTGTCCTTCTTGATCAAACATATGGACCTGAGGATTATCCTGCAACTAACAGTGATAACAATTCAACACATACAAACATAGACATGCTAACTGAAAATAATCATGTATCTGGACTTTATTTTGTTAGTCATAGTACGCCAGAAGTTGATGTGTTGAATTACAACAACCATCACCAAAAACAATATGATTGTATGGACAGAATAACCCTTACAGGTAAATCTTTATCTGTCTTAACATCATACTCAGACAACACTGCAACGATTACTGGTACATTTGATTATCCAGAAGATATGGATAAAAATATCAGAGAACGAAGAAGTAATGAATGCTTGAGTTTTGAACACGATGAAACAGTAAAACGACATGATGTTATGATATCCCTTGATCCTAGAGAAATAATACGAGCTCAAGTGTGTACTTTGACGGAATCCAGTAGATGGGAAAGTAACTCAATTTAGATCAAAAACTATCAATTATTCAATCAATCTATTCAGATAGAAAAAGCTTGATGAAAGTATGTCACTCCATCAAATATGCATTGTACTTCATTTGATACCATGACACACCAAGGCGTGATACTATCTAAAGCATTTGAGATTATCACTAAAATAATGTACAATATCTTATTGTTTCCATGCTCTAGTAAAAATAACTCACGGTTCCACAATGCAGACGCACATAATTCTATCATGTCATTGTGTTTGGGAAATTCATATTCTGAATCTGGATTAAAGAGACTGGCAATGGAATCAGATAATGCTTCTCCAACTGGTTTCATGGTTGAGAAAAATCATATCAAAAATATCACAAAAAACAATGCAAATTCAATTACATCAGTCACTAGATAGTACCATATCAAAATTACAAGAATTGGGAGTATTGGAACAACCAGTTACTGTAGCAATTGACAAACATCTAATCCCAAGATATGACAAATTGCCAAACCATTCTTTAATAAAATCAAAATCTAAAAACAGTACTACTCATTTTGAGAGTTACTGCACCATGCAGTGCGTTGAAAAAAGAATCAGGGCTCAATTAGGTTGTTATCCTTTGTATGACAACATATCAAATGCCGATTTTGTGCGTAAATTACTCTCTGATGGCATCAATAATGGAATCAAGATTAAACTATTGCTAGTGGATAGGGAGTTTTTCACAGCTGGAACAATTTCAGAAATAAAACAAAAGAATCTGAAATTTCTAATGCCTGCAAAAAAGAATTCTCGAATCAAAGATGCAATTGTACAATACGTTAATGGAGATAGAAAGTCAATCTCGCCATACACAATAAAATCATCATCAGGACATGTAGAATCATTTACTCTAGTTATTCTACCAAACAAAAATGCAAGAAAAAAATCAGATATTATTGATCAGTATGTTGTGTTTGCAACAAATATTTCACCAAAAGAAATATCATATAACATACAAAACATTCCAACTGATTACAAGAAACGTTGGGGGATTGAAACAGGCTATGCATGTGTGGGACGATTCAGACCAAAAACCACCAGTTCAAACCAATCCATAAGATTGTTGTATTTTTACTATTCATTGATTTTGTACAATGCATGGATAATTGCTAATTTGATTATCTCAGAAGAAACTAATGTACAAAATCACAAACCAATAATATCAATTGAAATTCTCAAATATTTCTTTGTAAAGATAATTATTCATTATTTTAGAAATAACAAAAATAATTATTTTCTAGAATGTGTAACTTGAGTTACTTTCCCATCTACTGGTCATGGTATCAAATGAAGTACAATGCATATTTGATGGAGTGACATACTTCCATCAAGCTTTTTCTATCTGAATAGATTGATTGAATAATTGATAGTTTTTGATCTAAATTGAGTTACTTTCCCATCTACTGGATGTAGAACGTGGTGAAGCATTAACAATTTATGGTATTAACAATAATGGTGATGGGTCATTATTGTTCAAAAATGCCACAATAATTGATAGGGTTTTCCAACATACCAATATGGGATTATCCATATACCCTAGTGAACGTGGAGACAGTGGAGCTCCAATCATTTACCATCATAATGGCATGTCTGAATTGGTAGGTGTTCATGAGGGTGCAGTTTGTATATTTGAAGCGTTATCTGAGAACCAATCCCGAGTAGATGTATCTGACGTTACAAGTCTGTGTGGCGATACCCCTCAACAGCATTACTACAAGGCATTCAGCGCATGGGAAAATGTCAAAACAACTTTTGGTCTGCAATGATTAAATTCACATCTATCTTTTCCGGAAATTATTTCACCCCTTAACTAGGAGAGCATCATTCCCATACTATCGTATGCGTGGGTATCGTGGCATACCTATGGTAAAGTTAGATGAGAATAAGATCAGGTGGATTATACAATCTAAAAATGAAAAAGTCAAGAATTTAGATATTTCAGTAATCCTCAAGATAACGCCTAGAAGAGTACAACAAGTCTACTCTCAGTACAAAAAAACCAAAAAGATTCCCACACTCAAAAGACCAGGGCGTCCAAAAAAGCCAGTCACTGTACACGAGATAGAGCTAGTCAAACAAGTTCAAGAAAAATTTCATACAAACGCACTATACCTTGAGAAAATCATATCAAAATTGTACAATACCAAGATAAACCACAATCGCATCCACAAGATTATGCTAGATGAAGGATTATCAGTTGAGCAACCACGGAAAAAGATGAGAAGAAAGTGGATCAGGTATGAACGTGAATATTCAAATTCACTGTGGCATACTGACTGGCACACAATACATGATTCACGCTGGGCAGGAAAACAACTAATTGCATTTGAAGATGATGCCTCACGATTTATCACGGGTTTCGGAGTGTATGATGAGGCAACATCTGTGAATTCTTCTGCAGTACTATCTGATGCAATAAAGAATCACGGTAGACCAGCATCCGTACTATCTGATAATGGAAAACAGTTCACATCAAATGTCAATACTCTTGATCATAACAAGCCAGTAGACTTTGAGCAGCAACTAATGAGACATCACGTAAAGCACTCTCGTACAAGAGTGAGACATCCACAAACAAATGGTAAGCTAGAAAAGTTCTGGGATATCTTTGAGTGTAAAATAGAATACTTTGAGTCAGTGGAGCAGTTTATGCATTGGTACAATCACATTAGAGTTCATGGCGCACTAGACTTGGATAACATGGAGACACCATCTGATGCGTATCACTCCAAGATGATAACAAACGAAATACTCATAGACCCAAGCATTCTATGGAGGAATTACTCATGAAAGTGACACGAAATAATTTCTGGAAAGAACAAAATCAATTTAGAGGGGAAAGAAATAATAGATTTAAAAATTATCCAAATTCATGGGAAACAAGAAGGGTGGATATATTGATAAATTTCTAAAAAAAGCAGACAAGGCTATTCAAGAAGGAGTAAAAAAAGCAGATGAAGCACTAGATGAAGCAGTAGAAATTGGTTCAATGACTGCAAAACAAGCTGCAAAAACAAGTAAAGAATTACGTAATCAAGCTAAAAAAGAAAAAGAAGAATTAAAGAAGAAAGGTTTGAAGAAAATCAGTGAGGGGATATCAACTGCAAAAAATGTTACATCAAATGCTCAGGATGATTTAGAGACATTAAAAAAACTAGGTAAATTAAGAAAAGCTGAAGTGATTACTGAAAAAGAATTTCAAGCAAAAAAGAAAAAAATCTTGGATAGAATATAAAATGAAAAAATCCAACATTTCAGGTACAGGAGATAAAAGAAATGTAAATTCAGATTGGTTTACTGGTAAAACATGGATGAAAGTTCTTTCAGAAAAAATTAAAGCTAAAGATCAAGATATATATCATGTTCATTTTGAAAAAGGATCAAGAACAAAACTACATCAACATAATGGAAATCAAGTATTGATTGGAGTAAAAGGAAAAGGCAGTTTAGAAATTTTTAGAAAATATGGTACAAGTAAAAACAACTTTAAAATTAAAAAAATTGAAAAAATCATCCTCAATGAAGGAGACATTGTACACATTCCATCAAAAACACTTCATACCCACGGTTCAATAGATAAGAAAAAAGAATTCTCACATATTGCAATTAATATCCTACCAAAAAAAAATGTAACATACAAAACAGAATGGTATGAATCTGATTTTAAAACAAAAGTTTCAAACACCATTTAGAGATGTCATTACGAAAAAATTCAGAAATAGATTCAATTCAAGGAAATGAGGGGACTCAGATAAAGCAGTATTTTCACCCACACAATACCCTTAATGGAATCAACTATAGTTTAGCACAGTTTACACTAGAGCCTGGAAAAAAATCAAAACTTCATCAAATGAGATCATCTGAAATATACTATATTTTAGAAGGCACAGGCAAGCTAATGATCAACGAAGAAACACATTTGCTAGAAAAGAATGATTCAGCATACGTTCCACCAAATTCAAAACAGTGTATTGAAAATTCAGGGAATGTTGATTTAAAATTTTTGTGTATTGTTGAACCTGCTTGGAAACCAGATGATGAAATCCTACTAGAATAATCATATAAACCCAGAATTAGATGCAATTATTTTTAACATATGACAAATCTCTAATGCTAGTGAATACGTACCAAGCACTGCAAGTACTCAACGTTGATTCAAGTTCATCACAAGATGAAATAAAAGGAGCATATAGAAAGATGGCACTAGAATTACATCCAGATAAAAATCAAGGTAAGAAAGAAGATGAAGAATTTAAGAAAATTACTGAAGCATATAATCATCTAAAGAAAAATCATAATCAACACCAATCACCTTACCAAGATATAACCAAAACACAAAGAAAGCCTGAAAATAATTTTAAAAGAAAACCACAATGGGGTGCACCAGAGGATGGAAACATACCAGAACAAGATTGGGGAAAATATACACATGAATTTGAAGAAGGGGACCCAAATTTTTGGAAAGAATATGAAAAAAAATTTTGGGAGGATTACAATGCAAGAGTACGTTCAGATGGACGTAATGGGGAATATGAAAAAGCACAAGAGCCCAAAAAACAACCAGATCTGTTTGTAAACGTTGATGAAAGTTTGTGCATAGGATGCTGTAGTTGTGAAACTATTGCTCCAGGAGTTTTTGAAATAAACAAATCTAGTAAATCAAATCCCAAATCATCAGTAATTAATCAAAAAGGCGCAGGAGTTAACAAAATAATGAACGCAGCTGAAACATGCCCAACAAAAGCAATCAGAGTTGAGAATACAGATACTAAAGAAAGGTTATTTCCGTACTAGATTTTTAATTTATTATAAAGTTCATCCATTTCAGATTTAGACAAGTTTACAGATGAATTAAACATGCTGTGAATTGCTCCAGCAGAATCATCTTTACTTCTTGGAACTAAATGCACGTGAACATGTGGGATTTCCTGACCTGCATCTTTACCATTATGAATTGCAACTAAAGTTGAGCCTGTAATTTTATCAACATTTGACACCATTTGATGTACTAATGAAAAGAGGTCAGTGTTTTCTTCATTACTCATATCCTGAATTTTTTGATGATGATTTTTTGGGATTACGAGAACATGGCCGGTTGCAAGGGGAAAAGCATCAAGAAAAGAAACAGATGATGACGTTTCTTTTAAAAATTTAGATTTTATTTCACCAGATATAATTTTACAAAAAATACAATCCATGAAAAGTATTAAATGATTTTAAATATTAAATCATCTATTATGGTTCAACAATTGTAGCCCATGCAAGGCCTTTGCCAAATTTGATCATAGTCACATCGCCAGAATTCAACGTACAATCCTCAATTGTTTTAGGAATAGTATCTGTAGTTTCAACATAACAAACCCCTTTATCATTTGTCAAAATAGTTACCTCTTCATAGACATCTTCGCGAATTAAATTCCAGAAGGGAAAAACCATTGTGGACAAAACAATTCCAGCGGTAAGAAAAGCGCCTACAAAAATGAGACTAGTTTTTTGGCTAGAACTAAGTTCCAATTACCAAGTACCGCCATCACCTGCATTAGGATCCATTTTTTTAGCAGGTACATTTCCATGCGCTTTTTTCATATGTCTTTTCAATCGTTCTGGATCATGCAACTCTGTACCACAAACATCACATTTGGTTTTGTTTTCATCATCTTTCTTACGTTTGAATAAACCCATTAATTCATAAAATTTTAAAATACATTATAAAGGATACTCGATTTTTGTCATATTATGACAGTAAAAAATATCACAGTTTTAGGTTCCGGAGTCATGGGGCATGGAATTGCTCAAGTTTCAGCAACAGCAGGATATAATGTAGTTTTACGAGATATCAAACAAGAATTTCTAGACAAAGCTATGGAGAAAATAAAATGGAGTTTAGACAAACTAGTTTCCAAAGAAAAGATATCCAAAGAAGAAGGAGATGCAATTTTTTCAAGAATTACACCCATAGTAGACTTGAATGAGGCAGTAAAAAATGCAGAACTTGTAATTGAAGTAGTTCCAGAAATTATGGATTTAAAAAAATCAGTTTACGCAGAGTTAGACAAAGCTGCTGCACCTGAAGTAATATTTGCATCAAATACTAGCACACTGCCAATTACAGAAATTGCAAACACGACATCACGCCCTGAAAAATTTATAGGAATTCATTTTTTCAACCCACCACAATTAATGAAATTAGTTGAAGTAATACCAGGTGAAAAAACTGCTCAAGAAATTATGGATTTGACACAAGATTACGTAAAATCAGTAAACAAACAATCGGTGTTATGTAGAAAAGATGTGCCAGGATTCATAATTAACAGATTATTCATACCAATGGTTCATGAAGCTTGTTTTGTTCAAGATAGAACAGGTGCATCATTAGAAGAAATTGATTCAGCAGTGAAATTCAAACTAGGATTTCCAATGGGGATTTTTGAATTAGCAGATTTTACTGGAATGGATGTTATTCATAAAGCAACAGTTGAAATGCACTTACGTGACAAAAAAGTAATCAATCCTCATCCATTAGTTGGAAAAATGTTTGATGATAAAAAACTGGGACAAAAATCTGGAGAAGGGTATTACAAATATTCGGATGATAAATACGAACGAGTTACACTCTCAGAAGAATTGGCAGATAAATGTAATCCAATTCAGATTGTTGCAAATATTCTAAATAACGCAGCATGGCTCGTAACAAACGGGGCAAGTGATATTGAAGAGATTGAAAAGGCAGCTCAGTTAGGATTAGGTCTCAAAAAACCATTGTTTGAAACAGCAAAAGAAATTGGAATTAAAAATATTGTAGATGAATTAAACAAACTAGCTGATGAGCATGGTGAATTTTACAGACCAGATCCCTTGTTAATCTCTATGCAGTGATTAATTCTAAAATTTTCTTTACTGCGTCTTGTGCAGTTTCAACACCAATAATTTTGACATTTTTTCTATGATCAACATAATCATCAATGTACGGATCAACAGAACTGCCAAGATTTTTGATTGCAACCATTGGTTTTTTGTGCATGTATGATGCACAAACCTCAGATAAAGTTCCAGAACCCCCACCTACAATAATAACACCGTCGGCACTTAATGCATTAAGATAATCACGAGTCAGACCCATTCCTGTTGGAATTACAATGTCACAGAATTCATTTGCTAAAGAAGCATCGTCTTGAGGAATAATACCCACAGTTAAACCATTTTTATCATGTGCACCATGAGAAGCAGCTTCCATCACCCCACCTAACCCACCATTGATCAATACAGAATCAGATTTTGCAATTTCCGATCCAATATCATATGCAATTTTTTCATGTTTAGGAGTACACCCATTAGTATTGTTTCCAATTACCAAAATTTGACGTTTTTTTGCCACATGAATTATTGAGAAAATGGTTTGAAATATCTTTCCAAGAGAAAAGGATAGACTGTGAAATACCTTTCCAGGCATTTTCAGACATATTTTTAGTATAATTTTGGTTTGTTTTAAGAATTATCATTTTTAGTAATGCGAAAAAGAATTCTTTTTTGACATCCAATACCTGTTGGGCATAACAAAACATTCAACGAAATACTTTTACTGTTTTAGGCATGAAAATGTACGTATCTATGTATGATTTGCTTATTTTAACACAAATAGGGGAAAAAATAAAATAATTTATGAATTTGACTTGCCTTCATTGTGGCAAATCATTTGTTGGACAAGTAGAAAAATTCTGTTCTAAAAACTGTCAAAATGCCCACATTGCAGATATCAATAGAAGAACTGAAAAAGCAGTTAGAGAAGACTCAGGTCATACAGATAAAATGAGTCAGGATGAGTAAAATAATTTTTTAAATCCAAGGTTCTCCTTCATCCCATGTTTCAATTGGATTTCCAGAAACAGATTTACTATTTTTTAGATTTGCAAAGAGACATTGATTTGAACAATGAGTGATATCCAAATTGGGAATATGATTACCACATTCTTTACACTTGTTCATGCCATTTCAAAATAATCTTGTAATAATAATTAAAAATTTCCACTTTATTCCTAGTGGTTTTTGATTTTTTTATGTTAATCTCAATATCAGCATATTTTCAGTGATACTCGTCTTGATCAGATACAATCAATGTCTGTAGGGATTGAATGTGTTTGATTCTTTGGATTTCTAATGAAACCGTTTGATTCAATGTCTTTACTTCATTAGACTCTATTTTGACCAACACATCAAACATCCCAAAAACACCCTGAATTTCTTTGATAGAGTCAATGTGATTTAATTCGTCGATTACAGATAATTCTTGGCCAATAGTGCAATTAATCAGAACATACACAGTAGTCATAGTTTATCATCTATCCTTGCAAAGACCTTGAAGTGTTGATTTTATTCATGATCAATTGTTCCAAGTAGTTGATGTAATTCAGAAACAAATCAATTGTTCCAGATGTTAAAACAATCAAGATGCAAGTGAAAAAGAAATGTCTCAATCTAGATTATGTTTGGTTTGTAAAAACCCTATAGATAAAAATAGAGAATTTTGTAGTGCTAAATGTGCAATAAAGTTTCTTGATTTTCAAGATTAATTTTAGATAACTGTTTATGGTTTAATGAAAATTTAGTCGTCAAAAGTGACTTTATGTTTAAGACTCTAATAATTAAAAATAATTTCACAATATACAAAAAATTAGAAGGGGATGAAATCATCCACAGTTGTAACAACTATCACGCCTTTACTATCTCCACCAATAGATTTCTTTATTGCATCAGATGTGGATTGAACCTTATCTGAATCTACTACCGTAGCTATGATTTTTCGTGGAAGGTGTGAACTTGTAGCACTTGTTCCTCTACCAGAACGTGTTTGTTCTGTTTCTTTACCTGCACTCTTTACGTCGTATATTATGGCGTCAAGATTAAGCTCTCTTAGAGCTCCAATTACTGCATCAGCCTTTTCATTTTTTACCAGTACTGCCAGTCTTTTCATTCCACTTGTTTACTCTAAATCGTATTTAAGATTGTGAAAAATTGTAAATCAGGATAACTCAAGATTATTGTTTATGATATGATCGCCAACAATAAATCAAATGACGTGTTAATTCTAATGAGTAAAAGACCCTCATTATACTAAACATCTCAGTTTGGTTTCATTTTCAAGGTCTTTTACTTATTTTCTCTAATTTACGGATTCTTCAAGGTAGGTACCTTCAAAATTACTTTGATAGAACTTCAGGATTGCAGTTACATCTAGGAGTCCCAACACCTTTTAACAATCCTTTTTTGATAGGAGATAACTTTTGGACATAAACGATATTCTAGGATGTAATTTTCTGAATAGAACGAATCTTTTGTAAATAACAGATCACGTATTTTGTATCATGCAATGAGTTTGACTTCATCTGTTCTTCGAACAATTTCAGGAACTATAGTTGGAATTTTCCCGTTATTCAAAACTTCAATCCCTACAATTTTACCATTTTCATCAATATCGATAAAATTATCTTTTCCATAGGAAATAGTTTTGACTGTTTTTTCATTACTTATTCTAATGTAAAATGCATTTGCATCTCTATCATATTCTATTGAATCCATTAGCTATTAGTCCTGCTCTATCTTGCCACATCGAAGTTATAACCTTAATGTTCGTGCCCGTTTGTGCGTAAATAACAACTAAAAATGTTGAATCCAGATATGGTGGATTTCGAGGTAATCCAAAACATTCGAATTTTCCAGGTTCATTTCCTTGAATAATTTGGGTAGGATTCATCAGCACAAGCCTAACTTGTGTTTTAGTTATTTCTCGATCTGCCAATCTACTATTTGCATGTCTAGTAAAAATAATGTTAATTTTATCTTTTTTTGACATCTTGAATCATTTATGATTCAATTAATGTAATTTAAGAATTAATTTATCATTTTAAAACAATTAATGAATCACTTGAATATCTAATTCAAACAAATTTGGAATGGTTGGAAGAGTCAGTCATATGAGAATTTAATTCTGTCATATTTTTCCTTCTTTACGATTTGAAGAATATTCTTTAACTTCAGTAGATATCCATTCAAATTCTGGATTGTTAGGACTTCCTTGAATCATCAACTTATCATTATTGTAATACGTGATAGTGATTTTACCATCCAGAGTATCGATTTGTAAAGCTTGTCTTGTACCTGGTTGAGCATCTATGTCTTTCCAGTTAGTTCTTTCCTTGATTTTCCCCTTTAGATTGAGAAACTCACTTTCTTTAAATTCTTCAATTACAATATATGATTTCAAAATGATGTAGAACTTTATCATGAATAGTAATTAACATTTAGGTTATTTGATCAAGAATAGGTTTGAGAACTTTATCGAAGATGGTTGCTCCAACTAGGCCTAGTGCATTACCTACAACAAAGAGAACATAATTGGCAATAATTTCTCCAATACTGTTATTAGAAATTGCAATAAGCGTTGCAAGTAGAAAAATGATGATACCCATAATACTGAAAATTCTTGCAGATTCTTGTGTTATTGCAAAATAGCCACATAAGGCAACAATGAACCCTAAAAATATTTCAAATCCAGGTTCAATCACAATATTATTGCATTTTTCACAGATAAAACAATTCTGCAGGTTTAATTTGTTCAAAATTGAAGAGACCTTCCTCATTTGATGCTAAGGGTAGCGCAACATGACGCTACCTTCGATAACTTCTTTATCTTTTGATAAAAAAGTGGGAAAGTTGTTCAAATGATCCAACCTTAAGTTCAAATGAACTGAAGGGTGTCTCAAACAAACAACCTTTGCCAATATCGGCAAAGGTATGTGGTAACTTCGTGGAAATATTTCCACCATGTGACAACCCTATGGTAAATTTTCCACAGGGTAGACATTTTGTTCAAATGAACTAAAGGGTTTATCTTTAGATAAAACCTTAGAGGGGGGGAGGGGGGTATTGTGTTGTAATTCGGGCGATGCGTCTAGTTTTTGGTTTGTTGTATCATCATGTTCTCTAAACATCATCATTTCCTCTCAATCTACCGATAGTATTGGGGGTATCGGGGATGGTGCGGACAAACCTGAACCCTCTATCCCCTGTCCCCCCGATAGCATCCGTTGTTTGTGAGACTTTATCACATCAATTTTGACAGACCTTTTACTTGTTGTAGAATAATCTCTGTCCGTGATAGTAGCAACATAACCATAATTTTTCAAATAGGGATTTACTCTTTGGAATGTACCTCTGAGTTTGTTTGATGCTTTAGGAAACGTTGAGAATTTGCCCTTTGTATCAAAGTGATTGTTCTCCGCCCAAGATACTGCCTTAGTGTAGAATGTTGTAAGATCTTCAGTTAACGTTTCAACTCCCCTCATTCTGTCAAGAATATAGGCGACAATTCCATGATTTTCAGCAGCTTCGTTGGTGCTGTCTGCCATTGTTTCATTGTATGATTTTAAAAACTCCTCTGGTTTGTTGCCATTACATCTAGAGATACACTCACCCCAAATGACAAAATCAGACATTCTTGGGAGTTTTCCCTGTAATTCATCCTTGACATTCTCATACATCTTCAATGAACGAGACAACAAATTGAAAATATCAGATAGTACAAAAGGACGAATCTTTTGGACTTTCTCGTCGTATTGTTTGTTTGACATCATGTCCTCAGGGGTTAGAGGAGTGAGTTTGTACTGGATGGTTCTTTGGATAAAGTCCCCTCTATCAACAGATAGACCAATTCCATTTAGTACAAATTTTCGGATATACGTTGCAACTACCATTTCCTCATCAGTGAACAATTTTCTTTTTTCATTTGATGAACCAGTGACAGCTCTGCAAACATCGTCAGATTCCTCTGGAGTTATGTGGATAAATTATCAAAAACATGTAGATATTTTTGAGAGAACGATACAATTCTATCAACTGCATTCTTTGGCAGCTTTGAAACATTGTCAACTATTACGTCACTTTGAGGGTCAATGATCAGTTTGATTGTCCCTGATAGTGTTGTTTTACCCTGTCCCATTTCATCAACAAAGGACATTGATGGAATAGGTGCAGCTTCTAACATTAGACATACTAAATGTACTTTGAAAAGTTCTTGCTGTTCAGGAATTATTCTAATTAATTTCATCAGTTCTTGAATTCCTTGACCAGTTATCATTAGCTCTGGCATAACTTGTGGAGCTGTTCTGGCAGAATTTACAAAGACAGGATCATCAAGTGAAAGGTGGATCATCTCAACTTTTCCCTTTGTCATCTTGATTGCCTTTTTGTCAGGTGTTGCCAAGTCATAGTAAATCGAGTCTTCAAGATGTGCGATTCTAACATGAGTCTGGACTCGTTGAGTACTTTCATTAAAATCAGCTAGAGAGGCAGCAGTATCACATGCAGATTTGTAGACATCATCAGAGAATAGAACTTTTTCAGCCTTGTAGAATCGGATCTTGATAAATTCTTGGTATCTTTTTGAGTGCATTTCAAAATTAATTACATAATTTTTCTCAGGAATACAGGCAATGACTTGGGTGCCATCGTTTTGAGAAATTACAATTTTCTTGTTTAGATGCTGCATAAATTTGAGCAGTTGAATCTTTGGGGCCACTGTCTTAACCTCATCATTCTTAGAATCATTACCAATTGTGACTGAATCTCCATAATCTAATTGGGGTTCAGAGCAATCACAATCCAAGTTATACTTTTGACATATTCTGCACCTAGGTTCCATCAGCAATGTCCTCCTCTGAATAAATTTCCTGACAATATCGGCAACACTTACACTTGGCACCTAATCGATTAGACCCAACATGTCCCAATGGTGAGAAATGATTTCGTTCAACTGACGTCACATATTTGCCCATTAGAAAAATCCCCCTAGACAATTTACTTTAGGGAAATCTATCCTAAACAAAACACACCTCTCTGATTTCAGTCAGGCAGGTAACATCATAGGTTGTTCTGGGGAGAGCAACTGACATTTTAATTCAAAATTTCCTTTGCTAATACAAAATCTTGAAACACATGATGTTCTTTACAGTTTGAACAGAGATGATATGTGGATGTCTTATCATTTCCAACATCAAAAGTGATTCTAACTGCATGAGGAGGATGACTACACTCTTTGAATATCATGAGTCATTCTCCAACTCTACAATTCTTTTTTGCATTACATCTAATGCTTGATTGATTATTTTGTCACCACCTCGAATAATGTGTTGTCCTGTGATTCTCTCAATTCGTCGAATTGTTTCAATCTTAACTTTTAGTTGAGTCACAAAGTAACTAACTAATCTAAATTAAAGGTATATCCATCAAGATTTCTTAAAGATTATTTTTTTCTAATTAATGATTCAATTTCTTTTGAAGACATGTGGTTTATCACATCTAACACAGCATCTCTGGTTAATTCTTTGTTGTATTTTTTAATTGCCAAAATTTCTTTATCTTTCTTTTCTAGATTGTGTTTTGTTTTATCAATCTCATCAATTGCCAAATCTATCATCGCTCTTTGAAAATAAGAAATTCTTTCTTCTTTTGTCTTAACAATGTACATTGCCAATGATTTTCTATGTCTAATGTAACCATGTGCTAATGCTTCACCATTTTCTCGAGAGTATTCAGTGGAGCATCTCTTTCTCCAAGAGTGCATGTTGAATTTGTGACGTCCTGAATTTTCATAGACATCAGTCATGCCTAAAGCATTGTACGTCTTTCTAATCCTTTGAAGATGATTATGTTTGAATTGAATTGGTTTTTGTGAATCATATAGCTTGAAAACAAAATGATCAGGCATTCCATGACACAATAGTTTTAGTCGTTTTGCAGTTTCAGGTCGTACATAGCGGGTGCCTCCTGCATTTTTTCCCTTTGAGTTTTCTTTTGGAAGAAATATCTCAACAGGGTTCTTTTCAAAATTGATGTGCTTTTCTTGTACAAGACATGTCTCAGTCATTCTAAATCCAGTATCATTTAGAAAATGATACAGTGTAATTGATTGTTGATCAGTAGTTATCTCAATTATAGCCCTAGCTTGTTCTGCAGTTAGTGGTTCTGATTCTTCATTTTCATAGTTTCCAGTGTCTGCTTTAGGTTTTGTAATGGCCATCTTGATATCATCATCATGAATCCTAATTCCCCCAACCAAAGAAAGATACTTTCTAGCTGTGGAAAAATAATGCGATATACTGTTCTTGTTCTTTTTTCGCAGGTAATATTTTGCAGAATTATATCTAGCCCTAGTAAGTAGTATGTTTGGATGGTCTTGCTGCAACCAGGCGACATAATCATCAAGAAATCTTAAAACTTTGGATGGAGAACGTGTGTTTTCCATATCAGTTCTTAAATCATCTAAAATTGTCTCAGTGTCTCTACCATACTTGTCCTTACAATACAAATCCAAATTAGTTAGATGTGTCTGGGCTGATTCTTTAGAACTTTGAGATTGACTGGCATTGTAGACTTTTTCTAAAAATTGGCCTCTATCTATACGGTCACTGATGTAATCTAATGTCATATTTTATTCCCCTCAAGTTTTATCAAAAAGAATTGTCGCGTAAAATATTGAAAAATACACCAAAATAGGGATGAACTGTATTTCGCAGTCTTCGCCTTCCAAGAGAAAAGGATATTAGTAAAAAATACTGCAATTAATTATGGAAAATCGTTCAATGCCAGTATGTTTTACTGAAAAACAATACAAAATGATCGAAGAATTTGCCAAGAGAAATGGTATGCTAAATGCAAGTCAGGCTCTTGAAAAAATCTTAAACGAATAAGCATTTTTTGTTATTTTTATTTTGTTTACATTTATAGAATATATCATATCATGAAGATCAAAGAAAATGGGATTATTTAGTAAAAAACCATCATTTTGTAGTGTTTGTAACAAAGAATTAACGCACAAACACAAACCAAAAAGAGAGTGGAATATCAAAGGTCCACTTTGTGGGGATTGTCATTTTGATAAATCAAAAGAATACTATGAAGGAAAAGTGAGGCAACCATGTGTTGTTTGTGGAACTACACAAAAAATTACAGATTTGTGGGAACCAAGATGGCAATGGGATATGGAAGGATTATTGTGTAAAACCTGTTTTGACAAAAAAGAAGAAGACCACGGTAAAAAGAAAAACTTTTGTTCATTATGTGAGGGTAAAATGGGATTGATCAGATACAATGCAAAGGGACATTGGAAAATTGAAGGTCAATTATGTAGAAAGTGTTGGGATGAAAAGAAAGCAGAGTTTGGATAGAAGTGGGATTCTTTAAAAAAATAAAATGCGAACACTGTGATAAGAAATTTTCTAAAGAAGAAGAACTAATGAATCATAAACAAATTGTACATGGGAAAGATTTACAATACGATTGTAAAGAATGTGAAAAATATTTTTCAAACATGGAAGACATGAGAACTCATTTACAAAGAGAACACAGTTACAAAAAAGATAGATAACTAAATTGCTTTTACTGTTTTAACTACAGGAGGTCTTGCTTTAGTAAATACTCTAAATCCACAAATACATTTGATTTCAGGCAATCTAGATAATTCAGTATTTGAAACAGTAGTTCCACATCTCAAACAAGAATAGTTTACTTCAAAAGTCTCAACAGGAGTTTCTTCTACTTTATCAATTTCTTCTTCAACCATGTTTATCATCAAAATTTCTATAATTTAAGGCTACCAGATTATGTCAAGGACAATTCAATATAAACATCATCAGGGATTTTTAGTCTCATTAGTTGTCTAATTGCTTTGTCATCTGCGTTGATATTGATAATTCTTCTATGCATTTTCATTTCCCATTTTTCATAAGTTTCAGTACCACTGCCACAAGGTGATTTTCTAGTAGCAACATGTAATCGTTTTACAGGAAGTGGAGTTGGACCTTTAACTTTGACACCAGTTTTTTTACCGATACCCATGATTTCCCCACAAACACCATCCAATTTTAAAAGACTGGTAGAAGTGAGTTTAACACGAGCGGTTTGTGTCATAAAATCCGCCTATGGTTTGTACTCTTCAGTAATTTCCTTTACAATACCTGCTGCGATAGTTGCACCCATATCTCTAAGGGCAAATCTACCCATTTCAGGGAACTCTTGGAAAGTTTCTATACATGTTGGTCTAACCGGTCTAATTTTGACAATTGCAGAATCTCCAACTTTAAGGAATTTTGGATTTTCTTCTTCAACTGCACCAGTTGCTGGGTTAATCTTTTGGAGGAACTCAGTAACAGTTGCCGCAACTTGTGTAGTGTGTGCGTGCATTACTGGTGTGTAACCAGGGGCAATTGCTGTAGGATGGTGAATAACAATAATTTGGGCTTTGAATTCTTTTGCAACATTTGGTGGTGCATCAGGAGTACCAAGAACATCTCCTCTCTTGATATCTTTCTTTTCAACACCTCTAAGGTTGAAACCAATGTTGTCACCTGCTTCTGCAGATGGCATTTCAGTGTGGTGAGTTTCAATAGATTTGATTTCACCAGGAGCACCTGAAGGCATTACAACAATTTTATCGCCTGCTTTCATAATTCCTGTTTCAACTCTACCTACTGGTACAGTTCCTACACCTGTAATAGTGTAAACGTCTTGAATTGGAACACGTAGTGGTTTACCTACTGGTTTCTCAGTTATGGTAAAGTCATCAAATGCTTCTAACAAAGTCTTACCTTTGTACCAAGCCATGTTCTCAGATTTCTTGACTAAGTTATCTCCTTTCCATCCAGAAACTGGAATGATAGGTACTTGGTCTAATTTGTAACCAACAGATTTTGCTAAGCCTTCACCTTTTGCTTTGGCTGCGTTGAATGCATCTTCTTTGTATTCGACTGCATCCATTTTGTTGATTGCAATGATTAGTTGGCTTACACCGAGTGTTTTGAGCAAGAATGCGTGTTCTCTTGCTTGTCCACCTGCAGCAATTGCAGTATCGGTTTCACCTTCTTTTGCTGAAAGTACTAGAATGGCGGCATCTGCTTCAGAAGCACCAGTAATCATGTTTTTAATAAAGTCCCTGTGACCAGGAGCGTCAATCAAAGTAAAGAAGTACTTTGGTGACTCAAACTTTTGGAAAGCTAGATCGATTGTAATACCTCTCTCCCTTTCATCTTTAATGTTATCCATAACCCAAGCGTACTTGAAAGTATCACCTTTTCCGGTCTTTTCGGATTCTGCTCCGTGAGCTGCAATTGTTCTTTCATCTACAACTCCAAGATCCATCAAAAAATGACCCATAGTAGTTGATTTTCCATTATCAATATGTCCTGTAACAATCAGGTTCAAGTGTGGTTTATCTGCCATATGAAATGCGTCGCTAAGGGCATTTATTAGCGTTATGAATTTTTGAAGAAAAATTAAAAAAAATTCAATTAATTACAGATCATAAGACTTTGCCAAAAGCACATAAATCAAAGAGATAGAAATCAAAAATATGAAAATTACAGTTTCAGTTATCAAAGCAGACGTCGGAGGGATCGGCGGACATACAAAACCCAGTGACGGCCTAATCAAAGCAATTAGAGATACCGTTGAAAATTCAGGGGATTTACTTATTGATCATTACATTGGATATTGTGGCGACGATACTCACATCGTAATGACTCACACACATGGTGTAGATAATGAAAAAATTCACAAATTAGCATGGGATGCATTCATGGCAGGTACTCAAGTAGCAAAGAACGAGGGATTGTATGGAGCAGGTCAAGATTTGTTAAAAGATTCATTTTCAGGAAATGTAAAAGGAATGGGTCCAGGTGTTGCAGAGTTAGAATTTGAAGAGAGACCAAATGAAGCATTTACTGTGTATGCAGCAGATAAAACAGAACCAGGTGCATTCAACTATCCAATTTACAGAATGTTTGTAGATACGTTAAGTAACACAGCATTAATTGTAAACAAAAGTCTGGCAGCAGGGGTTGTAATGAATATCATGGATGTGGAGAAAGCACAAATTGCATCATTGCATTTATGGGAAGACAAACCAACCATTGAAGCTGCATTAATGTATCCAGGAAGATATGTTGTAGATTCAGTCTATACAAAAGATGGAGAACCAATACTAGATGCATCAACGGATAGATTGCACAACATTGCAGGAACATATGTTGGAAAAGATGATCCAATCATGTTAGTAAGAACTCAAAAGAATTTTCCAGCAACAGAAGAAGTTGGAAGTGTCTTTAACAACCCACATTATGTTGCAGGGAATACAAGAGGTAGTCATAACATGCCATTAATGCCAGTAAAATTAAACTCGGCAGCATCAATCAACTTTTGCATTCCAATTGTAGAATCATTAGTATTCAGCATGCACAACGGTAAACTAGTAGGTCCATTTGATGGATTCTCAACACCCGATTGGGACTACATTAGAGAAAATGCTACAAAGAAAGCAATAGCAATTAGAAGTCAAGGATTTATTCATCCAGCAACTCTTGTTCCATCAGAATTAGAATATGCCGAAGGATACAGAGCAAGAATGGATGTGCTTGAAACTAAAATGAAACCAATGGAAGAAACATCCAGTGGTGAAAAGAAAGGAAATTACGAAGATCCAGATTAGAGATTTTAGATCTTGTGAATCATAGGAAATAGTTAAATCAAAAAACTACGTACTAGTATTAGATCATGAATGCTTTTCAAAAGGTGTTTGATTGGAAAACGTATATTTTCACAGCATTAGCAGTCATATCTTTTTCAAGTTTTGTGGCAGTGCTATTTGGACAAACGATTCCAGGAGTAATTTTAGCATTTTTTAAGATTGCAGGAGAATATGTTATTTTAGGAGCAGTCTTCATCTTTGCATTTGCATGGCTTCTAAAAGCAAGACCCCATAACCGTCCAAAAGAATATTCAATTGTGCCATTTGACGTATACGGGAAAAAAAGTAAGATAGAGGGAATTAGGACAGAATTCAAAACACATGATGTTGCATGGAGTTTTATGAAACAATACAAAAAAGCATACCCATTTTACAACTTTGCACTAGTTTCAGATCTTCCAAAGTCTGATAAACCAACAATCTTCAGATACATCTAATTCAGACTTTTATTCAGGATTACGTAGAGAAGTAAAATGGAGTTTTCAATTCTAGCTGAATCTTTTAACAAAATGGAATCCACTAGAAAAAGATTAGAATTAACACAATTTTTAGTTGAATTATTTGAAAAAACACCTAATGATGTTATTTCTAAAATTACATATCTTATTCAAGGAAAATTAAGACCAGACTTTGAAGGAATTGAATTAGGAGTTTCAGAAAAATTAGTGTTAAGAGCAGCAAAAAAATCATTAGGGATAAATGAAAATGATATCGTTGCAACTTTAAATAAAATAGGAGATCTTGGAACTGCAATTTCAAAAACATTAGAGAAAAAAACACAGACGGGTCTATTTGATTTTGGAATTGATTCAGATACATATGATGAGGCAATGTTCGACACCAAAGCCAACACAGTGGAAAGAATTTACGAAGTATTATGGTCAATTTCTCAATTAGAAGGTGCAGGAAAAAACATTCAAGATAAAAAAATTAATTTTATTTCTAGTCTGTGGAACAAATCCAAGCCTACAGAAGTAAAATTTGTTACAAAGCTATTACTTGGAACGTTACGATTAGGGGTAGCAGAAAATACAGTAATGGATGCTTTAGCAATTACATATTCAGGAAATAAAGAAAATAGGAAAAAACTACAACATGCATACAACGTATCTAGTGATTTAGGTAAAGTTGCAGAGACCATTGCAACAAAAGGCCTAAAAGGAATTGAAAAGTTTGAAATTATTTTATTTAATCCAATTAGACCAATGTTAGCTGACAGAGTAAAAAGTGAACAAGAAGCAATTGAAAAAATGGGGAAAGAGTTTGCAGCAGAATACAAACTAGATGGGGAAAGAGTTCAACTACACATAGAGGGAGACAAAGTTGCATTATTTTCTAGAAGTTTAGAAAGAATTGAAAGTTACTACCCAGACATTATAGAAAAAATTCCTAAAAATATTCAAGCAGACAATATTATTTTAGAAGCAGAAGCAGTTGCAATAAATGAAAACACAGGAGAATTTTTACCATTTCAAGAACTTATGCATAGAAGAAGAAAATACAAAATAGAAAAAGCAGTTACAGAGTATCCAATTACTGTGAATTTTTTTGATGTTTTGTATTGTAATGAAAAAGACTGCACCGGATTAAGTTACAAAGAAAGAAGAGAAAAACTGGAAAAATATGTTAAAGAAGATGAATTTGCAAAATACATTCCTATGAACACAGTAAGAAATGAAAATGAAGTTGAAGATTTTATGGAAAATAGTATCAATGCAGGAAGTGAAGGTTTGATGTTAAAGATGTTAGATAAACCATATCAAGCAGGTTCAAGAGGCAGTCATTGGTTAAAGCTTAAACGGGAATACAGAAATGAATTAGGAGACAGTTTAGATCTTGTTGTGATAGGAGGATTTTTTGGAAAAGGTAGAAGGACTGGAAATTATGGAACATTACTTTTAGCAACTTATGATGAAGATGAAGATACATTCCCAAGTATTTGTAAAGTGGGAACAGGTTTTTCAGATGAATCTTTAGATCAACTGTATCAAATACTAAATCCAAAAGTTTCAATTAAAAAAAATCCACGCATCAAAAGTGATATGGAAGCAGATGTATGGTTTGAACCAGAACTAGTAATCGAAATAGTCGCATCTGAAATTACACTTAGTCCAATTCACAAAGCTGCATTTAATGCAATTCGTAAAGATGCAGGATTGGCATTGAGATTTCCAAAATTTACTGGGAAAATTAGAGTCGAAAAAGCAGTTGAAGATGCATCAACAAATGAGGAAGTCATCACGTTGTACAAAGGACAGAAAAAAGTCGCACACGATAAAAATTTGATGTGATTCGTGCTCAAAAAAGTTTGAAAACCGTAGAGGATTTAAATTACCTCGAGGTTTTTTTGTTTATGTTATGTATAGCGGAGAGCTTGAAGTTCAAGCAAAAAGAAAGGCTATAGCAGTTTTACAAGACGAAATCAACAGAATTCTAAATGCATCCAGAGAACTTGCAACACTACCTGAACTAATGATGAAAAAAGACAAGTCAGGAATCAAAAACACACTAGAACAAATTTCAACAATTGAAGAAGAAGTTGAAAACTTGAGAAGAAAAATTACACGCGAAGTAGCAGATGTTGGAGGATTAATCATGAATAGAGAAAATCTTCTAAACACAGCATATACAATGGATGAAATTGCAGGTTACATCACAGGCATTTCATTCAAACTATCAAATGTAAAAATTACAACTCTAAAAAGTGCAAAACTGGACAAAGATATTACAAAACTGATTGAACTAGTTGTAGACGAAGTTTACAAACTAAACGAAATCATTCGTAGTCTTAATACAAACACTGCAAATGCCATCGAGTTGGCACAAGAAACTCAAACAATAGAGAGAGAAATAGACATCAAATATAGACAAGCAACATTGAAGCTTCTTACTGAAGTTACCAACACAAAAGAACTAATGTTGATCAAAGATGTAATTGAAGGAATTGAAGAGATGGCAGATAAATGTCAAAGAGTATCAGATTCTTTCATCCTATTAGCATTGAGCCTATAACCAACTAAAATTCTCATCATTTTACTTTATTTTCATTTTAGAAAAATGCATTTCTCTATAGAATTCATATACAGAGAATTATTTACATAGATAATGAAAAGTGAATTAATTGAAAATAGAATTATAGTATGGGACATTGAAGATTCAAAAAAACTTTTCAGTCATGGGTATTATGGAAAACCAATAGGAATACCAAAACCAAAAATTGAAGAAATAGATGCGCCGTTAATCTTAGATCTTATAGAAGGATTATATCTATTAGAAAATAAAAAAATTACCATTACAAAGTCTAAACAAAAAATAATTGTTGAACAATTAATGGATATATGTAAAAAAGAAATTCACGAATTTGATAAAAAATATCTTGTATACAAAAATTTTAGAGACAAAGGATACATAATAAATCCAGGAATTAAATTTGGATGTGACTTTGCAGTTTATGAAAAAGGGCCAGGAATTGATCATGCTCCATTTTTAATTCAAGTGTACACAAGAACAGAACCAATAACATCAACAGGTATTGTTCTAGCTGGTAGACTAGCTACAAGCGTCAAGAAACAATTCATTCTAGCAATTCCTAAAGGCAAGGATAAAGTTGACTTCTTGGCTTTAGACTGGTGGAAAGCTTAGACAGATTTTATGTGACCTGCAATTCGGTCATAAATTTCAAAGAGTTCTTTTGTAATTCCAAAAGCAATGTGATTATCCCATTTACTTCGGATTCTTACGGCTACTTCGGTAGGTTCTACATAGATGGTAGCATCTTTAACGGATTGCTTTGCAATCATTTCATTTAGTTCAGTATCTTCATTTAGTTTAGATGCAAGGCTTCCTGAACCATTCCATTCTACTTTAACAACAGTTTTTGAGGCAAAATGACCTTTGGTGGTAAGTTTTGTTTTTGCAACATAATTGTTAAACGAACTTCCAGTAGTCTTTCGTACAATAAATTGAGCTTGAAATCTATCAAGTGCGCCCCATGGAAGTGGATTTGGATCTTGCATAACTATCCCTTTTGAATTATTTGTATTGCGTCAATGTTTGAATTCTTGACATCAATACATCCTCTATTAGTTACCATTCTAGGTGTTTGAGCAAAATATCTACTATAGTAATCATCATTTTCAATTTCATCAGTTCCAATTTCTTTAGATTCAGAATCAATGCCGATCTCCTTTAACATACCAGCAAATTTTTCAGGCCACGATTGATAGACAAATGTATCAGACTCCGTATCATGCATTAAAAATCATCAATCATACCCACAAATAAAGATATCAAGAAAAATAGTGAATTGGGATCAATCAAAATAAATATCACAAAAGTTCTGTCAGTTTATCTATGCTAAAATTCCAAAACAAACTTGCATTAATTACAGGAAGTGGAACAGGAATTGGCAAGGCCATTGCTACTAAATTTATCGAAGAAGGCGCCAGTGTCATTATTCTTGGAAGACGAAAAGAGCCATTAGAAGTAGCAGCAAAAGAACTTGAAGATAAAATTCCTCAAGATTCAAACGCTACAGTGAAAATTTTTGCCGGAGTAGATGTTGCTGATGAAGGAGCAATGAATGACATGTTTGACACATTGAAAAATGAAAACATCACAATAGATTACATAATTAATAATGCGGGAGTTTCAGGTCCTGTAACTTGTTTTGCCAATGCACCACTTGATGAATTCAAGAGTACCATTGGAATTCATCTTACTGGAACATTTTGGGGTGCAGTTCAGGCTCTAAAAGTAATGAAAGAAGGTGGAAAGATAATCACAATTTCCACATTCTTTACAGAAGAGCGACCACTTGAACAAAGACCATACAGATTTAGAAGTCCATATACTGCATCACAAGGTGCAAAGAACAGACTAGCTGAATGCATGTCATGGGAATTAACAGATAAAGGAATTATTTCTATTGCAACAAATCCTGGACCCGTACATTCAGATAGAATTTACAAAACAGTTTATCCAAAAGCTGCAGCAGAATTTATGAGAGTCAGTGGATTTGAAGACTTGAATCCAGTGGAAGTTGAAGAAGCAAAAGACGATTTGTTAGAATGTATTTTAGCAGATGGAATAGATAAAGAAGGAATTGCAAAAATAGCAGAAAAATTAGCAAATGGAAAAGATGTTGTTAAACTTACTGAAACATTTACCAATTTATTAACAAAGATTCAAACAATAGCAGAAAAAGTTCAAAATAACACATCACATATGATTGCTAACCAAGAATTTTTGTCACAAACACAAGTTGCAGAATCAGTTCTTAATTTGTGTGATGATGAAATTGCAAAAATCATAAATGGAAAAGTAATTCCAGGAGACAGGGTATTTTATCCAGTTAAAGCATACATTGGAACCACCACCCCAGGAGTTCATCAACCTGACTTTAGTGGAAAAGCTGTAGTGCTTACAGTGGATGCAACTGACAAGACAGATGCAGACAGAGTAGAATACTTGGCAGGGCATATTGAAAAGAATGGTGGAAAAGTGGCATGTTTTATCTCAAATACAACACCTACAAACTTGCAAGAACAAATTAGTGGAAAATTCCATTCACATGTTGTAGACATTACCAATCCTGAAGAAGTTGAAAGATGGTTAAACACAGCTAAAACCAATATCGGAGACATTCTGGGCGTAATTCACATTACAGGAAAACTTCCAGAAATTGATAAATTAACAGAGTTAAACAGAGCCAAATGGGAAGAACTAGTCGCAAAATTCATCTCAACACCTGCAACAGTTGCCCAAAGAGCACTAGAACAATTTGTTCCAGGAGGAGGAAAAGACCCAAGACTCTTCAAAGACACAACAGGGTCCATCATGATCATTGGTCCAGATCTTCCAATAGGAAGAAAAGTTACAGGTACACAAAGAGCTCAAGTAGAGGTATTCAGAGGAGCATTAAGACCATTTACAACAACTGTAAATCAAGAATTAAGCGATGTATTAAAATCAAAAATTAGATTGTTTACCATATTCCCAGGTTCAGTAACAGGTTCAGAACCAAATAATGAAAGAATTGCGGATGCATTTAATTTCCTAGTATCAGATAGTTCTCATTCATCATCAGAAGTAACTTTCTGTGTTGATGAATCAAGATAAGAATGAAAAAAATTTCAGAATTTAGGGTGGGAGATGCATTTTATTCCACATGCAGTATTTCAGATAAAGAATTAGAAGAATATCTTAAATTTTCCAGAGTGAGAAACGCATTTCTAGAAAATAAAAAGAAAGAAGGACAGCAATTAGTTTCAGGTAGAGGGATTTTATCTAGAATAGACGTCTTGCGTAATTATTTCTAGGCGTGAATTTTGCTGCAGGATTTTTCAAATTGGTTGAGAAATTTGAATTTTCAGGTATGAATTCTGTTAAAATACAAAATTTGAGAAAAAATCTCTATAATTACGCAAGAGGTCTAATGGTTAGTTTGTGATCTAAATTGGGTTACTTTTCCAAGTACTGGACAAAGGATGGAAAATCATGGTATGAAATCCCAATAATAAAGGAGGATTAGAAAATGAGCAACCCCCAATATGATGAATGTGCAGAAGATGACAATCTCAGATATGACCATAACAATGAAACTTTTTAAAGATCATATCCATACAAACGTCATAAACCCGTCAGGGATGGGATTTGAACCCACGAACCGAAGGACTCAGTTAAGGGATTTTCAATCTCTCGCTATAGACCAAACTAAGCGACCCTGACGAGTTTACTGTTATCTTTCATTAATAAAAACATAATTGGGGCCTTGTAGAAACCATGATAAAATAACAAAATCTAATTTTCTAATCCTGTAAGCATTGTATGCAATTAACCTGTACAACATCTCATTGTCCTGAGTTGTAACATTTCTTGATGTGACATCTCCTGACATTATCTGTTTGATCACAAAAAAGATTGTTTCAGATTTGTTTCTCTTGTTGTATCCCAAAATCAGTTCGTCCCTTATTTGACATCGTATTCTTCTCCTGTCTGCTCATCAATAACTCTTGTTCCCTTCTCTGGCATCTTTCTTGCATATGCCTTTGCAGGGGTCTCAAGATTATCCCAGTCAAGTGACATGTGTGGCTTTATGTGGTTGTACCAGTGGACCAGCTCATCAATGGTGCCAAACCATTTCTGCTTTCTCTGAATCTCGCCGTGAAATCTTTCTAACTTTCCATTTGTCTGTGGATGATTCACTCTTGCCATGATATGCTTTATCTCTAATTTTACCAGTTCTTGCTCAAACTGGGATGCTCCTTTTCTCTTGTATTCTGATTGGTTTGCATAAAACTGGGAGCCATGATCAGTTAGAATTGATGCAGGCCTACCGTGCTTTGCAATTGCCTCATGTAATACCACAAGTGCGTTATCTGTTGTTGCCTCTGCAAACACTCCATGAGAGACGATAAATCTTGATGCGTCATCCTGGTAGCATAAGAACCATCTGCCATCGTCTAGCTTCTTCCAGTCAGTATGCCACATGGAGTTTGAATATGTCCTCTCGTATCTAACCCACTTTCGTCTTCTCCTCTTCTTTGGCTGAGCTTCTGCCAACCCTTCATCTCTCATAATTTTGTGTATGGTATTGTGAGGTATGTGTGTTCCAGTGGTATCAATTATTTTCTCCAAGAATACTGCAGAACACCTGAACTTTTCAAATGCTGACTGGACAGTCTGCACCATCTGCTCTGTGATTATTCCCTTTGGCCTTCCAGGCTTGCCTAGGATTGGAACTGCACCAGTACGGCGATACCGTGAGTAGAGTTTCTGCACCCACCCAACAGATATCTTCATGGATGAGGCTACGTCTGCGTTCTTGGCACCATCCTCTTTTGACTTGATTATCCAGGATATCTGGATTGGATCTAACTTTTGCATAATCTTGTGATTCTTTCCTCTTTTCCAAACGTATCTTGACTTTAGTCTGGAAATAATGGGGTGAACTAATTTGAGGATAATAGACAGATTTGTTTCTCTGATGGTACAATTGTACAGGAAAGTTCCTCTTCATCTCCTTTCTGTGAATTCCGCTGGTTCTGTAAATTGGAACTGTTCCATATCGAGTTGGAATTATTGCAGCTGTGTTGATCTGTTCTGCACCAACATGGTTATTCTCATCATCAAAACCCATGTCACCTAACACAATATCAACTGGAACAATATTGTTGGTTTTGTACAACAATGGCAGAAAATCAGGATTATCATGTTGCATGTTGTGGTGTGTCATGACACAGCAAACAAGCTGTGTATTCATGTCAGCACAAACAACAACTTTTAGGAAATTCCTGCGTAACTGTACTCTTTTTGTATAATAGTATGATGCTGTACTGTAACTGAATCCGCTACCATCAATTCCAGCTAGAACCAGTCTGACTTTTTTGTACAAAATGAATTCCTGCAACATTTTATGTAACAGATTTCCTTCCAGTCTTGCAGCTGCCTTTTGTAGTGTGGTGTAATGTGGAATGGTAGACAAACCAAGATATTCCTGAATTCCTACACATTCTTCTAAAAATTCTGTAAATCTTCTATAACTCTTTGATTCGTACTGTCGTATTGCCAAGAGTATGAGATGTGTCCAAACAGAATAGATATGATTTGATTTTGGATGTAAGAACCTGGGAATTCTGCATCTGGTGATTATATTGAGTAGTGTTTTGCACATTTTGACGTATGATGAGACCATACTGTAATCTGCAAATACAATCCTAATGGATCTAAATTAGCTAAAATGTATCACAATTGGGTTAAAATCAGATGGTTTCTACAAGGCCGTAGAAATTATACTTTTGAATCAAAATAAAAATACAGAGAAGCAGACATGTCTCCCCCGCCCCTAGATCAGATGACCTAGTGAACAATATGTATTACAAAATAAGTATAAAAATACAAAAAAGTTATCAAGGCTAAAATCCTAAAACATTTCCAGATAAAGAATCAAAGAATAATTTAGCTGCTGCAATCAATATTACTATAGAAACTAGAATTTGTAAATAGCGTTCCTTGATATCAATAGACAATCTTGCCCCAACTAATCCTCCAATAAAAGAACCAATTGCTAAGAAACCTGCTTGAAGAAAATCAGGATGACCCAATAAACTATGTACAATTACTCCAGACAAAGACGCAAATAACAAAATCATTTGAGATGTCGGTGCAGCTTTTTTCATCGCCATTCCCATTCCAACTACCATTAAAGGAACAAAGATGATTCCTCCACCAATACCAAAAAAAGAAGATATAACACCTGCAAAAAAACTTGCACCTATTGCAAAAATCATCATTTGTTTTGAAATTCTTTTTTCTTTGGTCTCGATTTTTTTTCGTAAAAAGATATAAGCCGCAGATGCTATCAATACAAAACCAAATAAGATTTTAAAAATATCAGGGGCTACATCAGTTGATATAATCGCACCAAGAATTGTTCCAGGAATGGAAAGTAATCCAAGTTTAAGACCAAGAGAATATTCTATTCGTTTTTGTTTGGAATAAGAAATTGTAGATGCCATTGCATTACTTAATGCAGCAAACAAACTATTACTTGCAGCAACCGTAGGAGGAAATCCTAAAAATGTCAACACAGGAACAACAATGACGCCACCACCAAGACCAATCATAGAGCCTAAAATTCCAGCTGCAAATCCCAATGGAATTAGCCACAGTTGATCAATCATAGTAATCGTCAATCAAAGAAATTTGCAGTATATAATTAGACTACTTGAGAATAATTAATGTCTGTAAAACAGAATTATCCTTAGGAGTAATTTCCAAAGTTATTTCAGAATTTTCCAAATCATCAATTTGAGACTTGATGCCACGTTCATCAGAATCATAGTAAAATTTGTGAACAAGATCTACCCATGCAGAAATAGATTCGACATCATCATCATCAGTTTTTTCTTCTTCCCAACAGTCACAAACTAGGGTTTCAATCATAGTTTCTAATACTGCAAAAACTTCATCTTGGTTTGATTCCAAAGTGGCAGTTTCAAGATTAGCTATGGCCATGATTGGGGAATTGGTATCACCTCCAATGTTGATATTTCCCAAAGGATTTCCGTGAATATCAGTTACAGCAGTGGTAGTGCAATATTCTACAGTTCTTGGGAGGTCTTTATCAAAGAATGTACAGTATTGACTAATTGTATGATCAGTAATTACAGTTGGAGCAGACACAAAAATATTTTGAGTAGCTAGAGTTTTTTGGATTTTTTCAATATCATAATATGTGAATCCTGTATCGTAAACAAGTTTTGATTCAGTTTCAGTAGCAGGATATAAAATAAGTATGGAACCTAAAATAAGGATTACAATTCCGATTAAGATCAATAACGGTTTGTTCATAAATTACAAGTTATTCATTCAAAGATAAGGCTTTGCAATGTTAAATTGAGATTATAGTTAATTTAGAATCTTTATTAATATTATTTTGTTCAACAAACCCAGTTGTGACTTCAAGGATATATGATGCCTCACCATCTGGAACGACACTCTGACAACCAGTGATTTCAACTACAGTTTTACATGGAGGAACATTTTTTTCAATATGTACAACATTTCCATCTTTATCAAACCAAATCATGTCTAAAGGAAACTGCATGTTAAGCATCCACAAAGAATACAATCCAGGTTCTTTGAATACAAAAATCATTCCTTGATCAAGAGGGAGCTCTTCTTGAAACATCAATCCACGAACTCTTCGGGGCTCAGAATCTGCAATTTGAACTTCAAGTGCAACATCATCTACCAAAATTGTGCCTCTTGGAAATTCGACTGATTCTAATTTACTATCACTAGGAAGAGTGAGCATTCCAATGACGCCGATAATAACAGCTGCAATCGTAATAGGGATAAGTGCTTGAGCTCGAGTAGTCATAAATGAATTTGTTTGAATCCTTTTAAAATGTGTAAGTTTGTGTAATATCTTTTGATGATTTTAGTAAATTGTAGACATGAAGAGCCTTCTGAAAAATTATTCGAGGCTTGGATTTTAGATGAATATTGATGAAATTTACGCCCAAGGTACGCCTACATGGCAGAAGAGCAAGTTGGGTAATAACATTGGATTGATAATTATAGCGAAAAGATAAAGTTCATGAACTAAATAATTTCAAAAAACTAGGAATCAGTTGATCTTACCTATAGGTAAATACGAATAAACAAATTGAAACACCTAAAAAATAACTCACGAACTTGTGCTTCTCACTATACCTAAAACTTTGTTGAGGGTATCTCCTGACTCATGGCATTTCTTTTCCCCATATCTCTTTAAACTGATTTTCATATTTTCATACGAACTTGAACATGTTGAAAGAATTTAAAATTACAAAAAAGAGCGAATTAAACCACATGAAAAGATTTCAAATGAAATATAACATTAAAGAAAATAGGATTTTTGATGGAAATTAGTGATTTGGATAAGAAAATCGATAAACATGGGGATTTTTTGAGAAATCAACAGATAATGAAAAAACCACAATCAAATTAATTTCAATTAATGCAGGAAATAGAACTAGCCTACAGTTTCATGAGCACAGATCTGAGAAATGGTATGTTCTAAGTGGGGAAGGATATGCCAGGAATCCAAATAAAACAAAGATAAGACATGGAGATAGATTATTTATTTCAAAAACCACTGTACACAGATTAGAAGCCATAACAGATATGCAAATTCTTGAAATTTCTTTTGGAGATTTTGATGAATTAGATATTAAACGATTAGAAGACGATTATAACAGATAGACTAGCTCCAAACCTTTTCCTTAAAGGTCCATTTCTTATTTAGTATAAAGTTACTAAATGCCGCAGTTCCAACTGCCAATACTAATGAAACTGGATATAGAATACTCAACTCATCTACAAGATAGTAAACCATTCCAAGTTGAACTAGTGCACCAATTGAACTAAATCCAGTAAACTTTGCATATTGAACTAAAGTTTTTTTTGTAGAAAAATCTCTATCTTCAAACGTCCAATACTTGTTTAGAATGAAATTACTTGTAATGGAAAATATTATTCCCATTAATGTAGCATGTAGATACCACATATCAGAACTTAATGTGAACAACATAGATGCAAGATAGTTTACACCCAATCCAGATGCACCAACTGAAAAAAATCTTGCGGCTTTTGAAAGAAATCTTACTGATGTTCTTTTTTCTTCTTTTCTTATACGACGTCCATATTTGTATAATTTCCAAACAGATTTACAATAATCTAAAACAGTTGATGCGCCTAGTTTACTTGCTCCTTCTTGTCTATTGGTAAAAGCATATGGAACTTCCTGGATTTTCACGCCCTTAGTTTTAACCAAGATTTCAAGTAACATTTTGTAACCAATTGCATCAAACTTTAATCCATCAAGAATATTTTTCTTAAAAATAAAAAACCCAGACATCGGATCATGTGATTTTACACCCAATCCTTTTTTTGCAATTATAGTTGCAATTTTACTCATAAGTTTTCTTTTAAACGGCCATCCTTGAATGGAACCACCTTTAACATATCTTGAAGCAATAACAATATCACATTTAGTTTGTTTTAAAGTATCAAGCATTTTTGGGATGACATGTGGTGGATGAGAAAAATCACTATCCATTACCACTATAGTATTACTAGATGCTTGTTGAATCCCATTTAAAATTGCAGAACTTAATCCATCTTTGGCTTTTCTCTTAATGATGTTAATGGAATGACTAGTTTTTTCTTTAATAGAGTAAAAATAATCCTCAGCAATCTTTGCAGTGTTATCTGGAGAATTATCATCAATAACAATAGTTTCTGCATTAAGATTAGAAGGAATTGAGTTTTGAATATGCTCTAAAATTTTCCTAATATTGTTAGATTCGTTGTAAGTAGGTAAAATTATCGAAATCTCTGTATCACTCAATGTAATTTGTCTTTCAAATTTGAATTAAAATGTTTAATGTAAAAAAATTTACTTTTTATGACTAGGGATTATCCCACGATCCTTCTCTAATATCAATATAGAATCCTTCATGATTTACTTTCATATTCGTATAGGGATAAATTCTTGTATCAAATTCATTTGCTTTGCCTTCAAAGAATTTTACTGATTCAGTAGTGTTATATACTTTGACAAGTTCATCGCCTCTGTTTTGGTCTAGCATAAAATGAGGATCTGCAATGACTGTAAGGTTTGATGTTTCAATAGGATAAAACAATGCCATTGAATAATCTAAAGGAACGTTTTCCATATCAAAAACATCATAAAGAATCCAAGAATATACAGGACTTGCCAAAATTGTACTTTGATCTTGTGGATTTTCAATCACATAAGATAATGCTTCAAATTGATTGTACGAAACATCGTTTGTGATCAAAATAAGGGTACTTGAAAATCCAAAAACAAGAATAGATACAATAACTATACGATGAATTGTTTTTGATTCAAGTAATTTGATATTCTTTGGCATTTCCAACAACCAAATACTTGCAGCAATACACATTATTGGTAATATAGATATCCAGTGAAAATATTGTTTGAATCCAATTAAGGATAAAAATGCCACAAATGGAACAAACCAAAACAATACAAACTTGTTTCTAGTAATTGCAGAATATACAATTCCGGCCATGCCAATAACAAAAAGAACTGGATCTATGACAAGGAAATACCCAATAATTTCAAGAATGCTATTACTTCTTTGGCTTTGCCACAATACATCTTGAATCCACATATCAAATTGATCTAACATGAGACTGTTTACAGGCCACAGCATTGGAATCAACAAAACAGGAAGAATCCAAATTAACATGTCAAGGAATTTTTTTCTTTTTTGGAAAACTAACCAAATTATCAAAGGAATGAAAACAAATGCAGGAATTTTTGTAAATATTGCCAGGCCCAACATTATTCCAGAAAGAGGTGCTAGCCACATCTTACCTTGAGGTTTAGTAAAATGAATTGCAAGTAGAATAGATGCTAGTAAAAATGGCAAAAGAATTGAATCAAGTAAAATTCTATCTAAAACCCAAGTGTAAGGCATTACTGCAAATAAAGTAGAAGATAATATCGCAACATTGTGACTAAATTTCTCTTTTGCAATAAGATAAACAAGAAATGTACTAACTATTGCAACTAGTCCCATGAATACTCTAGGAATCAAGTAAAGATTCTGTAGAGATTCTGGATCAGTAAGAGTGCCATTGTGTGGATAACCTGTAATTTGTAAAACACCTGCAAGAATAATCTGACCAAAATAAGGATGATCATAGAGATAGCTTTCTTGAGGATTTCCAGTATCCATCATATTCATTGCTCTTCGCATGTAAATTCCCTCATCAAAGAAAATATCCGGAAATCCAACAGGGTTAAGAAGATGAATAAAACTTGCTAGAACTAGAGGAATAAGAAATAGAAATTTTTTCTTCATTTTAGTAAACTTTGGTAAATATTATTCATTTTTTAACTCTCCTAACAATCATCCATAGTTGCAGTTCCTTTTCCCATGTTCAGAGAAAGATCACATAAACTTGAGCATATCTTTAATTTTCAAGAAATTACACTCGAAAAAATAAATCCCAATCATTTCAAAACAGCATCATGGCCAGTTACATTACAGAATTTTTAAAATCGTTGATTGAAGACATTGTATTTTTTGTCTGATGCCCAATATCATGAAGAGTGGAACCATTGTATTTTTTGTCAAGATATCTACCTGCAACAATCATGGGACCACCAATAGCACAAGTTACACCAGTAGGTTCAGGGACCCATAACATCAAAAACCCAATTTTCTGGAGTTTCTTTCCAGGGGCAGGGGCTTTCTGGAGAGCGCCTAATGAACGAGCGGTGTGAGTATCATCCATTTGTGTGACTTCAGTATACAAATTTGCTCTACGTTTAGCTGAATCAGAGAATTTTCTCAATTTATCTAGACGTTCCTTTAGAGGATCAACCATTCCAACCTTGATTTAGAAGAAAATAGTTAACAACCAGAGATCAACTACGGTCACTTTCAAGTCAACAAAGAATAACTAAAATCGACTCAAAAAGACACCCAATTATACTAGATTTTGTTTAGATACAAAGACCACATGAAATCTAAAAACTCCAAACGATTGGATTCTATTAAAGCAGCACACCAGTACGAAAGGACCCATTCAAGTACAAGAATGGAGGATTATTTAGAAATTATTTCAGAATTGGTGGAACTAAAAGGATATGCAACTACATTAGACATTTCAAGATACATGAATGTAAGTGCACCAAGTGTCACCAAAATGTTACAGCGACTTGATGAAAACGGATTTTTAGAATACGAAAAGTACCATGGAATCAATCTAACGAATAAGGGAATAAAAATTGCAGAAGGAATACGACAAAAACATGGGATATTGCTAGAATTTTTTGAAATTTTAGGAGTAGGATATAACACGGCAAATCAAGATACAGAAGGGATTGAACATCATCTAAATCCAAAAACAATCAAACAATTAAGAAAATTTATCACTTTTCTAAAAGCAAATCCAAAGATTATTGATAATTTTAAAAATCTTTAAGATAAATTTTGATATCATTTTGTGAGGACGTAAAATCCATCAGATTCCTTGCAACATCAGAACGTTTTGGTATTTTGATTTGTCCTTTTTTTCCGATTCTAACAGATGCAATAAACTTCTCATTACCATAGATATCAGCATGCATTGAAGAGAAATCCCTATTGACCGTAAGTAGTAAAGCAGTTTTTGATTCTGAAAAACTAAATGGTAAATCACTAGAAGTAAGTGAAACTTCATCAGATGTTTTTTCAACTACATCAATGTGTACTTGGAGGGATTTTTCAATTTCATTAATGTTTGATCCGCCTCGCCCAATTATAGATGCAATATTTTGTTCATTTACCATTACTTTTACTCTGTTATCAGATAAAATTTCAACTTCAGCGTGAGGATCATAACGACGAAAAGTTTCTTTGATTTTTTCTTCAGCTAGTTTTTCAATTCCTATTTTATCTACTTTTTTACCAACAGGTACAATGACATTTTCTTCTCCAAATGTGTAAATTTCATGCTCTAAAACATTATCTTCAAAATTTCTGATTTCAATGACAGGTCTAGCCAAATCAGATTCGGTCATTCCAGTAGGTACTTTTACTTTTAATTCTAAATCATAGACTTTTTGAATTCCACCATCTTTAACAAAAACAACAGTATCCAAAACATTGGGAATAATTCCCAGTTCTATTTTTCCAATAAAACGTTGAATTGCATCTAGGGGAGAATTTGCATGTACAACACCAACCATTCCAACACCAGTTAATCGTAAATCAGCAAAAGTTGCAAAATCTTCTCTTCGTCTTACTTCATCAAAAATTGTATAATCAGGTCTTACAAGTAATAAAATATCTGCAGTATTGTCAAAACTGCCATCTAGTTTACTATATTGAGTTACTCCAGAATCTACTTGTAAATCACGTGGAGATTCAAATGTTTTAACAATTTTCCCTTTATTGTGATAAAAATTTGCAAGACCAGATGCAAGAGTACTTTTTCCAGAGCCAGGAGCACCAGAAATTACAATGCCTTCAGCACTGTCAGAAAAACGCTCCATTAATTTTTCAGAGATGGTGTAATCATCAAGAGATAATTTAACGATTGGGTGAACTATAGTAATTTCAAAAGATTCAGAGAAAGGAGGATATGTAATTGCTATTCTGTAATCGCCATGCTGAACAACAGATGCTCCAGTTTTAGATATCTCTAACGTACTAGAATCAAAAATATTTACTACATCTAAAATTTGAGATGAAATCATTTCCAAATAATCTTTTGAAAGAGTTTCGTCATTAATCTGGGTTAATTGGAATGAACCGGGTTTACCTTTTTTTGCTAAAGGGTATTGATTCTCTTTAAGATGAATGCTCATAGTTTCAGAGTCAAAAAATTTAAGGAATTCTAAGGATTCATTTTTAATTTTAGATTTAAGAAAAACAGTTTCAACGTCTTCAGCTTGAGCAACTAAATGTTGTACATGATCAGAAGTATATAGAATAGCACCATATTGTTTTGCCATATCAACTATCAATGCATCAATTCTCCCACTACTGGCAAGCTTTACATCATCAGAAGTTGGATGATTTCCACTTACAAGGATGTTCAACCCATGACTGCCAGATAAGGATTTGAGTTTTCTAATTCTCTCAAGACCAATGAACCCTTGTTCTTTTTTCTTGGAAGCTTGTGATTGAAGTTCATCAAAAACCGCTTGAGGGATAATGATTTCAAAATTTCGAATACTGCCAGATTCTATCTGAGAAACTAACTGACCATTTATGATGACACTAGTATCTGCAACAATTTTTGACATTTTTAGATCAATTGTTCAATTATTTTATACCCTAAATTACTTTCTTAAATTAGAGTCTTAATTGATTCTAAAACACCGTTAAAATCAAATGGTTTTGATATGTATGAGGAAGCCAAACTCTTTTGAATTATTGCAGGGTCAAATATTATAGTTAAAATCAAATGGTTTTGATATCAGTAGATGGGAAAGTAACTCAAATTACACATTCTAGGAAATAATTATTTTTGTTATTTCTAAAGTAATGAATAATTATCTTTACAAAGAAATATTTGAGAATTTCAATTGATATTATTGGTTTGTGATTTTGTACATTAGTTTCTTCTGAGATAATCAAATTAGCAATTATCCATGCATTGTACAAAATCAATGAATAGTAAAAATACAACAATCTTATGGATTGGTTTGAACTGGTGGTTTTTGGTCTGAACCTTCCCACACATGCATAGCCTGTTTCAATCCCCCAACGTTTCTTGTAATCAGTTGGAATGTTTTGTATGTTATATGATATTTCTTTTGGTGAAACGTTTGTTGCAAACACAACATACTGATCAATAATATCTGATTTTTTTCTTGCATTTTTGTTTGGCAGAATAACTAGATTAAATGATTCTACATGTCCTGATGATGATTTTATTGTGTATGGCGAGATTGACTTTCTATCTCCATTAACGTATTGTACAATTGCATCTTTGATTCGAGAATTCTTTTTTGCAGGCATTAGAAATTTTAAATTCCTTTGTTTTATTTCTGAAATTGTTCCAGCTGTGAAAAACTCCCTATCCACTAGCAATAGTTTAATCTTGATTCCATTATTGATGCCATCAGAGAGTAATTTACGCACAAAATCGGCATTTGATTTGTTGTCATACAAAGGATAACAACCTAATTGAGCCCTGATTCTTTTTTCAACGCACTGCATGGTGCAGTAACTCTCAAAATGAGTAGTACTGTTTTTTGATTTTGATTTTATTAAAGAATGGTTTGGCAATTTGTCATATCTTGGGATTAGATGTTTGTCAATTGCTACAGTAACTGGTTGCTCCAATACTCCCAATTCTTGTAATTTTGATATGGTACTATCCAGTGAACGATGTAATTGAATTTGCATTGTTTTTTGTGATATTTTTGATATGATTTTTCTCAACCATGAAACCAGTTGGAGAAGCATTATCTGATTCCATTGCCAGTCTCTTTAATCCAGATTCAGAATATGAATTTCCCAAACACAATGACATGATAGAATTATGTGCATCTGCATTGTGGAACCGTGAGTTATTTTTACTAGAGCATGGAAACAATAAGATATTGTACATTATTTTAGTGATAATCTCAAATGCTTTAGATAGTATCACGCCTTGGTGTGTCATGGTATCAAATGAAGTACAATGCATATTTGATGGAGTGACATACTTTCATCAAGCTTTTTCTATCTGAATAGATTGATTGAATAATTGATAGTTTTTGATCTAAATTGAGTTACTTTCCCATCTACTGGATATGTATGAGGAAGCACCATGATCTAAACATTGTTGAATTACTTTTTGATCATCACTTGCAGTAATTAGAATTATTTTTGCTTTAGGATCATACTTCATTACTTCTTGCACAACTGTAAACCCATCTTTTTTTGACATTGCTAAATCAAGTAATAGGATTTGAGGATTATGTTTTTGATAGAAATCAACTGCTTCAGCACCATCAATTGCTTCGGCTACTACCTCATGTTCTCCAATTGATAAAATATCTTGGTGATTGTAAACCTATTACCACCAACTATTTTTGAGTAATTATTGGAAAAAACAATCAACATAATTGAGTTATCTAAAATAATTCACAACAAATCAACTGCATTGGAATTTCTCTGCAACCAATTCAAAAAGAAAAACACAATTCATTGTTCATCATGTAACTCTGAGAATTACTATATTATTTCAAGAGGGAAACTAAGATGCAAAGATTGCAAGACAGATTATAGACCGTTTGCTGGAACATGGTTTGATATCATCAACATTAATTTTACAAAATGGTTGGCCCTAGTCAAACTATTTGATATTGGGATTAGTGCAAGACGTGCAGCTAGAGAAGCAGATGTCAGTTATCCAACTTGCACTAAATGCTTTTGATTGCATCAGATATGCCATACTGTATCATCTGGCAGAATCAGACAAGAAACTAAAAGGGAAAATTGAGGCTGACGAGGCGACTATTTTGGAGGAAAAAGAAAGGGAAATCGTGGCAGAGGTGCCAAGAACAAGACCATCGTATTTGGCATACTGGAAAGAAAGGGAAAAGTTCACGTTGAGATTGTAAACAATGTCAAGGCAAAGACATTGCTTGCAGGAACAATCAAGAAAGTAAAGAAAGGAAGCATTGTGTATACGGACAAGAGGAGAGGATATGATTCGCTAGTTTTCAACGGCTACAAACATCTCTCAATAGGCCACAGCAAGATGTTTGGCAAAGGTGATGTGTACATCAATGGGATTGAAGGGTTTTGGAGTTTTGCAAAAGAGAACATGGCAAAGCATCACGGAGTAAGTCCAGATAAATTCTTGTTATACATCAAAGAGATGGAGTGGAGATACAATAACAGGAATTCTGATCTATTTGAATTGTTGTTGAAATACATGTTAGGGGTAGAATATACCTAATCACCAAGATCTATTCATGTGCGGACCCAGTTAGATTAGAACTTTAAGAGACATAATTTTGTGAAAAAATTACAAAAAACAGGAAAAAATCAAAAGAAAAAATCATGAAAGAGATAGAAAATGCACAGGAACCATAAAGCCAACTTTAGTGTAGCGGACCCGACCGGATTCGAACCGGCGACCTATTGCTCCGCAAGCAATCGCACTATCCAAGCTATGCAACGAGTCCGAAAAGTTTTGGAAATTTACGCTTAATTTGGATTGCTATTAGTTAGATTCTGCAAAAATGTATGGCGTTTCATCTGATTCATGTAAAGTCCAAGTAGTTGGTAATGAAACACTTTGAATAGATTTTAGATTATTATCTTCAATCAAAGTCCCCCATCCAGCCTCATTTTTAGGATCAGGTGCATATTTTTGAGACAATGTTCCTGCAAACACCCATCCAGTTTTTTTCTTCAAATATGAAATAGAATTAATTGTGTTTAAGACTCCAGATGCAAGTGAAATTCCACCCATTTGTGCTAAACCGCCAATAAAAAATATTGGCTGAGACAAATTCAATGAATCGTAATCAAAAGTTGTCGCATCAGAACAATATGGATGAAAATCAAGTGTAGATGTAAGAAGATTTTGTAATTCTACTAACATATCATCTATTTCTACACTGTATGATTCCAAATCTAAAACTTTAGCACAAAAAGCAATTCTACCATCACCTGAACCAATATCAATTACTTGTAAATATCCTAATTCTTTTGCAAGCAACGAACCAATATACCCAGACATTATCCATGTAGGGGAAAAAGGGGCTTTGCTTGAACCATGTTGAATACTGTTTAGCCAATATTTGTTAATGTCACCCTCATACACAATACAATCAACAGAACCAATCTGTTTTTCAAAAGAATTATAGTAAATTGGATTCTTTGTTGCAAATTGATGTAACAATTCTAAATGGGATTCTTCAATTGGGAATAATTTTGATTTAGATTTTGGAATAACTTCTTGTATCTGACTTTTACCATCATAGACTCTAACAAACTCTTTTTTTAGTTCGACTAAATTTTTTGCAAGGTCTTCAATCATGAGAAATTCCATTCTCATATTGTTCAACAAATTCTTTGGTACTCATTGTTTGACGTAACTCATCAAACAACTTTGCATCAGATTCTGTTTGTTCTTTTGATTTTTCACCAGAATTTCCAGACTGCAGATTCTTTGTCAAGTCTTGAATCGAGATAGAGAGTTTTTCCATAATTTTTGGATGAATTGTACAATCAAATCTAGTTGAAATTAATTTTTCAATTTGCTGGATTTTCTCCAACAGTTCCTTAGGCTCAGAATCAGCCTGTGCTTTGAGCATTGTGGCCATAGATGAGACATTCATGACATTGTAGTATGTCTCTACAATTTCATGAATATTCATATCAGTTTTTGAATCAGCACCATCAAACAAAGTTTCAAGTTTTTGGGATTCACTATCAAACATTTTAGAAATATCTTCAGCAGAAGTCATATAGAAAAATTAAAGTTCAAATTTTTAAAAATGTTAGGATTATGCTTCTTTTTCTGCTTTGTTGACATAGATGTAATTCATTATCAACCCAGCAATAATACCACCAACAATAGGTCCTACCCAGTATAACCATTGTACTTCCCATAGTCCTGCATCACCAGATAGTAATGTTGGAGACAAAGATCTTGCAGGATTCATTGATGCGCCAGTTAAAGGAACTCCTACCAAGTGAAGTAAGAAAACCATTCCACCAATTACTGCACCATAAACACTCTTTGGGGCTTTCTTGTGAACTGCAGTCATAAAGATTACAGTGACTAAGAAGAATGTCAAAATTATTTCAAGTACCAGTCCAGACATCAAGCTTCCACCAAGTAATTCACTTGGACCGCCATGTGCACCCCAGAAAACAGGTTTTCCAATTTCAGGGAACAGTGCTATCAAAGTACCAGTGGCAACTATTGCACCAATTATTTGAAATATGATATATGCAATTCCATCTGCGATTCCAATCTTCTTTGTAATCATCATAGGAATAGTTACTGCAGGATTGATGTGAGCACCGGAAACATGTCCAAATGCATAGACCATAAATGCAATTGCTGCACCGTGACCTAGGGATATCATAATAATTCCTTCAATAGTTAGTCCATCTCCAAAAACGGATGCAGAAAGAATTACTGCCAATGGTCCAAAGAAGACCAAAGCAAATGTAGCAATTGCTTCTGCGAGCCAATTTCTAGGACTAACCATGAGCTACAGCCCCGCCAGTTTCCATATAAAAGATTCGGACTCGGGAAGTGATCCAGATTCAAGTCAAAAAGGAATTAATTATGGATAAATCCATTTGAGAACATATGGTTTCTGAAGGAGATTCTGTTCCAAAATTTGCAGTAAATGATGCAAATGGTAACAAAGTAAAATCAAGTGATTTCAAGGGTAAAAAACATGCAATCTACTTTTACCCAAAAGATTTCACTCCAGGATGTACCACAGAGGCTGATGAATTTTCAAAGGATTACAAAAAATTCCAAAAAGAAGATATCGAGATAATTGGGGTAAGTCCAGATGATGTTGAATCCCACAAGAAATTCTGTGATAAAATGGGAATCAAATATCCATTATTAGCAGATGTCGATAAGGAAATCTCAAACGCGTTTGGAGTTTGGGGTAAGAAAAAATTCATGGGTAGAGAATACATGGGAGTAATGAGAAGTACATTTCTAGTAAATGAGAAAGGAAAAATTTTCAAAATATATCCCAAAGTCAAACCTGCAGGGCATTCTAAAGAAGTCCTACAAGATTTTCTAAATTTAAAATAAAAAATAAAATAAGAGATTGTAGAAAAATTAGAATCCTTTTGGTAGTGTTCCTCTAGATTCTTTTGGCTTTTCTTCTGCTGGAGAAGGAGCTTCAAATCCTTTGGGTAAAGTACCTCTACTTGCTGAAGCTCGAGCTTTTGCTTCTTTTTCAAGTAATTCATCAAATGCTTTTTCTTCATCTATTCTTTGTTGATCTAGTCTTTGCAAGTAATCAGCTTCATAATCTGCCAATTTTTCTCCTCTAGATTTTCCATCATCAGCAACATATGTTGATTGTTGTGGTGGCGGAGCTTGCTGTGTTTGCTCCATACCTTTTGGAAGTTTACCTTTTGCAGGTTTTGGTGGTTCTGGTGGTTCTGGTGGAGGCGTTTGTGTTTGAGTTTGTGCCTTAACACCTTCAACTGACATGTTAATTCCACTAAAACTTCCAAATGTTTTATCAGGTGGATGGTATGCAAGTCTTGCTCTTGTTGCAAAGTATTGGTTTGATGCTGCAGTGTAACCAGTTACTGTTGCTTTTTGATCATTCCAATTTTTGGTTGGAACTTTACCTACAGGAGCAGTTAGTCTAACAAAGTATCTGTTAGGAGCTGGAGAATAACCTGTGACTTTGGCTCTATAATCATGGAATGATGTCATAGGAGCAGTCATGTATGCATTCTCTAATGCGTCTTGAACAGTTGCAGGAGGTTGTGTTGTTGTTTCAGCTGGTTTTGGTGCCTCTACAGGTTTTTCTTCCATTCCTTTAGGTAGTGTACCTTTTGGTTTGGTAGTTGCGGCAGGTCTCTCAGCAGGTTTTGCTGGAGCTGGTTTTGTATCCGTTCCTTTAGGTAGTGTACCTTTTAGTTTGGTCTCAGCTGGTTTGACCTCAGCAGGTTTAGTTTCTGCGGGTTTTGGTGCTGGTTTGGCTTCAAGCTGTGATGATAATTTTGTTAATTTTGCCTCTAGTTCTGCGATTTTAGACTCTAGATCTTTTTTTGTACTTGCTTTGCTTTTTGCGGCCATTCCTTACAGTAAATATTACATTGTTTATTTACATTTTGATCATCTAAAATTTTTATTCAAAATTATTAGTAAAAACAAACAAAAGTTTGTAAAAATTTCATTAGTTTGTGATTAATCAGGTTCCCAAAATTGCATAACATACATGCAATTATTACATCGCCATAATCTAACATGAATTCCATTGTTAGTATCTGCAGCATAACTCCCATCATCCATTTTCATTACTGTTGGAAGATAACTTAATTCAGTATTTTCAAGCCATTCATTTTGTTGACAGTTAGGGCATTTACTTTTTGGAGCCATGTATAGTATAATGTATGATCAAAGAAGAACATTACTATTAAAAATAGAAAATAGAAGATGTTTTTGAATTAGAAACCTTTTGGTAGTGTGCCTCTTTTAGGCTTTGGTGGTTCTGGAGTTGGTGTTTGTTGTGCTGGTGCATCAACGCCTTCAACTGACATGTTAATTCCACTAAAACTTCCAAATGTTTTATCAACAGGATGATAGGCCATTCTTGCTCTTGTTGCAAAGTATTGGTTTGATGCTGCAGTGTAACCAGTTACTGTTGCTTTTTGATCATTCCAATTTTTGGTTGGAACTTTACCTACAGGAGCAGTTAGTCTAACAAAGTATCTGTTAGGAGCTGGAGAATAACCTGTGACTTTGGCTCTATAATCATGGAATGATGTCATAGGAGCAGTCATGTATGCATTCTCTAATGCGTCTTGAACAGTTGTTGGAGCTGGAAGGTCGGTTTTTGTTTCAGCTGGTTTTGGAACCTCTGCAGGTTTTTCTTCAAATCCTTTAGGTAGTGTACCTTTTGGTTTGGTAGTTGCTGCAGGTCTCTCAGCAGGTTTTGCTGGAGCTGGTTTTGTATCCGTTCCTTTAGGTAGTGTACCTTTTAGTTTGGTCTCAGCTGGTTTGACCTCAGCAGGTTTAGTTTCTGCTGGCTTTACTTCAGCTGGTTTTGATTCTAGCTGAGTAGAAAGTTTGTTTAGCTTTGCTTCTAATTCTGCAATCTTGTTTTCAAGATCTGCTTTTGTTTGCTTTTTAGCAGCTGCCATATTTTGGATGGTCAATTCGGGGTTTATGTACATTTGGGTTGATTACGCCAACTAATTTTGATCAAGTTTTATATGCTAAATTACATAATTAATGGCATGGATGACTTTGAAAAAGAATATCCGGAATTTGATTGGAAGAATACTCCAGCCTACAAACATCCGGGAGGAAAAGATTGCCCATGTCCTAAACACGAATACATTCGAGAACAGATCAATTTTACCAAACAAGTAAATGAAAAAGGCAAAGAGTCATCCAAGGTCACCCTAAAGTTTTGTCCAGATCATTACAGAGTGTACATGGATGAAGTAATTCCCGCAATGCCTCTAAAATACAAAATTCTAACAAAAATTGCACTAAAACTTGGAGCAATTCAAGTTGAACAACTAAAGTATATGGAATCAGAATTGTGTTTTTACTGTAAATTCGGTTCTGGCGGACATGATAAAAAAACAGAACTACCACCAATGTAAAATCGAGTTAAGCTTATACTTGATCTGGCTAGAGAATCAATGTGGGAATAGAAGATATCAGAGATTTCATTACAGAGCTTGAAAAACAAGGAGAACTAAAGAGAATCAAAACTGAAGTTGATTCAGATTTAGAAATTGCTGAAATTATGAGGAGGGAAATGTACTCAAATGGTCCGGCAATATTGTTTGAAAATGTAAAGGGCTACGATATGCCAGTTTTAGGAAATGCATTTGGATCTATGAAAAGATTAGAGATAGGATTAGAAATGACTGACTTTACTGAAATTGGTCAACGTATTGCAGATATGACAAAGATGGATGTACCATCAGGATTACTAAATAAAATTAAAAAACTTCCAGAACTTTCAAAGATGACGGCTTCATTTCCTAAAGCAGAAACAAGTGGTCCAGTTACAGAAATTACTTCAAGTGATGCATCATTTGACGATTTACCAATTCTAAAATCATGGCCTGATGATGCAGGGCGATTCATTACATTGGGATTAGTTGCAACAAAACATCCAGAAACCGGAATTAGAAATCTAGGAGTATATAGAATGCAAATAGTAGATAAAACTCACGCATTGATGCATTGGCAAAAACACAAGAGAGGAGCTCATCATAGTGATACTTCAAAAGATAAAGGAGAAAAAATTCCAACTGCCATAATTATAGGTGGAGAGCCAGCAACAATATTTTCTTCAATTGCACCAGTTCCAGAAGGTTTAGACAAGTACTTGTTTGCAGGAATTACAAGAAAAGAAGGAATCAAAACTGTAAAATGTAAAACTATTGATTTGGACGTTCCAGCAAATGCAGAAATTGTTTTGGAAGGATATGTAGACCCGGCAGACATTAGAGATGAAGGACCATTTGGGGATCATACAGGATACTATACTCCAGTGGAACCATATCCAACATTTACCCTAACAGGAATTATGAGAAGGAAAGATCCAATTTACGTAACAACAGTTGTCGGAAAACCAATTCTCGAGGATGCATATATTGGCAAAGTAATAGAGCGTTCATTTTTACCATTAATTCAGATGTTCCATCCAGAAGTCATCGACTTTAGTATGCCAGCAGCAGGATGGTTCCAAGGATTTGCAATCATATCAATTAAAAAAAGATATCCAGGTCAAGCAAAAAAAGTCATGATGGGATTATGGGGAATGGGACAGTTATCCCTAACCAAAATGTTTGTGGCAGTAGATGAGGATATCAATGTGCATGACATCAATGATGTGATATGGGCAATCACCACAAGAGCAGATGCAGCAAGAGATACGGTAATTATCGATAATGCTCCAACAGATACTCTTGATCCAGCATCACCACTGGTTAACTTGGGATCTAAAATGGGAATTGATGCAACACAAAAGACAAGAGAAGAAGGGTATCTAAGAGAGATCCAACAGCAAGTCAAGGTAGATGAGAATACAAAGAATCTAGTTGATTCCAAATGGTCCAGTTATGGATTATGATACAGAAATAGGATTGTAAAAATTATCTCGCTCTTCTACCTGATATCCAATTTGATGAATAGCATCTATGATTATTTTATCAGTAAGTTCAGTAGAACGTGCTCCAGTACAAGATACAACTTCTTCTCCAATTAGTGTACCTCCAAAATCATCTGCACCATATTGTAATGCTAGTTGAGCCATACCAACACCATTAGTTAGCCAAGATGATTGAATGTGGGGAATCAATCCATCAAGTACGAGTCTAGAAATGGCAATCATTTTCAATAGTTGTATTCCGCCAGTTCCATATTCGACAAGTCCTTCTTCGTGCATCAAAGTATTATTTGGTTCAAAATTCCACGGAATAAATGCCATAAAGCCTTTAGTTTTTTCTTGGAGTTTTACAATTTTAGAAAAATGTTCAACAATATCATTATTGTTTTCGACACTACCATACATCATTGTTGCAGAACCGGGAATACCTAGAGAATGGGCTTCATCCATAATTCTAATCCAATCAGCACTAGAAATTTTCTTTGGACTGATAATTTCTTTAACTGAATCAGTTAGAATTTCAGCACCAGCTCCTGGGATAGATTGTAATCCTGCATCTTTTAATCGAGATAGTATTTCTTTAGTAGAAGATTTTTCAACTCTTGCAATCATGTCAATTTCTGATGTAGATAATCCATGAACTCCAACTGTTGGGTACTTTTCTCTTATCATTCTAAATGCATCCTCATAATATTCAATTTTCAAATTTGGGTTATGACCACCCTGAATCAAAACTTGACGAATTTTAAACATCTCACAAGATGTTTTTACTCTAGCTTCAATTTCATCAAGAGTTAATGTGTAAGCATCATCAGCCCCAGAAGATCTATAAAATGCACAAAACTTGCAATCAGTAATACAGACATTGGTATAGTTCAAAATAATGTTATTTACAAACGAGGCTTTTTTGCCAAATTGTTTTCTTGTAAGATGACCAGCAGTAAGACCCATCAAATGAACATCATCAGATTCCAATAATCTTAAGAGATCTTCAGGACCAGGTCTTTTTCCATTAAGGGAATTTTCCAAAATATCTTTGATATCGCTTTTTTGTATCTGTTCAGTAGTCTGGCTCAAGTGATCTTCATCCCTTAGAATTTCTATTTAATTCTTGGTAGAAATAATGAACAAAAAAAGAAATAAACAAAATGAGTGATTTGTGCGCAATTTTTGAGAAAGAAGAGTTCAAAGATTCACATTAATTTTAAGTAGGTTTCATTGGGATGTACACTATCTAAAATAATTCATGAATAACTACATTGTTACAAATTCATGATTCATAAATCGTATTTTTAGGTACAATTCCATATGGTCTGCAAAGGAACCTGTGAATCCCACAAGGCAAAAAGAGTTCATGGAATTAATCGCTATACAATGGGACAAAAGCACTGTTCAATCTGTGAGATTTTCATGTATTGGGATGGCAAGCATTGCCCCTGCTGTAACTATATGTTGAGAACAAAACCTAGAAACACCAAAAATAGAAGACAGATACAAGAGATTCTCACTATACAGAGAATCTAAATATTTTTGACGTTTAAATGAGATTCAACTACAATATAGAACAATGAGTGAAATACAAAAAATCTACAAAGTCAAAATAGACGATATCCCTGCAGAGCTAGAGCTTACTGGAAATTCCATGTTATGTACAACTGGAGATATAGTTAAGGCATTAAATATTTGAATAATTTCACAACTCGAACGTCTCCATTATCTAATCTCTTCTGCATGTGTTTTCTCATCTCAGTTCCATTTACAAAGAATGTATTGGCATTACCATTTTTCTCTTCTCTCCACTGTACCTCAATTGGATTGAGTTCTGGGGTGTATGCAGGAAAATATCTTATGATTACATTTCTTTTTGATACCTTGAGAAATTCTTTTACTCTAACACTTTTGTGGTATGATGCATTGTCTGCAAATAATAACAGTTTCTTGCCAAATTGTTTCTGCAAGGATTTTAAGAAATCAAGAAATGAGTCTGTGTTTGATTTATCATAGAACCTACAAAAAAATACGCCGTCATCCCCCAATGCACCAAATGATTGAAATTTTTCTCGAGTGTAATTAATTGGTGTGGTAATGTTATTGCCTGCAAGATACCATCCGCGCTTTATGTTAGGTGCTATCTTGTTTGTTGACTCATCCAGACATAGTGTGATATGTCCCAATTTGGAATATTTTTTGATACTCCTTTTTGCGTTTTTTTAAAACGGGTTTGTTCCTCTTTTGAGGCTGATTTATGATGTGTGGGACGTGGTTTTTTTGATGAAAATCCAATCCTGTGCAGCAATTCACGCATTCCTCTTGCAGAGTATAGGATATTGTATTTTTTATTCACATGTGTAATTACCATTCTTGTACTCCACATGAATTGATTAAATCCAAACTTTTCTGGACCTGAAATCAGATCATTTCTTAATGATACTAGCTGTTTTTCATTTAAAAAACATCTAGAACCAGAATATTTCTTGCGGCGTGATGCAGATATTCCCTCTTCATCCATTCGATTTAGCCAGTAGGACAGAGTTGATGGTATGACATCCAGACTTGCACATATCACAGAATACGGAATATTTTGTTTTCTTAGTATTGCAGCCTTTAATCTTATCTTTGCTTTTGCATTTTTTTCATTCTTGCATACTTTTCTTAAAAAATTAATGCTTGTACCTTTCATGAATTGATTTCCAGAGGAAACCTTGGATTGTCTTGTACTCTTTGACATGGTTTCATGAATTGATTCTACGATCTAGATCTTTTGAGTTAAAATACTTGACAGTTTATTCAAAATTTATATGCCTAAACTATACAGTTCATTTTGAGGCACAGTTGAACGGTAAAGGATTAAGAGCATATCAATTCCAAAAACCAAATAAAATTGCATTAAATATTAATGTAGATTCAAAGTTGAGATTTGTCAGACTGACATCAAAATATGCAGTAGACATTAATGAAACAATTACAAGTCTAAACTTCTGACATACTCCACTCGCTAAAGCTTCGTGGGTTCTACGGTTACCATCATTTTTGACATTGCCTTAATACAATCTGCATCTATAGTCTCTATCTTTTTTTCTTTCTATATTGAATTTTCTTTGTAGAGTGAGGCATTTTGAATTATGGTTTTCGCACAGAGTTTTTTTCAATAATTGCTATTTCATCATTAGTTAGATCATATTTAGCATATAGAATCTCATGGTTCTGGTAGTTTTTGGTGATCTGTCTATTAGGTTTTTCTTCCAACATAGATTTTCCCAGATATACGATTATTTTACGTGTGAATTGATTGAGAATGCCATGTTACAAACCCTGATGTTAAAATTTGGTGATCTTGATCACTGTTTTTTACCAGAACCATTCGGTTTATCAGGTATTCTGTCACTTATGCTACCTTGAAATCCGATTTACTCATATCTGATATGTCTCTCCTTCGTCTATCAAAACTCGATTATCTGGGCCTTGTAGAAACCATCTGATTTTAACCCAATTGTGATACATTTTAGCTAATTTAGATCCATTAGGATTGTATTTGTAGATTACAGTATGGTCTCATCATACGTCAAAATGTGCAAAACACTACTCAATATAATCCCAGATGCAGAATTCCCAGGTTCTTACATCCAAAATCAAATCATATCTATTCTGTTTGGACACATCTCATACTCTTGGCAATACGACAGTACGAATCAAAGAGTAGACCTCTTGCGTAATTATAGAGATTTTTTCTCAAATTTTGTATTTTAACAGAATTCATACCTGAAAATTCAAATTTCTCAACCAATTTGAAAAATCCTGCAACAAAATTCACGCCTAGAAATAATTACGCAAGACGTCTATACTTTAGCTTATTCATGTTCTAATCGTGTCACAAAGGAATTTCAATATAAAGATAATTGTAAAAAGACTCACATTTCATGATTTGTTGTACAGATCACTAGAATTTGCCACATCATCCCAATGAACAAAACATGATAAGATCCTTAGCTTTTTTGATTTGAATAATTTGAGAATTGACTCAAAAATTAGAATTGGTTATGCCCATGTCTCAATTACCTGATAGTTGGAAGGAATGTCAAAATTGACTCAATTTCAGTAAATACAGCTCTAGGTTCAGGCAAATCATCCATAACCAGTCTGCCTAATTCATTTTCCCAATGTTCTTCTAAACCAGTTAGTCGTTGAGAATCAAAGATTGTATCAGGAACATAATCAATATTATTTTTAGTACATTTTTCTACAACCATTTTGCCAATTTTTTCTTGATCAAAATTATTTTCTTGCCCAAACATCCTCCAAATATCATAATAATCTCTAACTTTACTACGTTGCATTAAACTACGAATTTTTTCTGCAATCACTTCATCAAGAGAATATCCAACAATAGAGAAATTTTGAAGATCACTATACGAAGTAGTAACAGTTTGCTCGGTAACGGAATCCATCATTTGTTCTACACGTGAAGCATCAATTTTGATTTTATTTTTCTGTCCTATAGGACCTGTAAAATGAACATGGCCAAAAATTGCTAATCCACTTTGTGGAACGTTGATATCACCTTCATATTTTATTCCAGATTCATTTTCTATAATGTCATAAACATCTTTGAACCCATTTACAATTACGGTAGGCTCAGTCTCAGGGATTATTGTAAAATCAAGATCTTCAGAAAACCTCCATGTTTCAGGAAAGAAGATTTTTCGAATTGCTGTTCCCCCTTTGAAAACTAGAACATTTTTGAGTGGAGATTCCTTATGATATATTCCAAACAAAAGCCATTCTAAAGCATAGTCTTTATCAATTACTCCTGCAGGTTTTCCAAATTGTTTTGCATATACACGAATTTGATCATTTGTTAGAATTTTAATCACCTATGATATTGTCTTTGCCTCTAAAATAGATTTTATTGGAATATTTACAAATAATTTCCATTTTAAATTTGATTTTTTATTTTTTGTTGAATATGGATCTAACCATGAACGTCCAGAATTTATTGAATTACACATATCATCATAAAGTGAAGGTGAGATTTTTATGTTAAGAACATCTATTAAAAATCCAAGTCTTTTGATTACAGTACTATTTTGCATTTTTTGAGAATATTCAAATATTTTTTCAAAAGATAATTCATTTTTTGCAGCCCATAAACAATTTGCAACTTCAGCAATACCACCACAATATTCAGGATGATCTAATGCATCTACAATTGTTTTGTTTTTATCAGAAATTATAATTTTTTTATTTCCAATAAAATTATTCCTGATACCAAAAAATTTTTTTTTATTTATTGTAACAAATTTGTATTTTACATCATGAAGGACAGAATTTTTGATTCTTGCAGTTGTTGCGACAAATACTGTAAATGGAGTTTGATCAGTAAATCCATAATGATTTAATGCAGACCAATATGCAATGTAAAAAGGTCTGCTTTTAGCAAGTTCTGATGCTATAATAAATTCATGTTCAGTATATTCAGAATCCACACCAGCACTTAATGGCGCAATAAGATATTTTCCTGCAGTCAATGTGATAAGCCATTTTTTCTTACGTAATCTGTTTGCAATTACCCTGGCATTTGAATAGGTAGCTCCCCATATCCTAGAGATATCCTGTAAAGTTATAGTGGATTTTCCTTCGCCAGCAAGAGAGCTAAGAAGATATGCTTCTCTTCCAGATATACCTGTACGTATATTTTGTGTATATTCAGTGTCATACATATGTTATAAATTGTACAAAGAATATACGTAAAAACATTACGATCACACTGGTGCTCAAAAATGTTTATGGTTCTGGTAGTTTTTGGTGATCTGTCTATTAGGTTTTTCTTCCAACATAGATTTTCCCAGATATACGATTATTTTACGTGTGAATTGATTGAGAATGCCATGTTACAAACCCTGATGTTAAAATTTGGTGATCTTGATCACTGTTTTTTACCAGAACCAGAAAAAGGACAGCCTCTACAATGTAGTCAATGTAAAAATCACTTTGTATGATAAAATAGAAGGCGATGATGAAATGCATGCCGTGAGATCTCATCATAGAGATATGATCTGAGATCAAACTCTGAGCCTTCTAATTATTATTGAATTTTTGGGTTTTTATAGTTTCTTATCAAACACAGCCCTAAAACCAAAAAAACAACAATAATTAGGATATGCACAAATATGGTTTCATAATACATTTGCACGTATGGTCCAGTGAAATTATTATTTTCATAATCTTGCAAAGTTTCATCAAAATTTACGATAGATAAAATTAGATTGAGACCGAAAAATCCTGAAACAATTAAAAAGAAAACACCGATGAATAATGATTTTTTAAATTTAAAAATAGAGGGTTGGAACATATCAATTAAGAGATATGTTGCTAATTTTTGTTGTTGTAGAAACTCGATTGGTAGCTTGAACCCATTGGGTTAACTCATTAGAAGAGCAATCACCTGCACTATCAAAAGTCAAATCATATGAGTTTTCAGATTGTGTTGGGTGTGTCCTAAAACTATCCTCTAACATGTTTTGTAACCCCCATCAAATTAACAACTCGTATGTTGTAACAAATTACACGCAACGCCAACTCTTTTCTTTGAACCAACTTGTTTTTTGATGACAAGCTATTTCCAAAGATTCTTTTGAGTACTGCAAATACTGATTCAACAAGTGACCTCTTGTGATAATGTCTGTCAAATTCATCTTGATTGTCCTGGAATAATGTTATCATTTTTTTCCATGATGCAGAGCCTTTGGGATTTCTAACTGTGTTCTTCTTTGGTTTGATGTATGGTATCTTTTGCAGAGTAGCTACCATATTGCAAATGTCTCGTGACAAATATGCAGGATCTGCACAAAAATCACCAATTCCCTTTGGAATGTCTTTGATTAGTTTTTTGAGAATTGGTGCATCACCACGAGTTCCTTTAGTAATGTCAAAAGATACTATTGCCATGGACTGTATTGCAATTAGGATGTGCAGTTTTAGATATAATTTCTTGGATTTGTGCGTGTTTGTCTTGATGTCAAACCAAGCCTCACATCTTTTGGTACCAAATCCTGAACTGTCAGGAGCTATGTCTTTTTTTTGATTGGTTCTGTGAGTTTTGCGTTTACCTTTTTCAAATAAGGCATTGGAATTCTTTTTAGACTGTCATTAATGACAGTCTTGCTTGGTGCTTTTTTGAGCTCCATTATTTCCAACAGATCCGGCCTTGATCTCAAGTGGGACTCCATGGAACGATAATCCAATCCAAACTTTACCTTTAGCATTGCACACATTATCTTTGCTTTTGTTGGAAATGCAGGACGTCCGCCTGTCTTTGGTTCCCATGGTGTATCCATACTCCAAACTGTCTTCTTTACTTTTTCCAAGAATAGAATCTCCTCATCCTTGCGATATGTGCCATATACTTGCCAGTCTCTTTTTGATTTGTTTTGCATAGTTGTTGTGATTCCATGCGATCAATATGTTACAGAATTGAATAAAATTGTTATATTTGTCTACTTTTAGGACACACCCCAAGAATTGGGAGTATTGGAGCAACCAGTTACTGTAGCAATTGACAAACATCTAATCCCAAGATATGACAAATTGCCAAACCATTCTTTAATAAAATCAAAATCAAAAAACAGTACTACTCATTTTGAGAGTTACTGCACCATGCAGTGCGTTGAAAAAAGAATCAGGGCTCAATTAGGTTGTTATCCTTTGTATGACAACAAATCAAATGCCGATTTTGTGCGTAAATTACTCTCTGATGGCATCAATAATGGAATCAAGATTAAACTATTGCTAGTGGATAGGGAGTTTTTCACAGCTGGAACAATTTCAGAAATAAAACAAAAGAATCTGAAATTTCTAATGCCTGCAAAAAAGAATTCTCGAATCAAAGATGCCATTTTACAATACGTTAATGGAGATAGAAAATCAATCTCGCCATACACAATAAAATCATCATCAGGACATGTAGAATCATTTAATCTAGTTATTCTACCAAACAAAAATGCAAGAAAAAAATCAGATATTATTGATCAGTATGCTGTGTTTGCAACAAACGTTTCACCAAAAGAAATATCTGAAAATATACAGGACATTCCAACTGATTACAAGAAACGTTGGGGAATTGAAACAGGATATGCATGTGTGGGAAGGTTCAGACCAAAAACCACCAGTTCAAACCAATCCATAAGATTGTTGTATTTTTACTATTCCTTGATTTTGTACAATGCATGGATAATTGCTAATTTGATTATCTCAGAAGAAACCAATGTAAAAAATTACAAACCAATAATATCAATTGAAATTCTCAAATATTTCTTTGTAAAGATAATTATTCATTACCTTAGAAATAACAAAAATAATTATTTCCTAGAATGTGTAATTTGATGTACTTTCCCATCTACTGGTTTTCGTCTTACTAATCATTGTACAATAAAATTAGTTTAGACTAATAAAGCTAGTTTTATTCCAAGAACTTGCACGCACCGCACTGAGGCTTGCCAGTTTTTGTATCCAGGAATAGTGGGACGTTGCTTGCCCAGCAGAAACTCTATGAATTCTTGAAGCAATCTATCCTTTTTCAAAGCTGTAGCTAGGAGAGTTTTTGAGCAAGCCATTTTAGATTTGCCTCCCATAGCTTGGTTCTGGTAGTTTTTGGTGATCTGTCTATTAGGTTTTTCTTCCAACATAGATTTTCCCAGATATACGATTATTTTACGTGTGAATTGATTGAGAATGCCATGTTACAAACCCTGATGTTAAAATTTGGTGATCTTGATCACTGTTTTTTACCAGAACCGTTTATGGTTCTGGGATTAAACAGATCACTCAGAGGTGATCCCTCTGAGTGCCTACGGTATACTTGAAACTACTTGAAACTACTTGAAACTACTTGAAACTACTTGAAACTACTTGAAACTACTTGAAACTACTTGAAACTACTTGAAACTACTTGAAACTACTTGAAACTACTTGAAACTACTTGAAACTACTTGAAACTACTTGAAACTACTTGAAACTACTTGAAACTACTTGAAACTACTTGAAACTACTTGAAACTACTTGAAACTACTTGAAACTACTTGAAACTCATGCACTCTCATGCCACTGGGATTATATTTTGTTGCCATTTTAATCTTCACCAGTAATTAGAGTAATTTCTCCATTTTTGATGCTAAATTACAAACTTTCAAGATCTCCCAATAATCCCATTATTAGCTTTGGAATATGACATCACTTACTATTAGTCCCATCAAAAGACAGTGAAACAGGAAATTCCATTTCGTTTTTTTATTATCCTAAATCATATTCATTGTTATTTTCTGTGATGATTTTTATGACTTTTCCATTAGTATTTGTAGGAAGAATAACTGTTATTTCATTTAATGGAATAATATCAGTCTGAATACCATTAATTGTATAACTATCATCTAAAACACCATCAACAAACATTTTTTTGATAATTATTTTATCTGCCCCAGTGTTTAGCACATCAATGCGTAATGGATTATTTAACAAATCTATAATTGTTAGTAGTTCACCTGCCTTTCTTTTCTCTGATTGTATCTGATCATGTGTAGATGTAAAAACAATTTCTGAACTATTAATGGCATAATCATATGTTAAATATGCACCAGTTAATGCAAATGCTCCAACTAACAGATACTCTATTGTATGACTCAAAGCGTCACCTCACCAGTACAGATAGCACTATCATGTGCAGTTGTTACCAAAACTTCCAAGAACCCTTCATCAATCGTATTTACTGTGAATTCATCAACGGTGTAATTGCCTGGAATAATTATACTATCACGTGATACAGACCAACCTGATGATCTAATATCATAACGGATAATTGTGTCATCTCCATTGTTTAACAGTTCCATCTCTATCAAATATTTTGCATCTGTTATTTGAAATACTTTCAAGTTTTGTATGCTGCATTTTGTTTCGTTCAGCAGCAAGGGTTGTGCAATGTGTGGACCAACATATGCCACCATTCCAATTATCACACCAAGAATTAGAGATGTTGTAATTATTGTATGTGCCATTATTCTTTTTCTGCATCTGTGTTAAAGTATACAGTTGTCTCTTTTTCATCAGCTTCAAACTTGAAATAAATTGTATTATCAGATGTAAATAGTACTGTCTCACCTTTTTTGAAATTCTCGATTCTTTCAATTTCAATTGGTTGCAAATCCAAAGCCTTTCCTACTTCTTTTGCAGCAGTTGGTGCCAGATTCATGACAATTTTTGTCTCAAACAGATCAGTTACTTTTGATTGGCTATCCATCACACTATCCAGATCTGAGAACAATTGGGTGCATACTGCAAAGATTCCTGATCTCTTTCTTATTTCACGAGCAATTTCTGCAATCTTTTGTCCTGATAGTTTTAATTTTGTCATTCTCCAGGCTTCTTCTAGTAAGAGATACTTCCATTGTGTTTCAGGTAATTTGTTGATTCTCTTCCAAGCCCAAGTCAATACCAATAAAATAATTAGTTTTTCAGTCTTTGTGTTTTCTGTATCTTTGAGGGATATTATCATTTGATCTGAAAATTTATTTTCTCCCTCAAAGATTTTTGATACTGGTCCCTCCACCAGATCAACTAGATACTTTTTTCCTTCATCACTGATGATATTATATAATTCTTTGATGCTTTTTAGACCATCACATTTGCTTCTCCATTCATTGACAATAACATCAGGTGCATCAGTAAATGATGCCAAAATATCAATAACTTCTGATTCGTTTTTGAATAAATCAAACGGATTCAGACCATATTGTTCTCCTGGAATTATCTTTACTTGTTCTAATCCAAAATAATCAGCATGTGGAAGATACTCTTCTTGAGGATCAATTATGATACACATGGATTTTGGATGCTTGGTTCGGAATCGTTTTATCATGATTTTATTACCAAAGGATTTTCCAGAACCCATTGTACCACAAGTAAAAATATTATGATTCTTTCTGTATTTGGGATCATAAATAACTGGGCTTTTGTATCTGTCAACTCCCAAAACAAATCCGTTTGTTTCAAGCATTGCTGATGATGTAAAGGGATAAAAAATTGCAGTAGATTCAGTAGTGCCAAACCAAGATATCCCTCCACCATTTACAATGTTTGCCTGCTGGCCATACGAATCAGTCATTATGGTATTCAGACTGGATAGTTTTTTCCTCGCCTTCTTATCCAGTACACGGAGCTGTTTGTGATTTTCAGCAAAGACAAAACCATTAATGCTAAAACTAAACAACTGTGTCAATCCAAGTTCCACCTGGTCGACTAGCTTTAGAATATCCTCCATTCTTTTCTCATCCTTGCTGTTTTGGGATTTGAGTTGAGTGTAAACTGCCTTTTTATTTTTGGCAATCTTCATTGCTTTCTCAGCAGATATTGGATTGATTGTAATCTGTATCTGGTGAAATGCCTCAAATAATCTGTGAATCCAGGCATCAGGCAGCATTGATGGCATCCGCTCAAGAGTGTATGCTTTGCCAAGTATTTTGTTATCATCCACATATGTAGTAAAATCACTTATTCCCTCAGATACTGATTTTAATTGTAGATGGGTTTCATCACCATCTCGACTAAAAGAAAAACCAATCTGTTGAAGTGAGTTATCCAGGGATTCCATGGAATCTACCAATACTTCTAGTACCTCCATTTCAGTGTCTTCATTTTTGTAATGTACTGTAATTGGATTACGTGTTAGAGTGATTAGGATTTCCTTGTCAGTTGATTCAAGTAAGTTAAAAAAATCATTTAATTTTCTTTGCTGTTTTTCTGGAGATAGAATAAGAAAGTTTGTCGGCTTTATCGAATATGAATATTTGTACTTTTTTTCAGGTATTTTTTGTGTTATGATTTGAAATATTTTTGAAGTATTTAGAGTCATTATTTGTTAGATAGTTTTTTCCTTAAAAGCTAATTTTTTAACATTATACAATGGGTGAATTTATCATTACACGTTTTGGCGGTGAAGTAAAAGACAGCGACATACTAGAAAAATATGCAGTGGATGGAATGGTATCTGTAGTTATTACCAAGGATGGAAAGTACAAGATAAGAGAACCTCCTCTAACTGAGCAGGCAAAGAGGTTACACAATATATTAATGAGCACAATAAGAAATTCATTTGATACAAAAAATATTGCAACTAGTACAATATTTTCCAGTCTAAAGGACATACTAGAAGATGAAGCACGAAAAATAAACCAGTTGGATTTGTACTTGAGTGAAAAGGCATCTTTGGAATATTATCTGAAACGCAATTTCAAAGGATATGGTGTTTTAGATCCGCTAATTAATGATGGTAAATTAGAAGATATTTTAGGTACAAGGTGGGATGCACCAATTACAGTAAAACACAGAGACTATCCATTTTTTCACAATATGCAAACCAATGTAAAATTTAGCTCAAAACAAATGATGTTCAGATGGGTTAATCGATTCTCAAGCAAATATGGCCAACCACCGTCAGAAGCCTCCCCTGAATCCAGTTTTGCAAATGAGAATAATGTGAGATTTACAGTTACTGGCAATGATATTATAACACCAAATGGACCAACAATCTCAATTAGAATTCCATCTAAAATTCCAATTACGATATACCATCTGCTAAAAAACGATATTCTCACACCGTTAGCTGCAGCATATTTGTGGATGATAATTGATTTGAAGGGGTTCTCACTAGTAATTGGAGCCACATCTGCAGGAAAAACTACAATGATTAATGCAATTTTCTCAATGGCCAATCCCAACTGGCATTATTATACAATTGAGGATGTATTGGAATTGAACCTAAATCACAGAATTGTATCAACTCACAAAGTGGCAGAAAACAGTACATTAAAAATAAAAAACAAAGAGACTGACCATACGGTATTTTCATTATTAAAGCTTGCATTGCGTTTCAAACCTGAATTTATTTTGGTGGGGGAAGTGTTGGGTAATGAGGCAGAAGGACTATTTCAGGTGGCACAAAGTGGAATGGGCTGTTACAGTTCATTTCATGCTACCAGTCCATATGATGCACTAGCCAAACTACAAAGTGAAAAGTATGGAGTGTCACGAGAACAGACACGAGCAATATCATGTATCATTCACATGTCTCAGGTTACTAGAGGAAATACAATGAGAAGAGCGGTATTGGAAATTGTAGAGCCTGAAATTCTTGCAGGAGAGAATTTCAAAAAGAAACTAAATGTTATTTTTTATTATGATAGTAAAACAGGCAAGCTAAAACCTGATAGCATAGATGAATTATTGGAGAAAAGCACAAAGTTGAATGATGCAACGAGTGTTTTAGGCATAACAAACATCAGAGAAAACTTTCAAAAAAGGGTTGATGTGTTAGAGAAGATTCAAAATAAAAATCTCAGCACCAGTGAGGAAATATCTAAAGAATCAAATTTGTATTATCAAAATCTAAATTTATAAAATATTGAATTGTAATCTCACTCTATCTTTGATGAAATTTTTGATATGTGTTCAGGTTCATTCCCAATCATACCAACAACATAGGATACTCCAAGTTTGTCAAGATACAATACTGCCATACTTTTACCATCATCTGAAAGTAGTTTTCGTTTGACTAGTTTTTGGGCAACTGACTTGAATCCTTTTTTTATTCTGTATGTTGAGGATATCTTTTTCCAGTTAATCATTTTTGAGAATTTTTCTATGGCAACATAATTTCGCATCCCAATTATTCCCTTGTTATATGCCTGCAATAATATCGCAATCTCATAGTCATCCACACTGTATAATTATACAACAAGTATTATATAATAATATTGTATAATTATACATAATGTCTAGAACAGATCTTACCAGTGCAACTCTACAAATAATGAAAACTATTGCAAATGGAAAGCCATACACATTAAACAAATTAAGTGAAAAAACAGAATTAAATTTTAGAACTGTACAAAAAGCACTTGCTTTGATTGAAGCATGCCAAAGACAATTGGAATCAAAAAAGATCAACATAACACACTTGGAGCATGCAACTCATATTCAGATGAAAACAAAAAATGGAATAACATCAATGCCAATACATATACAAAAAATGCTAATGCGTACAACATACTATCCCACACCTGATAGAAATGAAGAAGTTCTTGTGTATCTATTACAAAATCATGCAACTATATCATCATCTGCAATACATATGAATTCCAATGCAATTTTAGATGAATTGGTATCAGCAGAACATGTAATTAGAAAAGGGAGAAAATACTATCTCTCAGAGATTGGAATAATCACTGCAAAAGGTGCAATTTCATTATATCCTGAATTGATACAGTGAATTTATGTAAAATAGTACACTGTTCAATCTTAGTATCATTTTATCAATTTCACGATTTTCAACTGAGTGTTCAATTAGGGTGATCAGTAGATGGGAAAGTAACTCAAGTTACACATTCTAGAAAATAATTATTTTTGTTATTTCTAAAGTAATGAATAATTATCTTTACAAAGAAATATTTGAGAATTTCAATTGATATTATTGGTTTGTGATTTTGTACATTAGTTTCTTCTGAGATAATCAAATTAGCAATTATCCATGCATTGTACAAAATCAAGGAATAGTAAAAATACAACAATCTTATGGATTGGTTTGAACTGGTGGTTTTTGGTCTGAACCTTCCCACACATGCATAACCTGTTTCAATCCCCCAACGTTTCTTGTAATCAGTTGGAATGTCCTGTATATTTTCAGATATTTCTTTTGGTGAAACGTTTGTTGCAAACACAGCATACTGATCAATAATATCTGATTTTTTTCTTGCATTTTTGTTTGGTAGAATAACTAGATTAAATGATTCTACATGTCCTGATGATGATTTTATCGTGTATGGCGAGATTGATTTTCTATCTCCATTAACGTATTGTAAAATGGCATCTTTGATTCGAGAATTCTTTTTTGCAGGCATTAGAAATTTTAAATTCTTTTGTTTTATTTCTGAAATTGTTCCAGCTGTGAAAAACTCCCTATCCACTAGCAATAGTTTAATCTTGATTCCATTATTGATGCCATCAGAGAGTAATTTACGCACAAAATCGGCATTTGATTTGTTGTCATACAAAGGATAACAACCTAATTGAGCCCTGATTCTTTTTTCAACGCACTGCATGGTGCAGTAACTCTCAAAATGAGTAGTACTGTTTTTTGATTTTGATTTTATTAAAGAATGGTTTGGCAATTTGTCATATCTTGGGATTAGATGTTTGTCAATTGCCACAGTAACTGGTTGCTCCAATACTCCCAATTCTTGTAATTTTGATATGGTACTATCCAGTGAACGATGTAATTGAATTTGCATTGTTTTTTGTGATATTTTTGATATAATTTTTCTCAACCATGAAACCAGTTGGAGAAGCATTATCTGATTCCATTGCCAGTCTCTTCAATCCAGATTCAGAATATGAATTTCCAAGACACAATGACATGATAGAATTATGTGCATCTGCATTGTGGAACCGTGAGTTATTTTTACTAGAGCATGGAAACAATAAGATATTGTACATTATTTTAGCGACAATATCAAATGCTTTTGATAGTACTACACCTTGGTGTGTCATGGTATCAAATGAAGTACAATGCATATTTGATGGAGTGACATACTTTCATCAAGCTTTTTCTATCTGAATAATTTGAGAAAATGATCGTTATTTTTTGATCCGAATTGAGCACTTTCCTATCTACTGAAAATGGTTAGCGTTAATCAAACTCTTTGAATTATCAGTATCTGCAAAGACTGCATCAGAACAGATGCATCTAAGTTACAAGACAACTCTAAAAGCATTTGATGCAATCAGATATTCCATCTTAGCGGTTCTGGTAGTTTTTGGTGATCTGTCTATTAGGTTTTTCTTCCAACATAGATTTTCCCAGATATACGATTATTTTACGTGTGAATTGATTGAGAATGCCATGTTACAAACCCTGATGTTAAAATTTGGTGATCTTGATCACTGTTTTTTACCAGAACCATAATATGCGTGGAAGTAATCCTGATCCTGAATATCGTCCATCGATAGAACCAAATTATACATCTAATGTAGATGATGATCCTCTAAAAATTCTAAAAACAAGATATGCAAAAGGTGAAATTACAAAAGAAGAATATGATGAAATGAAAAAAGAATTAGAATAAAAAATTATGAATTAGTATCTTTCTTGGATGATTCCCATTTCTCATCAATCAGTCTTTCCAATCTATCAAACCTACGGTCGTTTTCTTGTTGTTTGATATTATTTTGTTTTTGCATATCTTCTTTTTCTTGTTCTGAAATTTTTAATTGTTGTTTTAATTCCTGTAATTCTTTTGTTGGTAAAGAAATTGGATTTGAGTAAAGGGTAAGTCTTTGATCTACAGATTCATAATAAATCTCCAAATCCATTCTAGATTTACCCTCATATGCTTTGTTTGAAGGATCACTTTTACCCATGAATACTCTTTTGATATCAGTAGGCACACCACATGCATCACATACATCGTTGAATAATTTTCTAAATCGTTTAGGTCTTAATGGTGATTGTTTTGAAAACCTCAAAAACTGACATGGTTCATTTTTAGATGCAAGAATTTTTTCAAACCTTGATGCAGCATTTCGAAAATTTCTAGCCAAACTGTGAGGATCTATTGCTTGGACATTTATGATATCTCTTTCTGGATCAAATTTTCTTTTATTTTCTTTACTAAATCTTCTTCTAAATTCACTTTTAGATTCTACAAAAATAGGTTCTGAGTCCACTGCATCTTTTCTGTTTAGACTCACATAGTTTTTTAGTAATTTTGTTGTTTCCTTGGTAAAAAAAGTACAGACAATTTCTTTCGTTTTTTGTCTTGTATATTTTATGAAGATTCTCTGACTGTTTTGATCTTGTAGTCGAACTAAATATAATGGTAAATTCAACAAATCACCTGAATCCAAGCCACAATCTTTCAGACATAATGCAATAAGTTTATCTCTCGGAGATAGACATTCAAAAAAATCTTTCAGGAATTCTTTTCTGAGTTCTTTCTTTTTTACCGTTTCTCCATTCTCTTCTATCTCTATTATGTGGAATAATGGAACAGCATCATCAGAAAACTCAACTTGTGATGGATCAGGTTTTGGTGCTTTGATTTTTTGTGTATTAATATCATTATGAGAGTAAAAACCACGAATAATTCTATACGATGCATGTAATGAAGTATAAAATGTCTTTCCTTTCTCATCTTGCATCCAATTGAAAAAATCAGATAATCTTTCTTTAACTACATGTTTTCCAGCTAATGCCTCTTCAATTATGGCATCAGGAGTTTTTTGTGTATATTCCAGAAACAAAGGCATGTAATTTTCAATTGCTTGCTCAGTCTTTGGCGACATTCTTTGTCTGTGGGAACCATAAACCAGTCCTTTCTTCCATTTTTTTACTGCAGTATAATCACGCCAGTTCGAAAGAACCTGTTTGTTTTCAGACATATCAAGATTATGGGCTCAGAAGTATAATAGGGTACATTGCAATTCACATTAATTTTAAGTAGGGCACGAAAATCAGATCAAATCATGGTATCAGGAAATCAAATTAGACTTAATCGAATTCTCAGAAAGGGAAGAATGTTATGTATTCCAATGGATCATGGCATTTCAAATGGACCCATCGAGGGCCTTGAAAATCCAATAGATACAATTTACAAATGTGAAGGACATGGTCTCACAAGTGTCATTATTAACAAAGGAATTATCAAAGCATTACCCAAACCAACCAAAGTAGGAATTTTAGTTCATTTTTCAAGTAGTACAGCATTATCATTATCACCCAATCGAAAAATGCTAACAGGAACTGTAAAGGAAGCAGCTGCATTGGGGGCAGATGGAGTTTCATTACACATCAACATTGGAGGTAAAGAAGAACCAGAAATGTTAGAACAACTTGGAATGACGGCAGATCAATGTCACAGATGGGGAATGCCACTTTTAGCAATGATGTATCCTAGAGGAGAGAATATCAAAAACCCACATGATCCGGAAATTGTTGGACATGTTGCAAGAATTGGAGCAGAGTGTGGAGCAGATATTGTTAAGACATTATACACTGGAGATATTGATTCATTTGCAAAAATTGTAAAGAGTACACCAGTTCCAATTGTCATTGCAGGTGGACCTAAAGCAAAAACAGATTTGGATATTCTTCAAATGACTGAAGATGCTATGACTGCAGGAGCTAAAGGAGTTACATATGGTAGAAACATCTTTGCACACAAAACACCTGAAAAAATGGTAGAAGCATTAGCCGATATAATTTTTAGAAAAGGAACAGCAAAGGAAGCAATGAAAAAAATTGAGTAAAACAAGAGAATTAATAATTTCACCCAAAGTGTCTCAGGCACAATTAGCTAAATTTCTTCCCCAATTAGAAGACGAAGGGATTAAGATGGTGTATCTTGATCCAAAAAAACTCGGGAAGAAGAAATCAAAACTTCAAACAGTATATCCATCAAGTTCAGCAAACTATGTGGTTCTTGAAAAAGATGGACCAAAACCAAAGGGCAAAAAAGTTGGAAGGAAATTTCAAATATTATCAAATTCAGATATCGACAATGTTCTCACTATTGCCAAAAAAGGATTAGATTTTGTAGTTGTGGAAGTAAAAGATTGGAAAATAATTCCTTTAGAAAATATTATTGCAAAATTACATAAAATTCACACAAAAATATTTGCCATTGCCAGAACCCCTGAAGAAGTACGAAAAATGTTTTCAATTTTAGAAGTTGGGGTAGATGGAGTCATCTTTAGCACATCAACAATAAACGAAGTTAGAGAGGTCATGATATACTTGGGAACCAAGAGTTTTGACATGAAACCAGCAAAGATTACAGAAATTAAAGAAGTTGGGGATGGAGAACGAGTTTGTGTAGATACAGCATCAATGCTTCACAAAGGAGAAGGAATGTTAATTGGAAGCAGATCAAACTTTTTGTTTTTGGTCCATAATGAATCAGTTGGTTCGTCATTTACATCACCAAGACCATTTAGAGTAAATGCCGGAGCAGTTCACTGCTATACATTATCTCCAGATGGAACTACAAACTATCTCTCAGAAGTAGAAACAGGCTCAGAAGTACTAATTCTAAATTCAAAAGGTAAAGCAAGAAGAGCAACAGTAGGAAGATCAAAGATTGAACGCAGACCAATGTTAATGATTAAAGCTACAGTGAGTGGAGAAACAGGTGGAATCATAGCACAAGATGCAGAAACAATTCGCTTTGTAAAATCAAATGGACAACTAGTTTCAGTTACACATCTAAAGAAAGGAGATACTGTAATGGTGCATTCAAAACCTGCAACAGGCAGACATTTTGGAATGGAAGTTTCAGATGAATACATTCTAGAAAAATGAAATACAAGACATGCGTATCAATTGCAGAGACAACACCGGCAAAAACAAAAAAAATATTAAAAATTGCACTATCAAAGTCAGATTTTGTTGAAGTAAGATTTGATTTTATAAAAATAGAACAGATTCCTGAAACAATAGAGATGATTAAAAAAGATCTCAACAGAATTGTGTGTACATTAAGACCAAAAACAGAAGGAGGAAAATTTTCTGGAAATGAAAAGGAAAGAATAGCAATTTTAAAATTGATTGCAGAGTACAACCCATTCCTTTTAGATGTTGAATTTAACACATTGAAAAATAATTCATCATTAACAAAATATTTGAAATCAACAAAAACAAAATTACTTGTATCATGGCACGATTTTAAAAAAACACCAAATTCTTCAGAATTAAAAAAGAAGATCAATCAAATGAGTAAATTTTCAACAAATGTCAAAATTGTAAGTACTGCTAAAACTACAGATGATTCAACTAGAATGCTCGAATTGTATAGTAAAAAAGGAAAAAACAATCTAATTTCATTTGCTATGGGAGATTATGGCAGAATCTCAAGAATTTTGTGCCTATATTTGGGTAGTCCATACACGTATGTTTCATTAGGAAAGGCAATTGCCCCTGGACAGTTCAGTGTTGACGAAGTGAAAAAAATTACAAATTTAAAAAAATAGTACTAGAATAGTTGAGAGTTTAAATCAATCATATAACTCAAGGAAATACGATGGGCAAATCATTTGCGGTAATTGGAGATCCTATTGATCATTCATTGTCTCCAAATATACACAGTGCAGCCTTTAGAGAAATGGATTTAGATTCATCATACATTGCATACAGAATTCCAAAAGGAGAATTAGAAGAAGGGATTGAAGGATTAAAAAAAATAAAAATTACCGGATTCAACATCACCATACCACATAAAATTGAGATGATGAAATATCTCGATAAAATTGATGAATCATGTAGTGTGATAGGAGCAGTCAATACTGTATCAAACAATGAAGGAATTTTAAAAGGATACAATACAGATATGGATGGATTCTTAGAACCTTTTAAGAAAAAAGAATTAAGCATTACAGGAACCAAAGTCCTTTTACTTGGTGCAGGGGGAGCAGCAAGAGCAATCGTAGCAGGATTTGCAAAAGAAAAAGCAAAAATCATAACCATTGCAAATAGAACAATAGAGAAAGCAAATGATCTTGCAGTATTTTCTAAATCAATTGGATTAGATGCAGTTGCTATAAAAATAGAAGATGTTAAAGATACTGCAAAAAATTACGATATTATTGTAAATGCCACATCAGTTGGCCTAAAAAATGAATCAAGTGTAATATCGCTAGAGGGAATAAATGAAAAAACAATTGTTTACGATATTGTTTACATGCCAATGAATACAGATTTTATTAAAAAAGCAAAAGAAGAAAAAGCAATTATTATTTATGGATATGAAATGCTTCTAGGCCAAGCAGTTAGAGCCTTTGAGATTTGGCATGGTATAGAAGCACCTTATAATGCCATGAAAAAATCATTGTTAGGAGGATTTTGATGGCAAAAGCAAAGGCTACAGTCCACGGGGCAGTATCATTAGTGAATGCAATTGCAAACCAAAAAGGAGCTACTTTAGGAATTGCCCTAAAGGTAGAGGCTACAGTAGAAAGTTCATCAGGTAAAGGCATTTCAATTCAATCAGAAAACAAGAGTCTTAGCTCTAGGTTGATCAATAAAACAGTGGAAAAAATTGTTTCAAAAAAAGATTTAGAACAAAATAAAATTACTATTACACTAGACTCAGAAATTCCAACAGGATATGGATTAAAGAGTTCAAGTGCAATATCTTCAGCAATTGCACTAGCTTGTGCAAAAATATTCAAACCAAAGTTTACTGATCAACAAATTTTACTTGCAGGAGTAGATGCATCAATTGAATCTAAAGTGAGTATAACTGGAGCATATGATGATGCATGTTCATGTTATTATGGAGGATTTAATGTTACAGATAATGCAAAGAAAAAAAGAATCCAATTTGAGAAAGGGCCATCAAATCTTATTGCAGTAATATTTATTCCAAAAAATAGAAAACGGGGAAATCTAAAGAAGCTCAAAATCCTTTCATCAGTATTTGAAAATGCATGGGAATTAGCTAGAAAAACAAACTATTGGGAAGCAATGATAATAAATGGATTAGCTACTTCATCAATTTTAAATTCAGATCCTAAAATAATTACAGATTTAATAGAAAAAGGTGCACTTGGAGCATCAGTTTCAGGTAATGGGCCATCAATTGCAGCAATTGTAAAGAAAGAAAATGAATCAACCATCAAAAAAGTATTCTCTACATTAGAAGGAAATATTATAGTTTCAAAAATTAGCAACAAAAAGGCAGAAGTTCATGAAATGTAAAATTGTTAAATCAAAAATTTCAGGCGAAATAGTTTGTCCTCCAAATAAGAGCTATACACATAGAGCAATTTTTCTTGCATCACTTGCTGGAAAAAATAGTACAGTTGAGAATGTATTACTTTCAGCAGACACAAGTGCAACAATAGATACTTGCAAAAAGTTTGGTGCAGAAATTGAGGTTAAAGATTCGTCAATTATAGTCAAAAATCCAATAAAAATAGGCACAAAAGTACCTGAAATCAATACAGAAAATTCAGGCACCACAATAAGGATAGCTTCAGGAATTGCTAGTTTGTTTTCTGAAGAAATTACGCTTACAGGAGATTCAAGTTTACAAAAAAGACCCATGCAGCCACTCTTGGATGCATTAACAAGTATTGGTGCACAATGTAGTTCAACTGATGGGAAACCACCAATCAAGATTAAAGGAAAAATCGTAGGGGGTGAAGTTAAAATCCCAGGAAATTTTTCCAGTCAATTTATTTCGGCATTATTAATTTGTGCACCACTAACAGAAAATGGAATTAATTTAACCATAGAAGGAAACTTGGTATCAAAACCATATCTTGATGCAACTATAGCTACTATGAGAAAGTTTGGCGTAACAGTTCAAACACTTATTCCGTACAAAAGATACAACATACCCCCACAAATCTACAAAGAATCTACATTTACAGTTCCAATAGATTTTTCAAGTCTAGCACTACTTCTTTCAGCAATTGTTCTAAATGGAGAAGATGTGATTGTGAAAGGAAACATCGGCAATTTACCTCAAGGAGATGAACTCTTTATCGACATTTTAGAACAGTTAGGAGTCATAGTTTTAATGGATGATGACCACATCAAAATTCAATCACCTGAAAAACTAAAGGGTGGAAAATTTGATTTGAGTAATTCACCAGATCTTCTCCCACCACTTGCAATTTTAGCATTAAATTCATCAGCACCAATTGAAATATTCAATGTAAAACATGCAAGACTAAAAGAAACAGATAGAATTGCAATTGTATCTAGAGAACTTGTAAAACTTGGAATGAAAATTCAAGAGAATGAAGGTGGGTTAATTTTAGAAGCGTCTGAAAAAATTTCAGGAGCTAATTTAATTTCTGAAGAGGACCACAGATTATTCATGGCTTTTTGTATTGCAGGAATGTATGTAGGAGATTGTACTGTAACGGATCCGGAATCAGTAAAAGTGTCATATCCAAATTTTGTCGAAGAGATGAATCGTATGGGTGCAAAAATTCAAACAGAATAAAATTATTTTTCAAAAAATTACTTTATGAGATAAAAGGCGCGACCCTGTATAGAGTGAAAAGCATTCTCCTCACCCATAACGCTTTTGCGTAGATAACATGTCTTTTTCGCAGGGCCGCGCAAATTATTCGTTATAATTTACACGATTTTGCATATATTATGTACGTTATAATGATATTTAAGAATATATTATAAATATTTCATATAATGTTTAATTATTTTATAATTTTCAAACAGGTACAAAGTAGAATCAAAAAATAATCAATTTTGTGGTAAAATTTTCAGATAATTTCATAATGAGGAATTATAAACATCGATTAACTTTGATAGTATGTTGCCGGGAAGTTCTATTGGTCAGCGTCTTGTTTTAACAAGTTTTGGTGAAAGTCATGGAAAATCCATTGGTGCCGTCTTAGATGGTTGTCCTGCAGGATTAGAACTAGATGAAAAAGATATACAAAAAATGTTAGATCTTAGAAAACCAGGTCAAAATATTATTTCAACACAAAGAAAAGAAGGAGATGTAGTTGAAATAATTTCAGGGGTTTTTAGAGGACACACAACTGGTGCACCAATTACAATGCTAATTTGGAACAGTGATCAAAAATCAAAAGATTATGAAAATTTGAAAACAAATCTCAGACCAGGTCATTCAGATTATCCAGCCATGACAAAGTATAATCATTTTAATGATCATAGAGGGGGCGGAAGATTTTCAGGAAGATTAACTGCAACTCATGTAATGGGAGGAGCTGTTGCTAGAAAGCTACTCAAAGTTTCATTAGGTATTGAGACTAATTCATTTGTAACACAGATTGGAAAAACAAAGATGGAAAGAGAATTTAATGAAAAAATGATTAATTCTATTTATAAAAATGAAGTACGCTGCCCAGAAAATAAAACTGCAAAAATAATGAGGGCAGATATTTTAAATGCCAAAAAGAAAGGAGATTCACTTGGAGGAATAATTGAATCAGTTACAACTAAAGTTCCAGTTGGGTTAGGAGAGCCAATTTTTAGTTCGCTAGAATCAGATTTGAGCAAAGCTATTTTTTCAATTCCATCAGTGAAAGGAATTGAGTTTGGTTCAGGATTTAGAGGTTCAGAACTATACGGTTCAGAAAATAATGACTTGTACACAGTAAAGAAAGGAAAAATAGTCACAGAAACAAATAGATCTGGAGGAATTCTAGGGGGCATTTCAAACGGAATGCCAATTACTATGAGAATTGCTTTCAAACCAGCATCATCGATTGCACAAAAACAAAAAACAGTAGACATTAAAACAAAAAAAGAAACCACCCTTCAAGTTAAAGGTAGACATGATCCATGTGTAGTACCAAGAGCACCACCAGTAGTAGACTCACTTGTAGCATTAACAATGGCAGATCATGCACTATTTTCTGGAGCAATTAAACCAGTAATATAAGAAAATGTCAGACATTAATGATCTTCGTAATAAGATGGATGAAGTTACTCTAAAAATGATAGAGTTACTAAAGAATAGAACAGACATTGCAAGAGAAATTGGAGAAGTTAAAAAAAATATTGGTAAAGGAGTAACAGACGAAGCAAGAGAAGATAGTTTACGTGGAAAAGTAATTTCATTATGTAATAACATTGGACTTGATGAAACGATTGCTACAAAATTTCTAAATTTTCTGTTAAACGAATCAATAAAAGTTCAATCATCTAACAAGCAAACACATCTTTCAATTTTCCTAAAAGCAAAATCTCTTGAAGCTCAAGGGAAAAAAATTATTCATATGGAAGTTGGTGAACCAGACTTTTTACCTCCAAAGATTGTAAAAGATGCATTAGAAGAAGTATTTGAAAAAGGATTTCTAAAGTATGGTCAAGCAAAAGGAATGCCTTCATTTAGAGAAGCACTTGCAAAATACGCATCTAATAAATTCAATGCAGATATCAAAGAAGATAATATCATCGTTAGTCCGGGTGCCAGATTTTCAATTTTTACAGCAATAACAACTCTATTGAATCCAGGAGATGAAATGATTGTGATTGAGCCTGCATGGCCAGCCTACAAAGATTGTGCATTAGATGCAGGAATCAAGGTCAGAACAATCAATACAACTTTTGAAGACAAATGGGAACCGTCATTAGAACAAATCAAAAATACAATTAATTCAAATACAAAAATGATTGTACTGAATTATCCAAATAATCCAACTGGGAAAATTCTTGAAGAAAAATTACAAGATGATATTATTGAACTTGCAAGGAAAAATAATCTCCATGTGTTAAGTGATGAAATCTATTCACAGTATGCAAAAACAAAATGGAAAAGTGTCCTGAGTTACAATTATGAGAAAAGTATTGTAACTCAATCATTTTCAAAATCTCATGCAATGACAGGGTTCAGAATAGGATACGGTATTGCAGATTCAAAAATAATTGAAAAAATGGCAAAATTAGAGGCATTGTGTCTTACAAATGTCTCAGAGCCAATACAGTACATAGCCATGAAAGCCCTAGAAGCAGATACATCCAACAATACTAATACAGTACAAAACAGACTAGATGTGTTGGCACAAAAAGCAAAGGATATGGGATTAGACTTTATCATCCCTGATGGTGCAATGTATCTTTTTGCCAGAGTCAATCAAGAAGGATTTGATGGAGTTCAATTTGCAAATAGCACATTAGAGAAAGGTTTGGCAGTAGCACCAGGAGAAGGATTTGGAAATTACAAAAATTTTATCAGACTCTCAGCATGTCAAGATGAAAATACATTGATTGAGGGAATGAATATACTAAGCAACATCATGAGTGATAATCAATGAAGAAGATCACAGTTATCGGGGCAGGAGGTCAAATGGGCCAATGGTTTGTAAAATATTTTGCAGGTGAAGGGTTTGAAGTTACAGGATATGATACGGAAAATAAAATTACTGGAAAAGACACTATCACATCAGAATCACTAGTGGGTGGAATTTTAAAGGCAGATTATGTTGTATTGTGCACACCTACAAGAAGAACCCCTGAAATCATTAGATTGATTGCAAAAGAGATGAAAAGAGGAACATATCTAATTGAGATATCATCTGAAAAATCCAAAGTAGTTTCATCATTATCAAAAATGCCAGCAAAAATTAATCCAATTTGTATACATCCAATGTTCGGCCCAGGAATTAAAACAATCAAAGGCCAAAATATTATTTCAGTTCCAATTAAAGATGCTAAAAAAGAATTAACGGTTGCAAAGACATTGTTTGAAGGAGCAAACTTTGTCACCATAGATGCAGCTGAACACGACAAAAAAATTGCAGTAATTTTAGGATTAACACATTTAATGAATTTGGTTTTTGCAAACATCATTTCAAAAGATGAAAAAATGAATCTCACAGAAAAAATGTCTGGAACAACTTTCAGAGTTCAAAAAACTCTAGCAGAAAGTATTATGACAGAATCTCCAGAACTAATTGAGACCATCATTGCAAATCCAGAAATTCGCAGAGTTGCTGAAGAGCTTTGGAAAGACATTGGTAGACTATTAACATCTGTTCAAGAATCAAAGACAGAAGAAGTTGTTAACTACATCAAAGAATGCCAAGAAAGACTTGCCAAACATACTGACACCAATGAGTCATACAAAAAACTCACAAAAATGGTTAAAGCAGTTGAAAAATAGCGGAAATGCGCTCAACAAAGATTGTTACATCATTCATTAGAGATAACGAAAAATTATTGATTCTCAAACGAAGTGATAAAGTAAAATCCATGAAAGGATTATGGGCAGGAGTTAGTGGAATCATTGAAAACAATGAAGAGCCCCTTACAAGAGCAAAAATAGAAATTTTTGAAGAGGTTGGGATTACTGAAGACAAAATTACTTTGATCAAAGCTTCAGAAGAAATGAGAGTCAACTCACCACAATACAAAAATCATGAATGGGAGATATTTCCATTCTTGTTTGAATCTAGTAATCCCACCATCAAACTAAATTGGGAAAATTCAGATTTTAAATGGATAGATATTGAAGAATTAGAAAAATTTGAAACTGTACCTAGTCTTCAAAAAGTTTTATTCAATTTGTTGTAAATTTTCATTTTCTTTATCATATTTTTTCTGTTGTGGCAACATCATATAGACACAAGCACCACCACACATTGTACAAGGTACATTATTTCCAGGGTGTTGTCCAGTTCTACTGTGAATTTTTGCTGCCTCTTCAGGATCAATAGATAATGCAAGTTGTTTTTCCCAATCTAATGTACGTCTAGCTTCAGTCATCTCCATATCCCATTTGATTACTTTATCACGAATCTTTACAAGATCACCTGCATGAGCTGCAATTCTATATGCAATTAATCCAGCCTTTACTTCTTCAGCATTGGGCAATGCCAAATGTTCAGAGGGAGTTAGATAACATAAAAGATCTACACCTTCACTTGCAGAAACTGCAGCCCCAATTGCACTGGCAATGTGATCATGTCCAGAAGCAATATCAGTTACCAACGGACCAAGAACATAATACGGAACATCACCAATTAATGATTTTGCCAATCTAACATTTGCTGCAACTTCATTTAATGGAACATGTCCAGGTCCTTCAATCATTACTTGAACATCATGTTCATAAGCACGTTTAGTTAATCGAGATATATTGATCATCTCTTGAACCTGTAATTCATCATGAGAATCCAAGATCGAGCCTGGTCTTAATGCATCTCCAAGGCTAAAGGTGACATCATATTTTTTTGCAATTTCCATCATGTAATCATAATGAGTGACATATGGATTTTCTTTGTCATGCTTTAACATCCATGCAGCAGTAATTGTTCCACCTTTACTTACAACTCCACCATATCTTTGAACTTTGAGGATTCTTTTTGCAATATCTTTAGTAATCCCACAATGAACAGTGGTATAGTCAACTCCATCTTTTGCATTGTTTTCAAATGCATTAAGATAATCATCTTCAGTTAAATTTAAAGGGTTTTTGTGAACTTCAACTCCATAGTTGTAAGCTTCATAGATTGGAACAGTTCCAAAAGTAATAGGGGCAGCATCCAAAAGTGTTTGACGTATTTTTTTAACATCTCCACCATCACTAAGATCCATTATAGTATCTGCATGATATTTTATTGCAACTTTTGCTTTTTCGACTTCTTCTTCAATGTTTACGTTTAGTGTAGAAGTTCCAATGTTTACATTGACTTTTGTTTTAAGGCCTTTTCCAATTCCGACATTGTGAATTTTTTGTGGTCTAACATTATTACTTGGAATAATAATAGAACCTTTTGCAATTTTTGGAATTAGCCAATCCAGTGAAACATCCTCATCTTTTGCTACTTGCTTCATTTCATCAGTAGCTACACCACGTCTAGCTGAAGTCATTTGAGTGGCCATAACATATTCTATGTTTTTACCTGATTTAAACAAATAGTGAAAACCATGAAAATCTATGATCGCATGAAAAAAGGATCACACTATATTAAGAAACATGATCGGTCTTTTATGTCATAAATTGGTATTAGATCACATGAGAACAATTAGAGAATGTAGACATTGTGGAAGAGAATTCTACAGTATGAAAGAAGAGTTTTGTTCTAATGATTGCATCACTCAAACATCAGCATAATAATTTAGATTAATCAAGATTTAATTCATTTTCCAAAATAGCTTTTTCTGATTTAATTTTAGTAATTCTGTCTACAATAGGCACAGTAAGACGCTTAGAATCAGGAGAATTTGCAAAATTTTGTTTGATTTCAAATAATCTTTGAGATAATTCAATTTCTGCGGAAAATAGAGAAATGTAATTACGAAGTTTTTGATTTTCAGATTTTACAGAATCCAATTCTGTAATATCCATTATCGTGGAGGACTCCAACTCTCTTCCATTGTATCGTCTAAGTTTTTGGAAACAAGATATTGTTTACCACATTTGAAACATTGCCAGAGGAATTTATCATCTTTAATAGTTTGATATTGCATAGGTAACAAACAAGTTGTACACTGCAACGTTTCAGGAACGCCATCAACCATAGGAATTTTTGTCATTAAAGAAAAGACCGTTGTTCAAGTATAAAATAGATATTACAAAAAACTAGACAGAATGCGAAATACAGATTAGTGCTTTAAAATAAGAAAAGATTATGAATTTGCTATCCATAGGAGGATCTGATCCATCATCGGGTGCAGGAATTCAAAGTGATGTGAAGGCATTTACAGAATTTGGAGCATACGGATTAACTGTAATTACAGCAATCACAGGTCAAAATACATCAAGTTTTGGGATGATTGAACCAGTATCAAAAAGAATATTGAAAAATCAAATTGAATCAGTGTTAACGGATTTTAAAATTGATGGAATAAAAATTGGAATGGTTTTCAATTCAGAAATTATTAAAACATTATATCAACAATTAAAAAAATTAAAAATTCCAATTGTTGTGGATCCAGTAATTAAATCAACGACAGGAGGAACATTGATTAAAAAAAAAGCAATTGAAGATTTCAAAAAATACATCATTCCATTAGCTACAGTGATCACTCCAAACAAATTTGAGGCTGAAATATTATCAAAATTAAAAATTAATTCAAAAAATACAACAGAAAAAATTGCGAAAAATATCCAAAAAATGGGAGCAAAGAATGTGGTGATTACTGGAATTGAAGCAAAAAATAGTAGGATATTGGATTTTGTTTTAGAAAAAAACACAAAGTATGAAATTTCAGGAGATAAAATTATCAATACAAACCATGGAAGTGGATGTAATTATTCAGCTGCAATGATTTTTGCCATTTCAAATAAGAAAACAATTCGAGAATCAGTGAAATTTGCAAAGGAATTTGCTCATAATTCAATTAAAAATGCAAAAAAAGTTGGAGAAGGAATCAAGATAACGAGTATTCAAAAAAAAGATAAAATAAATTCAGAATTATCTCAATCAATAAATGAATTTATTAAAATTAAAAATATTTACAAAAATATTCCAGAATGCCAAACAAATTTTGTATACTCTAAACCAAATCCCAAATCTATAAAAGACATACTAGGGTTATCAGGAAGAATTGTAAAAGCAGGAAATCAAGTCATAGTTGCAGGAAATCTAACATATGGAGGGTCTAAACATGTTGCAACAGCATTATTAACAGTAAATAAAAAATTTCCAGAAATATCTTCTGCAATAAATTTAAAATATCAAAATTCAACAATTTCTAAAATTAAAAAATCAAGGTTGTCAGTAACTAGCTATGACAGAACTCAAGAACCAAATGATGTTAAAAATAAAGGATCAACAGTAGCGTGGGGAATTAAAAATGTAATTAAGAAATTAAAAACTTCGCCAGATGTAATTTATCACAAAGGGGATTTTGGAAAAGAACCAATGATAATCATTTTTGGAGAAACACCAAATATTACAATGAAAAAATTATTAAAAATTACAGGATAAAATTATAGTCTAAAATCATCCTCGAACATAAATAGTCATATCTCAAATAGGATTTGTGAAAACAGTAATTTTAGCAGGCGGACTAGGAACTAGATTACTTCCATTAACAAAAAAAACCCCAAAACCAATGTTACCATTAGGCAAAAAACCGATTTTAGAGCATCTTATCGATTGGAATAAAAAAAATGGTGTAAAATCATTTGTTTTGTGTGTAAGCCATCTTCGAAAAACAATTGAAGATTATTTTGGAAGTGGGGAGGAATTTGGAGTAAACATAGAATATGCAATTTCAAATAAACCACTAGCCACTGCAGGTCAACTAAAAACTGCAGAAGAATTCATTGACGATACTTTTGTTTGTATGTATGGGGATTCAATATTTGATTTTAGTCTTAGAAATATGATAAAACAGCACAAAGCAAAAAAAGCATTTGTTACAATGAGTCTAAATGAATACAAAACTAATTTGGAATATGGAGTAATTGATGTATCAAAAACAGGTAAAGTGTTAAGCTGGAAAGAAAAACCAGAGATAAAGGCAAATGTAAACATGGGTTGTTATGTAATGGAACCAAATTTGTTTAACTTAATTCCAAAAAGTAAACCGTATGGAATGGATGACGTTATTAAAAAGGCGATAAAAAATAAAAAACTAGTCAGTAGTTTTGTTACAAAAAAAGGATTTACAGATATTGGAAATAAAGCATCATACGAGAAAGCATCTAAAGAACACATGTAAAAACGAGAGAAAAAATGAGCGAAGTGATTATCAGAGAATTAAAAGAAGAAGATCTTTGGAATGGATTTCTAAAATCACTGGACTCATTAAAACAAGCAAGCAGTATTGAAAAATCTAAAGCTAGTGATATTTTTAAAAAAATTAATTCCAACCCAGATCATATCATAGCAGTAGCAGAAATAGATGGCAAAATTGTGGGTTCTACAACACTTCTCATAGAATCAAAATTTATTCATGATGGAGGACGGGTTGGACATATTGAGGATGTAGTTGTGAATAAAGAATATCAAGGTCAAAGAATTGGAGAAAAAATTATGAAGTACCTTATAGAAATTTCAAAAAAACGAGGCTGTTACAAAACAATTCTAGACTGTACTGATGATGTCAAACCATTTTACGAAAAATTAGGCTTCAATCAAGTAGCAAGTGAATTAAGATTAGATAATATTTAGAAGAATTCTTTTTTTGGACGTCTTTTTTTTTCTTTTGTTAAATATGCACCAACAGCAATTACAGGAACAGACAGTATCATAAACAAAATTGGGGAATATGTTACAACATCTGTAATATACACATCATCGATTTTGTCAATTAATGAATGACTGACAAACATTCCTATCAACATAATAATTCCACCTGCAATTATCAATCTACCTATAGGTTTTGATCCATATTGTCTCGTCATAATAAAAGGAACCGCAGCCAGAATTGCAGCAGGTGCAACTCCGATAGAAATGAATTGGAATATTTTTGGATTAGCATCAAAAGTTATTGAAAATTCTATTGCTTCAGGAACATCAGTCATAAAGTAGTAAATTGAAATCATTTCTCCAGCAAACATTGCAAACAAACCAAGACTAGTTACTGCAAGCCACTTTTCTATTGCCATAATTCTAACAGATTCTAGTTGATAAATAAACCATTCAAAAAATCATACAATGCCAACCAAGTTGGCTAATTCTTTCCTACAAGCAGCTCCAAGTTTTTCTGCTACTTGTTCAGGAGAAACATCATTTAAAAAAATTCCATAACCACGCTCCAATCCAGACCAAGATTTTGTGATAGGGTAAATTTCAATATGCCAATGAATTTGTCTACTGTTTTTCTTTTCTGGAGAAAGATGAAATACAAGATTATACGAAACATTCTCGACAGCTTTTGTGAGGCCACCAAGTGTTGCTCGTAAAATTAATGACAAGTCATTGATTTCTTTTTGAGTTATTTTTGAGAAACTAGTGGTATGTTTTTTTGGAGATATCCAAAATTCATACGGATATGAAGGCGACCAAGGACAAAATGCGATAAATCCTTCAGTTTGAAGAACCTGTCTAGGACCACCAATTTCTTCATTTACAGTCTGACACATAGGACAGACACCTTTTTCATTTAGGATTTTATGAGATGCTTCAGCTTCTGTTTCAATTACAGGAGGAATAGTTGAGAACGTTAAGAGATTAAGGTGAGGATGAGGATTGGTATTTCCTGCCAAATCTCCATGATCTCCATAAATTGAAACATACGTTACTCCTTTTTGGGTATAAAGCCATCGTAATCTATCTTGAACAACTACGAGAACATTTGACCATTGCTCCATATCTATTGTGGCAAAAGTATCTTTTTCATTTGGAGATGCAACTACAATGTAATGATATCCATATGCAGGTTCACTGTAGAATGGTTTGTCACTGTAAGAATTTTCAGTTTCTATTGAAACGATAGGATTTTTACTTTCAAAAACTCGAATAGCCCAACCTTCAACATATGTTTCGTCTTCATTATCTTGAAGACGTTGTAACATCCCATCTTTTGCAACAAGGGACAAGACAGATGGATTTGTCATAGATTCGTTGCCAGGGGCAAATGGGGATTTTTTTGGATCAATAACTTTATCATTTTTTTTAGAGACAATCATAAAACGCTCAGAAACATAATCTTTGCGCATATCCCCCATAATGATTAATGGAAGTAAAATGTCTGTTAAAACGTTTACTAAGATCTATTTGAAATCAATTTAAAAAATAATTTTCCAATAAATTTACATAAAATTAAGAAAATCCTATGTTCATTAAATCAATATGAAATAAATTAAAATTAAAAATTAGAACTGAGAAATTTTAAATTTTTTGATCGCATGGTTTGTTGCAAGATTTAAAGCAGAGCATTAGATTTTGAATAATCAGGGAATATTTTGGATAATTCTGATATTCACATGATCTATGTTCTTTTAGACGGAGTAGGAGATTTGCCACACCCAGATTTAGATGGAAAAACGCCACTAGAGGCTGCAAATACTCCAACATTAGACAAAATTGCAAGCAATGGAGCCATAGGAGAAGTAATTTCTGTAGGAAAAGGTATTGCTCCAGAATCAGATATTGCAGTATTCAACATGTTAGGTTACAAATTCAAACATGCAGATTATGTAGGTCGGGGCGTAATTGAAGCCATAGGAATTGGAATTGACTTTAAAGATGGAGACTTGGCACTTAGAGGGAATTATTCTACATTAAATGACGAAGAAGTAATCATCGACAGAAGAGCAGGAAGACATATTGAAAAGGAAGATGCTGATGGGGTTGCAAAAGAAATCGAAGATAAGTTGAATCTATCATCACCAGATGTATCAGTAGTAGTTTCTCCAACAATAGGACATAGAGTGACAGTAAGAATTAGAAAAGATTCACAAAAATTATCATCAAGAATTACCAATACTGATCCAGCATACAGTAACATTGGAGGCATGGGAGTTGCAAAAGCAGTAGGAGATTTTCTAAAAATTGAAAAATGTTTGCCATTAGAAGATACCGATGATTCAAAATTTACTGCAAATTTAGTAAATGAATTTTCAGAAAAATCAATCCAAATAATGAAAGAAAGTCAAATTAACAAAAAGAGGCAAGATGAAAACAAAAAACAACTAAGTTGTATTTTACTAAGAGATGCAGGTAACAAATACCCAGATGTAATTCCAATCAATAAAAAATATGGTATGAATTTTTCATGCATAGTAGATATGCCAGTGGAGATTGGAATTTCAGAAGTATTAGAAATGAAAGCGTTTGAATCTGGTGGATTAACAGATTATGAAGAAAAGGCAAGAGTCGCAGCAAAAGCAATGGAGACCCAAAATTTGATTTATGTACATCTAAAAGGTCCAGATGAATTTGGGCATGACGGAGATGCAATAGGAAAAATGAAAAATATAGAAGAGATTGATCAGAGATTTTTCAAAACACTTGTGGAAAATATAGATTCAAGTAAAGTTGCAATAATAATATCTGCAGATCATTCAACACCATGTATCAACAAAGGACACAGTGATGACCCGGTTCCAGTTGTAGTTTCAGGAGATTTTATCAAAAATGATGGCACAACTAGAATGACAGAAGAACAAGCAAAGAAAGGAAGTATCGGATTACTACAAGGTGCAGAAGTAGTTTCAAAATCTCTAGAACTAATTAAATCTCAAATCTAGTTAGTTTGTTTGCTTGTTGCATATTTACTGCATTTTTTCTAATTCTATCAACATCTATTGAATAATACATAGAAGGTGAAGTACCTAATTTGTCCAAAGCTCTTTTTAACATTCCAATTCCAATACTTTCTTCATTTTCTTGTTCATGTGCAAAAGCTACTGCAACTAGAATAATGCCTTGAACAAGTTCCTTTTCACGTCCATAACATTGATTCCAGACGCCTTCAAAGGCTTCATGACATTCCCAAAATCGTTCATTGTTAAAGAAAAAAATCCCGTCAGTGATTCCCTTTTCTTTTTCAATATGTTCTTCAATAACATGTCTTACATTATCAATGTCCCCAATAGGAGATAATTTGTCAACTAGTGTATCTAGATCTTCTTTTTCTGCCGCTACATCAAATTCGATAAATTTTGTGGCAACTCTAGCAAGTCTAACTGAGACATTCTTCATCTCAGATGCAAGATCTCTTGCTTTGTATGCTAGTTCTCTGCAGTTCTGAGGCAAATATTTCTCATTTTTAAAATGCAGTAAATATCGTTCCACGAGATAGTTCTGAAAGAATTTCTTAAATTTCTTCTGTAATTTCAATCAAGGTTTATATGAAATATCTAGAGATTTTTGATACATGTCCATAATTGAGACAATTACAGACGTTAACAATGCCTTTCTGTCTAGAAGGGAACTAACTTGTAATTTTGCAGGCCTAGGGGGCAAACTCAAAAGTCTTGAGGCTACAGATATGGTTACAAAAGAATTCAAACTTGATGGAAAAGTTGTAATTCCAATGAGATTGAGAACTCAAGTTGGCAAGTCTCTCATTACTGGAACATTCTATGTTTATGATGATGAAGGATTAGCTAAAAAACACATTAATCCAACAATATTTTCAAGACTAGAAAAAAGTAAAGCTAAAGTTGCAGAAGCTGAAGCAGCAGTAAAAGAAACAGAAGCTCCAGCTGAAGAACCTAAAACAGAAGATGCTCCAGCTGAAAAAACAACCGAAGCTAAAACAGAAGATGCTCCAGCTGAAGAACCTAAAGAAGAGGAGAAATCTGAATAATGCCTGTAGAGAAAAAAGGTAAAAAAGGTTCTAGTCCAAATATAGCATCATATTACAAAGTGGAAGGCGACAAAACATCAAGAACAAGAAAAGTTTGCTCAAGATGTGGTAAAGGAACTTTCATGGCACAACACAAAGACAGAAACACTTGTGGAAAATGTGGGTTAACAGAATTTAATCAATAAAACTAAATTATTTTAAAATTTCAGAAAAACTTCCATCTTCATTTTCATTAGATATATGATCATGTATTGAAAAACAAATATCCAACATATCATTTAATGAATAATTTACTTCGCCAATTTTATAAGTACATAAAAATTTTGAGTGTTCATTTGAAATAGAATGGACATATTTTTCAACAGCATCTATTTTTGAAATTAACTCAGATGTAAATCGAGATATATCACATAGAACATTAAAAGCAACTCTACCTCGAAAATTTTCATTTAGAAATAAATAACAAGTTTGGACCATTTTTTTTCAAACTCTACAGGGAATTTTTCCGGATCAGGCACAGAAAAATAGGAAAATAATTTTACAACCGAAGATGAATCATTATTTTTTAAGTTCTTTAAAAATAAAATCACCATCATTTTGAGAAGTGATAAAAATACACCTCTCTGAAGAATCAATACCAATATTAAAGAAATCAATGAGTTTTTTGTGCAATATATAGCGAGAAGCATATGTTCATGAACTATTTTCAAGGTGTTTCAGATTGTTTATTCGTATTTACCTTAGGTAAAATCATCTAATCTCTAGTTTTTTGATGATTTTTAGTTCACGAACTTTATCTTTTCGCTATAGTTTCTGAACGATATATCAACAGAGGGTGATGATCTGTCAAGGCACTAACAAAAAGATGCCATTGAATTTAAACTAATATCCAAATAAATTCTCTAGTACAGTTTTTTTTTACGTTTTTTAGAACTTTTTTCTTCTAATAATTCCATTTTAGATATAAACGCAGGATCAAGTTTAATTTTAGAAAGGGATTCCGCAGATAATTTTACAGTGTTGGTATCAAGAGAAATATTGGATTTAGGAAGATTTCTCTCAGCCCAAAATTTCATAACTTTATCTTCAAGTTTAAAATCATGAAATCCTGCAGGGAATTTTTTTGTTATATGATTAAGTAATGTACGATCTTTGAATACAACACTAGGTTCAAACAATCTAGTTTCATCACTGTAAACATTTTCAAATAAATTTCCAGAAATTTCATCGGATAATAATTCCATCTTAGAAATTTTTCTCATCAAATCTAAAAAATGTAAAAATTCATGAGCTAAAATTGCATGGATTGTACCTTTTAACCCATATGCAATTAAAGGTGCAGAAATTTGAATTACAACCTGAAATTTATCTTCAAAGACAATAGGAATTGTTCTTGCAAACAAGATACCAAATTCATATGAATTTGGATTAGGAGATGAAAGAACAAGAGAAGGCTCAACATAGGCTATAGGATATCTTATTCCAGATGCTTTTTCAATTCGATTAATTCCTTCAATGGTAATTGGGAATCGTTTCAGGGTTAAATCAAAAACATCATCAGGGATAATTCCTTTAGAATGTGCATCTTTGAAACGTACTAGTGGATCCAATATTACCCCTCGACAATTTTGAATGTAAAAAGGTTGATTAGATCAGGAACGTGGTTTGCCGGCTTTCTTTTTTTTCTTGGTAGCAGCCCTTTGATCAGCGTGTCTCTGGTGTTTACCTTTTTTTCTTATTGGCATGATTATTGGCGATAATTAGCGCTAGTTAATTGTTATCATAGGAGGATAAAACAACAAAATCCCATTAACCAGCCATAGTTCTCATAATCTAGAAAAACAATTCCAAGATACAATTTTCTGGATAGAGCGAATCTTTTGTAGATAACAGATCACTTAAAAAAATACCTTTAATGGAAATTTTAGGCATAAAATCACTTCTTTAAACAATCACATCCACAAGAAAACATTCCAGCTTTTCCCATGCATTGATCATGGTGTTTGTTATAGCATTTGTTACAGATTATCATTTGTTTCACCTGTGTTGTGAGTTTTTTCATGTGACAATACTTTGTCAAATGTATCAGAAAATCCACTCCAGGTGAATTTGCAATATCTACAGTTGTATTTCATCTATTTTCCCTTCTTTGAGATTGGGATTTCAATAGTAGAAACATCTCTTTTTCTTCCATCCTGAGATTCTAGTGACTCAGAATTGATTTTTACACATCCTACTTCAAATGCATCTGTTTTTTTTAAAAGAACTTGAGTGACGTCAACTGCAAGTCCAATACTCATTCCTCTAGCTTTAATTGTTATCGAGCTTAACGAAGACAATTGAATTATTGCAGAAGTAACGTATGACATTAACGGCTTTTTGCCGATAAAAATTGTATCATGTTGGTTATCAAACATACAAAGTAAGGATTAATGCCTCATTTAAACAAGGGACGCATTAGCTAGTCACATATCAGAGAAAAGGAGGCAAATTAGAATAATTGTAAAAAGTGTTTTGTTGAAAACAACATCAATCTGATTTTTATTATAGAAAAAAAGATATCAACATGAACAAATTTACTAATTTCAGTTTTGACATGCAGTGATTAATTTGCAACACAGGAAATCAATTCTTTATCATCTCAATATACTAGATTTAGAAAATGAAGAAGAGAATTCTGAAATGGAGTAACATGCATGATAAAAAATAGATTTTGTCTAGTCTGCAAAAAACTACTTGAAGAAAAAAGAGAATTTTGTAGTATAGAATGTTCAAGAAAATACATGGAATTTAAAACATAGTAGGTTTAGGTAGTAAAGATTTTAGGAAATAATTTGGTCCTGTTTTTTTAATTACACCAACTGCACGGACTAAACCCCAAATCAATTGCAGTTTTCAATAAATCAGGAGTAAAATACTGTTTTTGTGATTTTTCTACATGATAGATATCGCATTTCTTTTGCATATTACCCAGATGATGAACAATCATTGTTTTTTTATCCCCAAGATATCCTGCCATGATACTATTTGCTTTTGCACTCACATTTAGTTTGTTTAGGGAATCGAGGAAACTTTAGTTTATTACATATTTCACAATACAGTTGATTTGACACAATTCTCTAAGTCTTGTATAGTATATCCCTCTTTAATTTAGAATGAATTTGAATGTGTATTGAATTTCTATTTTTTAAAACCCAAATGGGGTTTACAATGCTAGAAAAATATAGCTAAGCATTAACTGATGAGGATGTATCTACCTGACATATTTTTTTAGATAATAATTATTTAGGCATTCTATATTACAAAATTCACTGTTAAACAGTTCAAATTCCTTCCCACAGTTTTTGCATTGGAGATTCAAGATTGATTCTTCTCCAGTTCCTTGTTCATCAGATCTTGTTCTATGCTTACTTCTTTTCTTCTAATAATTACAGTAGTCTTGGTAAAATTATGTAATTTTTCATGTAGAAATTGAGATATTTCTGATGATTTAGACTTGTTATCTGAGACTCCAAAAACTAGCACAAGATCATTTGGGGCATCTTCTCCATTTCTATAGACATATTCTTTGAGCCTACACACGATTTCCTCTCCAATGAGTACGGATCTTGAAATTGTAAATTTTGCTTCTTTTGAATTTTCTTCAATATCAAATATTTTGTATATTACAGGAGTTGGATTTCCAATAACTCTAACAGTGATAGGTATCTCAATAATGTTAATTCCAGAATCATTCATAGAATATTCAGACATTCTCCATTTTGAAAAAATGATACGTAAGGATCATACAAAAATAATTCATTCAGTTGACCTAGACAGATAATGTTTTGTTCTGAATTGAACTAAATTACAAAAAATCATTCCGCAATGTAACCTCTGTTCAGCCCTATAAACTAGCGGTTGATGTCTTGGTATAATAGAGTGAACAAACACCAGTTATCCTTGTCAAAATATCAGTCACCTAAAGTTAATGTAAACATGAGTGCAGCAAAAGGAATTGTTGTAGGAATTATCATTCTAATAATTATTGGAGTAGTAGCAACAGCATCAGTCAAAATAGTAGATGCAGGTAATAGAGGAGTATTACTACATTGGAACGCAGTTGATCTTTCTGCTCCACCACTAGATGAGGGAATACATTTTCTAGTTCCTTTCCAAGACGATATTGTGCAAATGGAAGTTCGTACTTTGAAGTATGACGAAGATACTAGGAGTGCATCAAAAGACCTTCAGTCAGTAGAGACAACAGTAACTGTAAACTATCATCCAGATAAAGAACAAGTTCACGTATTGTTCAAAGAAATTGGTCTAGATTATGAAAATAGAGTCATTCAACCAGCAATTGAAGAGACAGTAAAACAGGTAACTGCAAATTATAATGCTGAAGAATTAATCACAAAAAGACCATTAGTAAAATCAGACATTGAAAATGCAATCAGAGACAGACTAAATCAATTTGGTATTGTAACAGAGGTAATCTCAATTACAGATTTTGAATTCTCAGTATTATTCAACAAAGCAATTGAATCCAAAGTAGAAGCAGAACAGAATGCACTAAGGGCAGAAAATGACTTGAGAAGAATTCAAGTCGAGGCTCAACAACATGAAGCTACAGCAGAAGGTCTTGCAGCAGCAAATATTGCCGAAGCCAGAGGGGAAGCAGAAGCAATTGCAATTATCAATCAAGCATTAGCTCAAAATCCAAATTACTTGGAATGGTTAAAAACACAAGCATGGGATGGTAAACTGCCTCTCGTTGTAGGTGAAGGCGGAACTCCATTTATACAAATTCCAGTTAAACCTTGAGTTGAATTATTAAAACAAAATAATCACATTTTTTTAGATTTTTAGATTCAATTTCGTAGATTAAAAAAAATTTGATGATGTGCAGTTGAATTACTCTTTATAGTGAACCAAAAGAGAGTCACCCATAACTGGCATTACAGCAATTATGTTTTCACCTTTTTTAGATAAAAATTCATTTACTACATCTTGAAGATATACTCCATCAGACAAAGTCTTTGTTTCAAAATAACGAATTTTGTGAATCATTGTAGATAGTAAATGCATCAACTTAGAATATAAAATAATCTATGAATATAATTGAAATTTCTTTTTACAGTTTCCACAAAATCGCTGTTTAGTTTTACGACTTTCAGTACCTAAAATAGACCCACATCTATCGCATTTTTTCTTAATCATCTTGATTTATCCCCCGTACATTCTGACATCATCTTATTTGCTAATTTCTATGAAAATATTCTCATCTTGCCATTGGATGTTTTCCAAATCATCAAAGTTATCAAGAAGATTTTGTTTGAATATGTCTAACGATTTTTTAAATTCTGACTTACTATACAGATCAAATGTAGAATAATGATTATTTTTTGCTTTGTCAACAAGATCTTCCAAACTGGATGTCCTACTGTGACCAAATACATTGGTCTGAACAATTTTCATATCTGCTTTTTCAGTACTTGGGAAAGTAAAATTTGATTCTTTGAATTTCGGTTAGTTCATACTGATTTCATGACGATATTTTTGTCAGTGCTATAATTTGAGCATGATATTTTCATAGGCACAAAATTAACATAAAAAAACTAGTGAAAATCGTACAACTGAAATCTACTTTCCCAAGTACTGTTTTTTAATGGCATACTGTAATTCATCAAATTCATACAAACGATCTTCCATTTCAGCAAATAATGGGAAATACTGACCCCAAACATTTCTTGAATTTTGATTTCGTAAACGTGTGTAAATGAATGCACGACCGTCATATTTTAGACATTCATAGACTTCTGCCAGAAATTTCTGAATATCAAAATGATGTATGGCATTAAATGTGACAATGTAATCCACGGTATCACTTTCTAATGGTAGTTTACTCGCATCACCAGGTACCGCACAAAAATTAAAGATGCCCTGATTCATTAAATGTGATTTTAGATATTTGATCATATTTTCATTAAAATCAATACAATGGAGATAGCAATCTTCTCCTAAACATTTTAAAAGTTCTAATGAATATCGCCCATCACCACAACCAATATCTGCCATAACAATTTGCGATTTTTTAGACAATTGATTTTTGATATATTGAATGTGATCCGTATCTGTTGTTCGTAATTCCTTGTATTTTGAAGCAATTTTTGAAAAATGACTGTCTGTTTTTTGCTGGCCTATAATATTACTCAAAACATTCTCCCTATTTGCTCATTATCGAATTTCAAACAACTATGTAAAAGAATAAAATTTTCATGTATGAAATTGTCGTAATTAAAATAACTAAGACCTGAAAATCTATTCATTAATTGAGCCCAGAGGGACTTGAATCGGGAGGATTCTAAATTGAACAGGATTCCAAAAAATCATTCTATTTTATGATGCCATCTTAACTATAAACAGGTTTGCTTTGGATGTGTGAAAAATAAGAGTAAATGTCAATCTAAAAAATCAATAATTACGATCCAGTCCTTTGACTTTTCTCCATTCTATATCATGTTGTTTTTTACAAACTATGTGGTATCTATTACCTTTTGATTCAATGATTCCATCAGATATTACCATTTCTTGATTACACAAATTACATTTCATCCTATTTTGAAATCTCTGTTATGATATTAAAGGAAAAGAATACCTCAGGCGTAATCACAATTCTTATTCTACATACAAATCTTCAATAATGATATTTTTATTTGTTAATGCATCACGAAATTTCTGGGACATAGTTTCATCCATTCGAGTTTTAAAAAATAGGAATTCTAATTCTAATCTTTTCAATCGATTCATCTCTGCTAGTTCTTCTTCTATTTTTTTAGTCATAATTTTATTACTACATCATTCCACTTAAAGATGATTATTTTTTCAATTACTACAAAATCTCATAAGAATTATAAAAAAACTTAATTTCCTTTAACGGTAAACCCGCAATGACTACATAATTCATTTTCTTGAGTAGAGTAAGATAAACCACAATTTGAACAAATAATAAAATCTACCACACATATCAAAGTAAACCCCATCATAAAAGCTCTTGTTTACATTATTCATCTCTAGTTTATTTTACATTACATGCACATGATAGTTTGAAAAACTAAATTTGAAAATAATTTTAGTTAAGAGAATTTGAAAATTACACAAAACAATCTGCTTGTTCCATTTTTAAAATTACAATTACCCATGTAAAAGATGGGGAGGTGTGTTAATCCTATTTGTCTGATTTAGCAGAGTCATCTTTTTTTGGCTCTTCTTTTTTGTCATCGTTGGCAACGATAATTGTTGGGTTTGTTTCTTTATTTTCCATACTATATAGAAAGTTATAATCAATATATACCCGCATATTCAAATTTATAGTAAATAAAAAAAATATATAGGAATTTATGCGTAAAATCAAAAAATTACGCCAGTATATATCAGAGACAAACTATAGAAAGTATGTTTAAAAAAATAATTGAAAAACTAAGATTTGGTTCTTGTAAAATCAAAACCACCGATGACGTAAATGCATTCAAAGAATCTGAAAAGAAATCTGAAGAAAAATCAAAATGAAATACAGTTGTAAAGAATGCAACTTTCAATGGGAAGGAACATCATACACTTTTGAAAAAGTTCGTGAACATGAAAAAGAACATTTAGAAAAAAAGGAATTAAAACAAAAGAATTGATAAAAAATGTTCATGCGTTGTAAAGTTTGTAATACATCAAAAATTACAAATGAACAAATTAAGTCTAATTTCACATGGGAATGTAAAACTTGTGGGAATATTCTTGATGCACAAGGTCATGTAATTGTACCATAAACAATTCATTATGTATCATTATTCTCAAAAATAAGAATAAGTTAGTGTGTACTAACTTTACACTCCTTTAATACAAATGACATCCTAATCTAATTGATGAAATCTTGTAGAAAATGTGGTTATGGAATGGAAGTGTATTCAAATTGCCATGTTTGTAAAAAACCAATTGAGTTTATTTGTCACAAATGTGATCTGAATACAGACAAGGAAATTCATTCAGATTGTATGTCTGAAGAAATACAGGTTTTGGCTTAGTGAAAATTCTTGCCAATATTACAAAAGACGATAAAAGATGGAACATATTGTGGTTACTGTAATGAATCTAAATTTGTAACAGATGCATTAATTGGAGAGTTAGTGTGTTCTAATTGTGGATATGTTATTTCAGAAAATGCTGAAGACAGAGGAATAGAACGTATACCTCGGAGCATAATTCTTTGCAATTTTTCAAAACAAATAGCAATACTTTTTGATCAGTAGTTAGAAATAATTTCATGGACATCACAAATGACGAGTTACTCCAGGCCTACAAAAAAGAAAAGTACGGTAAGAAAAAGGAAAGACTGCATGCAATGTGTATAATTAAGATCAACGAATCCACAATTGCTGAAACTGCCAACCAAATGTTTTGTACATACAATTCTGTAAGGAATTGGCTTGATTCATTTGAAAAATACGGACTAGAGGGCTTGGAGGATCTCCCTCGTTCTGGCCGTCCGCCATTAATCTCACATAAAACATTACAAAAGATAGAGCAGGAATTTAAGAGAATTTCAGACGGCATGACTCCAAAAAAACTGATACAATTCATATTTTACAGAACACGCATTACATATCATATCACTCATGTGCGTCGTTTGATGCACAAATGGAATCTAAAACCAAAGGTTCCACAAAAGGTACATGTACGAGCAGCATCCAAGGATACATGCCGCAAGTGGAAAAACCGCATCATTTCACGCATAGAAAAGGCAAAAAAGAAAGGTTTTACAGTATTCATCCAAGACGAGTCTGTATTTGTAGACGATGTGTGTCTTGGTAAAAAATACTGGACAGATGCACACCAAAGATTAATTGTACGTTGGAGAGGATCGCACCAAAGATTTTTGATTTATGGGATGGTGACAGATGGCAATCAAAGTTTTTTTAGATCGTATGAAAAATTTAATTCAATTGCATTTATGGATTATTTGGAGGCAGCTCGTAGAAAATTTGGAAAAATATTTGTTATCGTCGATAGAGCACCACAACACAAAGCTAATGATGTAAAAGAATATCTGCGTAAAAACAAAGCTGTCAAACTGGCATATCTTCCAAGAGGTTCCCCGCATTTGAGTATGATTGAAGAGATTTGGAGACAGTGCAAACATGTTAATGTTGAATCAGAATTTTATGAATCTATTCATGAGATGAGACATACAGTTATGGAATATTTTAGAACGCACAAATTTAATTTGAATATGTATCAGTATTTTGCAAGAACAGTAAATTGAAAAGACTTATGATCTGGGGTATACGACTCAACATCTCATCACGGGGTTGACTGTGATGCCGATATTGTATGCAATCATGACGTTGGTTATGTTCCGGGCAAAACCTGACGGCGTACTTTTTGCAAAATACCCAGTCTTTGTCCTAGCTCCGATACTGTTTGTTGCATGCTATTTTGTGACATCTGATGTACTGGCATCTGCTGCAATATCATGCGCAGTGCCATGTGTGATTAATGGCAGGTCTGTATCGTCTCAGCTACGTCACATCAGATCACTTAATGATCATTATCCTATATTCATTCGGGATTTGATTGAATCTCGCAAGGTCAACCCCAATTTTGTCATGTCGATAAGAAAAATACTTGACAGCACTGATTTGGATGCAATGTATGGCTCATATGCTGATGTACTAAAACAGATACGTTCGCGTCTAAAGCATAGTGACTATAACGAGTATCTTATTTATGACCATACCATTCCGTCTTGGAGGTTGAGGATGCTCATGTTTGTCCTTCAGACAATATATGATGCTGACAGGGGCGATATCCAGACACTTGAACGAATGCACAAATTTATTGTAAAGATAAATGACATTAAAAACAACCTATCGGATTCCATACTGTTATCATCTTTGATGTTGTACCTTACGGCTCCGTTATTTTTTATTGTACTTGTTGGCATGTCTGTGTTTATGAGCTCATTTACATTTTCAATACCTGAACTCCCGGAGAATTTGCGGGGTTCTGCAGAACTTGCTGGTTTGTTTGAGCGTCCGGATTTTACCAATCTGCTTGATTCGTTAAGACCTGCATTTTTTGTAATGTCAATATGTTCTGGCATTACAATATCACGTGTCACATATGCATCATTTTATGCCACGTTGCCAATAGGAATATGCATGTCCTCTGCATTTGTAATTCTTGCAGGATGGGACTTGTTTTTTGATATTCTGTTTGATCTGTTATCTACGCTTTTTTCACCTTAAATAGTATTTTATTTCCACAATTCAATGAATGTGACTAAGGAAAATATCTTATGGCTTTCGAGGGTGTGTCCTAAAAGTAGACAAATATAACAATTTTATTCAATTCTGTAACATATTGATCGCATGGAATCACAACAACTATGCAAAACAAATCAAAAAGAGACTGGCAAGTATATGGCACATATCGCAAGGATGAGGAGATTCTATTCTTGGAAAAAGTAAAGAAGACAGTTTGGAGTATGGATACACCATGGGAACCAAAGACAGGCGGACGTCCTGCATTTCCAACAAAAGCAAAGATAATGTGTGCAATGCTAAAGGTAAAGTTTGGATTGGATTATTGTTCCATGGAGTCCCACTTGAGATCAAGGCCGGATCTGTTGGAAATAATGGAGCTCAAAAAAGCACCAAGCAAGACTGTCATTAATGACAGTCTAAAAAGAATTCCAATGCCTTATTTGAAAAAGGTAAACGCAAAACTCACAGAACCAATCAAAAAAAAGACATAGCTCCTGACAGTTCAGGATTTGGTACCAAAAGATGTGAGGCTTGGTTTGACATCAAGACAAACACGCACAAATCCAAGAAATTATATCTAAAACTGCACATCCTAATTGCAATACAGTCCATGGCAATAGTATCTTTTGACATTACTAAAGGAACTCGTGGTGATGCACCAATTCTCAAAAAACTAATCAAAGACATTCCAAAGGGAATTGGTGATTTTTGTGCAGATCCTGCATATTTGTCACGAGACATTTGCAATATGGTAGCTACTCTGCAAAAGATACCATACATCAAACCAAAGAAGAACACAGTTAGAAATCCCAAAGGCTCTGCATCATGGAAAAAAATGATAACATTATTCCAGGACAATCAAGATGAATTTGACAGACATTATCACAAGAGGTCACTTGTTGAATCAGTATTTGCAGTACTCAAAAGAATCTTTGGAAATAGCTTGTCATCAAAAAACAAGTTGGTTCAAAGAAAAGAGTTGGCGTTGCGTGTAATTTGTTACAACATACGAGTTGTTAATTTGATGGGGGTTACAAAACATGTTAGAGGATAGTTTTAGGACACACCCGAAAGAGAGGAAATGTATAAAAACAATTCACATGGATAAATTGTGGTTTTTTCTCAGAGTAGAAATTTTTCTGGTCGTATGTGTTTTTGTTCACATACTCAGTAGATGGGAAAGTAACTCAATTTAGATCAAAAACTATCAATTATTCAATCAATCTATTCAGATAGAAAAAGCTTGATGAAAGTATGTCACTCCATCAAATATGCATTGTACTTCATTTGATACCATGACACACCAAGGCGTGATACTATCTAAAGCATTTGAGATTATCACTAAAATAATGTACAATATCTTGTTGTTTCCATGCTCTAGTAAAAATAACTCACGGTTCCACAATGCAGACGCACATAATTCTATCATGTCATTGTGTTTGGGAAATTCATATTCTGAATCTGGATTAAAGAGACTGGCAATGGAATCCCAGAATCATTCTCCAACTGGTTCATGGTTGAGAAAAATCATATCAAAAATATCACAAAAAACAATGCAAATTCAATTACATCGTTCACTGGATAGTACAGTATCAAAATTACAAGAATTGGGAGTATTGGAGCAACCAGTTACTGTGGCAATTGACAAACATCTAATCCCAAGATATGACAAATTGCCAAACCATTCTTTAATAAAATCAAAATCAAAAAACAGTACTACTCATTTTGAGAGTTACTGCACCATGCAGTGCGTTGAAAAAAGAATCAGGGCTCAACTAGGTTGTTATCCTTTGTATGACAACATATCAAATGCCGGTTTTGTGCGTAAATTACTCTCTGATGGCATCAATAATGGAATCAAGATTAAACTATTGCTAGTGGATAGGGAGTTTTTCACAGCTGGAACAATTTCAGAAATAAAACAAAAGAATCTGAAATTTCTAATGCCTGCAAAAAAGAATTCTCGAATCAAAGATGCAATTGTACAATACGTTAATGGAGATAGAAAGTCAATCTCGCCATACACAATAAAATCATCATCAGGACATGTAGAATCATTTAATCTAGTTATTCTACCAAACAAAAATGCAAGAAAAAAATCAAATATTATTGATCAGTATGTTGTGTTTGCAACAAACGTTTCACCAAAAGAAATATCATATAACATACAAAACATTCCAACTGATTACAAGAAACGTTGGGGAATTGAAACAGGATATGCATGTGTGGGAAGGTTCAGACCAAAAACCACCAGTTCAAACCAATCCATAAGATTGTTGTATTTTTACTATTCATTGATTTTGTACAATGCATGGATAATTGCTAATTTGATTATCTCAGAAGAAACTAATGTACAAAATCACAAACCAATAATATCAATTGAAATTCTCAAATATTTCTTTGTAAAGATAATTATTCATTACTTTAGAAATAACAAAAATAATTATTTTCTAGAATGTGTAATTTGATGTACTTTCCCATCTACTGATACTCTACAACTGAGCGAATATTCTCAACTGGAAGTGATTCAATTGGTGAAAAATCAATGTCTAGTTTTAGGTTTGATTCTACGATTCCCCTAACTGATGCCAACACATGGGAGTTTTGAGTTTTCAGTGTTGTGTGTTTATCCAAATTTTTAAAATTTGATGCAAAATCCCCAAACTTTTCTGGATGGTCTTTCATGTCTACTCTCTGAAAATAACCAGGTGGATATAGGATAGTGCTGACCTAAGACTGTCTGGTTATGATTTTGTAAATTGATCAAATGTGATTTAGTTTAGGCATATAAATTTTGAATAAACTGTCAAGTATTTTAACTCAAAAGATCTAGATCGTAGAATCAATTCATGAAACCATGTCAAAGAGTACAAGACAATCCAAGGTTTCCTCTGGAAATCAATTCATGAAAGGTACAAGCATTAATTTTTTAAGAAAAGTATGCAAGAATGAAAAAAATGCAAAAGCAAAGATAAGATTAAAGGCTGCAATACTAAGAAAACAAAATATTCCGTATTCTGTGATATGTGCAAGTCTGGATGTCATACCATCAACTCTGTCCTACTGGCTAAATCGAATGGATGAAGAGGGAATATCTGCATCACACCGCAAGAAATATTCTGGTTCTAGATGTTTTCTAAATGAAAAACAGCTAGTATCATTAAGAAATGATCTGATTTCAGGTCCAGAAAAGTTTGGATTTAACCAATTCATGTGGAGTATAAGAATGGTAATTACACATGTGAATAAAAAATACAACACCCTATACTCTGCAAGAGGAATGCGTGAATTGCTGCACAGAATTGGATTCTCATCAAAAAAACCACGTCCCACACATCACAAATCAGCCTCAAAAGAGGAACAAACCCGTTTTAAAAAAACGCAAAAAGGAGTATCAAAAAATATTCCAAATTGGGATACACCACACTATGTCTGGATGAGTCAACAAACAAGATAGCACCTAACATAAAGCGCGGATGGTATCTTGCAGGCAATAACATTACCACACCAATTAATTACACTCGAGAAAAATTTCAATCATTTGGTGCATTGGGGGATGACGGCGTATTTTTTTGTAGGTTCTATGATAAATCAAACACAGACTCATTTCTTGATTTCTTAAAATCCTTGCAGAAACAATTTGGTAAGAAACTGTTATTATTTGCAGACAATGCATCATACCACAAAAGTGTCAGAGTAAAAGAATTTCTCAAGAAATCAAAAAGAAATGTAATCATAAGATATTTTCCTGCATACACCCCAGAACTCAATCCAATTGAGGTACAGTGGAGAGAAGAGAAAAATGGTAATGCCAATACATTCTTTGCAAATGGAACTGAGATGAGAAAACACATGCAGAAGAGATTAGATAATGGAGACGTTCGAGTTGTGAAATTATTCAAATATTTAATGCCTTAACTATTGTAACTCTTTTACAAATGAATGACTCTTGAAAACTATCTGAATCCAGGCAAACTTTGATAGTTGAATTGTATTTGCAATCTGTGTAATGATTAGATGGGCTTTAGATTGATCAAAGACAGTACTGAAATGTCCATGTTTGTATCCTACATCAAAAATCTGATAATCTTCTTTTGATTTTTCAAACCATTCAGGTTCTAAATTATTAATATCTTCAAAGTCAATGTTTGGGTACATGTTGTAAAATGCCTGCTTGAATTTGTCCAGGTCAAGAGTTGATGCAATTAGTACGATTTGCAGTTCTTGTTTTTCTGAATCCCACCAGATTTCTAATGAGCGAATTCCTGCTGAAATCACACCTCCCACGTTGTTTATGGCAGCTTTGATATCCATTGTTGTAGGAATTGATACCAGACATCCGGCAAGCTCAGTATCCATACCTAGGAATTTGTCTGTTTTATCGAGTAATCCTGGAATATTTTTAGAATTTGCCAGCTTCCAAGTTCCCATGAATTAAAAAGGGATTTTATAATTTAAGGTGAAAATTGTTTTAATGAAATTAGAAAAAAGGCTAGTTTAGTGTAGAACTAAACTCGTCTGAAACACGATGTCATGCATAGAACATTTTACTAATTAAATGTTGCAGCAAGCCCAGAACTATGTGGACGGATCGGGATTTGAACCCGAGACCGAACGTGTTTCAGACATTCGTTCTACCTTACTAAACTATCCGCCCACAAATATTTTATGTATATCCATAATATAAACATTATTTTATGTATATACATATTAATATGACATATGGGTAATAGAAATATGCCAAAATGGAAAAAAGACGAAACAGAGTTTGTAGTGTCTGTAATTCATTTAGAACATAGAAATATCGTAAATATCCCAAAACCAATAATAAAATATTTCAAAGATCCATCAAGTTTGAAATTTATAATAAAAAATAGCAGTGTGATAATAGAACCTATGAAAAAGCCTTTTAAGAAAAAGGAGGCATCATAGTATAATGGTTCTAGTTCTTAAAAATGAGGAAAAAATTGAAAATCAGCTAGAAATTGAATCCCCACACGGCAAGGGAATCATGTATGTTACCACACAAATGCAATTGTATTAGAGCAAAAATCCAAAGGAATATTCTTTGAGAGATTACACTCACAGATAGCATCAGTTGAGGCAACTGACAAAAAACACATCAAGATATCCTGGATAATCAAGTCAAAAGAGGATGGTGCCAAGAACGCAGACGTAGCCTCATCCATGAAGATATCTGTTGGGTGGGTGCAGAAACTCTACTCACGGTATCGCCGTACTGGTGCAGTTCCAATCCTAGGCAAGCCTGGAAGGCCAAAGGGAATAATCACAGAGCAGATGGTGCAGACTGTCCAGTCAGCATTTGAAAAGTTCAGGTGTTCTGCAGTATTCTTGGAGAAAATAATTGATACCACTGGAACACACATACCTCACAATACCATACACAAAATTATGAGAGATGAAGGGTTGGCAGAAGCTCAGCCAAAGAAGAGGAGAAGACGAAAGTGGGTTAGATACGAGAGGACATATTCAAACTCCATGTGGCATACTGACTGGAAGAAGCTAGACGATGGCAGATGGTTCTTATGCTACCAGGATGACGCATCAAGATTTATCGTCTCTCATGGAGTGTTTGCAGAGGCAACAACAGATAACGCACTTGTGGTATTACATGAGGCAATTGCAAAGCACGGTAGGCCTGCATCAATTCTAACTGATCATGGCTCCCAGTTTTATGCAAACCAATCAGAATACAAGAGAAAAGGAGCATCCCAGTTTGAGCAGGAACTGGTAAAATTAGAGATAAAGCATATCATGGCAAGAGTGAACCATCCACAGACAAATGGAAAGTTAGAAAGATTTCACGGCGAGATTCAGAGAAAGCAGAAATGGTTTGGTACCATTGATGAGCTGGTCCACTGGTACAATCACATAAAGCCACACATGTCACTTGACTGGGATAATCTTGAGACCCCTGCAAAGGCATATGCAAGAAAGATGCCAGAGAAAGGAACAAGAGTTATTGATGAGCAGACAGGAGAAGAATACGATGTCAAATAAGGGACGAACTGATTTTGGGATACAACAAGGAAGCCATAGAATTTTTATCTTTATATCGGAGTATTTCTATAATTGTTTAATATATGAATTATGCAAAATGTGTCATACCACTCTTAGCACTATTGTTAATTCCAGTCGGAATGAGCGATACTTTTGCTCAAGGTGAACCCGGAGAGGAGGACTGGACAGATATAGGACCTGTAGGAGTTGTTGAAGAACACACTGCAGCATCTCATAAATTGAGAATAGATACAAAAAAACAAGATATAGCGAATCTAGAGATTCAAATGACGACAGTATCTAAAAGAATATTCGATCTAGAGGCAACATTGACTGATCTAAAATCAAGAGGAATTACAGATGGACAAGATAATGTAAAAGATACCATTGATGCATTGTATGTGGAACTAGACGCACTGCAAGAAAAAGCCTATACGTTGTTTGAGATTCCAGAAAAAAGATATCAAAAATTACTTGATATTAAACAAGAGATACTCGTACAGTACAACAATACAGCGCTACTAAATGATGTATTTGTTGATCATTTAGACGAATCAGTACAGGTTGTTTTGCACTCAAATGATTTTGAATTGTACCGCAACAGTGTTTTAGATACAACTGGCTCCATTGCATCAGAGAACTTTGAGGATGTTGCAGGTAACATCGACATTGAAGTCAAGCACTTTACTGAAAGTACTGTTACAGGTGGTGATCTGTATTGTGCAGAATTTGGTCCTAGGAATAATCAACGTGATTATCAATGTGCTCAGGCAACAATTACATTTCCAGCAACAAGAGGCAGTGACAACGGATTTGTTACCGTAGGACATACATTTAGTGAAGTCTTATCAATTACTGCCGGTATAGCTACAAGCCAATTAAAAGTATTCCAACCAGGTCCAGATGCAAACAATATTGATAATGCAATAGCACATGTCCCGACAGGACAAAGCCTTTCAGATTTATCATGGCAGGCAACAGTTATTGGAAAACTCACCTATGGAATATACGATAATCGTGAGGATGGTATTAATTCCAATGATGCTGCATTTGTCAAATCATTGCCTGGAAAGACAATAGACCGAGAAATCAGTCATTATGGTATTGACTATGATATTGCCAGTTATCATATGGGCAATCCGTCAGTAGGTCACTATGTGTACAAATCAGGAGCTACTACTGGTACAACATTTGGGTTCATACAATCTGTCAACACAGATAATGTTTATGCTGGATACGGTCAATGTCCTGGCGATAGCGGTTCGCCAGTCGGAACTGTTAGTCGTGGTGAGTTTACCGTATATGGAATGCATTTGGGCATTGCCACTGATAGTACCGTTTACTATAACCAACCAGATTGTTCTCAAGACAACAAATATTCAAGATTCATAATGTATGATAAAATAGTAGACCTGATAGGCATAACTGGTCAGCATTGAACTATCTCCCCTCTCTTATTTTTTTACTAATTTTTGTACCGACCACAATAGTTTTTGCAGAAAAAATATCTCCAAGTTGTGAGATTGCAATGGAGGACCTTACAAAATACCCACATTCACGTACTAGTCTTTGTGAAATTCAACAATATTGTGTAGAAGAATCTTGGCCATCTCACTATGATGAAAAAATCACATTGGAAAATGATTATATCGTCAAACAATTTTTGCATGTGCACAAGGATGTCTCATTTGAGGATAAGGTAATAAATACAGTAACTAATCTCTATTCAACAGATACATGGGTTATTCCTGATTTTATATTTTATCATTATGAAGGTCCGCAATTAATAGTCAGTTTTGACAGATGCGGTTACATCACAGGATATAGTTACTCTCCAGATAAACCCAAAGTTGCTTGGACTAGTTCTTACTATCCATCCAGTGATGATGACAATCTTGCAAACATCAAAACGTATGAAGATGACAATTATAGTGTCATAAAGGCAATCATGCAAAGACATCCAACACCTGCAATTCAGATGAGTGAATTTAACATATCATTAAATGAGATACATTGTAATGGGGAACTAGAGTTGTATATTCGTGACAATGACACTCCAGTATGTCTCAAAGAGCAGACATATGAAAAGATGTTAGAGCGAGGCTTTAATCTACAAAAGATGATATCATGATATAAAAATTAAATTTTAATAAGGAACTGGCAAGTTTACGGTAGATAATTCTTCTTGGAAAGTGTCGGCAGATGAGATTTGTTAAATGTTCGAACGATTCTTAAGATAAGATTTACTAATATGTCAAAATAGAGGACAATAATGAATGATGATCTTACTCAAAAAATAGAAAAAATAACAAAATATCTAATCGATGATGGATTCAATATTTTTCACGCATCAGGATTCCTTAATAATTCAGAATTATCAGAAATAACATGGGACTTTTAATACTCTCTTTTTTTTATCCATTGTTATAATTTGTCTAATTCCTAGCATTAATGCTTTTGATGTTGAGGGAAACAATATAGTTGTATTTCATGAATTTGTTGATAATTTTGATTATCCAGATCCTCGTGAAACTACGGTATTTTCTGATATGTCATATACCATAACATTTACTCAAAATAGCACAGATATTGTTATAGTAAAAATACCAAATACATTAGAAATGGTAGAGAATGTTTCGTTTGACCCAATTACATGGGGTTTGTTCAGTAGATAGGAAAGTGCTCAATTCGGATCAAAAAATAACGATCATTTTCTCAAATTATTCAGATAGAAAAAGCTTGATGTAAGTATGTCACTCCATCAAATATGCATTGTACTTCATTTGATACCATGACACACCAAGGCGTGATACTATCTAAAGCATTTGAGATTATCACTAAAATAATGTACAATATCTTGTTGTTTCCATGCTCTAGTAAAAATAACTCACGGTTCCATAATGCTGATGCACACAATTCTATCATGTCATTGTGTTTGGGAAATTCATATTCTGAATCTGGATTAAAGAGACTGGCAATGGAATCAGATAATGCTTCTCCAACTGGTTTCATGGTTGAGAAAAATCATATCAAAAATATCACAAAAAACAATGCAAATTCAATTACATCGTTCACTAGATAGTACCATATCAAAATTACAAGAATTGGGAGTATTGGAGCAACCAGTTACTGTAGCAATTGACAAACATCTAATCCCAAGATATGACAAATTGCCAAACCATTCTTTAATAAAATCAAAATCAAAAAACAGTACTACTCATTTTGAGAGTTACTGCACCATGCAGTGCGTTGAAAAAAGAATCAGGGCTCAATTAGGTTGTTATCCTTTGTATGACAACATATCAAATGCCGATTTTGTGCGTAAATTACTCTCTGATGGCATCAATAATGGAATCAAGATTAAACTATTGCTAGTGGATAGGGAGTTTTTCACAGCTGGAATAATTTCAGAAATAAAACAAAGGAATTTAAAATTTCTAATGCCTGCAAAAAAGAATTCTCGAATCAAAGATGCCATTTTACAATACGTTAATGGAGATAGAAAGTCAATCTCGCCATACACAATAAAATCATCATCAGGACATGTAGAATCATTTAATCTAGTTATTCTGCCAAACAAAAATGCAAGAAAAAAATCAGATATTATTGATCAGTATGTTGTGTTTGCAACAAATATTTCACCAAAAGAAATATCATATAACATACAAAACATTCCAACTGATTACAAGAAACGTTGGGGAATTGAAACAGGCTATGCATGTGTGGGAAGGTTCAGACCAAAAACCACCAGTTCAAACCAATCCATAAGATTGTTGTATTTTTACTATTCATTGATTTTGTACAATGCATGGATAATTGCTAATTTGATTATCTCAGAAGAAACCAATGTAAAAAATTACAAACCAATAATATCAATTGAAATTCTCAAATATTTCTTTGTAAAGATAATTATTCATTACCTTAGAAATAACAAAAATAATTATTTCCTAGAATGTGTAATTTGATGTACTTTCCCATCTACTGATTAATGGATAATTCATAGTTGTCAATACAGCAGGTCATAAAAGGGGACTAATTAATTGCACGTTCTTAAATTAAACCCAAGTACATTATTTGCAATACTTGACTGACAAATATAATTTAGAATTTGGTATCTAAACATGGTTTTTGAATTTAAGAGGAAAATAGGCTTTCTTCAGAAAGCAATGTTTGAATCTCTTCTTGCAAATTATCGACATTTTTAGATAGTTCATTAATTGACAGTATAGTCATACCAGCATATGGTGCCGATTTTTTAGTGTACTTGATTAATTTACCAAACACAACTCTCATAAAATTTATAATTTTGTTTATCATGGGCTTAGTTTTTTCTTTGATACTTTGAGCCAAATTTTTAACTTTATTTCTTGTATCGTCATGAAATAATATGACTACAATACTGACAATACCAATTACAGAAAGAATTCCAATTAACCAAGGGGGTGTTTTAGATAAAAATTCAAAGATTTTTGATATTGCACCCGTGGCTAGTGCTTTGACAAATCCTAAAAATAAGACTACAATTTCAGATAGAAATTTGAGAATAGAGAGTGATACTTGCTTGATAAAATCAAATAGTAATGGAGACATGTCATTTAAGATAAAAAATGAAAATATTCCTCTATGAAAAGTGCCTACAACTTCACCTAAAGACTCAATATTAAACCGTCTAATTTCTTGGTGTTCATAATGTTTGTCATTAGTTATTATTCCTGATGCATTCAAATCAAAATATACTCCAACAAACGGTATGTCATCTGAATCTCTTTTACCGATAACTTCTTTTGCTTTATTCCAAGATGTCATATGAATTTCTTTTTGAAAAATGATATTTTGTTTAATCAAATTCCACGCTTTTCTCATTTTTGGTTTATATTTCTGATTTTTTTCTTTGGTTTCAATATAATCAATAACTTCAGTTTCAAGATCTATTGGAGAATATAGTGGAAAAAGAGGATTTGATTTTAATTTAAGAAGTATTGAGGGTTTTCCTGTTTTAGCATAATATCCCAAAGAACTAATCACAGTGTTGGAATCAACAACCAATTTTACTTGTAAATCTGTCCCTTCTTTAATTATCCAATTCATTATGTTAGTCTGAAATTTTTGTTTTAGATATTCAATTAAATCTGGAGAAAATTCCTTGGTAGACTCATTAAGAAAATCCTGCACCTTTTCTGAAAAATCATCCATTTGTAAATTTTTCACAATATTTTCAATGTTTTGTTTTAACGTAAACTTTGTGGTTTTGGTTGAAAACAATTACCAGATCACCAAAATACACCAGAACCGCTCAAAGTCTACTGGCTTGTTATGATCAAGAGGTATATGTTTAGATCCCAACTCACGGGTGTGTCCTAAAACTATCCTCTAACATGTTTTGTAACCCCCATCAAATTAACAACTCGTATGTTGTAACAAATTACACGCAACGCCAACTCTTTTCTTTGAACCAACTTGTTTTTTGATGACAAGCTATTTCCAAAGATTCTTTTGAGTACTGCAAATACTGATTCAACAAGTGACCTCTTGTGATAATGTCTGTCAAATTCATCTTGATTGTCCTGGAATAATGTTATCATTTTTTTTCCATGATGCAGAGCCTTTGGGATTTCTAACTGTGTTCTTCTTTGGTTTGATGTATGGTATCTTTTGCAGAGTAGCTACCATATTGCAAATGTCTCGTGACAAATATGCAGGATCTGCACAAAAATCACCAATTCCCTTTGGAATGTCTTTGATTAGTTTTTTGAGAATTGGTGCATCACCACGAGTTCCTTTAGTAATGTCAAAAGATACTATTGCCATGGACTGTATTGCAATTAGGATGTGCAGTTTTAGATATAATTTCTTGGATTTGTGCGTGTTTGTCTTGATGTCAAACCAAGCCTCACATCTTTTGGTACCAAATCCTGAACTGTCAGGAGCTATGTCTTTTTTTTGATTGGTTCTGTGAGTTTTGCGTTTACCTTTTTCAAATAAGGCATTGGAATTCTTTTTAGACTGTCATTAATGACAGTCTTGCTTGGTGCTTTTTTGAGCTCCATTATTTCCAACAGATCCGGCCTTGATCTCAAGTGGGACTCCATGGAACGATAATCCAATCCAAACTTTACCTTTAGCATTGCACACATTATCTTTGCTTTTGTTGGAAATGCAGGACGTCCGCCTGTCTTTGGTTCCCATGGTGTATCCATACTCCAAACTGTCTTCTTTACTTTTTCCAAGAATAGAATCTCCTCATCCTTGCGATATGTGCCATATACTTGCCAGTCTCTTTTTGATTTGTTTTGCATAGTTGTTGTGATTCCATGCGATCAATATGTTACAGAATTGAATAAAATTGTTATATTTGTCTACTTTTAGGACACACCCCGCAGATCCTGTAAACTTACATGCCTCTGAAATTTTGGGCAAAATCTTTGACATGTTAAAAGCATCAGGCTATGGTACACATCATACAGAGTATTTCTTGACAAGGTTGGTATTTTGTCTGTTTGCTGATGATACCGGTATATTCGGTGATCATGGAAAGTTCCAATCATACATCAAAAATTCCACACATGAAGATGGCTCTGATTTAGGGCGTTATTTGGCATATTTGTTTAGAGTACTAAACCAGGACAGAGATTCCCGCTCACAAACAATGGATTCTAAAACTCGCTCTTTTCCATACATCAATGGTGCATTATTTGAAAGACCAATAGAATTTCCAGATTTTAATACCAAGATGAGAGAGTTACTAATCCAAGCAGGTGAATATGATTGGTCAAAGGTCTCTCCCGCCATCTTTGGCAACATGTTTCAAACTGTCATGGACCAAGATGCACGCCGTGAGATGGGGGCGCATTATACCTCAGAAGAAAATATCCTCAAAGTGATTAGACCGTTGTTCTTAGATGATCTAAATGAAGAATATGATGAAATAAACAAAACAATGGATGGCGATCTCAAAAAAGTCAAATTTATAGAGTTTCAAAATAAATTGGCAAGTTTGAAATTTTTAGATCCTGCTTGTGGCAGTGGAAATTTTCTAGTAATCGCATATCGTGAGATTAGACGACTAGAACACCGTGTTATAATGAAAATATATGGTTATGATGGAAACAGAATAGATACAGACCAATTATCAAAAGTGGATGTAGATCAATTTTATGGGATTGAATTAATTGAATTTTCTGCAAGAATTGCAGAAACATCACTTTGGATGATGGATCATATTATGAATGTAGAATTAAGCAAGAGATATGGTTATCCTTTTCGTAGAATACCAATCAAGAAAAAGCCTAACATTGTATGGAGGGATGCTTTAGAAGTGGATTGGAATGAAATTATTGCATCCGAGCAATGCTCATATATTTTTGGCAATCCACCATTTAGCGGTTCAAAAATGATGACTTTTGAACAAAGAGAACAAATCAAACGCATATCAAATCTTGGAAAGAGTGGAGGCACTTTGGATTTTGTTACAGGGTGGTTTATCAAAGCAAGTCAATACATGAATGATAAAACTTTGATTGGTTTTGTATCTACTTCCAGCATCACCCAAGGTGAGGCAGTAGGTCAGCTTTGGACTTTATTATATAAAAATGGACTAGAAATTGATTTTGCATATACTTCTTTTAAATGGGAATCAGAATCAAAAAAAGCCGCTAATGTATCTGTTGTTATAATTGGTATGAGTAAAAGAAGCAGAACTCAAAAGACATTATTTTTTGGTGATTCAGAATTAGAAGATAAACCCAAAAACATATCACCATATTTGTTTTCCATAGAAACTAAACCAATAATTGTTTTAGAATCTTCAAAACCTTTGAATGGGTTAAACCCAATTAAAGTAGGTTCACAATTAATTGACGGTGGTTTTTTTACTTTTACAACATCAGAAAAAGATGAATTCCTAGTTAAGGAACCTGAATCTGTAAGATTTTTTAAACCATATATTAACGCTAAAGATTTTATTGATAATAAACAACGTTGGATTTTAGTTTTAAAAGATATCCATTCCAAAGAATTAGGTAGTTTGCCCGAAATTAAAAAATGTGTAGAATCTGTACGTGATTTCAGATCAAATAGTAAACGAGATGTAACTAAAAAATTGGCAAATACCCCAACCATCTTTGCACATAATGTAATACCTACAAAAGAATTTTTGATCATACCTCGTGTAAGCTCTGAAAATCGTAAATACATTCCAATAGGATATGTAAAACCACCAGCCATACCTAGTGATGCCACCATGATAATGGAAAATGCCACTTTGGAATTATTTGGATTAATTACATCCAAAATGCACATGGTTTGGCTTAAAATCATTGGTGGAAAATTAGAAAGTAGACTTCGATATTCTGGAGGTTTAGTGTATAACACATTTCCTATCCCTCATAATAAATTAGATATTCTAAAAGTACATGCAGAAAAAATATTGAATATTCGTGAAAAAGATAATTCTAGTCTTGCAGATTTATACCACCCAACAACCATGCCTCCAAGTTTGTTAAAAGCACATCAAAAATTAGATGAACAGGTTGAAAAATTATACAGAAAAAAGCCATTTGAATCAGATCAACAGAGAATTAACTTTCTTTTAGAAGAATACCAAAAAATGATAGACAACAATCAAACTAAACTATAGATATTCAAAAATAATTGAATAATTTTCTAAGAAAAATTCAATCTGAAGAAGATCTGTATTTCAGGTGTCCATAACTTGACAGAGCCTTTACAAATAAAATTATTTAAGATATTGCTAACAAATTGATAGAATATAATATTCTCTCTATTAAACTAGAAAACTAATTTACAATCAGTTTGTTCTTAATGAATTCAAATCACTATATGGCACCAAGGTTTCTCAAAGACAATAACATGAATAACGCAAAAATAACTTTGATAGCTTTGCTTGCAGTAACATTTGTCATTACAACAGGCATTCCAAAAGCAGATGCACACCCAACACCGTCAATTATGACACTATTTCCATTTGATACTGATGATGGCGCACAAAGAATATGGTACGATATGGATTCATTAGAACTAGTCACATTAGATGGTCAGAGCAATGCAGTAGGCTTGAGATTGATTGGTGAGGTATCAAGGGCTGCAATAGATAGTACTGACATGAATGTCACTGAGGCACCCACATATAGAACAGGTGACAGTAAATTCGATGCAAAACGTCTTGGTGGAACAAATGTCTTTGGCTATACGCCACACGTGGGCACAGGTAGCAACATGTACAAAATCATCTATCTTAACACCAATGATGATCTAGACTATAACACATCTGCAGGATGTAGACATCCTTGGGATTTTGTAAATCCACAATACATTGCAAACCACGAGTTTGGTCACTTTGCGGGACTAAGTCATCATTCGTTTTGGCCATTGGATGACACTCATACTGCCATGAAAGGCTCATGCAATCCGGGACAAGCATCATTACGAGCACCAGACATAAGCGACATAAACGCTTGGTATGATTAGGTGATATTGAAGATGAACAGACAAAAAATAATCATATTTGGTGTTTTGATTGCAATAACAATATCTATGACTGCATTTGCAATGCCAAACTCTGAACAATATGTATACACACAGTCAGACATTACAAAAGCAAATCCAAATCTTGTGATGGGTTCTGGAGAATTTTCAATGCTTGAAGACATCAAATATACAAAAGACACCATAGTTTTGACATTATCCGGAACTGTGTTGTCCGTAGGTGATCCTGTTGATTGGGATTATGAGGGTGATAAATACGGAGCTGTACCTGTAACAATCGAGATAGATAAAAAAACAAAAGATGTTGGTGTAGATCTAAAAATAATAGAAGAGAGTTCTTTCACATTCTACCTAGGTGGAATGTATGAGCAGGATCAACACTACATCAATGGTTTTGAACCTCAGTTTGAAATTGGTGAAGATGTAATTGTGCATATAGCTAAGGACAATCAAGGTCCAGATGGTCCAGATGGCAATAACTACTTTGTAGAATTAGGAATGTTTGGCAAGTACAAAGTTATTGAAGAAAAAGCATACAACAAAAAACACCCCACTGGCAAGTCATTAAATGAGACATTTAATGAGGCCAAATAACCTCTTTTTTTATCATAACAAAATCTTTGAAGGATTCATCCAAAATAACTTCTCTTTGAAATCATCCATAACACACCAAATTTCTAATCATAGTACAATGAAAGACCAAGATATCATGACAGTGCCAGAGCAGATAAAAAAACTCATAGAGTGTGGTATGCCACAAATACTGTCAATCAGACTGACATGCAAATACATTACAACATGAGAGAAGAGCAAAGGGGGCAACCACACCAAGTGGTAATTCCAGAGATTAATGAGATGTCAAGACTGATCACATTCTCGCCTGACATTCAAAAAGGTTCTGGTGCATTTTGATGATCTACACACATAATCATGAATTATGGATCTTCTCAAGATTCGATTTTATCTGACTTTGGTATTTCTATTTGAATGATTTACACTAAATTGTTTCAAAAAACCCTGCTGGTGCATTTTGATGATCTTTAGAATAATTTGATCTGAGAACACATATCTCAAAGGAGTCACAGTAAAGGATTTCAGGCTTGGTCTTATTTTTTTAATATGGTGATTGGACAACTATGATTTTCACGTATTGCTGTGTTTCCCAACATGACTAGTTGATCCAATTAATTTCATCACCCAAGCTTTAGATCAGAATATTCTGTATTATTCCATGAACAGAAACTGGAAAAATTACAACAAAACACTAGTTAGACGTGGAGAAATCATGTTGTCCTTTGACGCAATGGAATCATGGAGTATGGAACTAAAAGAGATGAATCACAAAAAGGAAGGTCATCGATTTGTCTATCCTGAATCCTTCATGGAGGCACTAGGATACTGTCATCTCTATTTGCATCTTCCATTCAGACAAACAGAAGGTCTGATAAAATCACACCTCCAATCCAAAACAAAGACTCCCACATATTCTGCCATTTGGAAACGTGTCAACAAACTTGACATCAAGATGAATCCAAAACTAGGAAAAGACATTGTCATTGCAATAGACTCAACTGGAATCAAGGTTGCAAACAGAGGTGAGTGGATGAGACAGAAATGGCAGAAGAGAAGAGGATTTCTTAAAATTCATGTGGCAGTAGATGTGAAATCTAAACAGATCACAGGGATTGATATTACAGATGACAAGTCACATGATTCAAAACATTTCATATCGCTAGTTGAGCAATCAAAACAGTTTGGCAATGTCACTAAAACTTTGGCTGATGGTGCATATGATACAAAGGATAATTTTTCATATCTGTATTATGATAATGATATTCTACCTGCAATTAAAACAAGAAAAAACTCATCAGTTGTAACTGATTGTTATCCTCGGAGAAAGTCCGTTTTGGCACAATTGTATAACTTGGATCTATGGAAGCTCAGCGTAAGCTATGGGGATAGATGGATTGTAGAGGGAGTATTCTCTGTATTCAAAAGAATATTTGGAGAGCATGTGACATCGCACAAGAGAGAAAACATGATTCATGAATTGAAAATGAAAGTTTGTCTGTACAATAAAATGATTGCAATGCAATAGAATCAGAAATGATTTCAAAGCATCAAAGAGTGTTGATGGTTATTTGGGGTTGGGAAACAAAGTATCACGTATAGTAATTTTTTATCTTAGGTGTTTATAACGTCATAGATGGAAAAGAAATTAGATTTCAAAATTAGTGCTGGGCTCAAAAATATTATAGGAAAAGAGCTAATCACAGAAGATCATACTGCCATCTTTGAATTGGTAAAAAATTCTTATGATGCTGATGCAACTAATGTTAAAATTATTTTTCAGAACATAAAATCGGAAGACAATACAAAATCAAAAATTCTCATTGTAGATAACGGAGTTGGAATGTCCTATGAAGAGTTAAAAAACAAGTGGTTATTTGTAGGATATTCTGAAAAAAAACTTGATAGTTCTCAAGAAAATTTCATAGATAAAATGAGTAAAAATAAAAGAATTTTTGCAGGTGCAAAAGGAATCGGCAGATTTTCTGCAGATAGATTAGGTGCCAAACTTCGAATGTATACAAAAACTGCAAATAATTCAGACATTCATTTTATTGATCTTGATTGGAGAAAATTTGAACATAACCAGCAAAAAGAATTCCACAAAATCAAAGTGGAGTACATTACTACCAAACACATGTCTTTAGAGAATTTTGAATTAAAAACTTTCAAACATGGTACGGTTCTAGAGATTTACCCTCTTAACACCGTCTGGAATGAAGACAAACTTTTGAGATTACGTAGATATTTACAACGTTTGGTAAACCCTAATCAGCTTGAAAAAAATAATCAATTCGAAATCGAAGTAATAGCAAAAGAATTTTCATATGATGACAGAGGAAAACCAAATTATCTTAAAATCAATGGCAAGATTGAAAACATAGTTTTTGAAAAATTAAAAATTAAAACAACTGAACTAAGTTCAGAAATTAAAGATGGAAAAATAATTACCACACTAAAGGACAAAGGAAGGTTTGTGTTTACCATTGAAGAAGAAAATACATTTGAACTACTTGACAACATATCGATAAAAGTATTCTTCCTCAATAGAGATGCTAAGGCCGAATTTACACGCACGATGGGTCTTGTACCAGTAAGATTTGGTTCTATCTTTCTTTACAAAAATGGATTTCGTATACAACCGTATGGTGATGAAGGAGATGATTGGTTGAATCTAGACAAAAGGAAAACTCAGGGCCATAGCAGATATCTTTCTACTAGGGAAATTATGGGAAGAATCGAACTTCAAGGCCCACAACCCGAATTCAAGGAAGTTTCAAGTAGATCTGGAGGAGTTGTTTATACATCAGGATATGAACAATTGATAGATTTTTTCATCAGTAAAGTGCTTCGAAGAATTGAGAGATATGTTGTTGAGGGAATAGATTGGGATAAACCTGTTGAAGAAAGAAGGAAAACAGAAGATGAGATAATGCATGATAGTTTAGAAATTGTTAGTAAACTTGCAGGGCAGGTAAAAGACCCACAAAAATCAATCAGGTTCAATCCAGACTTACTAAATATTTTCAAAGAAAGACAGATAGAAAACCTTCCCGACATGGTCAAAAACTTGGAACCTGTGATGGATTTTCTTCCTACAAAAGATCGTAAATATGTAGAATCTCAAATCAAACGAATTACTAACATTAGTAAGACATATTCTCAAGAGATGAAATCTGTTGCAAAAGAAAAAGAACAAAGTGAAAAAGAATTACTGTTTCTAAAGAAAACACTTTCCAATGATGCACAGATGGTTCAAGATTATAATCATTCCATTACGATAACAACTGGAAATATAGCAACATATCTAAAAGAGCTTATAGACCTTGTAAAAAATCACTCATCTACAGATAAAATTCTTGAAGGAATTGAAAAAATAAGTATTGAGAATCAAAAAGCACGTGTACTCGCATCAATAATTACTAATGCTACTTTTGACCTGAAACTTAGCAAGATTCCTGCAGACATTCCATCATATATCAAACAATATTTACAACAAGTCATATCTCGAGTATCAAACAGAATACAATTCAAATTCATCAATGAGGATATTGAGTTTAAGACTAAATTCATCCCGCTGGAACTTTCTATGATTCTTGATAATTTCATCAGCAATTCTAGAAAAGCAAATTCAACAAAAATGTCATTTCAATTTAAAGTAAAAAATAAAAAATTGCATTTACTTGTAGCCGATAACGGACGAGGAATTTCCAAAGAAGACCGTAAATTTCTCTTTAAGAGAGGATTTACCACCACAAAACATGGTTCAGGAATTGGTCTTACACATATTAAGACATCTATAGAAAAAATGGGTGGTAGTGTAAGATTTGTTGAGAATAATTTTGAGGATTTGGGGAAAGGAGCATGTTTTGAGTTGGTGTTTGAATGACTAATGACATGAGCATTAATTTTTTGTTGATTGATGATGAACCTGCATCTGTAAAAAGCAGTATTGATGAAGTACTTGAGAATTTAGATGAAAAGGGGTATAAATCCAATCTGATTAAATTGGAAACTACCGATGACATAACATCTATAATAAAAAATAAAAAAATTGATATCGTTCTGACAGACAAAAATATTGAAAATCCAGGTGACGGATTAGACGTAGTCAGGAAGATACGTTCTGAGTTCCAACATCTTGATGTATTGTTTTATTCAGCTGACAAATATGACAGAAAAGAACTCGATGTTATTTGTCAGTATGGTTCTGTTGAAATTGTCGAAGGGAGAGAAATTCAAGATCGTTTTCAGACATTGGTAGAAAAAAATATTTCTCAATGGGAAAATATGAACTATTTGAGAGGAATAGTAATATCTAGAATTATCGAGATTGAGCTAGAAATAAATAATTTTATTGAAAAATATTTTTCTCAAACAAAAAATCATCGATTTAGAGATTTTGTGTTGGAAAACAAGCACATATCATTAGAAGCAAAAAAGACAATTCTTTCAAAGATTAAGGAATCTGAAAATGTTGAATTTTCAGGACTTGGAAATCTCGGAGATCTTCAGCAGAAGAGAAACCTTCTTGCACATTGTAAAGTAAAAGATGGGGAGAATAACAAGTTGATTCACATGGGAAACGATGAAGAATTTACACGAGATGACATTCATAAAATATTTGGAAAAATAGATGGTTTTTCGTCATTATTGAAGGAATTTGAAGCAAAAATTGATGAAAAAAGAAGTTTGGAATAGCCTCACACTAATTTTACAAGGGTCATAAAAACACGTCTAGCCATCATAGGAGGAACAGCATTTCCAACTTGTGTGTATTGAGGACATTGATGTATTCTTCTTGGTCCTCCTGTAGTCCTAGGCCCAGAAAATACAAAGGTGTCTGGAAATGACTGAAGTCTGGCCATCTCACGTACTGTTGGTATTCTGTTTTTTTGATAATGGATAAAATCTTCAGGTAATGTTGTGACTGTTCTGCTTTGCTTTTTGGGATCAAGTCTATAACAGTCTCTCTTATTAGTCTCTTTTTTGGCAATAATGCTTCTAATATTTATCCCTGAAGGAATTCTTGCAAACCTATTCTGGACCTTTTGGGAATGGTTTGCTGCTTCGTGATTACAAAGTCTTTTTGAATTTTTTCTCATAGTTTTTTGGTATTGTGATTTTGGCTTCATTTTATAAGAATCAGATTTTTCTCCAACCTGAAGAAAACATAAATCTGATAATGCATCTTTTACTGTAACTTGTTTGGCTTTCCCAATACGGGGAAACAACATTTCATATCCGATCTCTTTTTTTGTACCAATTATGAATACTCGGTTTCTATTTTGAGGTATTCCAAACTCTGCAGCAGATAAAACCTTATGATGAACATTATACCCAATTTGCAAAAAATATTTTTTTATTTTCTTTATTACATTTCCTTCTTCCATACTTAGAAGACCACTGACATTTTCCATGACAAAAAATTTCGGTTCAAATGTATTGACAAATTTTAGTAATTGTCTAAAGAGTTTGTTTCGTGGATCATTAGGATTTCTTTTTCCCGATGTAGAAAAACCCTGACAAGGGGTGCCTGCAACTATAAGATCCACATGTTTTCTACCAATTCTTTTTTGTACATCATTAGGATTGATTTTTGTAACATCCCCACATTCAACGATTTTGGCATTTAGATTCATTTTGTACGTGTTAGTTGCATCCTTGTTGATGTCATTTGCATATAGTATGTCAAATCCTGCATTTTCCAGCCCTAATCCCATTCCTCCACAACCCGAAAATAACTCAATTGCAGTCGGTCTCATGTTAGCCCTAAAAACATCCTGGTTTTAAGATTAGCGATTGTTCAGGCTTACTCACATTAGGCATCTGACCAAAAGGTCTTAAAGGAATAATTTCTGATCGCATAAATGAGCAAAACCATCACACGCTACTATCCAAAAAGTGATGGCATTACATCTTCAAAACCTAATTCATGTTACTGTGGGAATGGTGATAATTTTAATAAAATTACAATCTCGGAAAATAATTCTATACGATACATGTGCAAAAATTGCAAGAAAAGTTACATCATAAAAAGTCCACAAGTCACTAAAACCCGACTAAAAAAGATGGGGAGTATATTTGACAATATTGTCTTTGGGATGAGTTCAAGGCAAACATGTCTTAGACTGTTTATTGAGTGGGGAGACATAACAGACCATACAACAATACTCCGATGGTCAAACCAATACTTGCAATATGCGAAAATGTTCACTGACGATATTTTATGCTGTCTGGAATATGGTAAAGTCTGGGGGATAGATGAGACAATAATTAACATACAAGGAACATGGCATGATGCAGATGCCACATTACTATCTGAAATGCAAAGCATTGAAAAGAAACGAAAAGATGGAGGGTTTCTTGATGACAAAGAGTTTAGAAAAGAATGGGAAAGACTTCGTGCCAGAGCAGAAAAATCAAAAAGAACATCAAAGATGAATATCTTCAATACAAGAACAATACGCATAAAAGGTAAGTGATGAACCTCATATTGTGGGAAAATTTAAGAAAATAGGAATTGGTATTGCTGGAATTTTAATTCTATTAATTGCAATTGGGATGGCCGTACCTCCATCAGAAAAATCTGCCAATCCTCAAAATGAAGAAATATCTGTAACTGAAAATACTAACACATTCAATGAATATCTAGATGTGGATGTAGATGAATTATTACCTACAATTGATGAATTAGGTTTGAATTGGAGATTGGGTGAAAAAGCAGATTCCAATACAAAACTAGCAGAAAACATTCTATCTGAAAATGACCTAGAATCATATCAAATTGAATCAATTGGTGTATTGGAGTCGGTTTCACAGAAATATACAAAATTAGAAACCTCTTCATCATGGAAGTTTTGGGCTACAGCATCTTTGTATAAATTTAATACCGCTGATGAAGCATTTCAACAATGGAATAACATTAAAGATTTTCAAAATATGAATAGGGCCTTTGACATTTACAATGAAACTGAAAATTGTAGATCAATCCAAGAAATACACACAGTTCGCGATTTACATACTGATTTGTGCTACGTAAACAACATCTTGATTTTGATAGAATATTCTACAGATAGGGGGATTCAATTTTATGATGACCAAGATGACTTTGTTATTTTATCTATGATTCTCAAAAATATGAACAATTAATTTGAGACTAACATGCTAAGTATTCACGAACGTCAGTACTTGGAAAATAAGACTAGTTATTCAAAATCTTACAGTTATGTTTTAGAACATAGAATTAAGAAGAAACTCCAACAGTTCTACAGATTGGAACTCCCATTAATCGAACAAAATACAAACCTTACAGAATTCTATAAGAAACTTACAGAATTTCATAATGATAAATGGTGATTATCAATTATTTACCCCCAACATATAATCAAGCAATAATGAGAAAGTATCTTCATCTCTGTTGTTATATCTCCATTCCATCTCTTTGATGTACAACAAGAATTTACCTGGACTGACACCATGATGCTTTGCCATGTTCTCTTTTGCAAAACTCCAAAACCCTTCAATCCCATTGATGTACACGTCGCCTTTGCCAAACATCTTGCTGTGGTCTATTGAGAGATGTTTGTAACCGTTGAAAATTAGCGAATCATATCCTCTCCACTTGTCCGTATATAGCGAGAAGCATATGTTCATGAACTATTTTCAAGGTGTTTCAGATTGTTTATTCGTATTTACCTTAGGTAAAATCATCTAATCTCTAGTTTTTTGATGATTTTTAGTTCACGAACTTTATCTTTTCGCTATACACAATGCTTCCTTTCTTTACTTTCTTGATTGTTCCTGCAAGCAATGTCTTTGCCTTGACATTGTTTACAATCTCAACGTGAACTTTTCCCTTTCTTTCCAGTATGCCAAATACGATGGTCTTGTTCTTGGCACCTCTGCCACGATTTCCCTTTCTTTTTCCTCCAAAATAGTCGCCTCGTCAGCCTCAATTTCCCCTTTTAATTTCTTGTCTGATTCTGCCAAGTGATACAGTATTGAATATCTGATGCAATCAAAAGCATTTAGTGCAAGTTGGATAACTGACATCTGCTTCTCTAGCTGCACATCTTGCACTAATCCCAATATCAAATAATTTGACTAGGGCCAACCATTTTGTAAAATTAATGTTGATGATATCAAACCATGTTCCAGCAAACGGTCTATAATCTGTCTTGCAATCTTTGCATCTTAGTTTCCCTCTTGAAATAATATAGTAATTCTCAGAGTTACATGATGAACAATGAATTGTGTTTTTCTTTTTGAATTGGTTGCAGAGAAATTCCAATGCAGTTGATTTGTTGTGAATTATTTTAGATAACTCAATTATGTTGATTGTTTTTTCCAATAATTACTCAAAAATAGTTGGTGGTAATAGGTTTACAATCACCTAATTTAATTCTGTAAATGAAATGTAACTTGTTCACTATTGACATTATTTAGAATTGTTTTATCTGGAGAAACAATTTTTCCAATTACATTAACTGGAGATGCAGGTGTAATTTCGCCTGGATTCCCAATAGGGGTAGGACCATAAAACAAGCATATTGCTTTGCCAGTAGGCCAGTATGCAACATCATTTAATTCAACAGGAGATTTTGCATTTTCTTCAGGTTGAGAAATTGGGGATTTTGAAGTGTAAATTTCATCGCCCCACACATTTAGATCCACAGTAAAGGGTAATTTTTCAATAAAGTCATTAACAGTTTTTGGAGAATTTGAATCATCTAATTCTAAAAGTATGTTTGAAGAGTTTGGAATTTCAACAATTACAGAGTATTTCATAATGTATCATGATCTTTGAATTAAATATCCCTTTATTGGTCACTTATCTTTATCTTAATTTAATGAAATAGTATTTTTATGCCTAAATTCTATCTATTTTTTAGATATTTTGACAAAATTTCATCAGCCATCTCAACCACATCAATCTCTTTTTTACCAGCCAAACTACGCAATTTCCTGGCATTTCCTTTGGTTAATTGTATTGTAACTTTTTGTTGGAGTAATCCTGCTCTGGCTCTTTTGAGTAATTTTAGAGGATGTGGTGTATTTTGGTGATCTGATCACTAGAATCCACCAGAACCGATTATTCGAACAGACAACGGTTCACAACATGTAAGCAAAAAGTTCAGAGAAGCAGTTATGATACAGACTTGAAATTAATCGTTGTAAATCAATCAATAAGTTTCATTTTAAGGTAATAGCCATGGGAAGTATATGTAAAATTATGTTTTTCCCCATTAGGCGAGAGAAAATAACCTGTACCATACTCATATACAGGGCTTGATTCATCGATAGCACTTATTCTATAAAATAATGAATCAGGTACTCCATAATTTTCTACAAACACTCTATGATGGGTAATTTGGTAAATAACTCCATCACGCTCTTGTGTTTCATACTTAAGTACATAATCTAGATCACAAAAATCATGACTAAAATAAAAATATTCATCAATAATGCCAAAATCATTACTATGTGGAGAAAATGCTTGTACAAGATATCTTACTTGTAATTTATATTCGTTGAAACATTCATCATAATCTTGAGGTTTATCATATTCTTCAATACATCTCTCAGACTCAGATACAATAAATATACATAGTTTATCATCATAACGTATCATATGACAAGAATGTGGTGAATTTATGTTATTATCGCATATGAGTTGCCAGTCATGTTCAACATATGCATAGTCTCTATCGATTAATTTTTGCAAGGTATCATGAAATACACAGATTAGTTTGTCATTAGAGACTTTGTTCATTGTTATGCAGTCATCAAAATAAGCTGACGCCATAGATACAGATGGTAAAAATAGGATTATTACAAAAAATAATAAAAGAAAAACACTAAACGTAATCATCTTAGATTAAGAATTGATTTGATGTTTTCAAAAGGAGTAAAGAGTTTGTAATATAAGCCGTAGCCATTTGGACAAAATTGTACAGAATTATGTACATCTTGTAAGAGTAACCCAGTATCCGTACTATGAAATGCACATATTTTACCTTTATGAATACCAATCAATTTGTTGATACCACGATCTGTAACTATTATTGGAGCACCACTGTCTCCATTTACACTGTCATAATGACCTACTGCCATATTAGTAAATGTTATGCCATCATCAGTCGAAGCAGTTACATTGTTGTATCTTAATGTACCAACTGCATTATTATTTATACCATAAATTTCTATATCATTACCAAGTGGTATAGAATCAGCAGAACCATGTATTACATTTATCAAAGTTCCATTACGTGTTATGATTTCAGTTTGTGATATTATAACATTTGATTCAGTGATTGGAACAAATGCCATATCTCCTCTTACATCTCTAACTATTGTAGGATTCATTACCTCAAGTTTTAAAGCATAATTTTCTATGTTATTTGGTGTTAATCCCATAGTCGTTATAGTATTACCTGGTAAATAATATCCACCTAGAGTTACAGGATACCTATATGTACTATCAGATATTTCTAAAACATGACCAGCAGTTACAAACCCAATTTGGCCATTAGTCTTTGTGGCACCAATTGTTATAGTACCATTAGAAAAATCTAATGCTGTATCAGTAGTTATAATTTGAGACTTGATAATCTGCTGGCCGCCATAAAACTTTTTCACAGTTGTAGATAAAGTACTTTGTGATGTAATCTTTACATCATCAATACCTACATCTTCACTTGTAGAGCTCATTGATGCTACAAATCGTATCTTAAAATTACTGGACTTGTAAGGGGACAAATCAAATGTCTCTTTGTGCCAAGAATCATCGTCGTCTCCATTCTCAGGAGTCCACTTGTCTATCTCTATCCAGGTACTGCCATTTTTGGTTACCTCAACTTTGAGATATTCTGTATTATCAAGAGATCTATCGATGTATCTCCAAAATTCCAGTTTTGGACTAGTAGATGTCGAGATATCAACTGCATTTTTTATCACAAGTATACATTGTGTATCGCAGTTGTCAGCCTCTGCTACTTTGTTAGAACTTGAATGATTTTCAGGTACTCTGTTTTCATCAAAGGTATCTGCCCTCCAATCAGATTCTCCGGATTCAGTCCATTTGTTTAATGTACCATCTTCAAAGTCATCTGAAAAGAGAATTGTTTGTGATATTGATGTTGAACTAGGTGTTGTTGTAGTTGTAACAGGTGGTTCTGGTGCAGGGGGTGGTGTATCAGTGGATGGTGCGACCCACATGCCACTTGAATTTAGTGTGTAATGGTTTTGAGTTTGTAAATTAAATATTAAAGCTTGACATAATGCACTTGTTGTTAAAGTAGAACATCTATCATTGTATAATGAGATCCATGTGTTAATCTGTGATTGTGAAGACGGGTTTATGTGGCTTTCAGGAATAAACACAGCATAGGACAAATCTACATTTACATCAGTATCAAGCAATTGCTGAATATCAGATGTGCCAGTATCAAGACCAAGGCTTAGCAGTACAGGGTCTATTGCAACTACAAGTTTTTCATTTTCCTCATCAACTAGTACCATTGTAAATACAATGTTTTCAGCTATTGAGAAATTACCTTTTGAATGGTCAATCATAATATTTGTAACATCTGAATGTGCCTTGTACAATTCATTTACAATTCCTACAGGACCTACCGTACCATCATCAGAAATAAATCCAGACAAGGTGCTATTTGATATGGGATAATCATCATTGACACTCTGGGCAAAAGTATCGCTCATTGCTACAGGAATTAACAACAAAGTCAAAAATGGTATGACACATTTTGCATAATTCATATGTTGAACAATTATAGAAATATTCCGATATAAAGATAATGATCAAAGGTTCTGTTGTGTCTGTGGTTGTTTTCTTTGTGTTGATTATCGGTTGATGAAATTCAATGATACGAATTATTTAATAATGAAAATATATTGAATTTTGCATTGAATGGGATTTTTTTAACATTGATTGTGGCATTAATGTCAATTCCACTAATTACAACTAACGGAGTTTACGGTGAATTTTATGATCAGTAGATGGGAAAGTAACTCATAATTGAAAAAGCATAGCAGTTTATCATTTGTCAATATTCTCTAAAATTATAATTTGAAATCACAATTTGCAACATGCTCTTTTTTTAAAATATAATTTTCGTAAAAATAACAAACGAGATTGAGAAAGAATTTTTTTATTTCATTAATTTTTAAAAATATAGGAACAAAAGTATCACAAATTTCCTTGGAAATACCATCAAGTAAAGGAAGTAATTGTTCAGTGATTTTTAATTTATCTATTTTCCCTAATTCCTTAGTTTTAAGATATTCATCAACTTGATGGGTTATCATTTTATCAGTCGAATCAGTTTCATTTAAAGTGACTTCAGATAAAGTATATGCAGATTTTACTGCATTCAAATAAACATATTTTGGAATCAAATCTTCTAATGAAGAATGATCTAATTTGCTGAAATTTTTAGTTGTCAATCCTGTCAAATCAAAATCTTTTTAAGTATGCGTGAATCTGTAATACCTTCTACCAACATGTGTG